>MHAY01000001.1 GCA_001804705.1 Ignavibacteria bacterium RIFOXYC2_FULL_35_21
CTAAATGTATAATGATTTTGAAAGAGGATCTAAATTTTCAACTAATTTTTGGAAATGACCTATTTTTCATTCCGACTGTAACATTTTGCATTTTTTTTTGTTATTACTATAAGAAAAAAGGTTATTTCTAAAAAACTAATTAATATCTGGCGTGAAAAGCGTTTTTTATAGATTTATTTCATTATAAAAAACTAAATTTCTAATTCTCAAATTAGTTTGATTAAATTTTTATTTGAGGCTGACATGAAAAATCTATACTTCTTTCTTTGTTTGTTCATCTGTATATTCTCGATACATTATAATTTGTTTTCCCAATTGACAAACCGATGGGAAATTGCAGATACAACAGACATTTCTTACTCGAGTTTCTATTCTCAATCAGGGGGAAATTTGTCAGGAATTGATGAAAATGACTTCGTAGTTATGGGTGGAACCCACGATTTTAATTGGCAAAATAATCGTTATTTAATAAAAAGATTTACAGAAAAAGCCAGTAAAAATGAGATAATCTATTATGATACAACAAACGTTAATTTCAGATTCCTTTCCATATCACATCCTTCAAAAAATTTCATAGTGGTTGTTGGCGATTCAAATGAATATTTAGGCCATTATGGTAAGTATGAAAATTATAAAACCTTTGGAATGATAATGCGAACAACAGACAGGGGCGGTACCTGGGAGAAAAGAATTATTGACTCCAATAACAGTTTCATGAGTGTTTCAATGTGCGATAGTTTAAATGGGATTATCCTTCAAAGTGACAAAGATAATTATTACAATCCAAAAGAAGTATTTAATGACAGTTTGTTGATAACGAATTACGGATGGATTACTGCTTATAAAATTCCCGTTCCTTCGGATGCTGGACGCGTTGTAAATTGCTGGTGCCTGTCTCCTCAAAAGTTCTATTTGCAATGTCGTAGTCTTTCAGATGGAACTGAATTTATATACAACACAACTGATGGAGGAACAACATGGAATCAATCAGCCCACTTTGATAAGGGCATAAATATTTACGATATAAAATTTCTAAATGATAAAAAAATATTTGTAGCTGTTAACAGGTGGGTAGGAGACTTTCGCAGTGCATATGAACCGGGTATATATAAAAGTGTTGATGGCGGTGAAACATGGCTTGAATGTAAAAATATATTCAGGGAAAGAGAAGAAGATGTATTCCGTTTATATAGCATTGATTTTTTTGATGACCTGAATGGAATAGCTGTAGGAGCGGAAGGTAAAATATTAAGGACAAACGATGGGGGGGATACCTGGACAAAAGAATATTTACCTTTTGAATTACCCAAACCTTCAATTTATAATACGATAATTACTGTATTTTATCCAAAGAACGATTTTGCATTTATTCTTATGAGTAATGATTTTGCATTAAATTGTTATAATTATAAGATATTATCCAAACCAACATTTTACAGCATTTATAATCCGGGATATCTACCCTTGAATGATGTTAAATTATCTTGGACATCAATTAAAGGAGCTGGCAGATACCGGTTAAAAGTTGATACAATTAGAGTTGGTGGAAATACCGGTCAATATGATTTCGAGCATCCGTTAATTGATACTATATTAACTGATACTACATTTATAATTAAAAATCTGGAATATAATACAATATATCACTCATGGGTTAAAGCAATCAATGATTCGATGGAAAGCGACTGGAGTGATGAAAACAGTGGATTTTCTACTATTTCCTTTGAAGATGATTTATACTCACCGAATTTGATATATCCTGCATATGCTTCCAGGGTAGAAAATAATAAAGTAACTTTGCGGTGGAATAATGTACCGACGGCTGAGAGATACCTAATCCTAATAAATAATGATGAAAACAGCGATGTGACTAGTGAATTATTAACTGATACTACCATTACAATCACAGATTTAGTCCCATCGGCATTTTATTATGTTATATTGAAAAGTCAAAGAGGTATTAATACTTCGTATGAGAGATGGTCCTATTTCAGAACCAGAGCTGTGCTGGGAGTTGAAGATGAATTAATATCAGAAGAAAATGACAGATTAAATATTTATCCGAATCCTTTTTCTAATAAAATAACGATTGCAGTCGAAGGCAATAATAAAACCGAGGCAATCATTTTATTTGATATTTTTGGAAGAACTATTCAAACTCTAAAGACCAAATTTCTTGAATCGGGCAAAACTTTCGACTTAGAACTTGCGACTGAAGGACTTCCTTCAGGTGTTTATTTTGTGCGTTTGCAAGGTTCTCACATTGCGAAAGTAGTGATAAAGGCTGAGTGAGTCATTCAATTTGAATTACGAATTATGAATTACGAATGAAATTTTCGTTGTGAACTTTTTGCAAATATTGTGTCTTTTGGGGTAAAAATCCGGTTATGTTTTTTCTGTTTCAGCTTTAATCAAAATAAACCCTCCCAAATACCGTTGTATTTTATAAAATTTTCAAATAAGAAATAAAATCAATGAAATATATAAAAATCAGGATTAAAAAATTACTACTAAAGAGCGTACTAATACTTTTCGGTTTTGCAGTTGTTCTGCCTGTTTTTGCACAGAAGCTGTTAATACCTATGGACCTGTCGCAGACTGACCATTTAAAAGCTTATGGATTGGTTTATTGGATATTGAAGCAGGGACAGCCTGTTGACTGGCTGCTGAACTACCGCGGCGGCTCATTTATGACTGAATATAACGATTTGTATGCTTCGGAATGCAGGGTTCGTGGAGTTAGTTTCGAGCAGATTGATGGGGCACAAGCGGCAAGCATATATGCCGAAGTTCAAAGCGAAAATGTAAATATGGATGTCGTTAAACTTGAAAAGCCACCGAGAGTAGCAGTCTATGCACCTCCCGGCTCACAGCCCTGGGACGATGCCGTAAGGCTTGCACTCGATTATGCCGAAATCGAGCATGACATTATCTGGGATGAAGAAGTGATGGGTGGAAAGCTCGATAAATACGACTGGCTCCACCTTCATCATGAAGACTTCACAGGACAGTACGGCAAGTTCTGGGCAAGCTATAACAGCGCCCCCTGGTATATAGAACAGGTTGCATTAAACGAAGGAATGGCTAAGAAACTTGGTTTTTCAAAAGTATCGGAATTGAAAAAAGCTGTAGTACGAAAAATAACGGAATTTGTAGCTAACGGGGGTTTTCTTTTTGCTATGTGCAGTGCTACCGATACTTACGACATAGCAATTGCGGCTATGAATATTGATATTTGCGGCTCCATGTTCGACGGCGACCCTGCAGACCCTGATGTAAACTCAAAATTGGATTTCTCAAATACATTTGCTTTTGAGAATTTCAAGCTGATAATGGACCCTTACGTTTATGAATATTCGAATATTGACGTAACTGAACTGGCATTGAATAATCCCGATTATGACTATTTCACACTTTTCGATTTTTCTGCGAAGTATGACCCTGTGCCGACGATGCTGACTCAGGACCATGCAAATGTCATTCATGGATTCATGGGACAGACTACAGCATTCCACAAAGAATTCATCAAGAAAAATGTAACAATCCTTGGAGAACGGGATGGCTCAGATGAAGTAAGATACATTCATGGAAACATTGGCAGGGGCACTTTTACATGGTACGGAGGTCATGACCCCGAGGATTACCGGCATTTTGTTTATGACAAAGAAACAGATTTACATCTATTTAAAAACTCACCGGGATACAGGCTCATTCTCAATAATATTCTGTTTCCTGCGGCAAAAAAGAAGAAACAAAAAACCTGATAATGAGTTGCATCAATATAAATATAAAATAAAAATTATTGCATTTCGTTGGGTTTTTTTTGGTGTTGAAATTTCTCAATATTTAAATGAAGAATATCATTAAAATACTTCTGATTGTTGCAATTAACTTTACGTTAATTAGCCATAGCATTCTTCCCCACCATCATCATAATGGTATAGCATGTTTTAAGGATAAATCTGAGAACACAAAACATCAGCACAATAATCACTCCGAACAAAATCAAAATGATGAAAGAAATTGCAATTTGAAACAACTTGTAATTTTAACATCGGGCAAGGTCTTTTCTTCCGACAAATCGCAAATAAATAATAATCTTATTGAGCATGAAACAATATTCTTTAATAAGCAATATTTGATTCAATTAAATTCAATAGCCTCATATTTAAACTATATAAAAAACTGTAAAGAAATTCCTAAAAATCCTTTAATAAATTCAATAACTGATTTAAGAGCTCCACCTATATCATAATTGGTCTTAACCGAAGAACCAAACAACTCTAATTAAATATAAAATTACATTGTAAAACTAATTTTGGAAAGAAATGAAAAACTTAATTGTATTAGGTTTCATTTCGCTAATAATCCTTATATCATGCCAAAACAGTAATCATGATATAAGCGAGGCAGATAGCGAAAATGAACAATCTGAATTATCTTTTAAACATACTCTGTTTTCAGATAAACTTGAAATGTACCTTGAACATAAGCCGTTAATAGTAAATGAGTATGCTTCATTTGTAATTCATTTTACACAGCTTGACGGAACATATAAACCATTAAAAGATGCAAAAGTTTCAATTAAGCTAACTATTAATGGTAATAGTCAAATATTCCCTGCAACAAAAACTGATGTAGCGGGTATTTATACAGCAAAAGTAAAGTCTTATGGAATTGGAAAGGCAAGTATAATTTTCATTGTCGAAAAAGATACTTTGAAAGATAGTTTTTTAATCGAAAATATTCAAATCTATAAAGATTTAAAATCAATAAAAATATCTGAAGATGAGACACCAAACCAAATCAGTTACTTAAAAGAGCAGGCATGGAAGACAGACTTCAAAGTTGAATTAGTTCAAAAGATACTATTCACATCAATCATAAAAACGAGTGGACAAATACTTTCTGCACCAGGCGATGAAATAATAATTACAGCCACTGCATCTGGTCAGGTTAGATTTGTAAAAAACAATCTTTTGCAGGGCATATCTGTAGCAAAGGGAGCAAGACTATTCGAAATCGAAACTTCTGATTTAACTGATGGAAATTTGGAAACAAAATATAACGAAGCAAAGGCAAATAATGAGAAAGCAAAAGCCGACCTGCAAAGAGCTGATTTATTAGTCAAAGACAAAATAATTTCAGATAAAGATTACCTCGTTACTAAAAATGCTTATAAACAATCAGAAATCAATCTAAAAACCTATTCGAAAAATACCAGGAATGGTAAAAAGAATATATATTCTCAACTTGATGGATTCATTAAAAAAATATACATTCATAATGGCGACTATGTGAGTACAGGACAACAACTTGCTTCGATCTCAAAAAATAAAACACTTATATTACAGGCTGATTTATCCTCACAATTCTATTCAAAATTAAATAAGGTTATCGGTGCCAACTTCAAAACAATTGGAAACGATAATACATACGATATCAAAGATTTTAATGGAAAAATTGTTTCTTATGCGAAAAGTTCAGATGCGCTAACATTTTATACACCTATTTATTTTGAACTTACCAATAATGGTGAATTGGTTACAGGTTCATTTGCAGAAATATTTCTTAAAACTAAAGAAGAAACTCAACAGGTAGTTATTCCAATGACAGCACTGACGGAAGAATCAGGCAAATTTTTTGTTTATGTTCAAATTGGGGGTGAATCTTTTTTAAAAAAAGAAGTTGAATTAGGCGATAATGATGGTATTAACATTGTTGTCTTACAAGGTTTATCCGAAGGTGAAAGAGTAGTTACACGCGGAGCAATCCAGGTTAAAATGGCAGCAGCATCAACGGCAATCCCACATGGTCACGAGCATTAAGGAGTTAAAATATGATAAACAAGATTATTAAAGGTTCTTTAAACAATAGATTATTAGTTCTATTTGCTGGTATAATATTAATAATAGCCGGTGCGGTTTCTTCATGGAATATCGAAGTTGACGTTTTTCCCGACCTGTCTGCTCCAACTGTTGTTATTATGACCGAAGCACCAGGAATGGCTGCTGAAGAAGTTGAAAGACTTGTTACATTCCCTCTCGAGGCATCTGTCAATGGAGCAACTGATGTGAGAAGATTACGTTCATCTTCGACTTCCGGCTTTTCTGTAGTATGGGTTGAATTCAATTGGGGTACTGATATATATCGGGCAAGACAAATTGTAAATGAAAAAATTTCAAGTATTTCATCCAAATTGCCTGAAGGAGTCGGCACGCCTACTCTTGGTCCACAATCCTCATTATTAGCAGAAGCCCTGATAATTGGACTTACTTCAGATACAACCGATATGATGGCATTAAGAACGTTGGCAGATTGGACATTAAGAACAAGATTACTATCAATCGGCGGAGTTGCCCAGGTAACAGTGATTGGTGGAGAGATTGAAGAATACCAGATATTGGTAAATCCACAGAAGATGAGGTTATTCAATGTTTCACTCAATGAAATTATGTCTGCAGTTGAAAAGATGAATGTCAATGCTTCAGGTGGTTCAATTTATCAGTATGGTAATGAATTTATCATCAGAGCATTGTTGAGAACGAGCAACACTGCGGATTTGTCACAGGCTGTTATTAAGACTATTGAAGGACTGCCTGTTAAAATAGGTGATGTGGCGGATGTAAGGATTGGCGCAAAATTTCCAAAACTTGGTTTGGCTTCGGAAAAAGGAAAGCCTGCTGTATTATTAACTATAACAAAGCAGCCAAATATAAATACGATTGAATTAACCAAAAAACTCATCCAGGAAGTCAATTTAATAAAAAAGGAATTGCCAAAGGATGTAAAAGTGTCAACCGATATTTTCAGACAATCAACATTTATTGAATCTGCAATTAGCAATATCGAAAAAGCATTGTTCGAGGGTTCAATCTTCCTGATTATTATATTGTTTATTTTTTTGAATAACTGGCGGTCTGCTTTTATTTCAATGTTGGCTGTACCCCTTTCACTGTTTGGTACAATTCTGGTTCTTAACTGGCTTGGATATACGCTTAATACAATGAGTCTTGGAGGTATGGCGATTGCTGTCGGTTCAATGGTTGATGACGCAATAATAGACGTTGAGAATGTTTATCGGCGATTGAAGGAACATTTCAGGAAACCACCGGAAGAAAGACATAACATAATTGAAGTTGTTTATTCAGGCTCAACAGAAATCCGCTCTTCAATTTTTAATGCAACTCTAATCATCATTGTAACATTCATACCTCTCTTTTTCTTAAGTGGTATGGAGGGTAGATTATTGAAGCCGTTAGGCATTTCATTCATAGTTTCTCTTTTTTCTTCGATGTTAGTGGCAATCACTTTGACGCCAGTATTGTGCAGTCTGATGTTAAATTCGGAAAAAAAGCTTGGTAAACTTGAACAAGATACCTTCTTATTAAAATTTCTGAAAAAATTATACAGTTACTCTCTTAACAAGGTGATTATTAAAAGAAAGATAGCTTTAATATCAGCAGTTATTTTATTTTTGATTTCAATTGCCCTGCTCTTCACACTCGGAAGAAGTTTTCTGCCAACATTTAACGAAGGAGCTATGACCTTGTCCCTTGGGACAAAACCCGGTATATCCCTCGAAGAATCAAACAAGCTATTTCTCATAGCAGAAAATGCGATTAAGGAGGTCCCTGAGGTAATCACAGTTGCTCGAAAAACGGGCAGGGCTGAATTAGATGAACATGCAATTGGTGTCAATTCTTCTGAGATTGAAGCTCCCTATAAACTAACAAATCGAAGCCGTGAAGAAGTTTTTAATGATGTACGAAAAAAATTATCTATCATTAGTGGGATTAACTTTGAAGTCGGACAGCCAATATCTCACAGAATAGACCATATGTTATCAGGCACAAGAGCAAATATTGCCATTAAAATATTCGGAAATGATTTGAATCAAATGTTCGATGTGGCTAATAACATAAAAAACGAAATCATTGATGTAGAAGGACTAACTGATTTGAATGTTGAACAGCAAATTGAAAGACCTCAGCTTCAAATAAAACCGAAAAGAGACATATTGGCAAGATTTGGAATTACAATGCCCGAATTCGCACGGTTCATTGACGTTGCATTATCAGGCAGAGTGGTATCAGAAGTTTATGAAGGTCAAAAAACCTTTAACATCAGGATTAAGTATGATGAAACAAATAGAGCAACCATTGATGACATTAGAAATATTCCTGTTGATACCAAATTTGGACTTAATTCAACGCCAATTCCTCATGAAAATACATCTTCCGGCTCAGGTAAAATTCCTTTGAGTTTAATAGCTGATGTGGTTTCGGCTTCAGGTCCCAATACAATCAACCGGGAAAATATGCAAAGAAAAATTGTAGTTTCCGCGAACGTTGAGGGTAGAGATTTGAGTGGTGTTGTCAACGATATTAAGAAAAATATCGAGAATAAAATTAAACTGCCCGAAGGTTTTAGAATTGATTATGGAGGGCAATTTGAAAGTGAGCAGGAAGCATCAAGAATCTTATCATGGGTTTCAATAGCTTCAATTTTAATTGTCTTTTTATTACTGTTCCAGGAATTCAGAAAAGTAAAAATTGCAGGAATAATAATGTTAAATCTTCCTCTCGCATTGATTGGAGGCGTTCTAACTGTTTTTCTTACAGTTGGTATTATCAGTATTCCAGTTATTATTGGATTTATTGCTTTATTCGGTATAGCCGCCAGAAATGGTATCCTGCTTGTATCGCACTATGAGGATTTGAAATCATCATCGGAGCCGGACTTAAAGAAAAGAGTTATACAAGGTTCTTTGGACAGGTTGAACCCGATTTTAATGACTGCACTGTGTTCTGCTCTCGGAATGCTGCCATTGGCACTTGGAAGCGATTTGCCGGGCAATGAGATACAAAGCCCCATGGCTAAGGTAATTCTGGGCGGCCTTTTAACAGCTACTGCCCTGAATCTTTTCTTTATTCCTGTTGTCTATTTCATATTGAATAAAAATAAAAGGAGTGAACATGTTTAAATTATTGGTATTAACACTTTTTATAGTTTTCTTTATGAACTATGAATTATTTTGTCAAAACAATATAAAAAAATATATAGATTCAATCGAAGCAAATAACCTCGAATTAATTTCAGCCCGTAGGCAATTATCGGCAGACATTATTGGTTCAAAAATCGGGATTTATCCTGACGACCCCCAAATCGGGCTTGATTATTTCCCGGTTAACCAGGCAAGGCTTGAACTCAGAGCTACACAATCCTTTGATTTTCCTACTTCATATTTGTTCAAAAGCTGGTTGTCCGATTACAAGGGTGAAAAAGCCAAGAAATTATATCTATTGAAAAGAAGGGAAATCCTAAAAGATGCAAGAAACATTATTATTGAGATTATTTATTTGAATAAATTATTGGTCCTTTTAGATAATAGAAAGAAAAATGTCGATAATTTGAATTTGATTGCCCGAAAAAGAATTGATGCAGGTGATATAAATGCCATTGATAAAAATAAAATTAATTTAGAGTATATGCAGGCGATGCTGGATTATCAACTTACCGAAGCTGATTATAAAAAAAGTCTCGTCAGGCTGAATTCTTTAAACGGCAATAAACCGTTAATTGTAACTGATACTGATTTTCCGGATATAGAATTACCCAATGAAGAAGATGAATTATTAAAAGAATATATAGCTAATGATATTTTGTTAAATATAGCTTCAATTGATACATTAATTTCAGAATCTCAAATTAGTTTTTCAAAAAGTTTAAATCTACCCGGGTTGCTGATTGGCTACCGAATGGATTTAATTGCAGACAAGCCTCAACATGGTTTGATATTTGGTTTTTCGATTCCATTATGGCAAAATAAATTTGCGGTTGAATATTCTGAAGAGCAAAAGGAAGCAAATGTTTTGGCTTATAACAGTATAAATAATGAATCCGTTACTAATTTAAAAACTCTTTTTTCCCAATATCAATATTTTTCCAAAACCTTCAGTGATGCTATGAATATCAGTTCATCAACAAACAATATCAACTTGCTGAACATGGCACTGAATTCGGGTGAAATTTCAATCACAGATTATTTAATTGAAACATCCAAGTATTATCAAATTAATCAGTCTTTATTAAAATTGGAGTTTAATATTACACAATTAAAATCATTAATGAAAAGTTATGAATTATAACAAATCCGGTTAATATTATTTTAAAAATAGAAAAATGGCATTTTTAATTTTAACAAAATTAAAATATTTTCTTTTGTCAAACTTTTATCTATTACTATATTTGCTTAATTAGGTTAGAATTAAAAAATTAATTGAATTAAATGCTTAGAAAAAGAGCCATCAGATTGTTAATCATTATCTTCGGATTTTATTATTATAGTTATGTATCCTACGCACAAAGCAATGTAAGTGTACCTGATACTGTGATACCAAGAGGTAAGATTTACAGCATCCCAATAAGTGGAAAAATTGACATATCAAACGTTGACAGCCTCAGGATAAGACTCCAATACAATGCAAGAGTGATTGATATAAAGTCTGCTGCAGGTAATGATAACTTCATTATGAATTGCAGAACAGTAAAAATTACAAATCAAGACTTAACTAATATTGATAAGGCGACAATAGATGTATCCTGTGATAGTATTTCTCCAACAACTACCGGAATATTTTGTATGATTGATGTCGAAGGATTGGCTGGGCCCGATTCTTTAACGAATTTAATACCAATTGCGGTATATGTAAATGGGAATCCTGACCTTTTAGCATTATCTGACGCAGGGCTAATAAAAGTTCCCGGTCCACCGGTTTATCAGCGTTTCCCGGAATGGTTAGGACAGAACTATCCGAATCCTTTCTCAGGGTACACATTTTTCCATTTAAGTATTGAAAATGAAACGAAAGTTGATTTCAAAATATTTACAAATGACGGTTCAGAAGTAATTTCTAAAGATGAGAATAGTGAATCCCTTCAGCTTTACAAGGTAACCAGTACGGGTAATATAAAAATTAACAGGTTCGAAGATGTGATAGATAAAGGGAATTATGAACTGCATTTCATACCTGATGCCGAACTTGCGAGCGGCTCTTATTTCCTTGTTATGCTGACAGACAATGGTATTTACAATATAAGATTTCTTTATTTAAAATAATGAAAACGACATCAAAATACTTGCTATTGTTTTCAATCCTGTTATTGCTGATTCAGGCTAATGAGTTATTGGCACAGAAAGACAGTATGGCACCCAAGGAAAGACGTAAGATTCTCAATATTAAGAATTCGGAAGGGACCGAGTTTTGGCTTTGCTTCATGCAGAATTTCGAGGAAAGCGATAAGCAGTCCAATTCTAACATTCTTCTCCTGGAGTTATTCATTACCGGAAGCTATGATACAAAAGTCAGAATCGTTATTGACGGTTTAAATTTTCAGAAAGATACATTTCTTGTTGGCGGTACCGTCAATAATATCAAAATCAATCCCAAAGCAATGTCAACAGGAAAGGAAAAGCCCGAACGGCTTGCTATACACATAACTTCGGAATTGCCGATTTCGGTTTACGGCCTGAACCGCCGCTTCCAGACTACTGATACATATCTCGGCTTGCCAGTCAGTGTTCTTGGTACAGAATACAGAACCATGTGCTATAATGTTGCAAACAAGTTGATGTCCGAATTTGCAATCATAGCTACCGAAGACAGCACCGAAGTTGTAATAGTGCCGACATCCAATACATTTAAAGCAGTAAAAGGGGAACAAAACAGGGTATTTTTAAAAAAAGGCGATGTCTATCAGGTTTTTGCAAGATACGAACCGTTGGGGAGATGTGACCTGACAGGTACATATATTAAATCAAATAAGAAAATTGCAGTTTTCAGCGGTCATCAATGTGCTTATGTGCCGCAGCATATAATTGCATGTAATCACCTCGTTGAACAGCTTCCTTCGGTTCCTTCATGGGGAAAGCATTTTTATCTGGGCAAGCTTGAATCGAGGTCAAAGTATTCATACAGGGTTCTGGCAAATGAGCCGAGAACAAAGGTGTTTGAGGACAGCAAACTTGTAAAGACTTTGAATGGAGGTGAATTCTACGAAGGCACTTCGGGCAGGGATGTTCAGATAACTGCCGATAAGCCTGTTCTCGTTGCTCAATATTCACAGGGTTTTATGAACGGCGATTCGATAGGCGACCCCATGATGCTTTTCATCAGCCCGACACAACAGTTTCTGAATGAATACCGCTTTGCAACGCCTGTTAATGGTGCATGGAAACATTATGTAAATGTTGTAGTTCCTTCAAAGGCAATCGGAACCATGCTGCTCGACGGCGAAAAGATTGATTCTACTAAATTCCACTCACTCGGACTTAGCCGTTATTCGATTGCATACATACAAGTTCCTTTCGGCAGTCATACAATTGAAGGAGAACTTCCTTTCGGAATGTCATCTTATGGTTTTGGGTTTGGTAACGATGCCTACGATGCATATGGCACGATGGGAGGCCAGTCATTCCACGAATATGAGCCTGCCCGTGATACACTTATTCCAAAGTGCGAGGAGAATAAAGATAATCCATCAGGAAGTGTAATCTTTCGCGATGACAGGGAAGATGACGCTGGCTTGAAAAGGGTTAAGGTTTTACAATCAAATGGTGTTGATGTAATAATACCAAGTTTTGAAGAAGGATTGCTCCAGCTTCCGGTTGATATCAAATTGAAAAACACGGGAACATACGGCAGAGCATTGTTCCAGATTGAAGACGTTGCCTTCAACTCGGCTATTTATACAGTGTGCAGTCGTTATGATTCAAAGCTCGGAAGAAATGTACTCGATATATCAGAAGGCGAAAACGAAGACTGTGTCCCTGACCCGGGATGGCAGTTAGGAATTTTCGGAAAATATTCTGCCGGTTTCCATTCGGCTGATTTTTCTAATTCAGGAGACCTGGCATCCGACAACAAATTTGGGGAAGCTTTTGGATTTGGTGGTATAGGCGGATTACTTCTCGAAAGACAGATTAATTCAGATTTAGTCGCATCAATACGACTTTCTTTTGAAAATTATGGGGGTGAATTATCAGCACCCCAAGATGTTGATAGTTCATTTGATGAAAACACAAAAAAATTAGTTCCCACACAGAATGAAAATGTAGTTACCATTGATGGACTATACCTCCATATATCACCATCAGCAGAATGGTATATATCAAATTTCATTTATCTCCTTGGAGGTATAAATTTTGCGTTGAATCTTTCTGATGCTATTACAACAAAAAATAGAATATTAATACCTGAAGATTTGGTTTTTAAGGAAAACGGAATGAAAGAAATAGTAACCGAACCAAAGAATTTAAATTCTTTGAGTAGTTTCAGGCTCGGTGTGTTTGCGGGTTTGGGAGTTACATACCCGATAGACTACAGATTCTCCCTGTTTGGAGAAACTTATTATACAATTCATTTTGGAAGCCTTATTGACGATGGAGACTGGGGATTCCAACAGCTTTCGTTTCAGGCAGGAATTAAAATAACATTTTGAGAAGAGTTTGCTAATGGCATCAGGTAGCTTGAAGAGAATTTACGCTGTATTTAACAAAGACACAAAAAGTGAACTAAGGACCCGCTATTCAATCTCTGCAATTTTTCTTTTCATACTTACAACAATTACAATGATTGCGATATCTGCAGCGAATGAGAAATTAAATCCTGCAATTTCTGCAGGAATACTCTGGGTGATTTTATTCTTTTCTGCGATGACCGGCATAGCAAAAGCCTTTGTCAGCGAGGAAGAAAGGGGAACCGGATTACTTCTGAAGATTTACACTTCAAACGAAGCTGTTTACTTCGGCAAGCTTTTATTCAACATTTTACTTTGTCTTTTACTGAATATTGTTTCTGCACTTTTCTTTCTTCTGATAAATAGTCAATTAATAGTTCAGGAACCATTAATTTTTATTTATATGCTCATTCTCGGTAGCCTGGGACTTGCTTCCGGGACGACACTTATTTCTGCTATAATAGCACGTGCAAATGTAAAAGGAGCATTATTTCCTGTTTTATCTTTTCCGATTCTTTTGCCACTTATTGTTGCCGGAATAGGATTAACCAAACTTTCATTTGAAGGCGGTTCATTTTCAGATGCAAAAAGCGATATCATTCTTATGCTCGCTTACAGTGGAGTCCTCATACCCGCATCATATATCCTGTTCGACCAAATCTGGGAAGAATGAAATCAATTAAAAATTAACAATTAACAATTAAAGTTGTCACCCTGAGCCTGTCGAAGGGTCTTTCATTCGTAATTCGTAATTCGTAATTATTCTGTCACCCTGTGCCTGTCGAAGGGTCATTTTTCAATTTTTCTTATAGGTAAATTCAAAGATTTTATAAATTCTTCATGTTTATCTTCATCAATATAATTTTTAAAATCATCTGGTGAAATAACATAATAATCAATAAGATTATTAATAATTTCCATTTCAGGTTCATGCCTTCTATAAATTGCAATAATGAATTTTAGATATTCTGGAATTTGTATATTCAAATAATCGAAATAGAACTTCTTATCAATATTATCATCTCTATTTTTTTGTATAAACTCAAAAATATAATTAATAACTTTAAATAATTGGTTAAATTGACTATGATTTTGCTTTTTAATTTCATTGAATTTATCATTAATTAATTTTAAATTTTCACTAATATTTGGATTAAATGTTTTAGTTTTATCGTTATATATAACTAGATATCTTTTAGATAAATATTTTAAAACACTAATACCTTCATGAGGAATCCTTATATCTTCTGAACCTATAGAATAACCGTTTGTTTGTTTTATAATTTCTTCAAAATACAAAGAATCTATCTCTTTATTTAGATTCTTTAACATAAATATATAATTATTTTCAAAATTTCCTTTTTTAGAATAATCAATTTGATGTTTTAAAGCTTTATAAAATAATATAGCAGCAAATAATGCAATCATTGAACCAAGTAAACCAGCAATAAAATTTCCATAATTAGCAAAAATATTTGTGTCTATATTTTTATAAAGTGAGAATGGGGGGGAAAAAAAGAAAAATAATAAAATACAAATTACTAAAATGACAACCCCCCAAATATAATATTTATTAATCATTTTTCTTCTCCATCTCCCTTAATTATTAATTGTTAATTCCCTTCTACAATTCTTATCTCCTCCTCCGTCAAATCATAAAGCTTATATACAATCTCATCTATTTGCTTATCTAATCCATCTATAATTTTCTTGTATATTTTCTTATCATCTTCAGTTCTGGAACTATAAAAATATTCCTGATTCTCAAGCATTTGTTCTACGAGCTGAACAAGCTTGTCGTGTTTTTGCTTTTCAGATTTATTATTGAAATCAATAGAAGGTATTGGAAATTTTTTTGCATTTTGAATTAAAATTTTTTGAAATAGATTTTTTGATTGATCAAGAAATTTATTAAGATGATAAAAATTCATAAGTTTTGAATTAATAATACTTAAAATAAATTTCAGGTTAATATCCGGACTTAAATTTTGTTTTAGTACAAGGTTAAAAATAGTTTGGGTATTATACAATTCTTCTTCTGAGTACCCAGCATATATACTTGGTGGATTACCACTTATTATTTGTCTAATTAATATTCTTGGTTGTGTAAAAAATCTTTTTTCTCTTGGTGCACCTAACCATGGACCATAACTAATATATTCATCTCCATTCCATGATACAAAATATTTTTTTACATCACTACCAGCTAATAATGTTTTAAATGTTTTATCTTTTTTTGTTGATGCATGGAAAACTCTTTCAATTATTTGTTTTTCAGAATGTCCTTTGTATTTATCATAAGGAGTAATTCCCAAAGTGAAATCACATAAATTTAAAAGTTCATTTTTGCTTTTCTCAATTTTCTTTATTATCTCTATGGTTTGATTGTCTGAGAAAATATCAAAAACAAAAAAATCATTATTAATCCATTGATCTTGATTAATAATTTTATTATCATCGCAGTTTTTAGTTGAAATATTAGAGATGTTTGATTTTCTATCATAAATAATGCAATCAATCAAACTATCATTATTTCCTATTGTTATAATAACAGATTCAGCTTTCACACCTACAAAAGTATTATCAGGCAATCTTACAATATTTGCAATATTCTTATTATCTAAAATAAATTTTCTTAAATTTTTGTAAGAACTTTGATATAAAATTGAATTAGGTATTATTATACCTAATTTCCCTTTTTCATTTAATACTCTTAAACCTTTTTCAAGAAAAATTGCATACAAATTTATTCTATTTTCAGTTGAATCATATTTCTTGAAATAATATCTTGTAAGTTCAGGTGGATGTCCTTTTAAATCTACCCAAGGTGGATTCCCAATCACAACATCAAAACCACCCGATTTCATTATATACTGAAAACCATCTTTGCTGTCCCAATCAAAAACCTGAATTTTTGTTTTTTCTTTTTCATTGAATAATGATGGTTTGTTTTCAACATAAAAATCACTTCCAATCAATGAATTTCCCCATTTAATATTATTATCTAAGTTTGGTAATGTAGGAAATTTAAATAAATCATAGTCCTCAATTACTTCATCGTGTGTTGAATCCTCTAATGCTTTCATTGATAGACTGAATTTTGTTACCATCACAGCCTGCGGGTCAAGGTCAACACCAAAAATGTTATTGGTCAGGATTTCACTTTTCAATTTATGGGACAGATGGATTGTGTAATAGTCTTTTTTTTCACCAATCACTCTAACTTTATTTTTGTTCTTATTTGTGAATTGATTTATGTTATCCTTCTTTGTGAATTTCATTAATTGGTCGAAATACCATTTTTTGTACCAGTCAATTAATTTCTGATAAGCTACAATCAAAAAGCTTCCTGAACCGCAGGCAGGGTCAAGCACTTTTATTTTGGCAACATCATCAGGTGTTTTGCACTCCTCTAATTTCTTTCCGAGAGTGTTATCAACTATATACTCGACAATGTACCTTGGCGTATAATAAACTCCGCTTGCTTTTTTCTCATCATACTTAGGTACAAGCGCAATTCCTGCACCTTTCTTGATTATTTGTTCGGCTATGAAAAGTTCATAAACACTTCCGATAATTTCAACAGGCATTGCCGCAAGTGTATAAATGGAGTTTTCAGGTTTTAGCTCTTCAAAGATATTTATTAAAACGTTGTTCGATATTTCAATATCATCTGAATCTTTATCAAAATCAAATACACTTCCATTATAAACATGGTCAAGTCTTTTAAAAATATCTTTACATAATTCATATAGCTTTACTTCTGTTTTTTTTGATTTTGAAAGATTAGATAAAATATTTGTAAGATGGTCAGGTTCTATCACTCTGTCGCTAAGCATTTTTACAAATATTATCCTGTTGATAAAAAGCAGAGTAGCTTTAGTAAGCTGGAAATCGCTAAGCGATTTATCATTTTTAAACATACTCTTTGCAATGTCTTTTCTCCACCTTTTTAAATCGTCTAAGAACTTCTTATCAGGAGTAATTCTGTTTCCAGCTATCTGCTTTTCGGTTAAATACCATTTATCTAATGAACCGTTAACGACATTATTATATTCGAGGAAATCCCAAACCTCATCGAATTTATTAATGTAATCTTTGTAAGTCCAGTCCTTAACAATATGTTTATTGTATGCTTCAAACCTGTCTTCATATTTTTTTTCTAAAGGTGTCGGGTCTAAGCAATCGAACATTCGGAATTCTTCAAAATCAGTAAGTACAGCGAGCCTTACTCTGTTATTCGGATTCTCCGAAGCATTTAATGTAGAGTAAGCATATTTATAAACTTGTTTAATATATCTGGCATTTGTTTTTAAATCATATTTTGCTTGTTTTGCTTCAATAAAAAAACAACTTTTCATTTGATTAGTATTTTTATCAGGTATTCTTACATGATAGTCAGGTTTTTTATTAGTTTCGTCCTTTGTTTTTAAAGTCATTTGTTTTTTAAAAACTTCTCTTCCGGGTTCTAATTCTTCATTTGATACATCCCAGTTTAAATATTTAAAAAATAGTTCTATCAGATAACTCTCGGTATCTGCTTCACTATAATTACTTTTATATTCAATAATACCTGATTCAAATTTTTGCACTAATTTTGAAATCTTGTTTTTAGATTCAGATTTTGAATATATTTCCATGATATGACCTTAGTTAATATTATTTTCTCTAATTTACCTAATTTTAAAATTAATTAAAAACCATTTTAAAATCATTTTAAAACCGTTTTCTTGACAAATCATCCCCACGTCCTTATCTTTGCAACGCATGTTCTTTGCTAAATAATGTCGGGCTGTATTAGCCGAAACCGGGATGCTCTGCCACTTAATAATTATGATTGCCCCCTTTTTCTAAGAGCCTGCACTGAGCTTGTCGAAGTGGGGATTAAGGGGGTTTTTACTGCCAATTAAAAAATTTCATATTAAATCATTGTTAATTCATTGAAAATTTTAAATTTAAATTTGATAATTGAGCAGGTAATAACTTTTATGTCAATGAAATCAGTGATGAGTGATCACTTTTAATCAATTAATCCACAAAGATTTAAATAATGTTTTTGAGCAAATAAAAAATCGTGTCAAACCTGCTCAAAATGCCCAAATCTGCTCAATTTCGGCTCTATATATCCACAATTCAAAATTCAGCATTCATAATTCAAAATTCAAACTCAAAATTTCAATTATCACCAAAAATAATCTCCAACGTTTAAACCTTTTCATTTCCTTTTGTGTCAAACGAACAAAGATTGAGTGAAAATCAACTCACAATTTGAATTAATTGTAATTATAAATAGGAGATATTTTATGAAAAAGTTATTAATTTTTGGTTTATCGTTACTTTTCCTATTTGGCTTGTCAAGTACTGAATCGGGATTTGCTCAAACACAAACAGAAGTGAAGAAAGCAACCACAGATGGAAAGGCCCAAGTGCAGAACACAATCCGTGGAAGATATTTTGTTGATGAAAACAAAGATGGAATCTGCGATAATAACAAAATGGGTGCAGGTCAGGGGATTGGCAGAGCAAAAAATTTCAGAGGACAGAATTTTGTTGACAAAAACAATGACGGTATTTGTGATAATTTCCCGCAAGGCAGGGGTGTCAGAAGAGGTACTGGTGTTGGGCCAAACTTTGTTGATAAGAATAATGACGGAATCTGCGACAATCGTTCTGATGGTATGAGTATGAGAAAAGGCATGGGCAGAAAGAGCGGAAATTGTGATGGCTCACACAGAGGATGGAGAGGAAGAAAGTAATTTTAATTCGACTAACCACCCCTTTAATCCCCTCCTTAATTAAGGAGGGGAAATTTTGAGCAAAATGAAAAATAGGGGTGGTATGATTAAATTATTATTCAAATTCAATATGAATGTTTGCCGCTTTTGCTGAGTGAGTTAATGCTCCGATTGATATGGCATCAATACCAGTCTTGACATAAGCAGGTAAGGTTTTTAATGTAATCCCACCCGATGCTTCGATGAATATATTTTTGCCGCCAGGTAGAGAACGTATAAAGGATACACATTTCTTTATTTTGTCAGGTGACATATTGTCAAGAAGAAAACCATCAATGCCTGCAGTTATTCCTTCTTTTATTTGTTCGAGATTTTCTACTTCAAGTTCAATCGGGAGTTTGTAATTTTTCTTTTTAATTTTAATGATTGCATTTGTAATTCCGCCTGCGGCTTGAATGTGATTGTCTTTTATAAGTATGCCCGTTGAAAGGTCAAGCCTGTGGTTCCACCCTCCGCCGACTGTTACTGCATATTTTTCAAATAGTCTCAATCCGGGAATAGTTTTGCGTGTATCGAGTATTCTTACTTTATATGGTTCAGCAATTTTAACATATTCTCTTGTCAATGATGCTATACCACATAATCTCTGGAGTAAATTCAGGAGAACTCTTTCATAAGAAAGAATCTTCCCGGAATTGCCTTTGATTGAAGCTATTACTTTTTCTTTTTTTATTTGTTCGCCATCCTTAGCAAAGATTTTGCAATTGAAACCTTTTTCGAAGAAAAATTTGATAATATCAGCACCTGCAAAAACAATGTCTTCTTCAGGTATTATCAAAGCAGTAGAAACAGCCTTTGCAGGAATAGTTCCTGCCGTTGTTTTATCAATATCAGGAATATCTTCTTTGAGAAACTCAGAAATTTTTTTCTTGATGTACTCTTTCGGTAGTTTTCGATATTGAGTGTATTCTATCAACTCAACTCCAACATTCGTTCAAGTGGTATCAGTGCTTTCAGTCGTAAATCTTCAGGAATAAGAATTTCAGGCTTCATATTCTCGAGAGCGGCAATCATTTTTTCGAGTGTGTTTAATTTCATGTGGGGACATTCATTACAACTGCATCCATCGAGATTCGGAATAGGATAAAACTTTTTATTCGTGGCCTTCTTTTCCATCTGGTGTATGATTCCAGGCTCGGTAGCAACGATAAATTCATTGGCATCTGAACTTATAGTATAATTAAGTAATGATGTAGTCGAACCGATGAAGTCGGCATACTGAAGGATGTTTTCGGGACATTCGGGGTGTGCTATGAGCAATGCCTCGGGATGTTTATTCATCAGATTAATCACTTCTAACTCCGAAAAAATTATATGCACCTGGCAGGTGCCGTCCCACAGAACCATTTTCCTGCCTGTCTTTTTGATTATATGTGCTCCGAGGTGTTTATCGGGAGCAAAGCAAATGTTTTGATTTATTGGAACGGAGTTCACAATCTTTTCTGCATTTGATGATGTACAGATGATGTCTGACATTGCTTTGACATGTGTTGAACAATTGATGTATGAAATTACATAATTGCCGGGATAAGACTTGACCCATTTTTCAAATTTATCTGCGGGAGCGCTGTCGGCAAGGGAGCATCCGGCATTCAAATCAGGCATGAGAACTATTTTTGCCGGATTAAGAATTTTAGCTGTTTCAGCCATGAAATGCACACCGCAAAATAGAATTACATCGGCATTTGTTTGCTTCGCCTTTTGAGCAAGTGCAAGAGAATCACCGAGAAAATCGGCTACATCCTGAATAGAATTATCCTGGTAATAATGAGCAAGAATGACTGCATTTCGCTCTTTTTTTAATTTATATAATTTTTCTATTAAGTCCATATCACAAATCTACGTCTAATTTATTTCAAATCTTTCCACGTTTTTTTGGTGTAATTATTTTCGTTAATTGATTTAGAAAAAAAAGAAGCAATGATAAATAATCCCTTTTATGGTGAAAAGCAATAAAAAACTGTATAAATTCAATTTCGCAATTTTCAATGTTAAAAAAGAAATAGGCTTTACGATATTTGGCCTATTTATAACTTTGAAGTCATAAAATTATTTAATTAATTGAATATTTTGAAAATGCTATTATGTTGCGTAACATGAGTTAATAATATTTTTACTTCTAACAATAGTGATAACAATTGGTAGTTCATAATTTTGTTATATTAGCAGAATTTTTAGGTATTAATAATCAAACTATATCTAATCATTATGAAAAGTAAATTTAGAAAATTGCTTTACAATTTATTCTTCATCGTATTAGTGAGTAATGCAAATTCTCAACCTGCCTCTCCCATACCTTATGATTTGTCAAATGGCTCTTATCAACTTCTTAGTTGGGATTCATCTAATGTGGTAAATCCTGCGGGAACATATCCGCCGAATATGGTATTTCATCAATCAACAAAACCCGACCCACAGCTTGAAGATGAAACGGACTCAGACTGGAAATGCGGGTACAATCTCGATTCCCGCTCACGCATTAATGGCTTAGGCGATGACGGAATTGGCTTTATCAATACAGAGCAGGTGCAGGATGATTCAGTATGTTCCGGTGCAGGTTATGTTGGAGACGTAGTTCTTGCATTGAGAACAATTAACTACAAAAATATACAGGTGAACTGGAAAGCAGGGCTGATAAGCCTTTCGGGAAAAAGTAACAGGCAGTACTGCATCCGGTTTCAGTACAGGCTCGGCAATTCAGCCGATTTCATTGATATTTTTGATTCTTCAGGTAATCCTGTCGAATATAATTATTCAGGTTATCTGAACGACTATCCTCATCCTACGCATGAACAGTTGTTCTCTGTTACATTGCCTACCGCGGCAGAAAACAAGATTCTTGTACAACTGCGATGGAAATATTATTTTATACCAAATGATAATGCCAGCGGCACAAGGCCTAAGATGAAGGTTGATGATATTATCGTTGATGGAGAAATGATTAATTCCATTCAGGATGAGATATCACCGGCATACGGCATAGTCTCAATATTTCCAAATCCTGCAAATGATAAAATAGAAGTAAAACTATTTTCACAAACAGGGAGCAATACTTGCTTAAATATTACTAATTTAATTGGAACTGAAATTATTTCGATTGATAATTATAAGATTGAACCCGGTGAAAACAGAATAGAACTTGATATATCCGGATATAAACTTGAATCGGGAGTATTTTTAATCTGTATAAAAAGCACTATGGGATTTGATTGCAGGAAATTTATTTTTATGAAGTAGAAAAATATTAAAGAATATCCTCGATAGGAAGATTGTGATTAATAATGATAATGAATAGCCACTACTTTTAAGTAGT
Organism: Ignavibacteria bacterium RIFOXYC2_FULL_35_21; assembly: GCA_001804705.1. Lineage (GTDB taxonomy): Bacteria > Bacteroidota > Ignavibacteria > Kapaibacteriales > UBA2268 > XYC2-FULL-35-21. The sequence goes on from MHAY01000001.1 coordinate 22,630, forward strand.
GGTGTTGTTACTGCCCCACAATCGGGATTTATCCCCTTAATCGGAATATTATATATAATTTCTACAATATATCTTAAGTAGATAATGTTATAAAATAACAGCAAGAAACAAATTTATTTTCAGAGGAAAAAATGAAAAGAAAATTTCAATATCTGTTTTTGTTAATACTTTTATTGACGGCTTATAATCTGTTTTCGCAGGAAATCGAAGTTAATGTAACTGTCAATATGGACCAGCTTGCGTTCGAGGCAAGGACACAGGTATCGAACATGGAGAGCGATGTCAAAAATTATATTAACAACCAGAAGTTCACGAATATAGAGTGGAAAGGGGATAAAATACCCGTTGATTTGACAATCTTTCTTAGCGGTGGTGCCGGGAATAGATACTCCGCAAGGCTTCTGATTATTTCACGCCGCTACCTGGATGGCCCTGACGAAGGACAGTCGGTTACATGTAAACTTTACGACCAGAAATGGAGCTTCGAATACGGCTTGGGTGCTTACCTGAAATACAATCCCAACACATACAATTCCTTCACTACCCTGATTGATTATTACATGAACCTTGTTATTGGATTTGACATGGACACGTATGGCGAGCTCGATGGCTCTTCTGCATTTGAAATGGCAAAGAATCTTGTTCTGCTCGGTGCTTCTTACAATGCCGAGGGATATCAGACTTACTCCAGCCCGGGCGACTTCACAAGGTTTAATCTTGTTGCAGAACTGAACAATGTCCGTTATAATGATTTCCGAAAGCTTATGTTTTCTTACTATGTTGATGGGTTGGACCAGATGTCAACAAACAAACAGCAGGCACTTGCCGCAATTGACAGTGTGATTTTCGAAATGGCGGCTTTTAAGGAAAATAAAATGACCGGACCAAGTGTACTGCTCCAGGCATTCTTCGATGCAAAGGCTCAGGAAATCGGAGGACTATTCAACGGTTACCCAAAACCACAAGTGTTCCAGCAGTTGAAATATTTAGACCCGGGTAACACATCAATTTATGATGAAGCAATGGAAGGAAAAATCAGGTAAAATTCAAAATTAATTTATAAAAATTTCTTATCCTCTTGAAGACTGATTTATTGAAATATAACGTAAATCCAGATTAATCCGGAGTGTGGGATAATAAAATATATTCCATACTTCCCCCCTTTTTCCCAAAAGTAATAGAAAAATTTAGTTGTTTGAGTGGCTGAATTTACGTAAATTCAGCCATTAGTTTGTCCAAATTTTGATATTATTATGATTATTCAAAGAAATATTGAGAAAATAATTTTTAGGAACCTCGTTTCAAACAAGGTAGTTGTCATCGCCGGTGCGAGAAGGACAGGGAAAACTGTATTATTGAAAGAGTCTATTAAAAAAGTGAATGAACCTTATTTATTCCTGAATGGTGAGGATATAGCAACTCATGAACTATTATTCCGGAGAAGCGTTATTAATTATAAGAATTTAATGGGTGATGTAAGGCTTTTAATTATAGACGAGGCTCAGAAAATTAATGATATAGGTTTGATTCTTAAACTCATGGTTGATGAAATCGAAGGTATGAAAATAATTGTTACGGGTTCTTCATCATTTGATATATCAAATCGCCTTGGTGAACCTTTAACAGGCAGGAAAATTACTTATCATCTATATCCTTTTTCTGAATCCGAATTAATGCAAATTGAAACCAAAATTACCAAACCTGAGAACCTTAGGGATAGGCTTGTTTACGGGAATTATCCCGAATTGACTTTTTTAAATGGTAGAGAGAATAAAGAAAAATACTTAAAGGAGCTTATCAATTCTTATCTTTTAAAAGATAAACTGTCTTATGAAAATATCAGGTCATCCGCAAAGATAATTGAATTGCTTAAGCTGATTTCTTTTCAGGTAGGTAGTGAAGTTTCAAATAACGAACTTAGCAGGCAATTATCCATCAGTAAAACTACAGTAGAAAAATATCTTGACCTGCTCACAAAGGTTTTCATATTACACAAATTAAGCGGATTTTCGAGAAACCTGAGAAAAGAAGTTACGAAAAGTTCCAAATGGTATTTTTATGATAATGGAATCAGGAATGGAATAATAAATAATTTCTCTCAATTGAGCCAAAGGAACGACATCGGTAAACTGTGGGAAAACTATATTATAAGCGAAAGGTTGAAATACCAAAATGATAAGCAATATTACAGTAACAATTATTTCTGGCGGACATATGATAAGCAGGAAATTGACTGGATTGAAGAAAAGGATGGGAACCTTTCTGCTTATGAATTAAAATGGGCTGAAAAGAAAATAAAACCGCCTGATGGCTGGCTCAATTCTTATCCTGATTCTCATTTTAAGGTTATACATTCTGACAATTATTTTAATTGGGTCAAATAATTTTTGAGGCAAATTCATTATTCTTATGTCATTAAAATAATTAAAATGACAATGAAAAAAATATCTCTAAATTTGTGAGGTAAATATCAAATTGTAAAATAATTACACCCTTGAAAAAGGGGGCTAAAAAATAGAAGGCAATAATTATATTATTAATTTTTTTCTTATTACTACTTTCTTATTTATATAAGAAGTTATAAATATATTAAAAAAAATTATTATTTTACTGAAACAAAACAGCTTTTTTTGTGTCTATTAGTATATTACTTGACAAAAAATTAAAATAAAGGATAATTTATGAAAAAAAGAACAGCGTTTGTCTTAGGTTTAACAATTCTGTTTTCACTTGTTTTATTGAATCTTCCGGTGTTTGCTAAGATTCAATCGAATTCTGTTATTGAAAAGGATGGCTCTATTCTGCTTCCTTCTCAGAAATCCACGACTCATGCGGTATCCAATTTTACACAAGCTCCGTTGCGAAGTCCCGAATGGAAAGCATTTTTCAATGCCAATGGCAAATGGACTGTGCTGATTGACAAAACGACACTGACTCCCCACAGGGCATTCGGCAAGCCGGTTCAAATTAAAAATATTAATAATATTACAAATGACAATGTTCAGTCTGCCTCGATGCAGTTCCTGCGGGATAATTCGAAATTATTGAATATCAATCCCGATGAGCTCAAATTGACTAAGACAAAAAAGGTGAATAAGCTTTGGTATGTAGGATACAAGCAGGCCTATAAGGGCATTGAAGTGCTTTTGTCCGAAGTCGAGCTGAGAATAAGGGAAGACGGAAAGGTCATTGCTTTTGGAGTGGAATATTACAATAACATAAATGTAAATATCACTCCTACGATTCCGCTTGCAACAGCCATGAGCAATGCTTCTGAAGGATTGAAATTCGATTCTAAAAGAGATGTGACTCAATCCGAAGGTAGAATGTTTATTTTGCCCGTTAAAAATAATGGTAAAGTGAAATTCAGCCTTGTCTATGATATTAATGTCGAGACAAGGCAACCTATAGGCAAGTTTTCTTCGTTCGTAGATGCTCACTCAGGCTATGTAATCTGGAGATTAAATAAAATACATGATGTCAATACAACTGTGAATACAAAAGGATATATTAAAGAAAAATATTCCTACGACACTGCCAAACAGATGCCCTTCCCGCATCAATATTTTAACATCGGTACAGAAAGAAACGAATCTGATAAGAACGGTTCATGGACAAAAGATATTTCATCTCAGAAATCAATAATTGCGAAGATGGAAGGTCCCTGGGCAAAGGTTCAGTATATACTATTTCCTATCCAAACCTCATCTGATTCAGCATATTTTGAAGGAAGTCTGATTCCCGGAAGTAATTTTGTATTGAACTGGAATGATAATTATTCCACTTTACAAGAAAGAATGTTGTTTTATCATACAAATTATATACATGATTATTTAAAGAACCTGGATTCGGCATTTGATGGAATGGACTTTCAGGTTATTTTAACTATTATACCAGATTTTTATTATTTTAATGCCGGTTCAGACGGTAGAGATATTACTTTCTATGGAACTGACTCACCTCCTAATCATTTTGCAGAAAGTCCCTCGATTTTATATCATGAATATACACACAGTGTTAATGCACAACTCTATTTACAATTTGGCGGCACTCCACCACTTGGCATGGTAAACGGTTCTACCCACGAAGCCACAGCAGACCTCGGTGCCGCTTTTATGTATGATGACCATATAATAGGAAAAGGTGCTTATGAGGGAGATACCAATCAAAATGTGAGAGATATTGATAATAATAATATTTATCCCGACAGTATTGATGGCGAGCCCCACCATGACGGTATGATTTTATCGGGTGCTTTCTGGGACTTCAGGAAATTAACATCCCGTGAAATCGCCGAGAAGGTTTCTCATTTTTCCAAGTACGGCACACCCGACGACCCTGATGTTGGTATTGCATTCAGTGAATGGTTTATCGAGGCAATTTTGACTGACGATAATTTCGGGACAGGAGATAATGACCCAAGCAATGGGACACCACATTTAATGGAATTAGTTACTGCATTCAACGAGCATCAAATCGGAACAGATTTATTGCTTGCTTTTTCTTATGCACACACACCCTTGCCCGACACTAAGAACATAGTTGACCCATATATTGTGGAGTGTAATTTGAATTCAGAACCAAATATACTGAACAGCCATCCCGATTCGGTTTATGTTATTTATACAACAAATAATTTTGAAAGCATGAACATGGTTCCTGCAATACAAGAACCAACTGACCAAAATAAATACAAGGCAGAAATACCGGCACTTCCAAATGGAACATCGGTAAAATACTATATTCAGGCAAAGGAAAGCGTCAGCGGAAGAACATTAAAATTTACCGGTGCATACCCGGATTTTGAGCCATATCAATTTCTTGTCGGCTATGAGACTTTATATCTCGAAGATTTTGAACTCGAAAATAATTGGACAGTTGACAATCAGGGAAATAGTTCACCAAATGGTAAATGGGAAAGAGATGTCCCCCAGGAGGTAGAATATAATTGGAATGCAAGTATTTGGGTTTTGCAACCCGGGGAAGATCATACTCCCGGTGGAACAAGATGCTATGTTACGGGTCATTTGGCTATTCCGGGAGATATTTTCAGTTATATGCCGGATGGAACCACTACTCTGATTTCAGGATTATATGATTTGTCCGAAGTTAATAATTCCGTTATCAGATTCTATCACTACTTTACATGCAAAAGTTATTGGTCCGAATCACCTGGTAATGAATCTAAATTGATTTTTGAAGTGTCAAGTAACGGAGGAACTTCCTGGGTGAGTGTAGATACAATTACTCAGTCAACGTGGGAGTGGAAAAAATCTCAATATGATATTAGTGATTATTTGAATACTACAGACAGAATGAGATTCCGTTTCATCGTTAAAACCTTTAATAATGAATTGGGATTTCTTGCTTATTTAACAGAAGGACTCATTGATGATTTCGAAATACTCGTTCCGGGCGATATAGCTCCACCAACTATTATTGCTGATTTTGCGGGTACACCAACAACAGGAGTAGCTCCATTATCGGTTCACTTCAGCGATTCGTCAAAGGGTGCAGTTAGCACATGGTGGTGGGATTTCGGCGATGGTATAAACTCAACCGAAAAGAATCCCATACACCAGTACACAACTAAAGGTTCTTATAATGTTTCACTGACTATATCCGATGGGGTAAATCAGGATACAAAATGGAAGAATAATTACATAACTGTTATTCCTATGAAAGCAGATTTCACAGCCAAACCACTTGAAGGAATAATGCCGCTTGAAGTGCAGTTCACAGACAAATCGCAAGGAACTGTCTCGTCCTGGTTCTGGGATTTCGGTGAAGGTGGAACATCAACCGAACAGAATCCTACATACACATTCGTTGACGAAGGCTCATACTCCGTCGTACTTGTAGTAAAACATTCAGACGATTCTTCTGAAGTAATTAAGGACGACTATATATCAGTTTATAAAGCATTCGGAGCTAGCTTTACTGCAGATACAAATTCGGGTGTAATTCCGTTGACAGTCCATTTTACTGACCAAAGTTTCGGCAATCCTACATCCTGGATTTGGGATTTTGGAGACGGAGGAACAAGCACTGAACAGAATCCTTCGCATGTTTACACAACACAAGGAATATATAACGTTTCCTTAACCGTATCCGATGGCACTAAGCAATCCACAAAGACCAAGACTGATTTCATCAGTGCATATCATAGCACTGCTGTTGATGATGAATCTAACGGATTGGTAGGATTGAATGTATATCCAAATCCTTTTAGTTCATCAACTGCAATCTATTATGAATTAAAGTCTCCTGCTTACGTTTCTCTTAAAATTTATGATTTAATGGGTAACCTTGTATCATCGCTTGTTGATGAAAGCCAGTCTGACGGCGGAAGAGTTTCAGTATGGAACGGAACAAAACCTGACGGTACAAAAGCAAATACAGGCATGTATTTTTACAGGCTGCAGGCAGGAAGTAAAACATTTACAGGCAAATTGATTTTGTATTGATTATTGATTTTGTAGTGGCAATTTCTAAAATTGCCCATTACTTATTTTTTAACATTAATTTATTGAGGATTTGTTCAAATGAAAAAATTATTGCTTAGTATATTTTTGAGCGGTTTATTTTTTATTAGCGGCACATATGCACAGCCTAAGCTCGAAATCATAGGCGGAGACTCATACAACTGGAATAAAGTAACGCCTAAGGAATCACCTCTGAAAGCAACTATATTGCTTAAGAATTCAGGGAAAGAAAGACTGTTGATAAACAGCGTGAGGCCCTCCTGCGGATGCACGGCAGTACTGCTCGATACCAGCCAGTTGGAACCCGGGCAGGTTGCCAAGCTCGATGTAAAGTTAAACATTCCGAATAAATCGGGTCCCGTTGTTAAAACAGTATTCATTGCTTCGAATGACCCTGTGAAACCAAACGTTAATTTTTACCTGAAGGCAGATGTTCATGTTGAAATTGAGGTTTCCCCGAACCAGTATTTTAATTTTGACGATATGAAAATCGGAATAGAAACATCATCCAAAGTGAAACTAATAAATCACTCGACGAGGAGTGTTACTTTTACCGATTTTAAAATTACTCCTGATATTTTGAAAGTCAATCTTTCAAAAGAACTCGTATTAAAACCCAATGAGGAGTATGAAATAGTTGCCAGCGTTAAACCTGAGAAAAAGGGATATTTCGGATGCAATGTGAAGATGAAAACATCCCATCCCGAATACCCCGAGATTCTCATTATGGGCAGCAGCGTTGTCAGCGACACAGCGGAGATTAAATCCGTACCGAAATAATGTATAAATTTTCCGTAGGGGCAATTCATGAATTACCCCTACAATTTATGGAACGAAAAACATTTTTTTCGATAATGACTGCCCTTCAAATTGAATACGGCATATATAGACACCTGTAAATACATCAATGCCGGATTCATCCCTGCCATCCCATGAAATTGTGTGACTGCCTGCTATTTCAAAATCTGATACTAAATTCTTTACCAACTGCCCTTGAATATCATAAATCCTGAATATAACATTTCCATCTTTTGGAATACCGTATTTAAATTCAGTATTTGAATTGAAAGGATTCGGATTGTTTTGTTCAAGTGTTAATTGAGATGGTATTTTGATTGTTATCAACTCTGATAGTGGACGACGCCAGATACTAAAACCAGTTCGCCATGTTCCAACAAATAATATTGAATCATGTAAGGTAACAGATTTTATATGTGAATATTGAGCTAAACCATCACTTACATCAGTCCAACTTGTATCATTAGATAGAAGAGAAATATCTCCATAATTTGTTCCAATAAAGAAAATGTTATCATCATTAAACACATATGCTACTTTTGCCAAACTATTTTTAAAACCATCATCAATTTTTTTCCAGTTAGCACCATAATTAGAAGAGTAAAATACTCCATCTCCATAGGTAGCAGCATAAAGATGAGAACCAATAGCTATTAATGAATAAACACTATATTTAGTAAATCCAATTCTTATTGAATTCCAACTTAAACCGTTGTTTGATGAATAAAATACGTAACCGCTATCTGAACCCGCATAAATATTAATTCCATTTGTAGCAAGGGATTTTATTTTAAATTGTGTTAATCCTGTATTTACTCTATTCCAAGTTAGACCATTGTTTGTTGATTTAAAAATTCCAGTACTTGAAGTTCCTGCAAATATATTTGTTCCCTTAACAACCAAAGAAAGAATTGGATAATATAATAGTTCATTATCTAACATTTTCCAAATATTTCCATTATCCGATGATAGATATAGCCCTCTCCCGGTACCAGCCAAAATAATTGAATCTATTTCAGTAAGTGAGCTTATATATCCATCTTTAAGTCCATTATTATTTCTAATCCAACTATCACCATAATTAGAGGATAAAAATATTCCGGAACCCTCTGTACCAGCAAATATTAAATTTCCTTTTGATAGCATAGTATTGACTTCAGCATTATACAATCCATTACTACCATCAATCCAATTTATACCTTCATCATTTGAAATATAAATCCCATAACCACTTAAAGCAGCAAATAATTTCGAATTATAAGCCATTAATGATATAAAATATATACTGTCATTAATTAAATTCCAACTATTACCATCATCCATAGAAACAAAAATACCAGATTGAGTACCAGCAAATAATTTTGTCCCAAGGGTCGTAAATGATAAAGCATATAAATTATTTAAATTATTAAACGCTTCGCGCCAATTCTTGCCATTATTTGTTGTAATAAAGATACCATCAACTGTTCCTGCTATTAAATTAGAACCACTTCTATAAAGTCTAAATACATGGTCTGCATTTAAGCCATTATTTACGGGACTCCAACTTATTCCATTATTAGTAGATTTATAAACACCATCATAACCAGCGCTGGCAAACAAAATAGAATCTATTAAAACAAGTGAATATACATAACATGTATCAGGTAAACCATTATTTCTAATTTCCCATGTTTTTCCGTTATTGGTTGTTATACAAATACCAACAATTTCTGTCCCAGCAAATAAAATAGAATCTTTAAATATTAAACATTTAACATCAGTTTCTTGCATTCCATGGCTTAACCAAGTCCAATTTGTTCCTTGGTTAGATGAAACAAAAACACCTATTTGAGTACCGGCAAAAATATTAGAATCACTAATAATAAGAGACTCTACCCAATATAAATCATTCTCTACTAGTTCCCAGCTATCACCATTATTAGATGAACGAAATATGTCACCTTGTTTTGTGCCAGCATAAATAAAAGTATCATCGGCAACAAAACATCTAATATGTCCACCATAAGGTCCATTTGTTCGAACCCACTGGGCATTTGCAGGCTTTATCAAAAAGCAAAAGATAATAACAAGAAGAATAAGTATATGTTTCATTTTGTGTTCTCCTTTTTGATGCTATTAGTTTTAAAGGAAATTTTTATAAAATTTTTACTTCACAACAATACAAAAATTATTACACTATTCAAAGTCATTGGGCAATTCGTGAATTGCCCCTACATCTTTATCCTTTAATCACTGCTATTGGTTTTAATTTCACGATTTTTTTTGCGATCCCGGCTTTTTCTACAACATCAACAACAGATTCAACATTTTTGTATGCCGCAGGTGCTTCCTCGGCTAATCCTTTGAGTGAACCTGTTTGTATGTTAATTCCTTTTTCGTTCAGTTCATTTTTCAATTCATCGCCTCGGATTTGTTTCCGTGCGGCTGTGCGGGACATCAGTCTGCCTGCGCCGTGGCAGGTTGAACCGAAGCTATGTACCATGCTCCCTTTTAATCCGGCAAGAACGTAAGACGAAGTTCCCATACTCCCGGGAATCAGTACGGGCTGACCAATGTTCCGATATTCAGGTGTAACTTCGGGATGACCTGCTGGGAAAGCCCTGGTGGCACCCTTGCGATGTACGAGCACTTTTCTTTTTTCTCCCATGACTGTGTGTTCTTCGATTTTTGCAATGTTGTGAGCGACATCATACAAGAGGCTAAGTTTTCCGGAGGATTTTCCAAAAACATTTCTCCAAGCCTCGCGGATTTCCCATGTAATAAGCTGGCGGTTTGTCCATGCGAAGTTTGCGGCGGCTGACATTGCCGCAAAATACGACTGTCCTTCGGGTGAGGATATTGGCACACAAGACAATTCACGGTCGGGTAGTGTAATTCCATACTGTGGTGCAAGAGAAATCATCTGTTTGATATAATCAGTTGCGACCTGGTGTCCCAAGCCGCGTGAGCCTGTGTGAATCTGAATCACAACCTGGTTTTCTTTTAGTCCGTAAGCACGGGCCGCTTCCTCGTCAAATATTTTTTGAACTCTGTTCACTTCTACAAAGTGGTTGCCTGCTCCCATTGTGCCAAGCTGGTCTCTCCCCCGGTCAACGGCATTTCTGGAAACAGCAGAAGCATCAGCCGAGTCGAGGCTTCCTCCAGATTCGATATACCTCAAATCGTTTTCTTCTGTATATCTTTCGCTGTCAGCCCAGTTACAGCCTTTGTTCAGGACTTTGTCCATTTCCACATTACTGAGCTGTACCCTTCCGCATTTTCCAACACCAGACGGTACATATTTATATATTTCCTTTGCAAGTTCATCAATCCTGTCTTTAATATCATCATAACTCAGATTTGATTTAAGCAGCCGGATTCCGCAGTTGATGTCGTATCCGATACCGCCCGGCGAGATTACACCATCGGACATATCCGTAGCGGCGACTGCACCAATCGGAAATCCATAGCCCTCGTGGGCATCGGGCATTACCATTGCATACGAGATAATTCCCGGCAGGCTCGTTACATTTATTAACTGGACAAGTGTTCTATCCCTCATGACAAGGCTGAGCATGTCTTCGCTGGCAAAGATGCGTGCAGGTACATTCATGAAATCTTTTGTACCCTTGGCAACTTCCCAAATCACAGGCGATATTTGATTGAAGGTTACTTCCATTTTATTATTTAGATGTTACACTTAAATTTTATTTTAAATCAATAATTTTCAATTTTCAATCAATTATGTAATTTTTAATGTTAAATAAGATAATGATTTTTCCGCTTTCGACCTATCTATAACCTTGAAGTCATAATTTATTTTTAATTAAATATTTTGATTTTTTTTCATTATAAATTCAATGAAAATTAAAAATTTAAAAATGAAAATTCTATTATGTTGTTTAACAAGAATTATTATCTCATTATTCTTTTTAAAGTTGTCGAAAAAATAATCTTTTTTTTGCAATTAAAATCAAAATATTTGTTGCCGATTTGTTATAAAATTTATTAACTTTGTCAAATTCAATAAAAAAATGATATATCAATGTTTGAAAAAAAGAAAAAACAGCCGTCAGCAATGTTTTCTTATGAGGGATTCTCAATTTCTCTTATATGGATTGGTGTGATTGTCATTTTATCAATCTTCATTATTTTTTCTTTCGACATATTTGTTTTCCATTGGATAAGCGCCGAACAGAACAATAAACTCGGTTCCCTCGGACAGCTTCTCGAAGGAGCAGTAGGCACTATGTGGGCTCTTGCAGGTGTTATTCTATACTATGAGGCACTGAGGTTCCAAAGAATGGAATTGAAATCTCAAAGGCACGAGCTGGAGCTGAACAGGCAGGAAGTCATCGAGCAGACCCAGCAGTTGAGGGCACAAAACCAAACACTATTTATTCAAACATTCGAAAACACATTTTTCCAGTTAGTTTCTCTTCACAATGATATAGTTAATAATATTTCGATTGAACATTTTGATGTCGTTACCAACAGTGAACGAAGGATTACGGGAAGGCAGTGCTTTTTTCAATTTTACAACGATTTCAGATACACTTATTCAAATCATATTGATTTAGTGGGTGGTGCTTTCCCCGAAAAAGAAGATATTCTAAGTACTTTGAACGAAGCTTTCATAACTTTTTTCAACAGGTACCAGGAGATGCTTGGGCATTACCTCAGAAATGTCCATAACATTATTAAATTTATTGATTCGAGCGATATAAAAAACAAATGGCTCTATACCAATCTTTTCCATGACCATCTTTCTAATTTTGAATTATGCCTTATTTTATACTACTGCATTTCAGACATTGGTATTAAACTGAAACCTCTTGCCGAGAAATATTCTCTTCTTGAAAACATACCCGTTGACGAAATCATTGACATGAGGCACCGCGACTATCTTAGCTCCACAGCCTTCAGGCCTATGAGATAACAATTTATAATTATTAAGGCTGAAGGCTGTTAGACTGTTAGGATGAATTAAATTAATATAACAATTCTATGGCGTAGTGATTAAATATCAGTAGAAGATGAATCGCTCTCCCACACTAATCAATTACGAATTACGATTTACGAATTACTAATGAAATTTTTCCTTTGCGAACTTTGCGTGAACAAAAGAGACCCTTCGACATGCTCAGGGTGACATAGAGAATGGAATCCAAACCGAGTTTAGAATGACTTTCATTCGCTTTGTTTTTTACTGTTATATTATCGCAACGCGATAGCATTGTTTTGTTGATTTTTTACACCTACCCTGCCCTTCCTCAAGGAATGGAAATTAAAAATACATTTCTGCTACTCTCATGAGGGGAATTTGATGCGGGTTATGGCTATGGATTCCGTACCAGGCACAGAATGTATAAAAAACATAATCCGTAAATTTAGCCATTAATAAAAAAATTGCAATTTGTAATTAAGAAAATCGTTGAATAGTTTAAAAGGAAAATGAAATGGGAAATACAACTGAAATAAAATCACAAGTCAAAGAAGCTATGGCTGAGTTTTTCACGGAAAATAGGACTATTCTTCGTGACGCAGTCATTGATGCTATTGAAGATATTGGCCTAGAAAAAGCCATTGCTGAAGGCGACAAAAATGATTATGTCAGCGAAGAAGAAATTCTGTCTACTCTTAACTCGATATAGAATTGTTGATGAAAATCAAATTTGAAAGTTCATTCCAAAGGGACGTAAAGAAAATTCAGGATAAAAAATTATCTACACAAATTAAAAATGTAATCTCATTAGTAAAAGAAGTTCAGTCTGTTCAAGACATACCAAATTTCAGAAAAATAACCGGCTCAAGATATTATTACAGAATCAGAGTTGGTAACTACAGAATTGGATGTAAATACCAGAATAATGAATTTACTTTTATTCGCTTTCTCCACAGAAAAGATATATACCATTATTTCCCTGAATCCTGATATTTATTTTAAACTCAATAATCCCCTTGAACAACAATTATTCAAAACCTGACGAAATACTATCTTCAGGAATAGTTCTCATGCGTGTGCCTGCCGGTTTGGCATTGGATACGGAAAAAACCATTTCGCTTATGTAAGCAAAAGCATCTACCTGGTCATCGTGTGTCCCGTTTGGGAATTGCTCCAGCTCATCCTCGAAATCCATGAGCCAGGGTGCATTTTCCCTGAAATAAACAATATGGCTTTCGAGCTTTGTTGCCATTGGCAATGCTCTCGTAACTTTTTTCCCTTTTGGTTTTAATGCAACAATCGGAAATCCTTTCCTCAAAAGCATCTGCACAAGCATTATCTGGTACTGGGTGCTTTCGATACCGAGTGATAAAGGATTCCACCTGTTGAAAATCTGCTCTACGAGTGCGGGATGGTCGGCGCCTGAAAATCTTTCGCGGATGATGTCATATATAAGCACTTCATTATCCTGAGTTACTTTGAATATAATTGCGGCAGTGAAATCGGCTGTTTCCTTGTCGCTGACTGCAAGGTCAATCGTTGAGTATGTTCTGCAATTGCTCTCACTGCAAAGTTTTTGCTCACCCTCACTTTTTTTCAGAATGCAGGTTGTTCCGTCAGTTGTAAAATACCTGAAATTTGTTTTTTTGAAAATGCCGCTACCTTCCGGCGATGGAGACTGCTGATACAGAGCCGAGAACCAGTAAGACCCGATTGAATTTTTTATTGACTCCAGCTTTTTGAGAGGGAATCTCTTTTCCCAGAGTGCTTCGCCGGGGTTTCTGCCGAGCATGTCGTTTTCTTCTGCAATCGCAGGGAGGTTCAGTATAGTCCAGTCGTCGAACTCGGCATTGGGCTTGAACTTTTCTGCCTCTGCCTGGCTGATAAGCCTGCCGCACAAATCATCCTGGTGCCAGCGTGTCATGATGACAACTATAATGCCATTCGGCTCGAGCCTTGTCAGTGCAGTTGATGTGAACCAGTCCCAGATGTTATCGCGTATGGTTTTTGAGTGGGCTTCTTCGTCATTTTTGATTGGGTCGTCAATGATTAGCAGGTCTGCACCTTTTCCTGTGATGGGCCCTCCCGCACCGACAGTGTTCATATTCCCTTCTGCATTGATGAACGGATAAACGGGCGACAGCTCGAAAGCGGCGGCTGAAGCGACATCGGGATTGATTTTTATTCCGAAATAATCTTCTCCGAATTCTGTAATGAGGGATTTTACCTTGCGTCCCCAGCTTACAGCAAAGCTCGCACTGTAAGATACGAGGATTACCCTGTGATTAGGGTTTCTACCGAGATACCATGCAGGGAAATATTTTGAAATCAACTCGGATTTACCATGCCTCGGCGGCATGTTCACAATCAATTTGTTTATTTTTCTTTGAGAGAGAGCCATCAGTTGTTTGTCAATCGCTTTGATATGTGCGGGATATGTCCATTTGCCGCGTGAACTGTGGTGTGCAAACCAGCCGGGTGATAAAATCCTGAAGCTGTCGAGAAATTCTAATTCTTTCTTATCCATATTCTACTACCGTTAATAAAATAATTGCGATTTAGTGATTGGAATTGATATAAAAATAAAACGGTTTTAAAACGGTTTTTAAAAAAAATTGATAATGCAAAATGCAGAATGCAAAATGTAAGGGCAGGCATATGTGTCTGCCTATAAATAATACCACAACAATAATTGATTTTGAAAATTAGAAATAGAAAATTGAATAACAAATTAATCCGGGAGGGATTACAAATTTGTTACATGATATTTACCGCTCCCACACATATTTAACCCAGATTATTCAATAGAAATTGATATGGTATAATTTAATGTCATGCTGAGCGAAGTCGAAGCATGACATTATTAAGATTATTTTTCATTTTTAATGAATAATTTGGGTTTAAAGGATGGTGTATGAATATTGTGTCTTTTATAATTCCTTATTATTATTAAATTTAGGGCATTTTCTAATACCTCAATAGTCTAAAATATATGTTAATTATATGTAATTTCTAACTCTATAATATTCAACAAGAAAACTCTAATTCATTTATGGAACAACAACCCATTTATTCTCTTTTTTCTCTTGAAAAAGTTTTTTATCTTTTTTAAAAATACCAAAATTTTTATGACAATTCGAACATTGAGCTAAGTTGGGTTTCGATTTAAATAGAATGGTGTCGGATTTTAATCTATCCTTATGGCATTTTATACATAGTGAATGCATTGCATCGGTATAAGACAGAGTTTTGTAGGTTGATAGTTTCTTTATTCTGGAGTCAGCCGGAATGATATTATTATGGCAGTCTTTACAAATTCGAGTTGCTTTTTTATTGGAGAATTTGAAATTCATTCCCTTACTGACAGATTTGTTATGGCATTTGAAGCAGTCAAGATTAGCTCCGCTGGAAGAAGAATGCCAATCATGCCGGAAAGCATCCCCTGTCAAATACATATCATCATGACATTCGTAACATCCGGTAGCTTTATCATCGGGTTTATTTATATGGTGACAGTAGCCGCAGGTAACACCGAGCTTTTGATGATTGGCATGAGCGAAAACAACATTATATCCATCCCTGTTACCATCAATTAACAGGGTATCTGCTCCGCGTGCTTTTGTAACAGGTGATTTCTCGAAACCACTGCTGTGAATCTCCCCGCCTGAAATAAGAGCAAAAGTTAAACCGAATGCTATAATAAAAGCAAAAGAGAATTTTGTTCTGTTCACTATCGGATTAGAACCCAAATATACTTTGAAGGAATCGAATCTTGGCGTTCTATTAACATTACTTTGAACAATTGGAAATTCTTCCCACACTTTGAAATTCTCAACAAAAAAGAAGAAAATAAGCATTGCTGCAGACACCACTCCAGCCGAAATGGAAAATTCCATCAATGATGGAAAATAAAAGGAACCAATTTCAGTTAAATTATTAAGATGAGTTATTCCTCCTACATTGAGCCTGTTAAATACGACTCCAACAACACCTATAAAAGCCCCAAAATAAAGGATAGAAATTTTTATTTTTTTAATTGGTAAAGAAAATATAATTAATGGGATAATGCATGATAGCAGAATCTCAATCCAGAACAGGGACATTCCCCAACTAAAACTAAAAAGGAATGAACCAGCACCACGAATAATAATATCAGCAAATCTTACCAATAAATATAAGAACAGCATATATGAAGCATATTTCTTGATTTTTTCGAGGATATGTATTTCCTGCTCCCTCCTGTATAAGTAGCTTGAAGTCATGCTTTCCACCATTACCATCATAAATCCAAGGCATATTGCAGATAGAAAGAAAATTATTGGTATTATTGGTGAATACCATAATGGGTGAAGCCTGTAAGGCATTGCCAGGAACAGGCTGCCAAGCGAGGATTGATGTAATGTTGACAGCATTATTCCAAGAATTACGAGGGGAATTCTGATTTTAAAAAGAAATCCGTGTATGATTGACAGCAATTTTATGTTCGGATATTTTTCAAGAACAACAGGAGTAAATTCAAGGGTTAGAACCGTAAGATAAAGCATGACGCACCAGCCAACCTCAAATAATGGTGAGTGAGGATTCCAATAAATTATCATGTGCCAGATGTTCCAGGGTAATCCCAAATCGAACAGTAAACCAACAGCAACTGCAACATATCCGAGAAATGCAGTCAGAATAGCAGCTCTTGCAATCGGATGTAATACTTTTTTCCCGAAAATATAATTAAAAGCAGCAATGACAAAGCCCCCTCCTGCAAGCGCTACTCCTCCCATAACATCAAAGCCAATCCAAAAACCCCAAGGAGTGTTATCTGTCAAATTAGTAGTAGCGCCAAGGCCAAAAATAAAACGTGTTATTGCTACTGCACCCGCAATTCCGAGTATTGCCCAAAGAATTAATTTCGCTTTATTTATCCTGTCCATTATCATCCTCTTGTTTTTGATTTTCAGATTGAATCTCGCTTTGCAATTTATTCCTTCGATTTATAACCCAGTAAATTCCGCTCATAACTGCCCCCATGCCGAGGAAGGCAAATGGAACCGCACCCATAGCCCATTTTGTTGTGATTGGAATTGCTTCATTAAAATCAGGCATTCCTGCAAGTTCTATTCCTTTTTCAATTCTATTATTGTAGTAAAGCAGAAAATCCAATGGGCAGTCTTTGGCTGTGATGTATAGAACATTTGTGCCGCCAACTTCATTTTCTCCATAGATAGTATTCAAATATTTATCCGGTTCAGAATTGATTCTTCGTCTTGCTTCCTTCAGAAGTTCCTCTCTTTCTCCGTAGATAGTAGCACCCGTTGGGCAGGCAGAAGTACAGGCCGGCTGGCTGATTGTACCATCTTTTATTTTGTGATAACATAATATGCACTTTTTTATGTAAGGAACCGGCTGAACCCAATCATACCTTGGTATGCCATAAGGGCAAGCCATCATACAATAGCGGCATCCAAGACATTTATCACTGTCGTAAACGACAGCACCTGTTTCAGTCTTATGCAATGCACCTACCGGGCATACTGAAACACAGGCAGGTTCAACACAGTGGCGACACTGCTTCCTTAAATTATACTTGCCATTGTGTAGCACAGATGTCCAGTTGCTTGCCGATAAACCATCATTTTTCTGCCATTCTCTTGGTTTGTCGGGCGGCAGATTATTGATTACCTTACACGCCTTAACACATTCGTTGCAACCTATACATTTGGTTATATCAGTTAGAATGGCTTTCATAATGCTTCACCTTCTTTCCCTAAATCAATCATAACATTTTCTCCTGCCTCCGGAGGGAACTTCCACGCTCTGGCAGTAATCCACTGGCTCAATGGCAATAGAATGCAATGAGCTATCTTAGTGAATGGCATAAGAATAAAAATCAGACAACCACTAAGAATGTGTATCAAAATAAAAGCATTATAAACATCCGGATTTACGGTCAGTTGAGCACAAACCAATCCGCTGATGAATGGAATGAGCAACAACAGGGGCCATAGATAATCCTGCTTCCTGCTGATAAATCTCGAGGTCTTGCTGCTAATTCTTATTAAAAAGAGTAATATTCCTGTTGCAATTGTTATTATTGTCATCCAGTCAGCAAATTGTTTCGATAATGTTAAATTAAGCCAGCTAATACCAATCGAATTTTGAAATAGCAGTGCGTGGTCAAAAAGAAATATTGGAGTGAATATCAACCCAATATGAAATAATATAGAAACAAACGCATAAAATGGTTTCACCCGAAATGCTCTGACAGGAAATAAAAAGCCAAAAGTCATTTTTCTTACATATCCTTTGGGAATAGATTTGTCCTGAGCTTTCTTCTTTGCTTCAAACCCGTTAATTAATGATAAACCAAATACCCTTAGAAGCCCTAAAATCATAATAGCAAATGAAAATCTAAAAAGAGGGCCCTTCGCAAAATTTAATAATTCTTCCATATCATACTCTTAAATTAAAGGACAGAACAATATCTGTCCCTACATTCCGAAAATATTTTGAGGCATATAAGGATGCGTACCTTCAATAACCTCAATCCCTGACTTTGCTTTAATTTTATTTATTATTATGTCCTTGTAAGGACAATGGTCAATAACACAAGGAGCCACATGAATTTTTGTAGGCTTCTCGTTCAAATGTTTATTCCACAAGCTGAATTGTGCAAGACGGGTAACAACTATCGCCCCGGGACAATCGCCGCAGTTAAGCAGCCCGATTAGCTCGACATCTTTTTCTTTGTATTGTGCGAATTCACCTTCCCGCCGATTGAATCCGACAAGGCAGCGGGAACAAGCAATGCAGGCATCGTTCATTGCTTTTTTGCATCCGAAAATCAGGAGCTTTTCCATATTATTCCTTTATTGTAAATTTCCAAATACAATAATTATTATTATCTGTTATTTCCGGTGGGCAGGAAAGACATTCAGTTTCGATTCTTCCGTCAATTGTTTTTGCAAACAGGCTGTATTCAACAATGCCGACCGACTTACAGGGAAAATCCTTTAATCCCTTTCTGCGTCTTGCCTCCTGTACGCGGCAAGTCTCAACATAATAAATCATACTCTTATTATCGAGAATCTCGATTTTGTCTTTATTAATTGTGGAATACAAGCGAAACCTCAATGCCCGTGCTAATCCTTCAATACCGGAGTTCTTACCGAGAGATAAAAATTCATTAATACGCTTTGCTTCTACAATGGTGAATTTACGCCATGATTCCCTGTCAATGTTTATTGCTTCATCAATACCATGCTTTTCCTCGACAGATAAAAACCAGCAACCGTCATGAGCAAGCCAGTTCTTTGCATAGATTTTCAAAAGTTCAAGGAGTTCTTCTTTTGATAAATCATCTATGCTGTTTGCTTTTGATATTTTATTAGAATCTTCCATCGGATTTCATTTCATTTAATTTATTAATATTTTCAGTTAACCAACCGATTTTATACTCATTGTCATAATTTTCACATCCGGGAACATAAGGCTTAATATCCAACAATGGAGTTCCATTCACTATATCAACATTTTCAATAATGACGTTGTTATCTTTAACTTCGATTAATCTGACGACCGATAGTCCAATCGGATTAGGCCTTGCCGGAGCTCTTGTCGAAAACACTCCTCTTTCAACTTTATCTACGAAGGGTATAACATGAAGAGAGAATGTTTTTATTAAATGTAGATGATAAATTAAAGTAATATGTGAAAATCCATCCAAATCTTTTAAACCTTCAATAAATTCGTCAAAAATTACAATACGTC
This sequence comes from Ignavibacteria bacterium RIFOXYC2_FULL_35_21, assembly GCA_001804705.1. Taxonomy (GTDB): domain Bacteria; phylum Bacteroidota; class Ignavibacteria; order Kapaibacteriales; family UBA2268; genus XYC2-FULL-35-21. The sequence goes on from MHAY01000001.1 coordinate 42,601, forward strand.
CCCTGATACCGATAGCTGCGGAGGGCTGAATCGGTACCCCCGTCGTTTCCTCAAAAGGTGAATATATAGTTCCAATAGGTTTAAATATTATATCCATCATTTTTCGATAATAATTGCTTTTAATATTAAATCGTGTAATCCGACAAGTTCTCCGTCAACTTTATTATCTTCCATCGTTTCCCGAATCTGCTTTTTGCAATTTGCACAGGGTGCTATTACATAATGGGCTCCTGTTCTCCTGATTTGCCCGGCTTTTTTGGCACCTGATACTAAAGTCCTGTACTTTCTAATTTCATCAATCGAAACAGTTCCGCCGCCGCCCCCACAGCAATAATTCTCAGTTCTGTTCGGTGTCATTTCGACAAAGTCCTTACAAAAGGCTTTAATTATTTCTCTCGGTTGCTCTACAATCCATCCCTGGCGGGCAATATTGCATGGGTCATGGTATGTAACCCGCTCAGTAACTTTATTAGGGTCGAGTTTAATTCTGCCTTCTTTAAGTAATTCATTTGTCAATTCCATTATATTAATTATTTCGGGACAATCACCACCCTGCCAGAAAGTCTTTAGAAATGTAGCACTGCGGCTGGCGTGGCCGCACTCACCTATTAAAACTTTCTTAGCTTTCAATCTTTGAGTTTCTTCCTGTATCTTTCTTAATACCCTTCCCAAAACAAGGTCGCTATAAAACAATCCATAATTAATAGCATCGAAATATTTTGTACCTATCGTCCAGCTTACTCCGGCAGCATGAAGAACAGCAGCAATACCCATCAATGTATCTGCCTCCATTAAAAAATCCGATACAGGAGCAAAGAATATATACTCCGCATTTTCGACATCCAGGGGAAATTTAATATCAACATCCAGCATTTCTTTCAGCTCTTCCTCCAGGAATTCAATCGAATCCTTCAAAGCAACAAGTGGTATTCCGGAAGTGTTAGCTGTTGCACCTTGCAATTGTTCCCTTGTTGATACTACTAATGCTCTCGGAACAAGATTCATTTCTGCCATAATATACCTGGCAAGATGGGTCATCATTCCATGGTCTATGCCGGACGGACATTCAAGAACACACTTACGACAAGCCGTACAGTTCCAGAAAGAATGTGCCATTTTATCAATGTGTTCCTCTGTAAGTTCAAATCCGCCAAACAGCCGCGCAAACATACTGCTTTCATATGAAAAGTATCGTCTGTAAACGCTGAGCAACAATTCAGAACGGTAGCAGGGTATATCTCTCAAATCTTTTGTGGTTTGGTAAACATGGCAGCTACTGGCGCATCTTGAGCATTTGGCCGATACCCGAATGTAATGTTCCAGCGCAGTACGGTAATTGCTATATTCTAATAATGATGCAAAGATATCAAGGAACTGAGAAACTCTGTCCCCTTGGGGAGGTTTCTCGATAATATATTTCATATCGGGTATTTCTTTGGGTGGGTTATTTTTTGTTATATTATCTTTAAACATAATTTACCTTGTCGTTTTATTATTTAATTTTTAATATTTTTCTAACGCTTGCCAACAAATTTTCTCTGTCAATCGGCTTTTCAAAAAAATCAAATTTATATTTAGAACCCTTTTTATTTGGAATAACACTTTTGAATTCTTCTGAGACACCGGTAATAATTATTACCGGTATTTTACTTGTTTTGAGATTTTCCTGTAAATCTCTAAATACTCTGACACCTGATTCCATTGGCATAGAAATATCGAGGGTTATTAAATCGGGATTTTCTGATTCAGCTTTGATAATACAATCCTTACCGTTAGTGGCTGTTATAACATCAAAACCATTATCAATAAAGAAAGTTTCAAGGTATCTCAAAACATCTACCTCATCGTCCACGACTAAAATCCTTTTTCTAACAGAATTCATATCAACTCAACAAAGAAACAATTCAATTTTCACATTTACAAAATAATGAAAAATTATCTCCCTAAATCCTCATTGAGTCAGTATCATACACAGTTTTCAACGAATGTGATTAATATGTTGTAAAAGTAAGTCTATAAGATTTAATTGGTTATAAAAACACATAAATTAAATTCATTTTATTTTAATAATTAATTAATTAATTAATGAGAAAAATCAAGAACTTATAAAAAATAAATTAATTTCTATTCATTTTACGGCATAAAACAATAAAGTACATTAAAAAATACAGAGTTAAAAGAAATAGGAATAAATTTTCTTTAAATTTATATTTTTGTGGTATTGATTATAAAAAAGGGGATATTTGTTGGAAGAGTTACAGGAAATAATAGCTGAACAATTATATGATTTGTTGCCTTTTAACGTAGATATCATAGATAAAGACTTAAATATTGTTCAGGCCAATAACAACTTTAGAGATTACTTCGGTGACTGGGAAGGAAAAAAATGCTATGAAGTATATAAAAAAACCTCTGAACAGTGTACTCATTGCAAGATAAATGAGGTATTTGAACAAGGATTGACAAAGGTTTCTAACGAGTCAGGAATAGATAAAAATAATAAAATTTGCCACTATATCGTGCATCTTGCACCATTAAAAAATAAATCGGGTAAAGTAAAATATGTTGTCGAAATGTCAACTGATGTAACAGAGACAACAAGGTTCCAAAGGGAGTATAATATTTTCTTTGAAAACGTCCCAAGTTATTTATCCATTATTGATACAAATTATAGAATCATACGGGCGAACAAAAAACTGAGGGACACATTTGGAGAAGTACAAGGTAAGCACTGTTATGAAGTATATAAAAAAAGGGGCAGGAGGTGCCGGAGGTGTCCGGCAGCACTTACTTTCAAGGACGGACTCGACCATTTTTCGTCGGAAATAGGCACTACTTTTTCAGGAGAAGAAACAAGATATTTTGTTAACACTTCAGCACTATCAAAGAATGAAAAAGGCGTACAACTTGTACTTGAAATAGCAAATGATATTACAGAAATCACCGAGCTTCAGGATTCATTAAGAAAATCCCATGATTTTTACGCAACGTTAATTGAAAATTCCGATGATGGGATAATCGCAACAAATGAGAGAAATAAAACTGTTATTATGAACTCATCTGCTAAGAATATTTTAAGCTGGCAATCAAATAAAAAACCTGTCTATAATTCCCTAAAAAGTATTTTTCCGAAGGAATTTTTCGGAAAGCCAAATAAAAAAGGCATTATTACAAAGAAGGAAGAAGCCACAATCATTGATTCAAACGGTAAAGATATTCCCGTAAGATTTAATGCTTTGGAATTAAGAAGTAAAAAAGATATTCTCGGCAGAGTAGCCTTTTTTCAGGATTTGAGAAGAATAAAGGTACTGGAAAAAGAGAGAATGGAAGCTGAAAGATTAGGTACCGTAGGCCAAACGGTTGCAGGCCTTGCCCACACCATAAAAAATGTATTAATGGGACTCGAAGGAGGAATGTATATCGTTGATACAGGCTTGAGGCAAGGCGAAGCCTCCCGAATTGTCGAAGGCTGGGAAATTCTCCAGAGAAATTTTAATAAAACAACGGATTTGGTTAAAGGATTTTTAAGTTTTGCTAAGGGCAGGCTTCCTGAACTTGTTCCTGCTGACCCAAATAAAATTGTAAAGGACATTACGGAATTATACTATGAAACAGCAAGGACTCAAAATGTCGAATTAACTTCCGAACTTGGTAAAAGCGTTTATAATTTTCCATTGGACCCCGATGGTATCGAATCATGCCTGACAAACCTTGTCTCTAATGCTATTGATGCTGCAATGATGAGAGAAGACAAAAAGGGCCAAGTCATAATCAGAACTAAATTCAAACATGCAACTCTTGTTTTTGAAGTAAGCGATAATGGCTGGGGAATGGATTCGGAAGTAATACAAAAAATATTTACTACATTCTTTACTACTAAAGGGAATAAAGGTACCGGATTGGGTTTGTTAACTGTAAATAAAATTGTGAAAGAACATGGCGGAACTCTCGAGGTTGATTCTATACCTGATAGAGGTTCGACTTTCAGGATGATATTTCCATTGAAAAGGCTTGAAACGATTGCAAAAGAATCTAAGAAAAATAAATTAAACTAAAGGTATTCTATGAAAAATATGAATAAGACTGTTCTCGTTGTCGATGATGAAGCTGATGTGAGAAATTATCTTAAATCTGCCCTCAGTAATTATGGTTTCGAAGTTATACTCGCTTCTGATGGATTAGAGGCATCGGATGTTATAAAAAATCAGATTCCTGATTTGATATCGCTTGACCTTGTAATGCCGAAACATTCGGGAATAAAATTTTATCGGGATTTGCAAAAGAACAAACAGTGGTCGAAAATTCCAGTTCTTATAGTTACAGGGCATGCAAGGGATGAACTTGGTAAGGTGGATTTCGAAACAATGATGATGCAGGGACCGGGTGTTTATCTTGAAAAACCGGTTAAGCCCGAAAATTATATCGAAAAAGTATGTCTTATGCTCAACCTTGTTATTCCCCAGGAAATCATCGAAAAGAAAAAAGATGACGAAACAGATTATAGAAAGAAGATGCTCGAATCCCTATCAAAAGCCGATACAGATTCATTAAAGAAAGCATTTGAAGCAATGCAAAAGAAATAAAATAGTTTAATTTTTAAGGGGGATAATAATATTAATCCCCCTTAGATTTTTTATAATCTGATTTTTTTAAAATCTTCTTTCATCTTACATATATCGTTTATCCAGCCTTCGATATCCTCCTCATGTTCCAATTCTTCATTCAGAATTGTCGTAGCAATTTGAAACGTAGAATGGTCTTTGCCATTAGTAAAATCGGCAATTTCTTTGTATCTCTGGATAGCACAGCGCTCACCCTTGAGATTTTGTTCCAGAATAATTTCAACATAAGGGTCGGTGGGAGCATCATAATCACAACGTGCAAGAACCATCCAGTCGGAAGGATTAAGGACAGGAGTACCGCCAATCTGAATAATCCTGTCGACAAGCAAAACCGCGTGATTGAATTCCTGTGTTGCATGAAGCATAAGCTCAGGTTCGATTTCAGACCGCATGGGGCCTTCCATTAATCGTGCTCCAATCCAATATTGGTAGTAAGCCAGCCATTCTTCCGATAGAGCGGCATTAAGAACGGAAATTAATTGGTTCACATCAATGTCGAGGATTTCGATAGCTTTTCTTCCCATAATAAACTCCTTAAAAAAACAAAAATCATTCAATAGTGTATAAATAGTTTGGAATTTTAACCTTTAGTATTGTCCAACCGCCGTCCAGGTCACTCCATTGGTCACCAACCGAACCAATAATATGATATTTTTTTGAAAGTTGTTTCCTGATGTGCGATTTGTATGCAAGGGCGGTTTTACTTTCAAATTCCGGGGGCCTGCAAATAAGCGTATCAAAATTTGTATAAGCTTCTTTTCTCAGGTTCTCGAGCGTTTTTTGGTACTGACTTTGTTTTCTCCCGGTAAGAAAGATAATGTGAATATTTTTATTATTAAGAGAATCGTATAGTCTTTTAACGCCTGGAATGGCTTTTGCATTAGCCGAATCAATCCAATTATCCCAGAGAGCTTCTGCATAGCTAAAGTTATAATTTACCTGGTAGCTCCAGCTTGAAAGAGCCGTCTCGTCGATGTCGAAAACAAAAGCAGAATGAGCGGGAATTGAAAGAAAGGACAGTATGAGCAATGCTTCGTCAACCGCCTTATTTACATCCCTTTCATAATTGCCTGAAACATGATAGTCATATACAGCTTTTTTTGCATCGGATAAATTAATTAATTGAATTTCATGCCGAGCTAAGGAAGCTGAACAGAGAAGAAATAAAGGAAAAATATATGACAATGTTTTTTTCATAAATTACTCCATTCATAGGACAGTACGCATATTACGGGTACTGTAGAGCGAATCAAAGTCCTTACCGAAGTTATCCGTTATTTTTTCGGAAAGGCATTTGCCACCGTATCCTGAACGATATAATCCGAACTTTTTCATTTTCTAATTTCCCTGTGCAGAGGAAATATAAATAATAAAAACCGCGACAAAAATAAAAGATGAAATTTTAATCAACATAGTTCTAAAAAATAAAAAATATTATAAAACAAGTATAATTAAAATCACCGACAAATACAATTCAATGAAGTTTTTCTGTATGATTCACAATATTTTGTTCAATCACCGCTTTAACAGCTTTTTCAATTAACTGAATATATGTAACAATTGGCTCAATACCTGCATTATGCAAATGATCGTATATGCCATAACCCATGCCTCTTGCAAGCAGGTATTTACAATCCAAAATATTACCAATCATAGTATTATGTTTGTCTTCCGAGTGATGGTCCCAGCCATGTCCCATTCCTGAACCGAATCCAATTCCTGCACCTTGTCCCATTCCGAAACTCTGGCCTTTTTGCATAATCATGTCAGTATCGGATTCTAAGGGTATGGATTTAATACCACCGTGCTGATGTTGGTGTAAATGCTGATTATAAGGATGACCTGCTGCATGGAAATTAACTTTTTCCCTTCTTTCGTGTTTGATAACAGCATTGTTTTCTATGGTGAAAACTTCATAGAATCTTGCCGAGCCATAGTGCTGGCTTACAGATGTGCCATTGTTAGAAACAACTGCGATTTTATAACTATCCGTATCCATTGTAAAACTCCTTAAATTACTTTAATTCCCTCTTCTTGAGGATTAATATCTATTCTTGCCAATTTTGGACAATTTTTACATTTATCCCTTCTACTTGAAATAAAATTTCTACTTGTGATTTTATTTTTTTGTTCATTTAATATGAAATCGGAGCAGAAATCACCACCTTCAATTACAAGAGCTTTACCATTTATTAATGCATCCGCCACAATATATCTCGCTTTTTCGACAATCCTTCCAAATGTAGCTCTTGAAATACCCATTTGCATTGCTGCATCCTCATGAAACATAGCTTCTAAATCTGCCAGTCTTAATGATTCAAGTTCATCGTGACTGATTATATTTTTTTCTAAATTTCTCATCATAATTCCGCTCGGCTTGAAAAAAGTCGAAGCCGGAAATCGTTCTACAAATCTACATTTTCTTGGTCTTGACATAATTTTTTAATAATTTAATTATGAGCATATACTCAAAACTAATAAAATATGTTTAATAAAAAAAATGTTCTCGAATAAAATTGTTATATGAATTTTTTGATTATTTCGCTACAAAGGAAATTGATTTATGAAGGATAAATTAGTATAAACAAACAATGGTGTCCGCCCCCGCTTTTTTAAGGGGGAATTCTCTGAAAAATAATACTATTTCTTATTAATAATATTATTATATCTGACAATAGTGATAAACAAACAAACAATTGATGTTAGTTTTAATATTTCAGTAAACCAAGTAAACATTTTAACAACAATAGGTATTATAAACTATCTTGCATTTTGATACATCCATACTTCACAAAAACTATACATTTTTTGAAAACAATAGCGGACATTTTATTGTTTATTTGTTTTATCTTCGATTTATTTTGATGAACAAGGAAGGCAAGAAGAATAAGGGCATTTCGGGATATTATATAAAATCAGATAAAACAAGATTGATTAAGATAAATAATTTTGTGCTCCCTGTGGGAATTTATATGATAACCGAAACATTAGTTCTGCACTTGCTTTTCAGATAAATATAAAATTTTTACGGACACTATTTTGTTTATTGACTTTGATATATTATTAATTATAGTATTAAGAAAAGATGACATGTAAATTAAGATTTGTTAGGAATATTTTGCATTGATTATTTTTTTAATGCAAGCAATGCGTATTTTCCTTAACAACTTCAATAACCTCAATTATGACATTTTTATGACAATTCTTTTACTTGCCAATGACATTCTGTTTTTCTATATAGATTAATTTCGCTTCGTAAAAAATAAGGAGAATGTAATGGATGCGGAAAATCAAATTATAAAAACAATACTCGATAATTTCAAAGGAACTAAGGGACATTTGAATGAGTTCTTTCATTCAGATTCAGAAATTATCAGGCTCGGAAATAAAGATTATCTCCTAACTGTTGACAACTATTCTGACGAAGACCACTTCCGGACAAACAACCCTTATGTTCTTGGCAGGAACCTTGCAGTCTCTACAATCAGCGATATTTTCGCCTCCGGAGGCAGGCCTGTTTTCTTTGCAAACAGTCTTACAAAAGCTGGAGACTGGGACCTTGAATATATTAATCGGTTTTCAAAAGGCATTTCAGATGTTTTGCAAATTTGTGATGCAGTGTTTATCGGTGGTGATTTAGGTTATTCTCACAATTGGAATTTTACCGGAATTGCCATAGGAGAGTCTGAACGAATCGTTACAAGGAAAGGAGCTGCTCCCGGTGATTTTATTTATCTGACCGGTCCTGTTGGAAACGGTAATTTTGAATCTGCATCCCAACTGACAAAACTTGTTAAGGGATTAGAGAATTTATTCGAGAACAATATCATTCAGTTCCCGCTAAGGCTTAAAGAATCCGGCCTTGTATCAAAATTTGCAAGTTCTTGCATTGATACAAGTGACGGACTTTTTAAATCACTAAGTATTATTTCAGAGTTAAATAATACAGGTTTTTTGATTTCTGATATACCATACTCGGACCCCGGGCTGAAACTTACAAACAGCCTGCATTTACCTGAAGAGATACTGATGTTTGGTGAAAGCGGTGAATATGAACTCATGTTTACAATTCATCCTCAGGATGAAATCAATATGCTCTCTAAGTCATCAGAACTTGACATCGAGTTGTTTAAAATCGGTAGTATAACAGAAAATAAACAAAAATTGATGCAGAATTCAGCTCAGTCAATCAATTTTAATGATTTTAACATTGAGGCAAGAAGTTTTGAAAGTCATTATGATTATATCGGCGAATTAACTCAATATTTGTCTAATAAACTTCATAAAATGTGATGGGAAAGATAATCCTTACCGGAGCCAGTGGACTTACAGGAACTCACATTGCCGAGTATTTTTCTGCCCGAGGTCTGAAACTTACTTGCCTGGTAAGGTGGAGCAGTAACATTGAATTCCTTAAAACACTAAATGTAGAAATATGTTATGCCGATTTAAATAATCCCGAAGAACTAAGAAAAGCCTTACACGGTGCTGAGTGTATTATTCATACAGCAGGAAAAGTCGGCGACTGGGGATGCTTCGATGAATTTTATAAAACTAATGTCATTGGCACATTAAACTTATTGGAAGCTGCAAAATTCAATGATGTCAAACATTTTATTACAACCGGTTCAATATCCTGTTATGGTGAGGAATCAACACCGGTCGTTAAAAATGAGGAAATGGAGTATAACTCTCATTATAATTATTTCCTTGATAAAATTTTTCCTTCCGGAATGAATTATTACAGAGACACAAAAGCTGAAATAAATAATCGTGCAATAGAATATTGCAATAAAAATGATATTAACCTGACCATTATTGAACCGGCATGGATTTACGGAGAAAGGGAATTTAATTCCGGATTTTATGATTTTCTGAAATCAATGAAAAGCGGTTTGTCTTTTACACCCGGTTCAAGAAAAAACAAATTTCATACAATTTATGTAAGGGATTTGGCAAAAATCTATTACCTGGCTTATCAGAAAAAGCTTGTCGGAATAAATAAAATTTTAGCAGTTGCGACTAAAGCAGAATTTCAATACAAATTACTCGATTTGTTCTGCTGGAACGCAGGTTTCAGGATTCCCAAAAGAATCCCAAAGTTTTTTATCTATCCGCCAGCTTTTTTAACCGAGCTTTTTTATACTGCTTTTCGAATAAAAACTGCTCCGGCGATATCCCGTGCAAGAATTAATATTTTTTATGATAACATAGAATATTCTGGTAAAAAAGCCAGGGAACTACTTGGTTATGAACCGGACTATACTCTGGAAGAAAGCATAGAGAAAACTGTCAGGTGGTATAAGGATAATAACTATTTATAAATTTTTTTTATTGTTTTATATGAAAAAGGTTAAAAATCTTATCGGTATCAGGAAAAGGATATATGAAATTTATATCAAAATCTATGTCCTTATGCATTTTACAAAAGAAATTGTTACAGGTAAGTTTCCTGTAAAAAATTTCTATAGATTTTTGAAAAGACTTTTATTCTTTCTTTCCAAGATGAGAGATAATAAATATGTCAAATCTGGCAAATACACAAAAGTCAATTTGTATGTCCCGGCTTTTCCATCAGAAGCTTTTTTCAAAGCTTGCAGGAAAGTAATGATTGCAGACGAAAAAATGCCCTGCGTTACAGTATTATTATCTGTTACTTCAGCATGCCGGTACAACTGTGAGCATTGCTATCAAAAGCTTGATTACGGGAAGGACATGGATATTAATATTCTCTGCGAGGTAACAAAACAGCTCGATAATATGGGTGTATCTTTTTTTAATATAGAGGGCGGAGAACCATTCCTTGTTTTCGACAGACTCGTAAAGCTCTGCAAAGCAGTTAATGTGGGTGAAATTTGGGTTAATTCAACAGGTGACGGAGTAACATTAGAGAGACTTCTTACTTTAAAGGAAATTGGGGTTAAGGGATTGATGTTTTCTCTTCATTCGGCAGAACCTGAAAAAATCAACTCTTTCATGAAAAGCGATAAAGCCTGGTATAATCTGAATAACGGAATTGATTTATGTCACAAGGCAGGACTTAAAGTTGCTGCCAATACATGTATTTTAAAAGATGATTATTATAATGGAACATTTGATACAATTCTTAACCTTGCAAAAGATATAGGAGTCTCTATTATCCAATTAATCAAGCCGAAACCCTCAGGCGGCTGGCTTGGTGCCGAGATTGATAACTTCACAAAAGAAGACTTGGAGTATATTGAGAAATTTGTTTTTATGTATAACAATCATCCGGAATTGATTGATTATCCATTTATTGCTGCACAAATTGTTGATGAGAAGAGCGATATGTTTGGCTGTACGGCAGGCGGAACCGATAGGTTTTACATCAATGCAAAAGGGGATGTCCAGCCATGCGAGTTTCTGAATATTTCTTTTGGCAACATCACATCAGAGGATTTCACAAGCATATACACAAGAATGAGAAATAGCTTTAATGAACCGGGTGACCGTTGGCTGTGTGAAGTCTGTTCTAACAGCGTCAGGGAAACTGTTGTGGAACATGGTGTAAAGGCTCTGCCATTAAACAAGGAATTGTCATTAAATGTTATAAATAATTGGCAGAGAGGAAATGTTCCTGACTTTTATAGAAAAGTTGTTGAATTATAAAAATTAAAATATGAAAACCGGAAATAAATATATTACATTTATCAGGGCATATATTAAATCAATGAGATTATATTACTCATTCATTACGGGTATTAGCGGTTTAATAGGTTTATCATTTTATCAGTATCTCGCTTACTCCGGTGATGACAAAACATTTTTTGGTTTTAACCATACTATTGAAACACCAACACCTTTGCCGAAATTGTTATTAATTCTTATTATTCTATTTCTCAGTTGGGGAATCAATCAAATTTATAATGACTATCTTGGATTAAAGGAAGACAGGATTAATGCCCCCGATAGACCAATGGTCTCTGGTGAGCTCAATCCCCTGGCAGCTGTTTTTGTTTCAACTATGCTGATGATAATAGCATTTTGCTTAACATGGTTTTTCCTCGAAACCGAAGCAATCATCCCATTGATTATTGGAGTTGGTTTAAATATCCTTTATGAATATGCCAAGGGCTATGGTTTATGGGGAAACATAATTTTCGGTTTCATGATTTCTACTTGTAGCATGTATGGTTTTCTTGCATCAGGAAAATCAGACATATCATTGTTTTCATTAAGCCAGATTCTGCTGATAGTTTACATAGCTTTAATAAATGGCTTGATGACGTTCTATACATATTTTAAGGATTATGAAGGCGATAAAGCTGTTGGTAAAAAGACCATCATCGTCAGGATGGGATTGGTTAAATCGCAGAAATTATCCATCATAGCATCATTTCTTCCCTTAGCTGTATTCTTAATTTTTTATTACGGTATCGGAGCTTGGCATTTCGAGTTAAACGGTATTTTTCTTGTTTTAGGCCTTTTGGCTACAGGCTTGCAGATATGGACCGGTTATCTTTATTTTATTAATCCGAAAGGAGAAATGACATATTTTTCTCTGGCTATGAATTTCAGAGCATGCACATGTTCGGAATCGGCATTGATTTCCGTATTTAATCCTGCTTTGGGTGTTGTTCTGTTCCTTATGTCATATTTCTTTATTGGTTTTCTTTTTAATTTTCATGTTAATAGAAAGGGTTAACTGTGACTAACTTGCTCTTCAGTGGAAAAAATATCGGTAAGCTGCATCTGAAAAACCGGATAATACGTTCAGCCACCTACGAAGGCGCCAGCGACCGTTATGGATTTCCGGCTAAGAAGTATTTGACTATTTATGAAACCCTGGCAAAATATGACGTTGGAATGATTATCACAGGCTTTTCTTATGTCTCGAAACAAGGGAAAGCAATGCAGACAGCTCAATCCGGCATTGATTCCGCAGAGAAAATTAAGTATTTCCGTGATGTTACAAATGCAGTCCATAATTATAATTGTCCTATTATTTTGCAATTAGCTCACACCGGCAGGCAAACCTTAGAAATTGAAACAGGAACAACCCCGGTTTCAAGCACAACGAAAAAATCAATCTATTTCAGAGAAAAACCTAAGCTTATAACTCCGGAAGAAATAAAGGAAGTCATAACTCAATTTACCAACTCTTCAATTTATGCTAAAGAAAGTGGATTCGACGGTGTTCAGCTTCATGCTGGGCATGGCTATCTTCTTCATCAGTTTTTATTACCTGAAACCAATAAACTATCTAACGAATTTGGTATTGATAAATCAACAGGATTCGGAACAAAAATTATTGATGTTATTATAGATAATATCAAAGAGAAATGCGGAAATGATTTCCCGGTGCTTATCAAAATCAGCGGGAACCATGATATTTCGAATAATTATCATAGTGATAAGTTTGAAAATCTTATAGCCTTTTTAGATTCAAAGCGGTTTTCTGCCATCGAAATCAGTTATGGTACGATGGATTACCCTCTTAATATTTTTAGGGGGAACCTGAACCTCGATACTGTTTATAGATATAATCCGATTTACAAAACCGACAGCAAAATCAAAAGATTTCTTTCTGAACAGTATATTCAAAGAATCATTCAGCCAAAATTTAAGAAATTTACCCGGATGTATAATCTCAGTTTTGCCGAAAGAGCTAAGAAACTAACTGATATACCAATAATCTCCGTTGGTGGTTTCAGGTCGGGAAATGAAATTGAATTTGCCATTTCAAAAGGTAAAGCGGATTTTGTCAGTCTTTCAAGGCCCTTTATTTGTGAACCCGATTTTGTAATAAAACTGAAAAATTCCGGGATTAACTATGAATCTAAATGTAAAAATTGCAATGAATGTGTTTTTATGTGTGACTCAGGTAAAGTCACTGCTTGTTATACAAATAATAAAAATTAATTTTTTAAGGAGTATTAATCATGATGAATCCTGAAAATAATCTGAAAGACAGAGTAGAATACGATGATTCTGTTCTGACAAATATCGGATATAATCCTTATTATTTATCGATTAATAGTGAACAGTCCGATATGATAACCGTTAACGGCAGAAAAATGATAAACCTTGCAACAAATAACTATCTTGGTTTATCTAATGATGAAAGAATCAAATCTGCTTATATTGACGCTATTAATAAATATGGAATATCCATGTGCGCTACTCCCATTGCAGGTGGGTATACTGAACTATTTGAAACAACACAGAAAAAACTGTCCCGTTTTATCGGTGTCGAAAACGTGCTTGTCTATCCATCCTGCTACCAGGCAAATAATGGTATTTTCCAGGCAGTTGCTCGTAAGGAAGATTTAATTCTTTTTGACAGGTATGCTCATTCTTCGCTAATTCAGGGAATAAAAAGTGTTGGATGCAAAATGCTTCCCTTCAGCCATAACAATGTTGAATGTCTTGAGTATCTTCTTAATAAATCAACAAATTTTGCGAAAGTATTTGTTGTAACCGAATCGGTTTTTTCTACTGAAGGGGCAATAGCACCTTTCAGAGAAATTTATGATTTATGCAAAAAATACGATGCAATTCCGGTTGTTGATGACTCACATGGAATAGGTGTTATCGGTAAAAACGGAAGAGGAATACTTACTTTTTCTGGAATTGAAAATTATGAAGGGATTTATACATCTTCGCTTGGGAAAGCTTTGGCTAATAATTGTGGTGTTGTAGGAGGCAGTAAGGAACTTATCAGCTTTTTGAGTTTTTTCAGCTCCCATCTGATTTATTCTACTGCTGTTTCACCGGCTGTTTTGGCTGGTATTAACAAGACAATAGAAATAGTAGAAGAAGAATATTACTCACTTGCAAAGACAATCTACACTTATTCACAGGAGATTAAATCGTCCCTGATTGAAAATGGGTTTAAAGTTTCTGACAGCAAAGCACCGATTAATTCGATTATAGCCGGAACATCTGACAAAACTGTTGATTTGGCAAAACAATTATTTCTGAAGGATGTTTTATCAACACCGTTTATTTTCCCATCCGTTCCCAAAAATGACGGCAGAATAAGGCTGATTGCCGGTGCAAATCTTAAAGAATGCACTATTGACAGGGTGCTGGAGCTATTTAAAAATATCAGGTTAAACTGAGATGAAAACCTTATTAATAATAAATCCATATTCAAGAAGTGGTAAATCTGCGAAACTTGCAAATATTTGTACGAAATATCTTAGAGAACGGAATTTCGGATTTGAAACTACGGAATTAAAGAATTTTGATGATGCGTTCAAATTTTCTCAGGAAGCAAATCTATCCGGATATAATAATATAATTGCCCTTGGTGGAGACGGAACTATTAATAAGGTTTTAAACGGATTTTATGATTCGGATGGTAATAGAATTTCAGATGCTAATTTTGGTGTAATCTATACAGGTACGAGTCCTGATTTTTGTAAAAGTTATGGCATACCTACAAATATAATCAAAGCAACTGATGCTTTAATAAATCAAAGAGTCAGGGAAATACCGATTGGAATGATAAAATTTAGAATAAGCCTGGATTCCAATAAATTTACTACTAATTACTTTGCATGCTGTGCAAATATCGGTTTGGGAGCCTCTCTTGCAAGAAAGGCTAATTCAGGTGTCAGGAAGTATTTTGGTGATTTCGCCGGAACACTTATCTCTTTGCTGCAATTGCTGAGCAAATACAGGGGAACAAATTATTCATTCATAAGAGATGGGGTGGAATCAAATCAACAGAACGTGATTAATATTTCTATTGGAATAACAAATTATATCGCTTCGGGAATTAAAGTAAGCAGAAAAAAGGATCTGGAAGATTCGGAAATGTATCTGCTAACTACTGCAAATATAAGATTGTCAAATGTTCTTAAATTATTATATCGCGTTTATTCAGGCAAAGAATTTCAAAATTCGGATTTTCTTTTTTTAAATTATGCTGAAAAGATTGAGATTCAGCAGAACTATATTCATCCTGATATTGAATTCGATGGTGATCCGGCGGGATTCCTTCCCTGCAGCATCGAAATGGCTAAGGATAAATTAAAGATTATTTATTAACTGTGTAATTGAATTATGGTTGTATTGAAAAATAAAATATTCATTTTACTTATTATAGATTTTATTCTATTGGTACTGGCTTTTTTTAATTGTATATTATTATGGAACAAAGCAGGACTCCCACAAGAATACAAATCAAATATCAATAGCTTCTCCTTTGATGTGAGGCATATAAATAAAGGTGAAAGAATTATCGAATTTGACGGAAAGGCCATGGATAAATCCGTGCTAATTGATTTCCATTTAATGCACCATAAAATTAATGATACCGTAAATATCAAGTCCATAAGAAATGAGAAAATCTTTGAAAAAAAAGTTATCCTACCTGAACATTATAAGAGAACTGACCTTATCATTCTTATAATTGTAACATTACTTTACTTTTTCACAGGTATATATATTCTGATTAAATATAGGTCATCAGAATTTGCAATAGTCATTCATATGCTTTCAATTTGTACTGCAGTAATGCTAATATACGATTGGGGAGATTTGACGACTTATAGTAAAATATTAAATTTTATAATCATGGCAATTTATGAAATAGGTATTTTTATGGTACCTACTTTATTCCTGCACTTCAGTTTTAATTATCCGGCTTACAGATCTAAAGTCAGGCTTGTACTCCTAGTTCCATTTTATTTTATGAGCTTTGTTTGTATCATCATTACTTTAATAAATCTTTCAAGAATAATATTTTTCAATATTGCAATTGAAAAAACTTACTTCCTGCAATTTTACACATATATAGCAGATATTTTTTTGGTAATAGGGTTAATTCTGACGGTAGCCAAGCTGGAACATTCAGCCTTAACAATAACGGGCGCACTTTCCAGAAAGCAAATTTACTGGGCTTTGCTTGGTATTTCTTTCGGACCCTTAGTTTATGTATTTCTCTATCTGATTCCGCGATTGTTGCTTGGTTTTGAACTGGTAAGTGAGGTATTTCTGGATTTAACAATTATTGTTGCACCAATTATGTTATTAATTTCTGTTTCGAGGAGAAAATAGATGAAAAAGAATGTCAACAATATATACTCTAATTTACAAACTGAGCAATTGGGTTATGTCTATCGTTTTAATGAATGAGGACCGTTAATTAGGATGTGAAGGTGCAGAGTTCGGGTATGTAGTTATGAACAAAAAGATTAACTTTTTATTTGTAAATTTAAACTGATATTATTTTTCAAATGAATCTATGAAACTAAAAATATATATTATTATATTATTATCATACGCTACTTTCATAACTGCTGAAGGAGCAAACGACACTATCGCGGCAACTAAACTAGATGTTTTTCCTTTTGTCCTCTACGACACTGATATTGGCTTCGGTGCAGGAGTGAAAGGATATTATTTCAATCCATTTGAACAAAACGAGTCATTCGATATATTGCTTTTTGCCAGTACCAAGGGTGAGAGGCGTATTGCGTTTGGATTTTCAGAGCCTGATTATCAATACAGACAAAGGAAGATTTATGATTTTGCGTTTGATTTGTTAGTTGACTATGATTTATTGATTCAAAACAACTTTTTTGGAATAGGTAACCAAGCAAAATTTGAAGATAGGGAGTATTATTCCCGCGAGCCGCTTGAAATCAGTATGACTGCGAGCAGAGCTTTCTCACCATATTTTATCGCCTCATCAGGTTTAAGGTACAAGACAATTGCAAATAATAACCTCGGTGAAAACAGCAAATTGAAATCAACGGGCAATGCGTTGAACACATCACGTATTAATGCAACTTCATTCTTTATTAATGCCAGGTATGACACAAAGAACAGTTTTATTAATCCCAGCGAAGGTGTTTTTATAAAAGGGGAAATAGAGTATATACCTAATATTATTATCAATAATGTAAATTATGTAAAGATATATTCGGATTTACAGTATTATTACACAATACATTTTATAAAAACAATATTTGCAACACGGATGAAAATTGAAAGTCTGATAGGTTACAATTTGCCCGTTCAGGTTTTATTGCCCGTTGGAGGCAATAGAACTGTCCGTGGAGAACCACAAGACCGTTTTTTGGATATGAGCTCGGCTGTTTTTAATGCTGAACTAAGATACCCCATTTATTGGCGGTTTGGCGGAATAATCGGATTTGATGCAGGTAAAGTATGGCATTCAATTGATAAAATGGATTTTGCAAGATGGGTATTAAGTCCAGCTTTGGGATTGAGGTTTTATTTCGATACGTTTGTAGTTAGGTTTGACGCAGGATTTAGCAGAGAATATACAGGATTCTATTTTAATGTCGAGCATATATTTTAACACTTGAATATTTGATTCTTATTCAACCGTGTTAAGAAACGGGCAAAAATAAAACTCAAAAGAGAATGAAAAAATCAAGCTTAAAAATCACAATCATACTTGCTATTGATGCAGTGTTAATAGCATTGTGTGTCTTAAATATTATAGGAGTATCCAGGAAATCTGATGTTCCTAATTATGATAAGCAGGACTTGGTTTTTAATAAAAACTTCGACGGAATACAAAAAGGTGATATACTTGCAAAGCTCAATGAAAGGGAAATTTCGGACTCACAGGCTCTTGAATACTCGTGTGATAATCTGCCTGTCGGAACTATAGTAACACTTGGGATCGAAAGAAACTGTAAACCTGTAGTAGCAAAAGTAGCTTTGATAAATTATTATGATATTTTTTATATAATAGTTTTAATTTTTGTCGGGTTCATGTTTATTTTACCGGCAATATTTGTATTAATAAAAAAACCTGAAGAAACCTTTTCTTATGTATTCCATTTGTTGATGTTGTCTATTACATTGATGATTGTATTGACCTGGGGGGATATGTCTGTATTTGACATTAAACTCAATTTTGTAATCAGAAGCATATATGAAGTATCAATCTTCTCTACTCCAATTATTTTGGTTCATTTCAGCTTTCTTTTCCCGAGAAAAAAATGGAATAATCTGTCAAAACTCACTATTCCTCTATATATATTTTTAGGTGCAGGATCGGTTTTTCTGATGGCTTTGACTTATCTGGCAATAGTTCAGAAATCGAGCAATGCTATTTATTTGTATGTCAGTATACATTACTATTTAACAAAAATTTTCTTCGCACCGGCATTGATTTTTGTTTTACTAAATTTTTTAGATTCTTATAAGAGATATAAAGAAGAATATATCAGACAAAAGCTTTTATGGATTATTCTGGGTTTTTGTTTTGGTCCTTCTGTATATGTATTGTTATGGATCTTACCACAATTGATTTTTGATGAGCCATTCATAGATGAATCGATAATGATATTGACTACTGCAGTATCACCTGTTACATTTTTCTTATCAATTGTAAAATACAAGCTATTTGATATAAATTTAATAATAAGACGAAGTACAGTTTATGCTTCAGCTATAATCATACTATCGATACTGTATGTAGGAATTTTTTACTTAGGCATCAGAATTATTCCTGAAAATCTGTCAAATATGCCTTCTGTTGAAGACATTGTTATTCTTACAACTGTCGGGGCAATAATTATTGCTCTGCTTTTCCATCGTACTAAGATGGCAATTCAGAAATTTATTAACAGGAATTTATTTAAGGTAAAATATAATATTAACCGGGTTCAAATAAATTTTATTTCCGAAATAAAAAACTGTAATTCCTTTGAGCAAATAGCTGATTTAGTCAAAAACTCAATAAATGAAATAATATCTGTTGATTCATTTGGCTTCATGTATTATGATCCATTAACAAAAAAGTTTGAGATTATAGAACAAAAAAATATAGAAATTAACAATGATAATTTAAATCTTTTATTTAAAGAAATAGTTGGTGATAAAGCCAATCAACCACTTTCTCTCAGGGATAGTATTGAAGAAGGTAACGATTTTCTTTGCAGAGAATCTCTATTGAACTCTTTTAATTCATCACTCATTATTTTTTATATTTCAGAGGATAGACAATTTTTTAATGCCTTACTTATGGGCAGAAAAAAAGATTTCTATATGTACACAAGTGAAGACATTGCTATTCTCACGACAATTATCAGCGAATCAGGTAAGGCAATTAACCGTCTAATCCTGGAAAGAGAGATATTTATGCAACAGGAAGAGAAAAGGCGTTTGGAAGAGTTAAATCAATTGAAATCATATTTTGTTTCAAGTGTTTCACACGAATTGAAAACACCTTTGACTTCAATAAGACTTTTTGCCGAACTGATGAGAACCAGACCCGAAATACAAGAACCAAAGAAATCAGAATACCTGGAAATCATACAAGGAGAATGTGACCGGTTGAACCGTCTTATCAGCAATGTACTTGATTTTGCAAAAATAGAGCGGGGTGCAAAAGAATATAAATATGAACCAATAAATTTGAAAGACCTTCTCGAATTGGTTCTTAAATCAATATCCTATCAGTTGAAAATAAAAAAATTCAAGCTTGAAATGGTAAGTGAAGAAATTGATTATAGTTTTACAGGTGACGCTGACGCCATTACAGAAGTCTATTTAAATTTACTTTCGAATGCAATAAAATATTCACTTTATAAAAAAGAAATCCTTATTAAATTATTCAGCACTAAAGAAAATATTTGTATTAGTTTTACAGACAAAGGAATTGGTATTTCAGTTCAGGATAAAGGAAAAATATTTAATGAGTTCTACCGCTCAAAAGATGCAAATTCATCGAGTACGGGAGGCGCCGGAATAGGTTTATCCCTTGTAAATCACATTATGGCGGCACATAATTGCAAGGTAGAAGTCGAAAGCATTGTTGGTGTAGGAAGTACATTCACTCTTTATTTTCCTAAAGGAGTTACATATGAAAAAAATTCTGATAATTGAAGATGACCCTGCTATCCTGCTTGGTTTACAGGCTTCGCTGGAAGAAGATAATTATGAGTTATTAACTGCTTCTGAGGGTGAAACCGGATTTCAGCTTGCTAAAACAAGCAATCCTAGTGTCATTATTCTCGATTTAATGCTGCCTATTAAAAGTGGTTTGGATATATGCCGTGACCTGAGAAAATTGAACATAAACATTCCGGTTTTAATGTTGACAGCTAAAAAAGAAGAAGTTGATAAAGTGCTGGGTTTTGAAACAGGTGCCGATGATTATTTGACAAAACCTTTCAGTATTCTGGAACTCAGAATGAGAATAAAAGCATTGCTGAGAAGAGTTGAACCGAATAAAAGAGAGATTGAACCGGTTGAATTCGGAAACTTGAAAATAAATTTCAAAAGATTGGAGGCTTTCAAAAATGATGAGCCATTAAATTTATCAGCAAAAGAATTTCAAATACTAAAATATTTTACTGACAGAGAAGGTGAAATTATTTCGCGCGATATGCTGCTTGATGATGTATGGGGATATGAGAGCTACCCAACCACACGTACTGTTGACAATTTTATACTATCTCTCCGGAAAAAAATCGAGGATGATCCATCACAACCTAAATATATTTTAACTGTTCATACAGTAGGATATAAATTTGTAAAGGAATAGAAAAACTCCTTCAAAATTAAACATATAAATATGGCACAAAATAGATAAAATTGCTTTAAAGAATTTGGAGAAAAACTATCAATAAAAATATGTAGTTTATGAGGAATTTTAAAATTTAATCCTTGTTAATTATTGATTTATTAAGCAGTTATATCAGTGCTCCCTGTGGGACTCGAACCCACGGCCCATTGATTAAGAGTCAATTGCTCTGGCCAGCTGAGCTAAGGGAGCGTCGCAAAATTACTAACTTATCCTTAATTAGCCAAGAATATTTTACTTGAGTATAGATTTCAATTGATGATTTTTTTGTGAAAAAGATAGGGTGGATTTATACTGACAATATGGTAATTGTTGTTCGCGACTTCAACATGCGGAATTATTATTCCGGTCGAATCGCCGAGTATATCGCGATATTCTATATATGAGGTGATGAGATCAGGATCGAACTCGGAAAGCTGTTCGACACCACCGCGAATAGTAACGTTGACTCTGTTGGGAGTCAGCAGGTGGTTTTTAGGTAGATTTTCAGCTCCTCTGATATCGATATCTACATCATTAACAACCAGCTCTGCCAGCTGCTCGACATTGAACTTAACAGTTACAAAATTTTGAGATAATGTTATTATATTTTTGAGGGTATCTTTGAGAGCAACGGATACGGACTGCATTTGAAAAACATCAGAAAATTGTGACTGTGTTGTTTCCCAGTAATCAATTTTTCTGACAATCCTGCTGTTTCCGGTGATGATAATGCTATCGGGATACGAGTCAAATCCTGTCACCTGGATGAATCCATCACGGGGATTAACTTTGATTTTTACCCTGACCGGCACTTTTTTTCTCTCGATTAATCCCGTAGTTATTTCGAGAATTTCGGGAAGTACATCAGTCGGCTCTACATTTGAAAATGATTCGACACCCTTGATAATGTCGTTCCTTGTTATCTGGTAATAACCCTCAGACATCTCTTTGTCGCTGAGGTTAACTGTACAGTTTGCAGAAGTACTGAAAAAGTTCAGGTAGAAAATATCCCAGCCGGAGCCTTTGACTTTAACTGATATTTTCTCTGGTAATGCTGTTTCGAGAGCAACATTTTTCGGAAGGAGTATTTTAAGTGGTACATCAATGAATGTTTTGTATTCGCTGCTCAAAGCCGTATAGACCCACAAAGCAAAAGCAAAAAACAAAGAGCCCAGAAAAGATTTCGAGATTAGAAGTCTTTTAATTTTTTTCAGATTCAGCATTTTTACTATTTTCAATTCCTGCTTGTGTTTTTTCATTGTCAGCTACTGTATTTCATAAAACTTTTTTAATTTAATTAATTTTTCATCAAGTTCCTTGATTTTTTTTACGAGCTCCAACTGCCTTTCGACAGGCACATTAAATTGTTGAATTCCAATTTTTTCTTTTTGATTATCAATTTGTATCTGTTCGAGGCGGTAGAGCAAGTCCTGAATAAACCGTATAAGGTCATTCTCAGGCATATTGTTTCTGAAACGGCTCCATTGGATGCTTGGGTGTTCTTCATTCATCGAAAGCTGGGTGAAAAAATCTTTATCTTCTTCCGATATTTCATCATTATGTAGAAGATTGTTGAGCAGTAGTTCGGATGATTGGGATAATACGACAGACATTAACCTTTTGCCGTCATCGCTGATGAATTTTTCCTTCACAAACTCAAACCTGTCTTTCAGCAAATTATGAGCGGCAGAGTCGGTGAGAGCTATCCTCAACAATACCATCTCTTCGTTTAGCAAATCAAAGGATTTACTTTTCTGTTTTGAATTTCTATCATTTGTTTTAACATTATCCTTTTCATCTTCTTTTCTTTCATCAATTGCATTTGATTGGAGTTTTGAAGTTTGCTTCTGCCTGGTCTTTTTCTCCTGAACAAGTTTTTCATTGTAAACTTGTTTGAGTTGTGTCTCGCTTATTTGCATCAACGAGGAGAGTTGTCTAATATACTCATCATGCTGAAGCCTGTCGGGTATCGAGGATATTATCCTGATTATTTTCCTTACCGCTTCTGATTTTCCGGATGGAGTAGATAAAGCACCCGATTTTTCGAGTAAATCAATTTTAAAATTAAGAAAAGGCTGGGCATGGTCGAGGAAAGTGTTCATCAGTTTATTGCCATGTTTTTGAACGATACTGTCGGGGTCTTCGCCATCGGGAAGACGAACAATCATCACTTCAAATCCTTTTTCCTTGGCAAGTTCCAAAGCCCGTTCTGCCGCGGAGATTCCTGCTGTATCACTATCATAAGCAATGTATATTTTCTTGCAATAGCGGTAAAGTAAATCAAGCTGTTCTTTTGTCAATGCAGTACCGCTTGAGGCTATTGTATTCTTGAAACCGGCCTGATGCATAGAGATTACATCAGCGTATCCTTCTACAAGAATTGCAAACTTACGTGAACGAATATCGTTCTTCGCCTGGAACAATCCGTAAAGGGACTGGCTTTTGTCATAGACAATAGTCTGAGGAGAGTTGATGTATTTTCCCATTTTATCATCGGGATTAAGCTGTCTTGCACCAAATGCTATTACCTTGCCGAGATAATCCTGTATAGGGAACATTGCACGGTTGCGGAAGCGGTCATAATAGGATGTGTTTGCTTCATTACGAACAATCAATCCCGCATCATCCAGAGCTGTCTCAGTAAAACCCTGCTTCTTCAGTTCATTTATTGTCGAATCCCATGAATCCGGAGAGTAGCCGAGCATAAATTCTTTGATTTGCGAATCGGTGAAACCACGCTTGGTGTAAAATGAACGGGCAATCGAGCCGGGTGGTGTTTCGAGAAAACGATGAAAAAAAACAGCCGCTGCTGAAATTGTATTCAAAGCCTGTTCGATTTTGGAGGCTTGTCCTTTATCCTTTTTTTCATAAGAATCATCGGGAATGACAATACCTGCTCTTTTGGCAAGAAGCTGCATTGACTCTATATAGCTCAGGCGGTGGTAATTCATAAGGAATGAGATTGAATCGCCGCCCGCTCCACAGGCAAAGCATTTGTAAATACCCAAATCGCGGTTGACATTCATCGAGGGGTGTGTATCATTATGGAAAGGGCATAACCCAACGAAGTTCCGCCCTTTCTGCCTCAGGTCAATAGCCTCACCGACTATTTCAACAATATCCGTCCGGCTTAGTATTTGTCTTTTTATATCTTCTGTAATATTCATTAATGAAAATTATAGAAAAAAAGGAATTGAAGCAAAGGAATTGTTTTTTCGATTAACAAATAAATGTAAATTTGTAATTATAAATTTTAAATATGAGAATGGTTATTCAGATGAAATCAGTTGATGATAAATATAAAACTGTTTTAGACAAGAACACCTACTTTTTCTTTAATGAAAAATTTGAACAAAATTATGAGGGATATATTAATTCTATTAAGGAAACTTTAATTTTATTAAAGGACGAAATAGATTCAAAAGGACTAAAAAAAGAAACTATTGAGAATATTATTAAAAATAAAGCTAATGGATTAAGAGCTATACTTGCTTTAAATGGATTTTCAAACGAATATTTTCTAAGATTAATTACATTTATTCGTATAATTGATAACGAAGAGTTAAATAAACTAACTTATAAGAATAAATGGAAAATTAAAGAAGAAAAGAACGTTGAGAATATAAAAGAATGGAATAATAATAAAATTGAAAAATTGATTAAGGAAGATGAATATTTTAGAAAAGGATTAATAAATATTTTCTACGAAGGTGCTTCAGTACAATATCTCGCAGATAAAATTCCACTATTCGAATTAAAAAAACTAAGTCTATCGAAACTAAAATTTGAAATTCCTGAATTGATCGATTCATTAGTACGATATAAAGAAAAAGGATCTTATTCAGGAAAAAAAGAGAATAATCCTGAAAGAGTTATAGAACGATTACTAGAAAGTCTTGATTTAACATATGATAAAGGTGATTTAAAACAACTTATTAAGGATGCTCCAAATATTAAAAGGACTATGGATTTTATAATACCAAATAAAAATAATCCTAAAATTATAATTGAATGTACATATTTAGTTACAACATCATCAGGTCAAGGCGATAAATCTAAAACAGAAATTACAATAAAAGATTTAATAATTGAACATTACCCCAAAGCAAAATTTATAGGATTTGTTGATGGTATTGGTTGGTATGTTAGATTAAGTGATTTAAAAAGAATGGTGTCTGCTTATTCAGACGTTTTTACTTTTCACAAAGATGAGATTGAAAGATTTGAAACTTTTTTGAAGAAGGAGTTTCATAAAAGATGAAAGAATTTATAAATAAAATTATTCAAGGTGATTGTCTGGAATTATTTAAAAAAATTCCTGATGATTCTATTGATATTACTTTTGCTGACCCACCCTTTAATCTAAATAAAAAATATAACAGCAACCATGACAAATTAAAACTTGAAGAATATCTGAATTGGTGTGAAAAATGGCTCAATGAAATGGTGCGTGTAACAAAACCCACAGGTTCGATATTTGTACATAACATTCCGAAATGGTTGACTTTTTACTCATCAATTTTAAATAAAATATCTTTCTTCCGCCATTGGATTAGCTGGGATGCTCCTACAGCACCAATGGGTAAATCTTTACAACCTGCACACTATGGTATTTTATTCTATACAAAAGTGCAAAAAGGAAATAAATTTTATGAACTTCGTTATCCACACAAAAGAACAAGAAAAAGCAATATATTAGCAAAAGACTATGGCGGTAAGAAAAGTCTTCTGCATCCTTTTGGACCTTTAGTCTCTGATGTTTGGACTGATATTCACCGAATAAAGCATAATAAATACCGGGATGAACATCCCTGCCAATTGCCAATACATTTATTAGAGAGAATTCTTCTAATGTCAACTGATGAAGGTGATATAGTGCTTGACCCTTTTAACGGCACTGGTACAACTGCTCTGGCAGCTAAAAGATTAGAAAGAAAGTACATAGGTTTTGATATTGATAAAAAATACATTGATATAACTAATGAAAAATTAGAACAGGATATATTACATTCAAAATTAGGTAAGAAATGGGTTAGTTATTACCTTGGTGAAATTGTAACTTTACGTGATGATGATTGGGATTATATTAAAGATTTCTTTATAATACCAAAAAATCCTGTTGAAATAGATGAAATTCCTTTATTATTAAAATCTAAAATTAATGTAAAAACACCTTTGAAAAATGGTTCAGGGAATAAAGAGAAAATCAATTTAATTAAACAAGGTATTTTGAAATTTTAAGTATTTATTTTAGGATGGTGTTTTTTTTAGAATTTACTTATTAATTTTCAGCATCAATCAGACTGTTTAAATCTTCATATTCGTTATTTTTTTGGGGTCCTCCCTGTTGTGAAATGATGTCTTTCATTTCTTCGTCATCTACTTCAGGAAGTAATGAAAAATAGAGGTTCATTCTTTCCTCTTTGATAGCTTCACTGACAGCGCGCTTTATCATTAGATACATATCATTTTGAACAACTGTTTCCATAAAACCTCTTAATAAAAATTGATTTTTTTTATTAACGCTATTACAAATAAATGATTGTATTAATTTAGCTCAATCTAAACTTATCATATTTCATAATATTCCGACAATTTAATCGTTTTATAGCTAAATTGTATTTTGAATATGGTATTATTTATAAAATATATTGCGGCGATTATCTGCTCACTTAGCTTGTTGTTTTCGACAACGGGTGTGAGTCTGTTGCATCATCTATGCCTCCAAATGGGACACCATAATGTATCTCTGTTTTATGGAAATGTAAACGAAGACGAATGTGGAAACGAAGACGAATGTGGAAACCATAATTCCGGCTGTTCAACTATGTGTGAAGTGCCAGGTTCAAATCAACCATCCTACTCGGTGCTTGACTGCTGTAAAGATTTCACCGATTATACTGTAATTTCTATTTCTTTTATATCGCAGAAGATTGAAAATCTTTCAACTTATAATTTCTTAAATGTAACGAATTTTCTTAATGTTAGTCAGAAACTCGTTGATGATTCATTCAAAAAAATACTCGTGAAACCACCGGGGATTCTTAAACTCCCTGTTTCAAATATCATATCGTTCATTATCAATTCGACAGACATCAGTTCAGAACTGCCTGCTTAACCTTACGTGTTATAACACACTTTAAAAAAATTACGAAAATCATATTTCCGTTTGAATAATAATTTTGTTTAAACGTGCGATTTACAAATTTTTTAAAATCAAAACCTGAATTATTCAGGATTAATAAAAATTATAGTTAATAACAAGGATGGAAAAAATGAAAAAATCAATAATATTGCTGGTATCGTTTTTCATATCAGCTTTGATGGTTATATCTTCATGCACAATGAATGATAATCCTATGAATACAAATGGCAACTGGTTTGTACAATTCTCTCCTGCTAATAATTCACAGGATGTATCAGCTAACGAAATCATAAAACTTACATTTGCCAAAAGTGTGGACCCTAAAATTATAGAAGCGAATTTTGTTCTTATCAGCAAGAAAGATATGAATGATTCAATGTGCCCTATCAGTAAAGATATGGGACACTCAGATATGGGGGATGCTATGAGTAACATGGGAATGATGGAACATCTTAAAGATGCTCACCATATCAAAGGTAAATTTAACTGGAATTCTGATTCCACGATGTGTGAATTTATACCTGATTCCGGCTTAGATTATAATATGGACTATATGATGTTTGCCGACTCGGGTATGGTTAAGCATATGGAAAACATGATGAAAATGATGGGCGATGTAGCAGTTGAACTATCCGATTGTCCCTGTCATAAGAATAAACAAAATAATACCTTGTTGCTTCATTTCAAGACCGGGTCTGAAGCGAAGAACAATGGTGACCACGAATCACATCATAATTGAAAGGGTAAAAGATGAATAATTCAAAGAAATATCTTGCTTTTTATGTCTCGATAATGATTACCTGTCTTGTCTTGCTATTTGCACAGGTAATAAGTATGGATGCTCAATGCTGCAAAAGCGGAGGGCACGGTAGCCATGGCGGCGGCGGCCATGAACATAACAAGGCAAAAGATGAAGTAAAAAGTGAATTGATAAGAGAAGGGCAAATTGACCTTAAAGCGATTGATGTCAATGAAGACGGAAAGGTTTTTCAGGACCAGATGGATTGGAATGTTATTTCTGACAGCAAAGGTACATGTCCAATTTGTAACATGGAGCTTAAGGAAGTTACACTTGCCGATGCTAAGAATAACCTTATAAAAAATGGTTTTGAAGTTAAGTGAGCTTTTTTAAAGTAATAAATTAAATTATTTACAATTTTTATTCTAATGGAGGCAGGAACCCGAAGGCATTATGTGTTAGTTAACGGTGATATATATATAAATAAGGTTCCTGCTTTCTATTAAAAACAATCAAATACTGAAATTTTTTCTAAGAACTATACATAAGTTTAAAATTTTTATAAAGGATATACGCATTGAAAATAAATTATTTATCACTCAATTCATCCGGTAGATTGATGAAGTTTGCAATATCGCTAATTCTTGTTTTTGTTATAATTTCTTTGCAGTCCTCATGGGCTCAACTTAACCACCATAGTGGAAATAATCAGAGAGGTATAGAAGTAGATAGTAGTATGATGGATAAGGGATTTTCCACAAGAATGCAGGAAATGATGAAAAATATACAGGAAATATTGAATAACATGGAGCAAATGTGTGAAAGAACAAATCAAATGATGGATTTTATGAATGAATCCGGTGTGATGCAAAATCCGAATGCTATGGATCCTATAAAACATCAGGTGATTATGAAACATATGTTTTCAATGATGAAGTGTATGAACGATATTACAAAAGATATGAAAAGCATGACCGGGCAATTGAATAACATGATTAAAGATTCAGGAATGATGGAGGATAAAGAAATGCAGGATATGATGAAATACATGACTGATAATATGAATTCCATTATTGATAATTGCAATAAAATGTTAGATAGGATTGAAAGAATTAATAAATGATTTTTTTAGTTATAGCTTTGTTCTTTGTTGAAAAGTTGAGCACAGGTTTCTATGCCTGACTTTATGCTGGTGGAATAAAATATTTAGAATCACAAATAAGAAAGGAAAAAAAATGAAATACTTAAAAGAATTCATAGCTTTAACAAGCTTTATTGTTTTAGCGGCAGTGATATTGACAGCATCAACCAGTTGTTCGCAGTTCGGCTTTGGAAATACGGGGCATTCGGGACATTCGGGACATTCGGGACATATGGGAAATATGGGGAATATGGGACAAAATGATGAGAATCATGACCACAGCCAACCAAACGAGGAGATAAAGAAAAGCGATTTAATAAGAGAAGGGATCGTAGATTTAGTTGCGCTTGATGAAAATAAAGATGGAAAGGTTTTTCAAGACCAGATGCACTGGAATGTGATATCGGACAAGACTGACTCCTGCCCTATTTGCTTTATGAAACTTACAGAAGTAAAATTATCGGATGCCAGAACCAACCTTATTAATAATGGTTATTATGTTAAGTGAGTTCGATAATAATATTAAAAATAAAATTTTTTTTTTAAGTCATTCCTTTGAAGGCAGTGAGCCGCTTTTAATAACAGAATATAGATATAATATAGATTTAATGGGCTTCTGCTTTCGAGGAATGACATTTAATATTGGAATGGTTTTGTTAATTTTATATAATTCAAATTTTTCGTTACTATAAATAATAACTATGAAAACAATGAAATTATTAATTATAAATTTTATTATGCTTTGCATTATAATTATTCCAACGCAGTTGGATGCACACAGCAAGGAAGTGCATAAAAAGAAAATAGAAATTGTCAAAGATTCTTCCCTGCAAACAACCAATGCCGACTCTCATAGTCAGCAAATGGCTATGGGTCAAAGTCATAATGAAAGTGAAAGCAGGGAAGAAATTGTATTTCCGGATCTACTGTTCCATCATCTGCATAATAAATTGGTGCATTTCCCGCTTGCATTATCAATACTGGCGTTTCTGTTTACCACTTTTAGTTTTAAGTGGAAACAGTTTGAATTTTCAATCAAATATATTGTATTAATAGCTGCAATAATTTCAATCCCTGCGATTGTAACAGGCTTGCAACAAGCGGGTAATTTTGAAGGCGACCCTAAGGAATGGCTTGTAAATATTCACAAATGGTTAGGAATATTATCATTGGTAATATTATGGATTTGGTCAGGTTTTCTTTGGAAGAATTCATTAAGAAAATTTGCCTGGGTATTAGCTTTAATCAGCTTTATCATAGTAACAATTACCGGCTTGTACGGTGGAATTATTGCACACTAAATAAATTTTAAAAAAGTATAAAGAAAAATATAATATGATAGAAAAAATAATTGAATGGAGTTCTCAGAACAGGTTTATTGTAATACTACTTTATATTGTATTAACCGGTATCGGTATATATTCTGTAGCGACTTTGCCGGTTGATGCAATCCCCGACCTGTCGGAGAACCAGGTAATAATATTTACCGAATGGATGGGCAGGTCACCCGATATTATAGAACAACAAATTACATATCCGCTTGTAACTAATTTGCAGGGATTGCCGGGTATTAAAGCAGTAAGGGCATCATCAATGTTCGGGATGTCTTTTATATTTGTAATTTTTGAAGACAACGTTGACTTGTATTTTGCAAGAACAAGGGTTCTAGAAAGGTTAGCAACAATAAGCTCTACGTTACCTCCCGGAGTATCTCCCGTATTAGGACCGGATGGAACAGGTGTGGGACATGTTTTTTGGTACACAGTCGAAGGCAAGGGATACGATTTGAGTTCACTGCGAGCCACTCAAGACTGGTTTATAAGATATAAATTGGTTTCAGTTCCCGGAGTTGCCGAAGTGGCAAGCGTCGGCGGTTTTGTAAGGCAATACCAGATTGATATAGACCCTGACAAATTGAGAAGTTATAATGTTACGACTTCAGAAGTAGTTCAAACTATTCAAAGAAGCAACAATGAAGTAGGTGGTAGGTTGTTAGAATTGAGTGATGCTGAATACTTCGTTCGTGGACAAGGTTATATACAAAATAAAGAGGACCTTGAAAATGCTGCTATTAAAAATGCACCAAACGGCATTCCAATCTTCTTAAAGGATGTTGCCAAGGTACAGCTTGGCGGAGATATCAGGCGTGGTTCGCTCGAAAAAAACGGTAAAGGACAGGTTGTTGGCGGCATTGTCGTTATGAGACAGGGAGCCAACGCCAGAGAAGTCATTGATAATGTAAAGAAAAGGATTGAAGTAATTAAACCCGGTTTACCTCCGGGAGTTGATATAGTTGTTTCTTATGACAGAACAACATTGATTAAAGAAGCTGTGGGTACATTGGAGCGGGCATTAATTGAGGCTGGGATTGTTGTTTCGATTATGGTGGCTATCTTTTTATTGCATTTCAGAAGCATATTGAGAATAATTATTGAAATTCCTGTATCTGTTCTGCTGGCTTTTATTTTAATGCATCTTTTCGGAATTACATCCAATATAATGAGCCTCGGCGGAATTATTCTTGCGATTGGAGTGATAGTTGACGCCTCAATTGTCATGGTCGAAAATGCATACCGTAATATTGCACATGCAATAAGTGAAAAAGGTAAGCTGACAGGCGAAGAATATAAAAGGATTTCGATTATCTCGGCAAAACAAGTAGGAAGAGCGATTTTCTTCTCTGAATTAATTATTCTGGTTTCATTCCTACCGGTTTTCTTTTTGACTGGACAAGAAGGAAAACTTTTTCAGCCGCTTGCATTTACAAAAACATTTATGATTGCAGGTTCGGCAATAGTCCTAATAACATTGATTCCGGTTCTGATGACTCTTTTAATGAGAGGTAAATTCAGGCCTGAAATGAAAAATCCTGTTACGAGAATATTTATAAGAATTTATGAGCCTGTCATTCACTGGGTGCTTAAGCACAGAAAAATAACAATGGGAATTAACGTATTGGCTTTGTTTATAACAATACCTATGGTTATGAACACTGGTTCGGAGTTTATGCCACCATTGGATGAGGGTTCAATACTATATATGCCTGTTACATTGCCTAATGCCTCAATTACCGAAGTAAATCGGATATTGCAGGTTCAGGACCAAATAATAATGACAGTTCCCGAAGTTCATCATGTTCTTGGTAAAGCCGGCAGAGCCGAAACCCCAACTGATAATGCTCCGCCGAGCATGATTGAAACTATTATACTTCTAAAACCCAAAAGTGAATGGAGGCATGGTATAACTAAAAGCGACATTGTTGCCGAGTTGGACAGAAAGCTGCAATTCCCGGGATTAAGAAACGGCTGGACACAACCCATTATAAATAGAATTAACATGCTGTCAACAGGAGTCAGAACCGATATTGGATTTAAAATATTCGGAGACAACCTGGATACTCTGGAGTATTATGCAATCAAAGCAGAAGGTTTACTCAAAAATGTAAAAGGTGCGGCGGATGTGGTTGCAGAAAGAGTCCAAAGCGGGTATTATCTTAATATCACAGTGAAAAAGGAAGCTATTGCAAGATACGGACTCAATATAGCTGATGTTCAGGATATTATTGAAACAGCTATCGGGGGACAAAATCTCGGTATTGTTATTCAAGGGAGGATGAGATTCCCAATTCGAATGAGATATGAAAGAGAAATCAGAAATTCAATCGAAGACATAAAAAGCCTGATTGTTCCTGTTACAACTTCGGCTGGAATGTCAACCGGAGGCATGAACACAATGGGTAGTTTTTCAAGAAAAACCGGCTCAGGTTCTATGGCTTCGATGGCAGGCAGTGGAAGTCCGGAATCGCAGATGACAAATTCAAATATATCATCAGCAAGCTTATTGTCTGCAAGTCCGGGGTCAAAAATCTTTTTACCTTTATCGGAATTAGCCGATATATATGTTAGTACAGGCGCTCCGATGATAAACAGTGAGAACGCTTCCCTGCGTTCTTTGGTTTATATGAACACCCGAGGCAGAGACATGGGTAGTGTTATGGATGATGCGAAAAAGGTTATATCCGACAGCTTAAAGCTTCCTTATGGTTATACCTATCTTTGGAGCGGGCAGTATGAAAGCAAAGTGAGGGCACAGAGAACAATAGAAATAATAATGCCTGTTGTTTTTCTAATTATATTTGTACTGCTTTTCTTCACACTCCATGACTATAAAGAAGCAGGTGTGGTTATGCTATCCGTACCTTTTGCGTTAATCGGAGGCATGTATATGATATACATACTTGGATATAATTTCTCAGTGGCAGTATGGGTAGGTTTTATTGCCTTATATGGAGTTGCGGTTGAGACTGGTGTTGTAATGGTTGTCTATTTGCATGAGGCATTAGATAAGAGATTAAAGGCTTTTCACGATGGCAAAAGAGAGGCATTAACGAATAAAGATATTTATGAAGCCGCTGTCGAAGGCTCTGTTCTAAGGCTTAGGCCCAAGCTGATGACGGTCTTCGTAGCTATGATTGGACTTGTGCCTGTGATGTGGGCTACAGGCACCGGCTCCGATGTGATGAAGCCTCTCACAGCTCCGATGATTGGCGGTCTTCTTACTTCGGCTGTACACGTTCTTGTTGTTACTCCGATATTATTTGTAATTATGAAAGAGCGTGCCTTGAAAAAAGGCAAGCTGGAATTGTCGAAGATGGCAGGATGGATGAAGGAGGGCTGAAATGAAAAATTACGAATTACGAATTACGAATTACGAATTAAGGATTGCATATTTATTCTTACTTATTCTTATGATGGGTTACACTCAAAGTAAGGCACAAACGCTGGATTCGTTGGTTAATGAAGCGTTGCAGAATAATCCCCAGTTGAAGTCATTGAATTATAAAATCAGGTCTTCGGAATACAGAGTACAATCGGCAGATGCTTACCCCTCGCCTTCTGTTGGCCTCGATATAACCCAAATTCCATTTTCGAGTTTGAATTTTATTAATTCACCGTTTTCGCAAAGCCTTGCTTTATCCCAGATGTTCCCGCTTGGTGGTAAAATATCGGCAATGGTGGATGTTGAAAAGAAGAATGTTGTGATACAGCAGGATAATTATCAGTCCTACAAGCTTAATCTGATTGCCCAGCTAAAAATGGTTTATTATAACATTTGGTTAGTTGACAGAAAAGTGGAAATCGAGCAGGGAAGTATAGATTTATTAAATGATTTATTGAAATCTTTATCGAGCCTGTATGAGATTAATCGAATATCCCAGGCTGATATTCTGACAATCAAGAGTGAAATTGCAACTTATGAGACTCAACTTCTGATTTTCAGAAATCAAAGGGATGCAGAACTGTTTAAAATTAATAAATTATTAGGAAGAGACCTTGATTCAAAAGAAATCAATATTTCAAAAGATTTGAATATCAAGCCATATAATTCGAGCCGTGAAGAGCTTGAACAGAATCTTGCTGACAACAACCCCGAATTGAAGAGAATGAACTCAATGATTGAAATGAATAAATCCGAAATCATAGCAAACGATAAAGAGAAGATACCGGATTTGATGCTGCAAGGTATGCTGATGAGAATGCCGAAAGGTATGCCCTTAACATCAAAAACAGCACCGGATATGATTGACGGAAACGGAAAGACGGAGTTCATGTACGGCTTGATGGCTTCTTTCACCCTGCCTTTTATGCCCTGGTCTGTTGATAAATACAATTATAAGACACAGGAATTGCAGACAAGTAATTTGAGCATCGAATCTGAAAGAAATGACATGCAGAGGGAAATGAATTCACAGCTTAAATCATCTTATGTGAAAATGCAGACTTCTAATGATTTGATTAAGTTGTATTCTGAAAATGTCATACCCCTTTACGAGAAAGCAAGAACCTCACAGGTATCTCAATATCAGAGCAATCAGACAAACATCAATACTGTGATTGATACGGGAAGGATGCTGCTAATGCAAACAATGAATTACTATATGGCTCAGGTTGATTATCTTATGGCTATTGCCGAAATAGAGATGATGACGGGTGAATATAATTCAGAATAAAAGGGTTATGTGTGTCAGGAGTAACTCCTGACACGGTTTAGAAAAATATAAAAAATAATACAGAGGAATAGATGAGAAAAATAATTTTAATAATGGCCGCAGTTTTTTTTAGCAGTTTATTTATTACATCCTGCTCAAAAAATGATAAAGAATCTGCCGACCATCAACACAGCCGGGCAGAAAAAAAAGAATTATGGACATGTACTATGCACCCCCAGGTCATTTCAGATAAACCCGGCGTATGCCCGATTTGCCAAATGGAATTAGTTAGAAAAGATGTGGAAGAGAGTTCGGACACATCAGATATGAAAAATATGCTCAAGCTGACTGATAACAAACTTGTTCTGGGAAATGTGGGAACAATTCATGTTCATAAGGAAGAACTGCGAAAACAGGTTTCAGGATACAGCTACATGGATTTTGCAGACCAGAACAGAAAAGTGATTTCTGCTAAATTTAACGGCAGAGTTGAAAAATTATTTGTCGCTAAAACAGGCGATTATATTAAAAAAGGACAAGCTCTATTTGAAGTTTACAGTCCTGACCTGGTACAAGCCCAAAACGAATACCTGATTGCTTTGAATAGCGACAGAAACTCAAGTTCTTTGCTGGGTTCAGCAAAAAAGAAAATGCAATTATTCGGTATGACTGATGCTCAAATAAAGGAACTGGAGAATACAAAGGAAATCAAAATGACGGTTACTTACTATTCTCCAATCAGCGGAATTGTAATCGAGAAAAAAGTTCAGGAGGGTATGTATTTCAACGAAGGCACCACGCTTTATGATGTAGCTGATTTATCATTACTTTGGAATATAACTGAAATATTTGAGAGAGATTTGAATATGGTCAGCGTTGGAAGTAAAGTAAAAATCACATTGCAGGCATTCCCCGGTGATGTGTTCGAAGGAAGGGTGTCGTACATTTATCCTGTCGTTAATTCACAAACAAGGACGATTAAGATAAGAAGTGAGATTGCAAATGGCAGAGGAAAGCTCAAGCCTCAGATGTTCGGCGAAACTGTATTTGAGAAGAGTTTCGGCAGAGGTTTGGTTGTACCTTCGGATGCAATCCTGTTCACAGGTAAAAGAAATATAGTATGGGTCAAAGCAGGCGAAGGAATGTTTGAGCCACGTGAAGTTACTGTAGGAATAAAAGTTGATGATAAATATCAAATTCTGTCGGGATTGAATGAAGGAGAGGAAATAGCTTCGACAGGCGGTTACCTGATAGATTCCGAAAGCCAGTTGAAAACGGGAATGGTAACAGGACAAGAGCATGAAGGAATGGATATGGGAAATGAAACAAATCCTGAAATGAATAATCAGATGGAGAACAAGAAGAATCCGGAGGAAATAAAAGAAAAAACCAAAAAAGAATCAATTGTCCGTGAAGGGATTATTGATTTGATGAGTATTGATAAAAATAAAGATGGCAAAGTGTTTCAGGACCCGATGGACTGGAACGTAATATCTGACAAAGCAGGAATATGCCCACTATGCGACATGGAACTTGTGGAAGTTACTTTGGAAAAAGCGAAGCAGAATTTGATTAAACATGGTTATAAAGTAAAATGAAGAAGTATAATATTATGGATAGCAAAACAAAAATTGTTTTATTGGCAGCATTTATGCTGTTGATGTGTAGTGGCAAAGTTTATTCTCAGGAACTTCATGGCTACGTGTTTGGAATTGATGCAGATGGAAAGCGTTCTCCTTTGGTTAGCGCTTCTGTACAATGGCTCGGAACTACAATAGGAGTCCTGTCAAATAAGGAAGGCGAGTTTAAAATCAAAAAGACTGATGAATCGAATAAGCTCGTTATCAGTTATACAGGATATAATAAGGATACAATTGATATAGCCAAAGACCAGAGAATTGTTGAAGTTGAGTTGAAATCGAGTTTGACAACTGAAGAAGTCGAGGTTTATGGTGATAATATGGGTACAGTCATTTCTAAAGCAGACCTTGCAAATACACAACAGATTACTTTAAGCGGATTGAGAAAGGCGGCTTGCTGTAACCTGTCCGAAAGCTTTTCTACGAATGCATCGGTTGATGTCGAGTATTCGGATGCCGTATCTGGTGCCAAGCAAATTCAGATGCTGGGTTTAGCAGGTATTTACAGCCAGCTACTGACTGAGAAAGTTCCTGCTATGAGAGGAATAGCACAACCTTTTGGTATGGTTTATATACCCGGACCCTGGATGGAGTCAATACAGATTTCAAAAGGAGCTGCATCTGTTATTACAGGCTATGAGTCAATAACCGGACAGATTAATGTCGAATATAAAAAAGCTCAGGAGAGTGAGCCATTGTTCGCAAGCTTGTTGGGGGATTACTTTGGCAGACTTGAAGCTGACCTCAATACGAGATATAAGTTCAATGATACAATGTCCACAGCGTTGTTTTTCCATGGTAATTTGCAAAAGCTTGAAATAGACCAAAACGGGGATTCCTTTCTTGACCAGCCTTTGCTTAGTCAGGTGAATCTGATGAACAGATGGTGGTATTATGATGGTGAATTAGAAATGCAATTGGTTGGGAAAGTGATATATGAAGACCGCAAGGGAGGTCAGAAAGGATTTTTCCCCTTAAACGATTCTTCGCTTTATGGAATGAATATGACTAATAAAAGGTATGAGCTGTGGGGACAAACCGGTTATATTTTTCCTACAGAATATTACAACAGCATCGGGATGATATATTCGCTTTCGAGCCATTCTGTCAACTCATTCTTTGGCAGGAGGGATTACGAAGGAAAGCAGAATTCCGCTTATGTAAATCTAAAGTATGATGTTGCAATAGGCGATATGCTGGGTTTTCATAATGAAGAGGAAGAGGAGGCAGAATCAGAAACAAATTCAGAAGAAAAGGAAACCGAACATAAGTTGTCGCTTGGTTTGAGCTATCAGTATGATGATATTAATGAGAGCTTTGCCGGAAATTTCCAAAGCAGGATTGAATCTGTCCCCGGCATGTTTGCCGAATACACATTGCAGAACCTCTTGGGATTTACATTATCCGGTGGAGTCAGGGAAGACTTCCATAGCTTATTCGGAAACTTTTTTACTCCGCGTGTTCATCTGAAATATGAAATTTCTCCGACTGCTGTTGTCCGGGCATCGGCTGGAAAGGGATACAGAATACCTAACATATATGCCGAAAATGTTGGTGCTATGGCTTCATCCCGTCAGTTCATACTTGAAGAAGCAATCGAACCTGAGATAGCATGGAATTATGGAATCAATTCATCAATTGACTTTACAATTGGAAGTACATACTTCACACTGAACACAGAGCTGTACAGGACCGATTTTGATAACCAGTTGATTGCAGATATGGACCAGGATGTTCGTTCGGTGCATTTCTATAACCTGAAAGGCAAGTCATATTCTAATTCGTTCCAGGTTGACCTGTCTTTCAAGCCTGTTGATAATCTCGACATTGTTACAGCCTACAGGTATAATGATGTTCAGATGACAATCAATGGAAAGCTTGATGATAAACCGATGGTGAGCAAGCATAAGTATTTCATTAACACTGCTTATTCAATTGGGGAAGGAAGCTGGCTTATTGATGCAACCGCAGTATTCAACGGAAAGATGAGACTGCCTGATACGGAGATGAATCCAGTCGAGTACAGGATTTCGTCTGAGTCAAAGCAATTCCTTATGCTCAATGCACAGATAACTAAGAAAATAGATAATCTGAGCATTTTCTTAGGAGCTGAAAACCTGACGGATTACATACAGGTAAATCCGATTATTGCGGCGAATGACCCCTTTGGAAAGCTGAGTGGAACTTCCTATTTCGACAGCTCGATTATTTGGGCACCAATAATCGGAAGAGTGATATATATTGGTTTAAGGTATGAAATAAAATAAAATACCTCACCCTATATCCCTCTCCAAATGGATAGGGACTTAGAATTGAGATTGTC
Organism: Ignavibacteria bacterium RIFOXYC2_FULL_35_21; assembly: GCA_001804705.1. GTDB lineage: Bacteria > Bacteroidota > Ignavibacteria > Kapaibacteriales > UBA2268 > XYC2-FULL-35-21. Next base: position 81,725 of record MHAY01000001.1, read on the forward strand.
TTTAATAGAAAAGAATTTATTAATTTAGAAGAAAAGTAAAACAAATATTTTAAAATATTATCAGGAGAAAAAAATATGAAAAAGCAATTATTATTCAGTGCAGTTATTTTTCTGTTAGCGGCTTTTGTTTTCACAACGACTGCCATGGCACAAGAGCAGGACACTACGATTAAGGAAGCAAGGATTAAGACTTCAGCGGTATGCGGCCATTGCAAGGCAAAAATTGAAAAAGCTGTTAATAAGCTTGACGGCATCGAATCGGCTGACCTCGATAGTGAAACTAAGATAGTTACTGTGCAATATCATTCTGATGTCGTTACTCTCGAAAACATAAAATTAGCTATTAACAAAGCAGGTTACGACGCAGACGATATGACTGCCGACAAAGACGCTTTCGACAAACTTCCAAAGTGCTGTAAGAATAAGGATGAGCATAAATGAGTCTTGGCCCACACTTTAGTGTGGCTTAAGTCATAAGTTATATAGAATGGCCCCATGTTTGAAACATGGGGTTATTTTTATTATTTTTGAGACCTTTTCTTTACTTATGTGTCATTATAAGAAAAGAGGACATAAAAAATGAAAAAACTTATAAAGGTGATTTTGTTGAATTGACATTATTATCTTTAACCGGTGAAAAATTGAAGCAAATAACAGATGGATATTTTTCACAAGGAAGACATTGCATAAGATTTGACAATGAATATTCATCGGGATTGTATTTTGTTGTCATGAAAACGAGCAATGGAATAACAGCGGGAAAGCTGATGATTTGTGGGGAGTAGAATTACTAAATTTTAACTTCTCATTTCAAGTCTTTTTCCCAGGTAAATAATTTCGTAAAATTTCTGAATTAGCTTTATATTTCTTATCAATTTTAATTAATAGATTCATTTCCAAAAGAGCTTTTATATCTCGATAAATAGTCCTGCTGTCTAATTTTGCAAAGTATCTGGCAATTTTGGGGCTAATTATTGTAATTTCTTCGATTGTGTAGCTCTTGTTTAATGGCATTTCCATAACAAGCACTCTCCTTCTTTTGTTAACAATTTTTGAACCTGCTTGTTTTTCACTCAATATGTCATAAACATATTTTTGCCATGTAATTTTAAACTGGCTTTCTTGAATTGATAGCAAGGTTTGTTCTAATCCGTCATGGAAACCTTCGAGGGCATATTCAATAAATGAAGTTAATGAGTTTCTTTTTCTTGCATCATCCAGATGCCTATAATATTCAGGCCTGGTTGTGTTATAATGATTTGATAAAATATGTGATGCAATGTCAGGATTTCCACCCCGAAGAAGTATGTAAAATTCTATCAGCCTGCCGGTTCTTCCGTTGCCATCACCGAAAGGGTGAATCCATTCAATATAAATATGTGTAACAATAGCCTGTATGACAATTTCATGGAAAGATTGGGTATTGGGAAAATGAAATTCATTTAATAACCAATCGCATAATTTATCAATCAATATAGGAACATCTTCATGGAAAGGGCACCTGTAATTTCCCACAGTCCTATTGTCCGTTCTATATTTCCCCGTAATTGCATCGAAATGCACGCCTAAATTTTTTCCAATTAATTTATGAAATATTTTTATTAAATCGGGAGTAACTTTTACTACATTATTACTATTGATGACATCGTGTTTTAATAGATTTAATGCTTCCAAAATATTTTTGACTTCTATTTCCTGGTATTCTTTACTATGTGGTAGTTTAATATTTTTAAGAATTTTTTCAATTTCTTCATCTGTTAAGGTGTTACCTTCGATTGCAGTCGTAGCCTGTGCTCCTTTGATTAATGCCACTGAAAGTAATTCCTGGTAATATTCAGGTAGAATCGGGGTATTTGAGATTGCTTTAATATAGGCTTCACATTTTCCCAACAAAAACATTATATTAGGTGTCAGTTCCCATCTTCGCTGAAATGTTAAATGAGGATAATTATATGATAATTCCATATTAACTTATTGACAATATCTATGACAAACTTAGTGACAATATTATTGACAAAATTAATATATATTTTGTCAATATAAAATAATATTTTCGTAACACTTTAATTTTATAATGATTAATACGGTATTATTTCTATAATTATCTGAATATTTATGACAATTATTGTGTAAAACATGATATAAATTTTTATATATTGGAACTTAGCTTTAAACGTCAATAAAAAAAATATTATCTGATTTTTCATAATTAACTATAATAAATGCTCAATATAGCAAAACTAATTAATCTCGATAAACCATTTATACTCGCTTCGCAGTCTCTTATGGACTTAATTTTTAAGTGGTTAAAAAAAACGATAAAACAAAATTTTTCTTTATAAAACTCGTTTTTGTTATTTGAATAATTATTCAATAATTTCAAGTATGGAAAATTTACTCATAAATGAAATCATAAAAGAACTTTTGTCTGATTTGAAACAGAAATATCCTGATTTCAATGGGATTTATCTTTTTGGTTCAAGAGTCAGAAGCGACTTCCATATTGATTCGGATTATGACATTGCGATATTATTCGATAGAATTGTAAACCAAAGATTCAAAGATGAAGTTATTGACATCATTTATAATTATATACTTGAATTCGATATTTTCATTGATGTACACATATTTAATTCACAGGACATAATTAATCCTTTAACACCTTTCCGTACAAATATAAAAAAAGAAGGTGTTTTTTATGAAGTATAATACAACTGATTTAATTAATTATCGTATTGCAAGGGCAAAAGAAACAATTGAAGAAGCTAAATCTGCAATTTTAGAGAATCATTTTCATCTTGCTGGAAACAGAATTTATTATGCAATTTTTTATTATGTTTCTGCACTTTCACTAAAAAATAATTATTCAACTTCAAAACATAAACAATTATTAGGCTGGTTCAACAAAAACTATATTCATACCGGTAAGATTGATATAGAATTCGGCAGAACATATTATAAAGCATATCAAAACAGACAAACCGGTGATTATGATGATATGGTTTACTTTGAAAAGGAAGATGTTATTAAACATTTTAATGATATGCTTCTTTTTACTTCTGAAATAGATAAGCTACTTTGAAACAAGAATAATATTTATTAATTTTTTTATGCTCAATATAGCAAAACTAATTAATCTCGATAAACCATTTATACTCGCTTCGCAGTCGCCGAGGCGGCAAAAACTTCTGCGTCAGCTTGGATTTGAATTTGAGGTTTTGCCGGCAGATATAGATGAAGATGATTTTTCTGATGGTGTTGACCCTGTGCTTCACGTTAAAGAACTCTCATTAAAAAAAGCAGAATTTGTTGCAAAGAAAATCGGGAAACCTGCTGTTGTGCTCGGCTCTGATACTATCGTTGTCCTGAATGGAATAATTCTCAATAAGCCCGTTGATAAGTTGGAAGCTGTCCGAATGTTGAATATTCTTAGCGGAAAAACTCATATCGTCTATACAGGAATTGCACTTGTTGATTCAGAATCTATGAAGAACGAAGTTGCTGTTCAAAAAACGGAGGTTACATTCAGAACACTCACTCAAGATGAGATTGAGGCTTATGTCGAAACAGGTTCTCCACTCGATAAAGCAGGTGCTTACGGCATACAGGATGACTTCGGTGCTGTGTTTGTCAGTCATATAAACGGATGTTATTATAACATAGTCGGTTTGCCGCTTGAACTGCTGTATTCGACGATGAAGAAATTTCTTGGGGAATTGAAGGAATAGAATTTTCAATTCTGTAAATTTTCATTGAATTTTTAATGAACAAATTTTCAAAATATTCAATTAAATAATTTATTTATGAGTTCAATTTATTATTATGGTAAAAATCAATAAGTCCATTTCTTTTTTAACATTAAATATTGAAAATTGATTGAAAATTGCAAAATTGAAAATTATAAATTATTGCTTTAAAAAATAATTATTAATACGTAATATCAACAAATAATTATATGCTTGATAATACCACTTATCATATGTCTGCTGTAATATTGCTCTCCTACCTGTTGGGTTCAATCCCCTGGGCTTTTATAATTGTGAAAGTGTTTTACAGCGAAGACCTGCGGAAGAAAGGAACAGGCAATATAGGTGCTATGAACAGCTTTGAAATTACCGGTAAAAAGTGGATAGGCATTGCTGTATTTATTCTTGATTTCTTAAAAGGAATAGCATCAATTCTATTAGCTAAGATAATTTCTAATGATAATACTACTATAATTTCTCTTGCAGGATTCTTTGTTATTCTCGGACATAATTTCAGTGTGTTTATGAAATTCAAGGGTGGACGCGGCTTGTCATCTGCAGTAGGTGTGTCTCTCATGATTAATCCTTTGTTATTTATTATATGGGCATTAATATGGGTAATCGAATTTAGGTTGATTAAAAGAAATGTTCACATTGCAAACTCAGCCGCTACAGTGCTTTTACCTGCTATTCTGATTATCATTCCTGAAAATTTGCTAATGAAATTAATGTTTATTCCGAACTTCAGTCGGGAAATGCTAATATTTATTACAATTGCAATCTGCATACTTATTTTGATTAGGCACATTAAGCCTTTATTTGAACTTTTTAAAAAATGATTCTTCGGTACAAATCGCTATATTTTGCCCCCTTTTTCAATGGGGGTTTCGGGGGTTTTAATAATCAGTTTTTTTGCGAAGGATGTTCACCTTTGATAAACATTTCCGCATCAAGCACATCTTCTTCGCTTCCGACAAAGAATGGAACAGGCTGGTGGATTGAATAAGGTTTAACATCCAAAATCCTTTTTGTACCGGTTGAAGCTCTGCCGCCTGCCTGCTCGATGAGCATAGCAAGTGGATTTGCTTCATATAATATTCTAATTTTTCCGTCAGGATGATTCGGAGATGCAGGATACATATAAATCCCGCCATAATGCAGTGTACGGTGAATGTCAGCAACTGCTGTTGCAACATAGCGTAGTGAATAAGGCTTTTTACCCGAATCATCAGGCCTTTTCAGGTATTCGAGGTATTGCCTGATTTTCTCGTCCCATCCCGGAGAGTTAGACTCATTACAGCTATACAAGGCTCCTCGTTTAGGGATTTTCAGGTTTTCAAATGTCAGAATAAATTCGCCGATTGTCGGGTCATACGTGAAAACATTAACACCGTTTCCTGTCGTATAAACAAGTATTGTGCTTGAGCCATAAAGAACATAACCTGCGGCTTCCTGCTTGTACCCGGGTTGAAGAATATCGTCAGCAGTAGGGTCATCAACTGAGTATGGGTCGAGTCTTTTATACAATGAGAATGTTGTTCCGATTGATATGCCAACATCAATGTTCGTTGAGCCGTCAATCGGGTCATAGGCAAGTATGTATTTTCCTTTTTTATATTCTTTTGGAATTGAAATAACATCGTCAAATTCTTCGGAAACAATTGCACAGAGCTTACCGCATCGAACCATAGAACGGTAAATAACTTCGTTTGCGTATTCATCCAGCTTGCGGACTTTATCTCCGTTTATATTCACAAAATCAGTTATACCCATGATGTCATTTATGCCTGCCCTGCGTACCTCGATTGCAATGATGCGGATAGCAAGAATCAGGTCGTGCATCAGGTTTGTGAACTCACCCGTTGCGTGAGGATGTAAATCCTTTTCTTCGGCAAAATAACGGTCAATAGTAATCAGCTTGGATGTACTTATTATAGCCATAATCAGTATTTCAAATATTAACTAAATAAACTCTGTATATATGATTTGTGTAATTTCACCCAAATACATATACAATAATATTAAATTTTCAATTTATAATTTTCAATTTACATTGAATTTTCAATATAATAATTATAAAATTCTAAACTCTCACAGTTAAATCCAATTCAAATTTATTATTTATTATGATAGATGTGTATTCTAAATTTATACATTATAAATTTATTGAAAATTTTAAATTGAAAATTGAAAATTAGGATTTTATCCAATTAATTCAATTGCTTTTTGATTAAAGTTTTTAGGTATTGTTCGGACACGTTCAGTTCCTTTGCCATCTGTTTATATGTTTTATCCGAATGTTCTTTAACATATTTTAGAACGAGGCTTTCCAACCTTGTGATTTTGGGGATGTAAAAGCTCAAACCTCCGAAATTTCTCAAAAGCACTTTGATTGTGTCGAAGCCGCAAAAATCCTGCAGCAACTGTAAGTCAGATGTTAAATCTTCCTGTGTTAATAATTCATATACGTCTTTCATCGGTACACCTGTGAACATTTATAATAAATCGTAAATTGTTTCATCCTCATCCGGAATGTAATAATCAGGTATTACCTGGTTATGAGAAGTTGTTAAGTAGTTATTGAGCATAAATCTTATATCGCCTGCTTCAAATTCATTAATTAAATAATTTTCAATAGCCTCATGTAAAAATTTGTCAATCAGGCTGTTTATTAACTTCAATTTTTCAGATTCAGACATGAAATATTCAAGGTTTGTGTAATAATTGTTTTTTTCAACATCAGCCTGAATTACCGCATTAGTTCCGTATTTTGATGTTTTGGCATGAATCTTTTTTCCACAATTTTCATTTTTCATAAAAAACCTCTTGACAATGACTGTTACATTAATTATATTTGCAGAAGTAAATATTGCAAATATATTGTGTATTATTTACATTTAATTTATGTAATATTTACAATATAAACAAGTAAAATTAACATTTTCAATAATATGGCAGATTTACAGAAAAAAATAGGCAACCGGCTCAAAGAAGTCAGAAATATATTCTTCGAAGGAGGAAAGCTTTCTGCTCGGCAATTTGCTCTTGCTGTGAACGAAACCAAAGACAACATCGCAAACTATGAGAACGGCAGGGCGAATGCTCCAAACAGGCTTTTAGTAACATTATATAATAAGGGAATCAATCCCACATATATCCTGACAGGTGACGGCTCTATATATGCCGCAAACGAAGCGGGCAAGCTGTTGGAGAAAAGGGCAAATGCCGGAAGGGATGAACAAGGCAATGTTGCAGAATTATATTCTATTGATGCAAAAAGGCTCAGTTTCGATGAAATGGTAAAACAGTTCGATATCCTTACAGCAGCGGCAGGAGACATGATGAGAGCCATTCAAAAGAAGGGTAGCGGAAGGAAAAAGAAACTGTGATTCGATTAAATTTAAAATGAAAAGAAGCGATTTCAGTAGGCAGGCAGAATTTCTTTCAATTTCGGAACTGTACGAACTTGTAAAGAAATATTATATACAGGAGGGAAGTGGATTTGGGCATAACAAATGGAAGATTGATATTATTTATGATTTTTGCCAAACGAAAAATCCACTGATATTTTCGGATGCAATGGCTGATGCATCTTATATACTAAGCAGTATGGAGACAGGCATGAATGAATTAAAAGTTGTAGATATTAAACGCATTGATTACCTGACTAAGCAGGAGCTGGTGGACTTTGTCAGCCAGATGATAGGTGCGGCGAAGATGAATCCGGAAATGGATTTGAATGAAATCGAGAAGGTTGATATTCTGAAAAGCTTCGGATTAAATCAGAACTCGATAATCTGTAAAGTGACAGGACAGTCAATGGAGAATGCAAGAATTTTCGACGGCGATACATTGGTTGTTGATACAAAGTCATCACCCCGAAGTGGAAATATCGTAGTTGCATCTGTTAATTCCGAATTGTTTGTCAAGAGGTTGAAAAGAGTGAACGGCACTGTTTGGTTATTATCCGAAAACGAGGAATTTGCAGATTTTAAAATCACGGAGGATATTGATTTCAGAATTATCGGAGTGGTCAAGAAAGCAGTGAGGAATATTACTTAAAACCTCACCCTAAATCCCTCTCCGAGCGGGGAGAGGGACTCAAATTTTAGATTGAAAATCACCACCTCTCAGTCCCCTCCTTAATTTAGGAAGTGAAGAAAAGGGGAGGTTAATTATGACAATTATGATAAGTAAAATACATATTGAATTTGATAAGCCTTTTTTTGAGGACATCGAACCTGATGAGAAATCCCCGGATGAGCTTTTTGCTATGCTCCTGATGGATGCCGCTGGGAAGAGAGTGTGCCTTAAGAAATACAGCGATAGGGAAATCAATTTATGCGTCAGGCAGATGATACTAAACGGATATATACGAGGGACCATATTTGATTACTGCAATTGTGTATGGTCAAAGCCAACAAGAAAAGGTTTTTTTAAATTGAAGCTGATGGAAAATAAAACAGATGATATTTATTATTTCAACTTAAATCAAATGCAGCCTATTTTATTTCAATAACATTATCATATAAATCTTTTAAATTGTCTTTATGAATTATAAAGCCGCTGCCATGGTCATGGGGTTTGCCTTTGTTAGGGCCACTTCTATCAACACCAATTCTTATCCTGCATTTGATCCTGCCTCGTTTAAATAAATTAAGGAATTTTTCAAGTTTAAAACCAAAATAAAGAGTAGCGTTTTGATAATAGAAATACTGGTTTCCTCTATTAATTTTTGTTTTTGCCGTTACTACTAATAGTTTATCTAACTTTTTGGTATTCTCGATAATATCATCAAAGGTATAGTAAATATCCTCCTTTACAATTTTATTATCAGATAAATTCTTAACAATAAAATATAACTTCTTCCGGGTTTTATCAATATCTAATTTGAAAGAAAATGTGTCAAGATAAGTGTTAAATTTATTACAATATAATGTTGTTAGTATTGTTTTTACATTTTTAAATTTTTTATCGAATAATCCATATTTCTCACTCAAATATTGATTTGCTTTTTCAGGATGAGTCGGGCTTTTTGTAAACAGTATAATTTTAGATGAAGATAGAAAACTCTGACTCTTAATTACATAACCTTCATAGTAAGGGTCTTTGATATTATTTTCATTTAAGCCGAAATAATATTCAAATGTTTTAACAACACCTGTGTTGTTCCGTCTTTTACTTTTGATAAATCCTAATGATTTGACCCTTTTAAATTCTTTTTTGATTTTACGTATATTCATTTTATTTAATATATGTTAGTGGAAAAAAATCTTTAGGACTGCAGTTGAAAATTCTCGATAGTGAATTAATATGATTTATATTATACTTTGCAGTATAGTTGCCGCTTTCAACCTTTCCGATAAATCCGGCACTAAGATTTAATAGGTCAGCAAGCTCTGCCTGAGAATAGTCAAATGATACTCTTTGTTCTTTAACTTTGTTAATTACATACAACTCAATATTTGTTTTATTTCTTTTTTTCATATAAGTTCTTTTTTACTTATTAAATTGATTAAAAATGTTTATTTTTGCACTTACCTATATGTAAGTATTTTTAATATGCTAATTTAATTTTTATTGATTTAAAAAAATATTTCTTAAAATATTATTTACCAAAAACTCAATGCCAAAGCTATACATCATTTCGGGTTGTAACGGAGCGGGGAAAACTACTGCTTCTAATACTATTCTTCCTGAAATATTGAATTGCAAGGAGTTCGTTAATGCAGATTATATTGCATCGGGATTATCGCCTTACCAGCCTGAAGCCGCCGCCATTGCCGCAGGCAGAATAATGCTTAATAGAATAAATACTCTTATACATTCGCAAGTAGATTTTGCACTCGAGACAACATTATCATCAAAAACATTAGTTAATACGATTGAATTTGCAAAAAGTAAAAATTATGAAGTTATTCTTTTATATTTTTGGTTAAGCTCCGTGGAACTTGCAATAGACAGAATTGCTGAACGTGTTAAAAAAGGTGGTCATAGCATTGGTGATGAAATTGTTGAAAGAAGGTATTACAGGGGATTGAAGAATTTGTTTGAAAAATTTATTCCAATAGTTAATCATTGGACTTTAATTGATAATTCATGGGATAAACCAAGAACAATTGCATGTACAAATTTGGTAGGCAAGATAAATATAATTGATACGAATACTTATAACAAAATAAAAGAATCACAATATGTTAAATAAAAGTGATTATAAAGAATTGAATGAAAAAATTCAAATAGGCTTAAAACTTTACCACAAGCGGCTTTTAGAAGAGAAGCGGAAAAATAATGAGGAGCTCATTATTTCCAGAAATGGAAAAATTGTGAGATTAAAACCGAGTGAGTTTCCTGATGTAAATTAATACATTTAATTTTTAATTAAAGTAAGTTTAATTTAGTTAATATTTCAAATTCATTTAAAATTATAAATTTAAATTTTATTGAAAATTCTAAATTGAAAATTCTTCTTATCCCTTCTTCACTATCTTTGCCCAGGTATCCTTCAATGTAACAGTGCGGTTGAATACCGGTTTTCCGGGCTGTGAATCTTTGTTGTCTGCGCAGAAATAACCGACACGTTCGAACTGCCAGCGGCTTCCGGGAGCAGCATCCTTTAAGGAATGTTCCAGCTTTGCATTGACAGTTTTCAATGAGTCGGGATTCAGGTATAGCTTGTAATCACCTTCGCCGGGATTTTCGGCATTGAATAAATGGTCATAAAGTCTGACTTCCGAATCAATAGCATGTTTAGAAGATACCCAGTGAATTGTACCCTGTACTTTTCTTCCGTCAGGAGAAGAACCGCCCTTTGTTTCCGGGTCATAAGTGCAATGAACTTCCGTGATTTCTCCTGATTTTTCATCTTTTACATAATCAACACATTTGATATAATAAGAATATCGTAACCGCACTTCTCTCCTTGGAGCAAGGCGGTAATACTTCTTCGGCGGGTCAACCATGAAATCGTCTTTTTCGATATACAGCACTTTTGAGAATGGGAGCTTGCGTGTTCCCATTGACAAATCTTCAGGATTGTTAATCGCTTCGATTTCTTCTACCAAATCATCGGGATAATTATCAATCACAACTTTCAGAGGATTCAGCACACCCATGACACGTAGTGCGTGCTTATTCAAATCTTCACGTATGCAATGCTCGAGAAATGCGAATTCAACAGTGCTGTCTTTTTTTGCAACACCGATACGTTCAGCAAAATCGCGGATTGATTCAGGTGTATAACCTCTTCGTCTCAAACCGCAGATGGTAGGCATTCGGGGGTCATCCCAACCTGAAACGATTTTTTCTTCGACAAGTGCAAGGAGTTTGCGTTTGCTCATTAATGTATAAGATAAATTCAATCTCGCAAATTCAATTTGCTGTGGGTGATAAGCACCGAGTTCATCCAAAAACCAGTCATAAAGCGGTCTGTGGTCTTCAAATTCGAGTGTACATATTGAGTGAGTGATTCTTTCAATCGAGTCGGAAAGACAGTGTGTGAAATCATACATCGGATAAATGCACCATTTATCACCTGTGCGGTGATGAGCAACTTTCAGAATACGGTAAATGACAGGGTCCCGCATATTCAGGTTACCTGCCGACATGTCAATCTTTGCACGAAGAGTTTTTGTTCCTTCCTCAAATTCACCGTTTTTCATTCTATTGAATAAATCGAGATTCTCCTCAACTGAACGATTTCTGTATGGACTGTTCTGCCCCGGCTCGGTGAGTGTGCCTCTTGTGTCTCTCATCTCATCGGCACTGAGGTCGCAGACATAAGCCTTGCCGTCTTTCACAAGCTGAACAGCATATTCATAAAGTTGGTCGAAATAATCGGAAGCATAATAGAGACGGTCCTCCCAGTCGAAGCCTAACCATCGGACATCTTCCATAATCGAATCAACATATTCTGTTTCTTCCTTCGAGGGATTTGTATCATCAAACCGGAGATTGCACAAGCCATTGTATTCCTTAGCAAGCCCGAAATTCAGGCATATTGATTTTGCATGGCCTATGTGCAGATAGCCGTTCGGCTCAGGAGGAAAGCGGGTGTTAACACGTCCGCCCCATTTATTTGTGAGCAGGTCATCATCAATAATTTTCTTTATGAAATTCGATGGAAAGGTTGATTCATTATTATCAGGCATATTTAATTCCTAAATATTAAAGCTTTTTAAAATTGAATAAACAACGAATACGAAATTATAAAACAATTATTATTTACTCACGGTACAGATTAACCATTTTCTGCAATCTTTTTGTTCAATTTCGATTTGGATTAAAATAAAATTAATGTTTATACTTTACAATTATTATTATAAATTGTTAAAGACAATCATAATAATTAAATTTGGAAATCAGAAAATAGAGGTAATAATTATATGAAATTCTCAATAACTTTAGAAAGAGATGAAGACGGAATTTGGGTAGCTGAATGTCCATCAATTCCCGGTTGTGTTTCTCAGGGTAAAACGAAAGAAGAAGCAACCGAAAATATAAGAGAAGCTATTGAACTATGTCTTGAAGTCCGTTCTGAACTCGGATACCCTTTAACGATTGAGACAAGGCAATTGGAGATTATGGTATAATGCCAAAACTACCTGTTCTCAGCGGTTCTGAAACTTGTAAAATCCTTCAAAAATTTGGCTGGAGAATAGCTCGTCAAAAAGGTAGTCATATAATAATGGTCAAGGAAGGTGAATTAATCACACTATCAATTCCAAATCACAAAGAAGTTGCAAAAGGTACTTTGTCAAGTCTTATCAAATCAGCAAACCTGACTATATCAGAATTTATCGAAAAGTTATAGTTAAGTTAGGTAAAAATTGAAATCAATTGAATTTCTACTCCGGCATTTCTTTTAATGATGCAGTTGTAGCACCAATACCGGTGAATTGAGATGATGTATCGTTGAATTGATTATTTGATTCGTTGTTTTTGTATGATTCCATGAGCTTGTCTTTTGTTCCCGGGGTGGTTTTGGTATTTTCAGTATTCTCTTTCATAGCTTCCACTCTTGCATTAGCGGCGATTGAAGAAGCGAGTGCGGCAACACTTCTGTCTTGTGCTGAAGGGTCGGCGGGAGCAAGTGCGGCGGCTCTGACCTGGTTCATCTTCTGTATTGTCGCTTCAGGATTGTCTTTAACGGGAGAGATATCGATTTGAACTTCACCGCCGGTTGCATATACCTTGCCGTCAGGTCCTGATGTATAAGTGAAATTACCACCACGAACAAGACTACCGCCAACTGCTTTGTGTGCATTTTCGTGTGCTCTGACCATTTTGTCAGCTTTCTGCAATACCTCGACTGCTTTTTTCTCTTCGGGTGTAAGTTCGCTGTCTGCTCCTGCTATGTTTTTACTTCCTGTTTCTTTTGTATTGTTCTGCTTTGCAGTTGCACCTAAAGTAGATTTCTTTCCTGAAGCATTGTATGTTTCGTTTAATTTATTGTACTCGGAATTTCCAAAGGAATCCGATGGTGTAAATTTATCCTGAGGTAATTTCTTATTCGGCTGAGAGTCAATAGGAGCAATTTTTTGAACTTCCACATTTTCGGGTATAAAGCTTGTTCTTGGCTCAAAGCTTACACCATAAGGTTCAGATTGCGATATAGAAGACACTGCCAAAGGCATAAATTACCAGATTATAATAAACACACAATAATATTTTACCAACACAAAAATACATCAATGTAGCTGAGAAATACAAGTATAAATTGAAGTCAGTATTTTGATAAAAAGTTGGTTTAATATTTAAAAAAAATAATAACTTTGTACATGTCTCGTTGAATATAAAATTTTCTATTAAATACGAAAAATGAGATAAATTATGCAGAATACGACTTTAGATTATAAAAAGTTAATTAATAAAGAATTGGATAATATGCCTGCTGGGACATATCCTGGGTTATATAATTATATAAAAAATTTATCTCAGGAGTTTAAACAAAAAAAAGGAAAACATAAGAAAACGAAACTCAAGGGATTATGGAGTGGAGTTAAAGTTAGTGATGAACTAATAAATGAAGCAAAAAATTCTCTATTTAAGGGCAGTGAATTTTAGTATATGAAATATGTCGTAGATACTTAATCATTAGTCAATTACTGATAATAAACACCCACCTGATTTGATTATTTTTCCTACAATTCTTTTATTTATCTTTATTATTTACCAAAGCTCGTGTGAATGTTGACTGAAGGCGGTGAATGAGTGAACGTGAGAAACGGTCGAGATTGGAAAACGCACGGTCGGACATCAATTCTTTAAATTCTTTCATGAGTTCTTGTCTGACAAGCTCGAACTTTTCTGCATAAGGTTCCAAAATGTTATTGTTCTGCATTTCTGTCCATGCCTGAAATAGAAGCACTTCATCCTCGATAATATTTTCTGCAATGGGGATGTCCTCGTGTTGAGTCAGAATCTGCCTTGCGAGATAATCCTGAAGCCTGCCAATATCCCAGTAGTTAATATCATCTGCAATCGAAGAAACATCAACATCACGCGGCACTGCCATATCAACAATCAATTTTGGTAAACGTTTTTTTAGGATTAATCTGTCGAATAAATCATTGTTGATTATGTATCCTGGTGCTCCTGTGCTTGTGAAAACAGCCTTTGAATCCGCCAATGCTTTATCAAGTTTTTCAAGGCTGAAGGCTTTGCCTCCGTATTGCTCAGCCATAATTTCTGCTTTATAGAGAGTCCTGTTAACAAAAATTAAGTTTGAAAAGCCTGCCCCCTTCAGTTCTCCTGTAAGGATTTTCGTATTTTCGTTTACACCGATTACAGCTATCGTATCACTTTTTTTAAGATTATCAATTATTATTTTTGAAGCAACGCCACTTACGGATTGCTTCCCCGAACCCAAAGATGTAGAATTTCTTACATTTTTTCCTGCACGGAATGCAGCGTGTAATAATTTATGTAATACCTTTTCACAGGTCTTTGCTTCACAGGCAATGCTGTATGCTTCTTTCACCTGTCCCTGAACCTGATATTCGCCAAGAACGAGAGATTCCAAACCGCAAATTACACGAAAGAGATGCCGTGTTACATCGGGAAGAGTGAATGTATAAAAATATTTTTCAATGTCTGTTGTATTAATATTATTGCTCAAATAAAATTTCTCTACTAAATCGAAAGGATTCTTACCGTCATCCAGTACAAGGTAGAATTCAAGCCTGTTGCAAGTCGGAACGATAAGCACACCCTGTACACCTTCATAATTGAAAATTGTTTTGAGGGCTTGAGGCAATTCCTTACGGCTTAATTGATATTTCTCTCTATCAGCTACAGAAGCCGTTTTATGGCTTAAACCTACAACATATAAATATGATTCTTTTTGTTCCATTTATTTTACTTTTTAAATGCAAAATTACTATATTATTTTGAATACCCTTTTATCATAGGGGAGTAGCCGGTTGTTTCAAATCTTGTTATTTTATGACTCAAACAAATGTATAAAATCTGTTATGAATCAAAGACCCATTATATAATTACTTTCGAAAATTGATAACCGCCGCCAATGTATTGTACATTTGAAAATCCGGCATTAATAAATGTTCTTACTGCTTCATAAGACCTTGGCCCTTTCTGGCAAATGATAAGCAAAGGTTCATCTTTGTCAAATTCATTTATCTGATTCCTGTACTCCATAATCGGGTATTCTTTAGCATCTTTTCCAAGAGGTGTATTACTTATTTCAAAAGGTTCTCTTATATCAAGAATATTTCCATCAAATTGTTCAAGTAAAAGCGGATTCAATGCCTTGATGCCACCCTCTTCCTGAGAGATTGCCATCGCTCCGAGTGAGTTCAAAGGATTCAGAGGAGAGGAATGAGGAGGAGTGTAAGCGTGTTCTACATCAAGAAAATCGTTTGCTGTAGCTCCATTTGAGATTAATACAGAGAAAACATCAATATATCTTGTTACTTCACCTCTGCCCATAAGTTGTAATCCAAGTAACTTCATTGTTCCCTTTTCATAAATCATTTTTCCCAGCAATGACTTTGCATCAGGATGAAAGTCAGGCCTGTCATGCCAGGAACCCCAGACAACTCCAGCATTGAACCCTTCATTTATTGCATTATTTTCTGACAACCCGCAAGATGCTGTAATGAGGCCGAAAACTTTCAGCGATATTGCACCGCTTGCTCCTTTTAATTCACTTTTCAAGCCGGCGATTGAATTTGCAATTACTCTTCCCTGCCTGTTTGCAAGAGAGCCATAAGGGAACAAGTCCGGTTTGCCTGTGATGAGGGATTTTACTTCAACACAGTCACCGCCAGCCCAAACATTTTCCAGATTAGTCCTCATTTGCGAGTCAACGGATATGCCACCGGATTCACCAATACTTACTCCGATTGACCTAGCAAGCTCAACTTCCGGTTCAATTCCAATACAAAGAAAAACATAGTCAGAATCAATCTCTTCGCCGTTTATTAAATAAACAACAGGATTGCCTTCATCATTCTCTAATACTTTCTCTACCCTTGATGAAAGATGAAGATTTATTTCATTTGAGATAAATGTCTTTTCAAGGAAGCGGGACATTTCCTTATCGAGAGATGTTGGAAGAAGCCTGTCTTCAAGCTCGACGAGATGAGTTTCGATTCCCCATAAACCTGCAAGTGATTCTGCCAGTTCACAGCAGATAGAACCTCCGCCTATAATTACAGCTTTACCGATTTTTCCGGTTTGAGCTAATTCCCTGATTTTTTTTGCATCCAATGGATTATGGAATGTTGAAATTTTCTCAAAATCGGGGACAGGAAATAGTGGCTTCTTTGCTTTTGCTCCTGTACTAATTACAAGTTTATCGAATGTCAGGGAAAACCTGTTGCCATTCTTAATATCCAGACATTCTACAAGTTTCTTATTATAATCTATTTTTTCGACTAGAGTTTCAGTCAGAACATTAATACCTTTAGCTTTTTGAAAATATTCTGCGTCCCGAATGCGTCCCCATGGGGTTTTCGCAAGGCTATAAAATCCGTCAATTTCACCTGAAGCGAAAAAAGGCATTCCACAGGTTCCGTAAGAGACAAATGATTTTTTTTCTATGATTGTAACATTAAAATCAGGGCTGATTCTTTTCAATCGTGCCGCTGTTTTGCAACCTGCCGCCATACCACCGATAATGACAATATTTTGTTTGATGTTTCCCATTTGAAAATATCTATTATTTATGCCTCTCCTACGGAGCTTTATTAACTAATCAAAATGAAAATTATAAAAATGATATGCAAATTAAAATAAATATGCATTTTTTGTAACCAAATATTATTTTATGTTCTGCAACCTTTTTTTATTTATTTTGTTATTACTAAAAAAGATAAATACTTTGAGGTGATAATGGGAAAATTGTTTTTAATTATTTTTATCGTTGTGATTTCATCAACACAATTATTTGCACAATTTTTTGAGGAGATTATTCCGAAACCCCGTCAGGCTTATGTTCGAATGATATACTCGGGTGTGTTTTTCCTCGATACTAATAAAAGAATATATCTGAATCCTCTGCAACCCGCATTGAAAAATGCTCAGGAGTTCAACTATGAATTGAGTCTAAGGGGAATTGATACGCTTGAATATGCTTACTGGTCTGATTCTGATACTTTGTTAAATGGTGTTGTACTCGGTTTTACAGAACCAATTATTAATCAACTGTTTTCACATATTCCTGACCAAAAGGTAGAAATCAGCAGTTCTTATCCCGGCGCCGAAGGATATGTTCTCGATATCCTCCCTGCACAAGCTATTATAGCAGGCTGTGATACAATCGGGTTGCACTATGGAATAAACACATTTTTTCAGTTGTTCGATAAGCAAAGCGTTTCACAGGCTTTGTTTGCATGCAGGGTGGTTGATGCTCCTGAATTTCCAATTCGATGGTTTTATTATCCAAATAATCATTATGTAGGAGCGAATATTACAAGAGCAAAAACAATATGGGAGGAAGCATCATCCTATAAGCTGAACGGAATGCTGCTAACTGATTCTAAATTCAGTTTCCTTTGGAATTATTTTGATAGTCCCAGATACTTTGATTCATTGATGTCTGTAAAAAAATTCGCATATATTGAAAAAATAATTTTTTATATTAAAATAAATGAGAGTGTTAACATAAGATAGATATTTTTATTATATTTGTATTATGTTAAACAAACCAAGTGGAAGAATTATGGAAATATCTTGCAAATACT
>MHAY01000002.1:0-8174 GCA_001804705.1 Ignavibacteria bacterium RIFOXYC2_FULL_35_21
TAATATAGGTGTTTACTCTTTTTCTTACTGCTGTCCATAGTTTTTCCTCCTTTTTGTTGATTCAAAAGTCAACGCTATTTAGGACAGCACAAATCGTAAATCGTAAATCGTAATTCGTAATTGATTAAGCCTTGGGGTGTGCTTTTTTGTAAGCTTCTTTCAGCCTGTCAACCGAGACGTGGGTGTAAATCTGGGTTGTCGAGAGAGACTCATGCCCGAGCATTTCGCTGACCGACTGAATATCAGCACCATGGTCGAGCAGATGAGTGGCAAAAGAATGACGAAGCACATGAGGACTTTTCCTCTTGGCTTCTGTTATTCCCTGCATAGCTCTATTTATTATTCGATATGCCGCAACCGAACTCAATCTTTTTCCGTGAATTGAAATAAATAAAGAACTATCATCAATTTGATGAGCCAATTCTTTTCTTTTCTTAATGTAATTCGTCAAGGCTTGTAATGCCTTGGAGCCTATTGGTACGACACGTTCTTTTCTACCTTTGCCGAGAACTTTTACAGACTTTGTTGAAAAATTAATATCCTTCACGTTTAGTTGAAGAGCCTCGCTGATACGCAAACCTGAGCTGTATATTAATTCAATCAAGGCGAGGTTTCTCGAATCTTCTGCTATATCGGGATTAAATTGTTTGAATAATTCTGTTACTTCATTTTCCAATAGAAAGGATGGCAGGCGTTTTGGTGTCTTTGGTGTGATTACCAATGCCGCAGGATTTCTTTCAATGAATCCTTTTTTCTGACAAAATTTAAAGAAAGATTTGACGGCAGATATTTTCTGTTTGAGTGAACTTTTGTCTTTACCGTTATCATGCAGCCAGCCAAGAAATGGTCTGACATCATTAGTTGTAATTTCATTCAAGTCAGGAATGATTGAATATTCCGTTTCCAAATAAACACAGAACTGATGCAGAGCTAAACTATAGCTCAGAACAGTATGCGGCGAATAATTGCGTTCTAATCTGCAATACTCAAGAAATTTATTTATTATCTCTGTTAGATTCATTTTTTCTTTATAATATTTATTAACAAAATTAGCAAAATCCAAGCCATGTTAATTTTATTTTAAATAACAATAAATAATAATGATTGCATTCTTTTAAATAAGTTATTAATTTTATCTTGTGATTTTGAAATAATTAAAAAAAAAATAAAGGAACTTGCATGAAAAAGTTTTTGCTTCTCACTTCGATTCTGATGTTAACATTAACTTCTATAGTGATTTCACAGCCGCGAATATCATATATTATTCCTGACATTGGAGCTCCGGGAATGAATGTATATGTTGATGTGATTTGCCCGTTTGACCCGGATAATGTGCCTGCATCAGCTCAAACTTTTGGGATGGATGGTTTTTATTTTAATAATCCCGGTGACCCAGTCAGGCTTGAATGTGTGAATCCTGCAGACACACAGAAAATTATTTTTGGTCCGATTATAGTAAGCTGGGGCGGAAGAATGATTTCATCACAGGTATTCATACATCCCTCGGTGAATCCAAATTCATGGGACTGGGAGCAACTATCGGCTAATTTCAGAATTCAGATTCGTGTAACAGTTTTAGGAGTTCAATCGAACATAGACACTTTTTATATTGTTAATCCATATCAGTTTGGAGATAAAAGCGGAGTTGCTGAACGAATATTAGGACAGGGACAGCTTGGTAAAAGGTCGAAGCGCGGAGCCATGGTTGTAGATTCATTAATTTTGCCGAACGATACTTGTTTCGTTTCCAAATTGGATTGCGATCCATCAACAACTGCAAATGAAGGATATTTGCCTTTTGTTCTATTATCAATAGGTAAGGCACAAGGAGGAAACAACACAATGATTTCCGTTGACGGTGAAATATCTGTTGGTGGCCATGGCGGACATGGCGGCCCCGGTGGCGGCGGTGGTGGCGGCAGATTTTGCGATGTAAACACGAGTGGCTCACAGGGTGATGACGGAGGAAATGGATTTACCGGCGGAGGTATGGGAGGTGAGAACAGGGTCTTTGGTGGTGGTAGTTTTAAGTCAGTAGGATTTGGAACAGGGAGCAATCCTTCTAAAGGATATAGTCTGAATGGAATTTATCCTCCCAAACAGAATCCAACATCTTATGAAGCATCGGGTGGAGGTACAGGACATCCCTTTGGAAAGCCTGGTGTCGGCACTGCTGATGGCTATACAGATGACCCAATGGGCGGATTCGGCGGCGGAAGCGGCTATCGTCAAAGGACAAACGGAGGTTCCGGAGGATATGCTACGAATGGCATCAGTTCAGGAACTCAGAATGGCGGCAGGATGCATGGAAATAGCATGGTAGTTCCAATTGCCGGTGGTTCAGGAGGTGCGAGCGGTAATCCGCAAAAACTTAATCCATTTGCTGCAATTGAATGTTCAGGTTCAGGCGGCGGCGGCGGTGGTGCTAGCAGATTATATGCACCGATTATTTCGAACGTAACATTAACAGCAATTGGCGGAGAAGGACATACGGGCGATAATGGCGCTCATGGCGGAGGAGGTTCGGGCGGTAGTGTTTCGTACCACACGAGAATTGGTATAAACGGAGGATCAGCTAATACTTCCGGTGGAATGGGTGGCGGTGTCCCGGGCGGAGCCGGAAGAATCAGGCACGATTACCCCGTTTGGAATTTTGGTCCTCTTACAGTGCCTCCTGAAGCAACAAAATTTAGAGGGCCAACGACAGATACATCCAATTTTGTTAAAAGGCAATTCAATTTAACAGGCAGTAGTAATGTCGGAGAGAATTTGCATTATTTCTTAAAATCCGAATCTGGAAACTGGCAGGAAATTTTACAGGTTCTTACTCCGACAGAAAGATGGAATATTCCTCTCGACTTACAGGGTAATGATTCTTTATACTTTTTTGCAGTTATTCAGGATGTAACAAATCCATTCCAGAATATGACCGACCATCTATGGGACCCAAATGCAGTGATGTCGCAATCTGCTGCGAACATTTTCCGAATAATTCAGCTTCCGGTTATTGACAGTGATACTTTGATTTCATTCAGGATTGTCGGCTGCGAAGGGAATACACATGATGATACACTACAGATTTATAATATCGGGAAAGCTAATTTAATTTTAAGGATGGATTCATCAGGCTTTAAAAATCCGGGGAGTGGTTTTTCAATAGTATCTCCGACAAATATTGTGTCGGTAGCACCTGCTGATTCGCAGGAAGTTATTGTGAGATACACCTACCAGCCCGGTCAGACAGGAATTATTCGTGATACTCTAATAATATTTAACAATGATTATGAATCGAGATACAAGCCCTGGCAGGTAGCGTTTGAAGTGAATATAGATTCAATCAGGTTTGATTTAAATGATATTTCTTTACAAAATTCTATAGATATAATTGATTTTGGGAAAGTATGTGTGGGGAATAAGAAAGATACAACATTTGCATTGAGAAACTATTCAAGTATAGCGATCAATCTTAATGACCCTACATTTTCTGTGACCTCCGATTTTGATGGAGGTATTTTTGGAAAGAGAAATATCCCTGCCGGAGACACAAGCACCCTGTATATTTCCTTCAAACCAAAAACTGAAGGAATTACAACTGCAAAATATTTCATAAGAAGTATGGAATGCAATACTATTATTGATTCACTGACATTGTTAGGCGAAGGTGTTAGAGCAGACCTTGCTTTCTCGAATGATGTGATTTTTACAGATATAAAAGTTGGATTGAGGGATACATTAACAACTGTACTGAGAAACACAGGTTCAAGCGATGCACTTATAACTACTTTGCCAAATCTTTCTCCACCATTTAGAGTTTTATATTCTGTTCCTGCAGTTCCGGTTCTACTTAAAAATGGTGAAAGTATTGAAATCTATATTGAATATGCACCAACCGTTGAAGGAAGCGATTCAACTATATATGTCGTTTATTCTGAAATGCAGGGTACTTCATGTATTGATACTGCCAATGTCAAAATAAAAGGCAATTCTGTCATGCCTTTGATTGAGTTGAATAAATATTCAATTGATTACGGGTTACTCGGGATGTGCCAGTCAAAACTTGATACAATTATAGTTACCAACAGGGGAACAGGAGCTGTCAGTATAACATCGAGAGGACAAATTACAGGTGCCAATCCTTCATTCTTCAGAATTATTTCTGAGCCTGCTACTGTACCTTACACTCTTCAACCAAACAATAGTGAGACTTATATAATTGAATTTATTCCTTCGGCAGGTGCTTCAGGAACAAAGAATGCTGAATTTAATATTAGTACGGATGAACCATCGATGCCAATTATTGTTGTTCCACTAACAGGAAGAAGCGACAGCATAAGAGTTTCTGCTCCATTAATGATAGATTTTGGAGCTGTGCCAATTGGAGAAATACGAACACAAACAATAACATTAACAAACAACGGTGAACTCAATGTACTCGTTATAAGAGTTGATAGTGATAATACGAATGTTAGTGTTACTCCACAGACTGCATTTATAGCGGCAAACGGGGGAACGGCAGATTTCGATATTAGTATGAATTTTATAAGTGGAGGTGTCCAAACAGCGAGACTGAGTTTTATTTTTGATATACCTTGTCCTGACTCCCTTTTAGTTGATGTAACAGGTGAAGGGCTGGTTGGAAATATTGAAAACACAATAAGTCTCGATTACGGAATACTTGCACCCTGCGAAGATTCACTGATGACTGTTATGGTTACTAATACGGGAACTGCTACAATTGAATTATTGCCAATCCCTATTTTACGTGGAACGGATAAATCATTATTTAATATTCTCGATACAAACATATATACCAAAATTCTTAATCCTGGTGATTCAAGTTTTATTGATGTTCAATTCAAACCCACAGGTTCGACTGATGGAGTTAAGCAAGCCGAATTAGCCATTCCTGTATTCATGAATAATGATACAATAGAAGTAACAACGGTTCTCAGGGGAGAGAGAAGAAGCGGAATTGTATTAGTACCTAACCAAGTTGCTTTTGGAAGTGTAACTGTAGGAACAACTGTTGAAAAATTATTGATATTGAAAAATGTAGGTTTAATACCTGTAACGATAAGTTCTGTTCCGTTTGTCGGTTATTTTAGTGTAATACCGGACCCAATGCCTCCAACAATATTACAACCGGGAGACAGTATTGTATTAAGAATTCAGTTTTCACCTGACTCGGTCAGATATTATGAAGATACTCTTCAATTTGGGATACAGGTGCAAACATGCTACGACAGTATAAGTGTTATCGTTAGTGGTAATGGTGCACCGGCAAAGTCTGTTATTGTATGGTTGCCACACTTGCGAAATGTTCCTCCTGATTTACCCGGATATACTATTCCGGTTTATGGGAAGCTTGAAAATCCTAATGATTCTTTGTCTTGTTGCTCATTAAAAGCTGATATTGGATTTGATTCAACTCTTTTCTATCCTGAATCGCTTATTAATGGAAATATTATTTCAACTTATAGAGACAACAAGTATTTTGTCATTAGAATAGAAGTTTTTTCCTTTGATATTAATGATAAAGATTCATTATTGACTGAGATTTTTGGATATCCATTGTTGGGTGATACAACGTACACTGATTTGAAATGGTATGATTTCAATTGGACGGGTGGAGGTTCGATTAATCCACCAACTATGATTGACGGTAGTTTTGAAATTGAGATTTGCAGGCGAGGTCAGGATAGATTACTGAAACATAGCACTCCCATTACTATGTCAGTTTCTCCAAATCCTGCTGATGAATTTTTGGAAGTTAATATTACAGTTCTCGAAACCGGCAATTACAAAATTGAACTGATGGGATTGACCGGAGATATTAATCAAATTAAGAATTGGGATGTTAATCTCAATTCAAATATTGATTACCATTTTAATTTTGATATTTGGAATGTATCGAGCGGGATGTATTATTTAATACTGAAATCGCCGACACAACAGGTGGTAGTGCCTGTTATGGTAGTTAAATAATTCTGAATTAAATGTAGAATGTAGAATGTAAAATTCAAAATGAAGAATACAAAAATGAAAATATTTAAAATTTTATTTGTGATTGTAATTACTTTTATTTTACCCTTCGACAATGCTCAGGGTAATGACTTTGATTCAGTCAAAGCGAATTTGAATCCTATATTTTATCTCGGCGGATATGCCGGATATAATCTGAATTTGCATAGTGCCGATTTCAAAGAAATACCACCTGTCCCGAATTGCTGCAAAGGCTTTACAAGTGGCACAGGCAGTGGTTTCAGCCTTGGTGCATTGTTTGATTATGAAGTCAATCCTGATATGTCTTTTGAAGGCAGATTAGGTTATTCTTCAATCGGTGCCGAACTTTTGGTGCATGATAAAAATATTGGTAATACAACTGTAATAAGAGATGGAAATACTGTTGTTGAAAATGTCTCGGTGGACCATACAATCGATTCAAAGATTAGTGTCATAAGTATTGAGCCAATATTTAAAATAAAATTTTTAGAAGGATTTATTGCAAGTTTTGGTTTAAAAGCAGGATTTATGGTTACAGGAACAATGAGCCAGAAAGAACAATTAATTTCACCCAATAATGTAACTTTTCTTGATGGAAGGCTGATTCAAAATGATTATTATGACCTTGAAATACCTGATAAAAACTCATTCTTACTATTTGGAATGATGGGCCTTGGTTATGAACTTCCAATTGGAAAAAATACATATTTAACTCCGGAAATCAAATATTATATTCCTTTTAACGATGTGGCAGCAGTTAATTGGAAACCAACACACTGGCAATTCGGAGCATCAATTAAATTTCCATTTTATCCTTATGTCGAGCCACCGCCAATTAAAAAGATTGAACTGATTGATACTGTTGTACCATTGCCCAAACCAAAGCTGACAGCCGCTATTGAGGCTTTCGGCATTGGTGCCGATGGTAAGAGACAGAAGACACCTACAATAGTTATCGAGGAAACAGAAATCGAAGAAGGTTTTCCTTTGCTTCCACATGTTTTCTTCAAAGAGGGTAGTTCTGATATTAATACATCAGGATTGAATCTGTTAACAAAGAACAAGACTAACTTTTTTGTCGAGGATTCTCTGAATTGGAACATTATGGATATTTATTCCGACTTGCTCAATATTGTCGGATATAGAATGAGGCAAATGCCGAAGGAGAAAATTACACTTACAGGTTGCAACAAAAATCTTGGTGCTGAAACAAATAATTTGAATTTGTCGCGAAAGAGAGCAGAAGCTGTAAAAGAGTATTTGGTGAATATCTGGGGAATCAAACCTGAAAGAATAAATTTAAAAGAAAGAAACCTTCCTGAAAATCCGGGAAATAACACTGTTATTGATGGCCAGATTGAGAACCAGAGGGCAGAACTAAGTTCAACAAGTTTTGAACTGTTGAAGCCAGTTTATCTTAAAGAAATTGAAAGAAAATCTAATCCACCTGTTGTCGAGATTGAACCTAATGTATATTGCGAAGCTGAATTGACCGGTTGGGACATAACAGTAGAACAATCAGGGAGTGTTCTAAGAAAATATTCACCTAAAGATTCTTCGACTACGCTCAGAATGACAATAAAGGAACCGGGAAAGCAGGTATGGGATGTTGAGAAAGAACCTTTGCCAAAGCTTGATACTCCGGTCAAAATAAAATTAACGACAAGTGATAATATCGAGCAGAAAGCAGATGCTGAAATTTTTCTTAATATCGAGCAGTTAACAATCAGAAAGAAAAGATACGAATTGAAGGAGGATAAAAGGATTGAAAGATTTTCTTTAATCGTATTTGATTATGACAAAGCGAACATAAAGCCTGACCACAAGAAAATACTCGATGGAATTAAGCAGAGAATAATGGCAAATTCAATGGTTACAATCGAAGGTTTTGCTGACAGAACCGGCGAATCTCTTTATAACAGGGAACTCGCATTGAGACGCTGTAATGAAGTACAAAATATATTAAATGTAAATAAAATCAATCTGAATATTAATCCGATTGGAAGCGATGTTCTTCTATATAACAATGACTTACCGCAAGGGAGGAGCTATTGCAGGACTGTTAAAATTAAAATTGAAACACCGGTAAAGGAATAAAAGTCGGAAGTCGGAAGTCGGAAGTCGGAAGTCGGAAGTCGGAAGTCGGAAGTCGGAAGTCGGAAGTCGGAAGT
>MHAY01000002.1:8222-88748 GCA_001804705.1 Ignavibacteria bacterium RIFOXYC2_FULL_35_21
TGCTGTTTTAAAAAAAATGCTATTTTATGAATAAGCAAATGGGAAATATAGACGACCCGGAAGGGTTGCAACCCGAAAGACTTCAACAGGCTTTTGAAGATTTAAGGAAGGGGAGTGCCGAAGCCTTCCATTTGCTTTATGAAAGATATAACAAAAAAGTTTATAGGTTTTGCCTGAGAATGCTTGGTGATGAGGATGCAGCAAAGGATACGTTTCAGGAGATTTTTATTAAAGTGTTTGAGCATAGAAGAGAGTTTAGGGGGAATAATTTTCAGGCATGGCTTTTTACGATAGCACGGCACACCTGCTTAAATAGTATCCGTACACGGAAAGAACACGAAGAGTTCGATGAAGTCATTCATTTTTCGGCAAGAAGAAATGAATCGGATGTCGGATTGAAGGATTGCATCGAAAAAGCAATTGCAGTGTTGCCTGTGCAACTGAGAGAAGCTTTGCTGCTCAGGGAATATGAAGAATGTTCATATCAGGAGATTGCCGATATTTTGAACATTGATTTGTCGCTTGCAAAGGTTCGCGTTTTCCGTGCAAGGGAAATAATGAGGAAGTTGTTGACACCATTGAAAGAGGAGCTTTATGGAGCTTGATGACCACATATCGAAGTATATTGACGGCGAATTGAACGAAGAAGAAGATGTTCTTCTGAGGAAATTACTTTCCGAAGATGATTTTGCACGGGAGAAGTTCGATTCCGCTGTTAACGTACATTTGGCAATGAAAGAGGATTCACAATCAATAGAACCACCTGAAGATATTCTGCGGCAGACAGAAGATATTGTATTGATGAAGATTCTCGCAAGCCAGCCTATTGTTATTGAAAGGCCCTTCTTCTGGCGCCGTTCCCAGGTTTTAGCGGCTATGATAGTATTTTTCATTTTCAGCTTTGTCTTTCAGATTGACGACATGACTCTTGGCAGCTTGGGCAAAAAACTCGGAATTCAAAATTCAGAATTAATAAAGCAGGATAATGAAACGCCATCATCGCCAGCTATTACAAATAATAATCTTGCAGCATCATCGGGAAGAATAATTAATAGTAGAGTTCGCTCATATGCAGTTGATATTTCCAGGGCAGAGCCTGCCGGTTCTTTATCTTCAATTACTGAAGTTGGTGGCAGGGGATATAATGACGATTTTCAACCTGTTGACGATAATGAAATGAGTGCAGAAAAAAAGACAGAAGTTATGGCGGAAGTATCTTCACAACCTCCATCGCCTGTAGTCAATAACATTGTTAATAATGAGCCACAAAATGAAGAATCAAAACCTTCTGTTGCATTATATAGTTTACCGGCTGAAAAAGATAGAACAGAAATACAAATAAAGGATGGCAAATCAGAAATTAATAATAGTAATATTTTATTAGCCAACAAAACCAAACCTGCTGAAATTGTCGGTTTACCGCTTCCAATGCGGCCTGGTGCGACAAATACAGAAGTTGTTTTCTCATCTTTTCTCGGTACTGACTTTGTCCGCACCGGTCTTGGTGATGGAGAGAAAATGGAAATTACCAACTTTTCGCAAAGTATAGCCTATACTATTAATAATGATGAGAAAATGGGAATTGAAATCGGATATTCGGAGTATGCCTATTTAGAGAAAGTTGTACTAACATCGCCGTATCAACCTGTGAGCAGAATTGAGACTCAGGTGATTGAAACTTCGGAACTGGTGTTTCCGATAGGAGCAGATTTATTTGAATATTCGATGACTATTGAAAATCAAAGGCAAATGGTTTGGGGTTCGGCATTTTATGAAAGGTCATTGATTAAGTCAGATGACTTGTCTCTCGAAGGAAGAGTAGGACTTGGTATGTCCCATGACGGGCCATTAGGCTACGGAAGACTTTTCGGAAAGTATGCAGTTCTGAAAGGAATTTCTGTAACCGTCGGAACCGAAGGAAGATTGTTTCAGGCTAACATACCCGGTGAAAGTATGGGCAGGAGATTGAAATCAACTGCTACAGTAATTTATGGATTTCAGATAAATTTTTAATTTTTTCTAATTTATTGATTTATAATCACTTGTGCGAATTAAATTATTGGAAGTAATGAGGCTTAATAAATTATAACAATATAAAAGAAATTGTTATATTTGAAGATTGCTTAAAATCGAATTTAAAATATTTTGTTAATAATTATTGGAGGACTCAAATGAAATTGTTACGCTCTCTCATTACTTTAAGTGCGGCTTTAGTATTATTTTTCGGAATGATTGCAACAACGTTTGCAAAGGAATTTCCCGCAAAGAAGAATAATTATCCATTTATTGGAGGACCAAAAGAAATGACTCCTGCTGCAGTAACCGAAAAAGTTTCGTTAAAAATTAAAAACCAAAATACAATTCAAGCTGTTGATTTCAGAATCGTTGATTCGTTGGCAAATGCTTATTCATATTTTACAGATGGTCAACAACCATTTGTATATCATATACCAACTGGAACACTTGTAACAATCAAAAGAGGATATTTTAATTTAACTATTGATCCAACGTATTCTGGGTACAATACTTTGGACAACCTTTTTATTTTACAATCAACAGATTTAGGACAAACTTGGTCAGCCCCCAAACTTGTATTTGATTCAAAACCAAAAGCAAGTACATGGGGAGTCGCAAGATATCCGAGTGTTTACCCCTTTATTTATGATAATAAATTAACCTGCGTTTTCACTGCTCCAACTAATATTAGTCCTGACTGGGTTGGTTATGTAAATGGCATTATTAATGATGTTGATTCTGCTATTTCATTTAATGGCAATTTTGATTTAGATGACCAAAATTATGAATGGGCCGGAACAGAATCTAAGATATTAGGTGGTGTCATAAATGATGTTGATCCATTTGGGATAGCTGTTGGTGGTGCTATGTATACCGGGGGTACACAGTATGACCATAACAGTTATATGGGTTATAGAAAAACCATGGATTTTACAGAATGGGACCCTGTATTACCACCACAATGGGCTAGTAGTCTGTTTCATCCTGTTGATCAGGCTAATTATCGTTCAGTTTCATTGGTAGATTTAAAATATGGGTCAAATAATACAATGTATATGGCTGTTAATGGAAATTTTATCAGTCAGGAACCTGATAACAAGGTAAAAGTTGGTGTATCAATATCTACAGATTTTGGTGATACCTGGAGCGAATTTGATGTATCACCACATCAGCTACTGAGAGATTATGCAACATCACAAGGTTTTGATGCTGATAGAGTATATATGACATATTCTGGAAAAGGTTTTGTCGTTTTCGATAATGGTGATTTCAGTTTTGCTTTGATGGTTAATGATAGTGTGGACATTAGCGGTTTCACTTTACCTTATGAACAGCGAATGTTTCATATTGCTGAAATTTATAAAGAAAATAATGCTTGGGGATTAAGAAAAATAGCTGAAACAGGACCTTATGTTTTAAAATATTTACCTCCCCTAGATCAACCTGCTGATACTAATAACCAAATGGGATTTGAAATACAAATGTCCAGGACTGTTGATGGCGATGCTTTAATATGCAAATGGGTAGATTTCATGTCTTTAATTAATCAGCAAACAAATGACACCATAACTACAACTGATATAATTGTAAACGGAAGATATAAAAATTCAAGTTGGGGAGAACCTCTCGATATAACAATGAGTGAAATTTGGGATAGGATTACTTGGATTCCAGACTTTGTACCAAATGGATTGTTGAATGTTCCGATATTAAAAGTTGAAACAGTACCTAACCCGGATGACGATCCTATTACTGCGAAAGCAAGACAACAAAAACTTGTAGATTATCCACAATACGTTGTTGTCGGCAATTTTGATGCTTCCAGTGTTTTAGATGTTGATGAATCAGAAAACACAAATTCCAAACTTCAAATCACAAGCATCTATCCTAATCCGATGGATAATGGAGCCGAATTTAATTTCAATTTACCTTACGATGGAAAAGTTGAAATAACGATTTGCGATTTGATGGGAAGGACTGTCAAAAATGTTTTCAATGGCTCTATGGGTGCCGGATTACGTTCTGTTAAATTAAATACTGCCGGCTTGCCGGCAGGTGCTTATTACTGCACTATCACCGAGAATGGACTTAGAGCAACCAAAATGATTACAATAGTGAGATAAAATAAATATAAATTTTTAGGAGTGCATTTATGCGAAAATTAATGACTTTATTTTTAATTAGCTTTTTAATATTTCCTTTATCAACTTATGCCGGTATTTACGGTACTTTAAAAGGCAAAGTTGTCGATGATGAAGGCAAACCTGTGATTGGTGCTACAGTGAGAGTTGTCGGAACCCCGCGAGGCACTTATGTCAAGGAAAAAGATGGAAGGTTCACCGTCGTTAATATCAATTCCGGTGAGTATCAGGTTCAGGTTACAGCCGTAGGTTATTCCAAATATACAATAACAATCAGAATCTCAGCCGACGAAACAACCGAAATAAATGTAAAACTGACTTCAGAAATTAAAAAAATGGGCCAGGTCGATGTTTTTGGTACAAGGGTGATGGTTAATAATACCGAGATAGGTACTAAAAGAAAAATTACGACCGAAGGAATCACACAAGTTGCCCGTGAAGGTGTCCAAAATGTCGTTGGTTTGAGTGCCGGTGTCTTTCAGGGCGGCAATGGCTATAATATACGAGGCAGCCGCCAAACCGAAACCCAAATCAGAGTTGATGGAATCGACATAGGTAATCAATTTACAGGTGGATTTGGTGCCGCTGGCTTAACTTACTTTCCTATGATTAGTGCATTTGCCACTGAAGAGATACAAGTTAATACAGGTGCCTTTGCCCCTGAATATGGCAATGCACTTGGAGGTATTGTCAATACCATTGGAAAAGTAGGGCGTACTGATAAATACGAAGGTTTTATCAGATGGAGAACCGATGTCGATGCCTTATGGGGTTCACAACTTTCCGACTTAGTGTTAAAAGATGACGGAAGAAAATTAACTGCAATCCACACAGGTGAAGGTAATAAATTGCAAGGCCCTCAACAACATAAATTTGAATTTGGAGCTGGGGGACCTATTCCGATTCTCAGTAACTCTACTTTCTATTTGTCAGGTTATTATTTATACGAAAAATATAGAAATGCAAGCTTTGAGATTTATAACCCTCTCGATGTTAATCATCCCGAACGAGGACAAGATAACCTCGGACAATTAGATAATAACCGGAGTTGGGTGAAAAATCTTTCAGTTAAAACCAAGTGGGGAATTTCTGATGATATATACCTTCTTGTCGGAGGCATGTGGGGATTGACTAATCTGGAAGTTGCATCATCCGGATGGTTATATACACGTGACCAGGGCATAATTAATGGTGTTGGCAACGGCTTGCCGGAATATATAGCTAAATTGCCTGTGAACAACACACTCGTTATGAATATAATGGCAAGAATCAACCACACATTATCAGATAAAAGTTTTTATGAGTTGACAATTTCAAATAATACTAATGCAGATGAAACTTCAAAAAGAAATCTTTATCCGGATTACTCTGTAACTGATTTTATAAATGGCAGATTCCCTTCCGAAGCCGAAATTAAAGACCCGACAATCGACCCGAATTTCTTTACCGGTTTCGAAATGTGGTATCCTTATGATAAAGTTAAAGCTGACCAAAACACAATGATACCCGGGAAAAACAGGATAATAGATGAGTTTGAAGTCATACCTACGATAATTACCACAGCCGACGGTTACTTAAAGGGTGCTTCCCGAAAAATTAATCCAATCACCGGGTATATTGAAGGTGATATTAATGATTCCGGAACAGATAATCCATTTGGTAGAGATAATACATATGCTACACACGGTAATACACGTTCATTCGAATTTAGGAAAAGTAATTATTGGCAAATTGAAGGTAATTATTCATTAAATATCGAGGGCGAATTTTCCCATATGTTCAAAACAGGAATTGACTTCAGGTTTTATGAACTTCATAGGCATGAAAATAATTTACCATGGGTTGCCGACCCGTTTTTTGATGTTTATACTGACCAATGGGAAGGTAATCTTTATGCCGAAGACCAAAGAACATGGGATATGACAAGTAAACCTTATAAACCCATTCTTGGTGCTGTTTATCTTCAAGACCAAATTTCATACAAGGGTATAATCATCAGTCCCGGTTTAAGGTTTGATTTCTTTAGTCCTATGTCCGATTATAGAACGACTAATACAGACTTTATCTCAATATTATCGGATAGCGGCTTTGCCAACTCAAAACTGAAGTTTCAAATAAGTCCGAGAATAAATGTTACTTACCCTATAACAGAACGTTCTAACGTTTCTATTGCTTATGATATGTATTTCAAAATTCCTGAATTTCAAAATTTGTATGATGGATTTGCTACACCAAGACTTCGCGGGAATCAAATACTCGGCAACCCGAATATGGAAGCACAACGTGTGAACGCTTATCAGGTTTCATATAGTAACCAGTTGTCCGATGATTTTGCATTTGACTTGACTGCATATTATAAGGACATATATAATCAAATTGGAATCATGTATGTTCCTGCCGTACCTGTATCGTTCTTCCAATATACAGTTGCCGAATATGGCAATGCGAAAGGACTTGAAATTACTTTTAGAAAAAATACCACAGCTACCGATAACATTGGCTTTTTTCTGAATTATACTTTATCTGCTGTCAATGGTACATCATCCTCGGCAACCGATAACTATCAGATGCCGATTGACCCATACACAAATCTACCGGCTTATCCATTATCCGAATATCCGATGCCATGGGACAGAAGACATAAAATCAATTTCAATCTTACGTTTGACTGGAGGGACAATCAGGGGCCATCAATAGCAGGGATACAACCATTAGAAAATACAAATATAAACTTTACAACATTTTTCCAGACAGGTGCACCTTATACAAAAAGAGATATAAAAAATAATGCCGTTGGTGAAATAAATGCTGAAAGGGGACCTTCCTCATGGAGAACAGATATGAGATTATCCAAAATGTTCAAATTTAAAGATATATTTGGTGAAGATTTTGGGGAAACCTCCGTTGAATTCTTTGTTGATGTATTTAATATTTTTAATATAAGAAGCGCTAATAATTATTACATCGTAACAGGTGACCCTGATGATGATGGTGTATATTTTTATTATACACAAGGTAGTTTTTCATCAACCACTTTATATAAAGAAGCTGATTTTTCAAACCCGGATTCATTTAAACCTGACCAGTATGATTATTTTGGTAACAGAAAATATAATATAAACTCGGATTTCGATGGAAATGGAGTTGTTACCCAGGCTGAAAAGTTTCAGGCTTTTAAAAGACAGCTTGAAATAAGCCGTAAATTCCAGGGGACTTATCAAACCCCCATAACTGTATATTTCGGGGTTATGTTCAGGTTTTAATATTATTTAGAAATTTAAAAATTAATAAAGATAATGAGAGGAACATATATGTATAACTTGACAAAAAAAATGTTTATTTCTTTGTCTGTAATTGTTTTATTTATCGTTTTAACAATTGGAAGCGTAGCAAAAACAAAAGTTAATCCTGATAATAAAGACAAGGCTGATGAAATTCAAAGAAAATATGAAAGGCCGTTTGATTTACAGGAAAACACAATTAGTAATATTCAGTTCTTTACTACAAATTATGGTGTTTTCGGGCTGGATATTTTGCACAACAAGGGAGGCGGAATCTGGCCCCGCGGCTCATTGAACCAGTATATATACGGCGGAGGTATTTGGTTCGGAGCTCAGAAGTATTTGCCAAACGATACGATTCCCCATAAACTTGTTGAGATAACCTATAATCCAAATAATGGCAAGTCCTGGATGGTTCCGGGAAGAATCGAAGATGGAGATTTGTTTGATGAAAGCGATATTTATAAATACAGAACCTGTTTTTCAAGCGATTTTTTAACAAATAACGGTAAACCGATAACAGCAAAGGACAGGGATAATTGGCCTATTTGGGATGCAAGTGAAAATCCTGAAGATACTTTAAAAAAGGACAGGTATTATGGATATTATATACCTGACCAAAATGACAGAACAACTACGAGGTATCCTGATGGGCCGGCTTTTATATCGGGTGAAGATATTTTTGCTACCTACAAAGATACAGACCTTGACAGGTTCGATGGCGGCATAGGATTACGCCAACCCTTAGGATACCCGTTTAGGTTTCAGTTTGAACAAATGATTTACTCCTGGGGTTTTGGTGATTATAAAGATTTTATTTTTATTAAATATGATATTATTAATAAATCATCGGATACTTTATATAATTGTTGGATGGCTCCTACAATGGATATTGACATCGGCAGAAATCCCAGCCCTGCAGCAGATAATGACAGGGTTAAATATTATGATGCAGATCCTTCTTTAAACCTTGCATTGCAATGGACCGATATTGGAGTCCCGAGAGGAGAAAAAGGTTATGGCTTCGGCTATTTGGGTTTTGTTTTCCTCGAGAGTCCTGCTGTTGATAACAATGAATTTCTAAGAAAAGATAAAAAGGTTTACTCCAATTCCGAACAGCTTGGTTTAATAACTTTTAAAAATTGGAATATAGATGAAGATATCAATGAAGATGAAGACAGATACAATACTATGGCTTCGGGAGCCCGTGACGGGGATGATAATGCCGGTGATAAACGTTTTATGATGGCAACCGGCCGTTTTCACCTACGGCCTGATGATACAGTAAGAGTCGTAGTAGGTATGGTGTTAGCCGGGCCTGCAACGAAAACCGATGCCGATGGTTCGGATGAAGATGCCGAGGAACTCGTACGTAAAGTAAAATTTGCACAAAGCGTATATGATAATAATTTCAGAGCACCTTCACCACCCGACAGGACTCAATTTACAAAATGGATACCCTTAAATAATTCAGTAAAAATCGAATGGGATAATACTGCCGAGATGTCCCATGACATTTATGAAGCAGGTATGGATTTTATGGGCTTTCGACTCTACAGAGCCAGGAGTTCTAATCTCGACACATTTGATGTTGACCAAATCACACCCAATATTAAATATAGCAGGGGTAAAGGTCCTTTCGGATATAAACAGCTTGCTCAATGGGAAATACCCACACCATTTTGGAAGTCTTATAACAGGGCAGGTACTAATAAGAACGAATTGGAGATGCCTTTGATTGACTCTATGAGAATTGCAGGGCCTGTCTTTGTTGGTAATACGATTGATTCAATGGCTATTAAAGTTATGCGTATCGGAAGAGGCTTCTTATTAGCCGGCCCGGAATCTTGGGTTACTGATGTTTTATTTAGAAATAACGGCGAATATGACTATCCTGTTATAATGGGTATTGATACAGCTATATTGGCAGATCCATGGGGTAAATTCTATGACAAGCATTTTAACCGTAATGATGTTCCGATTTTCCATGACCCGTTCGACCCGAATAGATTCCAACATTATTTATTAGATACAGTATCAATAGGTGTTGTTAGTCTTAATCCTGCATTATTAACATATAATCCTCTTTTAAATAAAAAAGAGACAATAACTGTTTCCGATACTTCATTGGTCCCTGATTTTGATAATGATACTATTTATTTTAGAAATACATTTCGAAAAATGATTGCTAATGGTGTTGAATACACGGTCGTTGATAGATTTATTCCTTATGAAATTCATCAGGCAATGAAAGATACTCTGCACTTGAGGGCTGTTCTCGATTCTGTTTATAGTTATATTCAAAAGGGATATGCCCAGGTAAAATTTTTCCCCGAGTTCGAACAATCATTGGAAGTAAGAACTGATGTAATTACACCTTATATTGACCGGATTACCAATCATAGAACATTCATTGATATTGGTGATGACAATAGAGATGGCGTTGTCAGTTATGAATCAAACCCTGTTAAGACAGAAAAATTAATAAATAATGTAGATTATTTTTATAAAATTTTAGCGTATGATGAGGGTGATTATAATCAACCTACTCCATTGAAACTAAATACAGGTGATTTAAACCTGCCAAATGTTGCAGAAACATCACCTAAAGCAGAAGCGGCTATGAAACCCATTGATTTCAAAGTTACCTATGTTGATTCGGCAAAGATGGGTGGTTTGTACAATTTTAAAATGTTTGGCATAGATGCCGATAGGGTTCAACAATTATATGCTGGCCATGAACTTGAACTGGAATTATTACCATCCTGGTCTTTCAATCAATTTCCAATTCTCAATACAACAACAACCAAGGATGTTGGTATTTATATGCGGCATCTCATTTTAAAGGATTTAACAGATGGGAAAATCCTCTTTAATGGTAATACCTATTTTGAACAGACACCTTGTTCATTCCTATTTAGAAACATATTTACTGAGGATGCGTATTCATTGGTTTTTGCCGATACGACAATCCATGATACAATCAGCGGTAAAGAAATTTCAATTGGCGTTCCTTACAATAATGATAAAATAGTAAGGTCCGGAAAGTTCACTACCGGATATTTCACGCAAGATAATTATTGCTATAGTCCGCTGTTCTCAAATGAGGCTTATGGAACAATCGGTTTGACATTTGATTTCACATTAGAACAGAGAGGCGGCCGCTATAGGCCTGATTCATCGAGCGGAATTGTTTCAAGTTCAGCCACTACCCCGGTTACTTTTATAACTGATCAGCCGGGTCCAGTTCGGGAGCCTGATAAAGTTATGACAACACAAGAAGTTGATACGCTGGTTTTAGGGCGAATATTTCAAGGTGGTATAGATGGTACTTATGATTTTGGTAAATATTTTCAAAGAATTTATGGAAGTTTCAATAATGGCCCAGCCGAATATCTTGTGGAATTCCTTCCGGGTGGTTTTGAGACAATGCAACTTACCTGGAACGCAGGAACAAAATCATTTGAAGTGCCATACCTGAATGTTAAAGTAACAAATATTATATCTTATAAAAGGCCAGGCCCTAATGGTGAAGTAGATGTTACTTATCCGGGACAACTTGAACACATTACTCTCGATACACTTGGTAAGCCTTATATTATAAGTCCATTAAGTCTGGGGCCAAAATATATGGATTATATTGGCAAATACAATTTGTCTGCTTATGGATATATCAACTCGAGATATTTAAAGGGTATACAAATAGGAAGGTCGGTTGCCAAGAGAAGCGGTGAACCTTATGCAGGATTAGCAACATTTATCGGAACACAGGGGAGGTACTATTTGACAGGATATTCTCAGAATAATACCGATACTGTTGATTTTGTAAATACAATATCTGCTTCCGGTGTTACATTTGCAATTGATTATGCAAGAAAAACAGGGAGACTTGGGAAATTGAATGAATGGTTAATATTAGATTCGGCTCAAAAAGTAAATTTTGGTGCAGACTTTCAACCCGGTGATCAAATAATACTTAAAACAACAGGCGGTGCATTAGGATTGCCATTGCCCGGTGCCAAAGTAAGATTTATGATTGATACTGCTGTTCCAAACATTGAAAGTTATACGGATGATATTCTTAACCAGGTCGATGTAGTACCAAATCCTTATTATATCACACATCAGGGGCAAAAGTCGGCTTATGATGCGAAAATCTTTTTTACAAGATTACCCAAAATTTGTAATATTGATATTTATACTGTAACAGGTGATTTAATTCGATCAATTAAACATGATGAATATACTTCGCCTGACCCTGATAGAGAAGGGGTAGATGTTTGGAATTTACTTTCGACAAATAAACAGAGAGTCCAAAGTCAAATACTTGTAGCTCTTATTACTACTCCTAACGGAGCCCAAACTATAAAGAAATTCTCTGTGGTTGTCGGTGGTTTCAGGTTAGTTCCGGAATAATTAAGTTACGGTAAAATTTATCTATAAAATGAACATAAATGGAGAATAAAATGAATAAATATTTTAGAACGTTAATTATAACATTTTTAGTAATTTCTTTATCGTCTCCTTTGTTTTCTGAGGGGGATGTAACGGGAGCCTCGGCAGGCGAATACGTAAAGGTCGGTGCAGCAGGTGCGCAATTCTTGAAAATTGGGATTGGTGCAAGAGCTAATGCCATGGGTGGTGCTTATACAGCAGTTTGCAATGACTTAACCTCTATGTACTGGAATCCTGCAGGATTAGCTGATATCAAAACCATCGCGGCAAATTTTTCTTACACTCAGTGGTTTGCCGGATTTGGATTAAATTATGGTGCAATATCACTGCCTTTAGGTGAGAATTTCACTTCGGCTTTGTATGCTTTATCCTTCAGCAGTGACAGAATTAAATTGACGACTATGGACCGGCAGGAAGGTTTAGGTTCCTATCTATGGAGTGATGTTGCTGTCGGAGCCACACTGGCAGGTTATCTCACCGACCAGTTCTCATTTGGAGTAACTTTTAAATATATTCAGACAGCTTTTACCGGATTAAGTGCAAGTGGGATTGCCT
The DNA here is from genome assembly GCA_001804705.1 of Ignavibacteria bacterium RIFOXYC2_FULL_35_21. Lineage (GTDB taxonomy): Bacteria > Bacteroidota > Ignavibacteria > Kapaibacteriales > UBA2268 > XYC2-FULL-35-21. The sequence goes on from MHAY01000002.1 coordinate 20,671, forward strand.
TCGATATTGGTACGATGTATAATACAGGGATTCAAGGAATAAAGCTGGGCTTTTCAATTAATAATTTGGGCACTGAACAGAAGTTTTCAGGACAGGATTTACAGGCAACCAAAAAATTGATTGAACAAGCTAATGCCTCACCACTTGATGTTCAATACCTGTCCAATTCATACACTATACCTTTAGCCTTCAGGGCGGGTGCAACGACCGATATTATGAATGACGAAGAAAACAAGCTTCTTGCCGAAATTGATTTTATTGCCATGTCGGATGTATCGGAACAATTTGCAATAGGTGCTGAATACACATGGAATAACCTGCTTTCTGTTCGGGGCGGGTATTTAATAGGACAAGACCAATTAGGCCTATCCGGAGGTGTTGGTGTTAATTATATTGGAGGCGGTTTCAAAGGACAAATTGATTATTCTATTAATCCGACAAGAAATTTCGGTTTGGTAAATCGAATTAGTGTGGGTTTGACTCTTGATTAGTTAAATGCCAATATGATAAATTGCCGTTGAAATAAATCAACGGCAATTTATTTTTAATTTTTAAAAATTCGTGTTAATATGTATCGGATTTTAATAATAATATGCTCGTTATTAATTATTTCGTTAACCGAAGCGAAGACCGTTAAATTCGATATTGATGGGGCGCAGTTCCGCTATGATGACAGCAAAGTACTTTGGGAGATGTATTACTCATTTCCAGACACACTTCTGAAGTATCAGTTCAAACTTAAGGAAGGATTATATATAGGTGAATTATATATAAATGTTAAAATAAAATCGTCAGTTAAAATCGAAGCCGAGAAAGAATGGATTGTTACTAATTCATCAAAATTTCCACTGCTCGAGCACAAAACCGATTTACTTGGCCAAAAGGATTTTTTACTTTCTCCTGGCCAATATGAGGTACAAATTATCTTACTTGATTCAAATGACAGTACAACAAATGCAGAGATTAAATACAATTTAATCGTCAATAAGTTTGATGCCAATAGTCTTGAATTAAGTGATTTGGAGCTTTCAATTGCTATTGAAAATCAGGACAGGATTAGTGTCCGGTGGAATGAATCTTTTAAAAAGGGAAATTTATATGTTATTCCTAATCCTTCGCATTTGTTCTTTGGCGATAGTCTGATATTAAATGCTTATTATGAAACTTATAATGCCCCAAAAATTTCACCGTCAGGATTTATCATAAAATATAGAATTCTCGATGCATTAAAGAGAGAAGAGCTGTCAATGACAAAAGTAATGCAATCCATAAGTGATGCACAATCCGATTTTATCTCTTTACCGATAAATGTTCTTCCCACTGGTGTTTATTTTTTTGAAACAACCCTGGTATATCCAATGGATAATCCCAAAGATTCCGTATCAAAATCCGAATTATTTTATGTTTTAAATCCCGAAATTCCTCCAAATCTTCAGGCGCATTTTTCAGAAAGTGTTTCTTTTGAAAAAAGTGAATGGGCTATCATGTCCAATGAACAGATAGTAACTGAGTTTGAAAAGGTTAAATGTATAGCTTCTGTTAATGAGATTGAGTTATGGGAAGAATTAGCAACGATTGAAGCTAAACAGAAATTTATGTTTGCTTTTTGGAATATCCGTAATTCTGATACGGTTAAGCCATATAATGAAAAACTGATGGAGTACAGAAAATTAATTGATTATGCTAATACATATTTCTCATATGGAAAAATGAAAGACGGATGGAGAAGTGATAGAGGAAAAGTATTGTTGAAGTACGGTAAGCCGACTCAAAGAGACCAGACGGCTGCCAGAGGTGACTACCGTGCTTATGAGAACTGGAATTATACCGATGTTCAGGGAGGAGTTAATTTCTATTTTGTTGACTTGATTGGCTTTGGTAATTTTGTACTTGTTCACTCGACTGCCATCGGTGAAATGAGGAATGAAAATTGGTATAACCAGTATGTTCCGGCAAGGAATGAAGATGATGATATTCAATATCAACAAAATTATAACCCGGGCATAATCAAATAAATAATTATTGGGAATTTAATTTTAGTGAAAACATTTATAGATTTTTTAATTACACAAATTCTACTCTTTGTTGGCTTTCTATCATCACATTTATCAATTTCCAAAAGACATAAACTTGGCTGCCTGATTGGAGAATTTTTCAAATTAATCAGTTCCACAAGAAAAAAGATTGCATATAACAATATTAAAATGGCATTTCCCATGGAGTCTCACGAATGGATTAATACTATCGTAAAAAAGTCATATCATAATCTGGGTATCATAGTTGCAGAAGTATCTGCAATGAATTCATTTTCTGACAATTATATACACAATCTTATAAAATATAATAATCCGGATTTATTAATTAATAAATACAAAGAAGGCAAGGGCCTGATTCTTCTGTCCGGTCATTTTGCAAATTGGGAAATACTGGCTTATTCGGTTGGACTATTCACTAAGATTCCTATACTAATTATAGTTAAAACTCAAAAGAATTCTTCATCGGATAAAATAATTAATAAATACCGCACACGCTCAGGCAATTCTGTTATATCTATGCATAATGCGGCAAGGGAAATAATAAAAGCCATACAAACCGGCGGTGCAATAGCCATGCTTGCAGACCAAAGTGCAACAAGCGATAAAGATGTTTTCGTTAATTTCTTTGGGAAACCTACTGCAACATACAAAGCTCCGGCTGAACTTGCATTAAAATTTAATGTACCTATTATTTGTGCTTTTCCTGTTAGACATAAGGATTATACTTATACTGCAGATATACTTGAGCTAAAACACGATGACCTTGAAAACAATGAACATGGGATTTATGAATTAACAAGTCGCTATGCTCGAATGTTAGAGGAAGCAATTAAGAAAAATCCTGAGCTATGGGTTTGGCAGCACAGGCGTTGGAAACACACGATTTAATGTAAAATGTAAAATGCAAAATGCAAAATGAATAATTAAAATGGTATTTAAAGCAATATATGAATAAAAAAATTGAGGATTTTAAACATGTGGCAATAATTCAAACTGCCTTTCTTGGTGATGTTGCTTTATCACTTTACTTAGCCCAGGCAATAAAAGTAATCTATCCGTCGGTTGAATTAACATTTGTTACTACACCTTCTGCATCACCGCTTGTTGCTTGTTCAACTGCCGTTAATAATATTATTACTTATGATAAGAGAGGTTTGCAAACCGGTTTAAGAGGTATTAAGTTTGTAGCAAATCTTTTAAAGGATAAAAAAGTAGATTGCATTGTATCACCTCATCGCTCGTTCAGAACAACAATACTTTCTTATTTTTCCAAACCTCAATTTTCAATTTCATTTAATAAAAGTGCTGTATCAGTTTTATACTCAAAAAGAATAAATTACCTTCCTCATTTACACGAAATCGAAAGAAATCTTTCCCTGTTGACCGGATTTTCCGGTTTAAAGTTTCAATCTACTCCTACTGTTGATTTGGAATTCGAGGATGATGATATAAGTTTTATAGATTATAAACTTTATGGTTTGGGAGTTAAAGAGGGAGAAAAAATTGTATTAATTGCACCCGGGTCAATATGGAACACCAAGAGATGGGAGGAAGAGTATCATTTTAGACTTTGCTCTATGTTAAAAGAAGCAAACTGTAAGGTGATATTAATCGGGTCAAAGGAAGACTGGGAGCTTTGTTCGAGAATTGCAATTAATTCCGGAGTTATTAATTTTGCCGGAGAAACTACAATTCCTCAAACATTAGTACTGATGAAGAAAGCAAGCCTGACAATTACAAATGACAGCTCTCCAACGCATTTTGCAGGGCTTGTGGGATGCCCCGTAATAACTATATATGGCCCTACCTCCCCGGTTTTTGGGTTTGCTCCAAGAGGAGAAAAGAGTAGAATTATCGAACTAAATGGTTTGAAATGCAGGCCCTGTACAGTTCATGGAAGTCATAAATGTCCTGTAAATACACATGAGTGTATGACTCATATTAATCCCAAGACTGTTTTTGATTCTGCAAAAGAGATATTAGGGATATGACTTTTTTTATTCTGACAATTTAATAATCGCTTGAAATTCTTCATCGGTTATTAGCATCACGGATAGTCTTGGCTGTTTGAGCAGAGAAATATTTTTTAGATTGATTGATTTCCTAATTTGTACGAGAGTAACAGGTTTTTTTAGTTTTTTAACAATTTTTAATTCTACAGCCAGCCATTTACCTTCCTTATCCTTCGGTTCAGGGAATGCTTTTTTTGATACTTGGGAAATTCCAACAATACACTTGCCTTCATCGCTATGGTAAAATAAAACCTTATCGCCAACTTTCATTGCAGCAAGATTATTTCTTGCCTGATAGTTTCTGACACCATCCCAAACTGTTTTTTTATCTTTGAGAAACTGTTCCCATGAATATGATGACGGATCCGATTTTATAAGCCAAAAGCCCATGAATTATTTACTTTTTTAACCCGTTAAGTAAAAGCTGTTCAACACTGATTGTTTGGCCATATCGCTTGAATTGTCTCATAGTATCGAGCATAAAATAAACTGCATTTGAATCTTGCATCACAATACATTCGGGCAATTCTGAAATGGAAAAACGGGATTTATACGGATGTTTGCTTGTTGAACTGCGCATCGAATATATCTCATAAGATGATTCCGGGATATTGCATTCTTCAAAAACTTTACACAAATGGGATATATCGGTCTGCTGGGAATTACACCCGCAGTTGAAGTTAGCATATAAATATACTTTATGTTTGCCGGAGTCAAAGTTATTAATAATTTCTTTCATCACATTGGTATCAGGCTTATAGCTGTTCATTTCTGATTTGAACCAACTGTTTGTTGGTGTTGATACAATTTCATTGATTGTCAATTGAATGGCATCTTCATCATAAGAGACATTATCAGTACATGAAGTAAATATAGTAAGCGAAAATAATACTATAATTATTCTATTAATTAAGTTTTGATTTTTCATAATTCTCCTAATTTTATTTTATTTGGACACTATTTAATAGTAATAACAAAAATTTTTCGATTTTGTTACAGAGATATTTAAAATAAAAATAAATTAAAGCACTGATGGCTTAAATTAATTATATATGACGGAAATACTCCAAAAATAATTAATGCGACAGAAGCTATTCCCAATGTAACATACGATAAGCCTTTTTCTGTTTCTTGTAATTTTTCTCCCGGTTCTTTGAAATACATACTAATAACCAAACCGATATAGAAGTATAATGAAATAAGAGAAGCAATAACTGCTATTATAGCAAGCCACACATAGCCGCTTTCGATTACGGAGGCAAACAAATAATACTTACCTATAAATCCGGCAAAAGGCGGTATTCCGGTCAATGAAAACATGAATATACCCATAGTGGCTGCCAGAATTGGATGAGTTCTGCTTAATCCTGCATAATCGCTTATATCGAGATTTGCTTCATTATTGCGTTCTAATAATGATATAATTACAAATGCTCCAATCTGCATAAACATATATGCTACAGCATAAAACGCTATTCCATCCCATCCTTTTGGATTGTTGGCAACAATACCCATCAATAAATAACCGGCATGTGCAACCGATGAATAAGCCAACATTCTTTTTACATTCTTTTGTACTAAAGCACTGATGTTTCCGATTAACATTGTTGCGGCGGATATTAATGCTATAATCAATCTTATAGTATCACCATTAAAAATTTGATTTAGCTCATGTTTTTCAATATCCTGAGGTATCAATGGGCGAATGACAATGACCATTGCAAGAAGTGCCGCCGCTTTGCCTGCAGTACTCATAAAACCTGCTACTACAGTTGGAGCCCCATGATAAACATCCGGTGCCCACTGGTGAAATGGAAATGCCGCGACTTTGAAACTTAATCCGATAATCAATAAACCGACTCCTATGCTTAAAATAAGAGGTGCTTTTACCACTGTTGTCATAAAGAAAGTTGCTTTGTTTATATCTATGTTACCTGTAGCTCCATAAATCAAAGCCATTCCATATAAAAGGAATCCTGTTGCAAATGCTCCAAGCAAAAAATATTTCAGTGCCGCTTCGACTGACCTGGCATTTGTTCTGAAAAAACCTGAGAGTATATAAAACGATATTGACATTAATTCAATTCCAATGAAAAGAACAAGCAAATTGTTAGCATGTCCTATTATCATCATTCCGGCAATCGAAAGAAGTATTAATGAATAATATTCGTTTATTTCTTTATATTCTCTTTTCAGGTATTGTTTCGAAGCAAGAATAGTCAATATACCCGCGACACAAAATAGAATATCGAAGAATGCGGCATAGCCGCTGAATACCAACATTCCTTTTGTAATCAACCTATCACTGTGATGAGCAGGAATAAGTGCAACGTTTGTTTTATATAGACTAAAAACCGCAGCAATGATGGTTATTATCAATCCAATAATTGAATAATAAAACCCGACGGATTTGTTTTTTAATAGAATCGCATCAATTACAATCGCACTCGTTGCAAAAAAAGATATTAATATTGCCGGCAATATAAATTGTATTTCATATCCCATCATTTTTTTTAACCTGCTCTTTTAATTTCATTATTTATAATTTTTATTTGGACAGAACACTTTTCTGTCCCTTCATAGATTATTTATTTTTATTAACAGAATAGTGTTTTACCTGTGACACTTTCACTTTAATATTCTTTTGATTACCCGATTTAACGAGTTCTAATTTATTAACTAATGCTTTTGTTGAGTTTTCGGATATTTTCAAAAATGAGTTTGGGTGAACACCAATCCAAACAATTAAAATAACAATCGGTATTAAAGTTGCCCATTCACGCTTATTCAAGTCTTTTAAATTTTCATTTTTGTGATTTGTAATTGTTCCGAACATCACTCTCTGGAACATCCACAAGAGATAAATTGCGGCAAAAATCACTCCCGTTGCCGAAACAATGGTGTACCATTGTGAACCAAGCACTGGTGATTTGAATGCTCCGAATAACGTTAAATATTCACCTATAAATCCGTTTAATCCCGGCAAACCGACCGAACCAAGCATAGCTATTCCAAAGAATACGGTAAACGCAGGCATAACCCTCGCCAATCCTCCAAATTCGGCTATATCCCTTGAGTGCCTTCTTTCGTAAATCATACCCACACACAAGAAGAGCATCCCTGTTGTCAAGCCATGATTGACCATTTGAATAATTGCTCCCTGCAACCCTTCGATTGTCATTGAAAATATTCCAAGTACCACAAAACCCAAGTGGCTGACTGATGAAAAAGCTACAAGTCTCTTGACATCAGTTTGGACCATAGAAACCAGAGCTCCATAAATTATTCCAATAACAGCGAGAACGCCTATGTAAGGAGCAAATTCAATAGATGCCTGCGGGAATAATTCTAAATTAAATCTAACTAAACCATATGTACCCATCTTTAATAATACGCCGGCAAGTACAACCGAACCTGGTGTTGGTGCTTCTGTATGGGCATCGGGCAGCCATGTATGTAATGGGAATACCGGAACTTTTATACAGAATGACAAAGCGAATGCAATGAAGAGCCATCTCTGTACTTCGATTGGTATAGGATGATTTGATAATGCACTCTTTAAGACAAAAAAGTTTGTTGTGAATCCTGCACTGTTATGTATAATATATGTTCCTGTATAATATCCTAACCAGACTATTGCAACGAGCATGAACAATGAGCCGACTGCTGTAAAAATGAAAAATTTTACTGCGGCATAAATCCTATCTTTGCCTCCCCAGATGCCAATTATGAAATACATCGGAATCAGAATTAATTCCCAAAAAACAAAGAACAGCAGTAAGTCGAGTGCAAGGAACACACCTGTCATTGCAAACTGTAATAATAATATCATCGCATAATATTCTTTCTCACGTTTTTCGATTGCTCCGAATGACGATAATATTGTTATTGTTGAAATAAATGTTGTCAGTAATAGTAACAACAATGACATTCCGTCAAGTCCTATCCTGAACCCTGCATCAATAGAGGGAATCCAGACTGCCTCGAAAACCAACTGGAAATTCGGATTATTCTGATTGAAGAAATATAAAAGAAAGAGTGAAACAACAAAAGTAACAAATGAAAATCCAAACGCCGTATATTTTATTAGCTTGGGTTTATCCTTATTCAATAGTAAAAGAAATAATGAACCTGCCAAAGGTAAAAATAACGTTATAAATAAAGGGGCCATAAAATAATTAACAATTAATAATTCACAATTCACAATTCACAATTCACAATTCACAATTAATAACTCAATCACAAAATATATTTCAAAAAATATAAAAATATTATAATCCTTTTGTCCTATTCCATTTTGCATTTTGCATTTTACATTCTACATTCTAAATTCTAAATTCTACATTAATTTCAATAACTAAAAATCAACCATGCAATAATCAAAATAATACCGCCCATCATTAGCAGTGCATAGTTTTGAGCGACTCCTGTCTGAATACGTCTGATTTTCTCGCCGGCTCCGACTGTAACAGTTGCTAATCCGTTGACGAAACCATCTATAATTTTTACATCAAATATCTTCCAGAGGAAACTCTGTGATAATTTTAATATCGGAGTTCCTATAATTGCGAAATAAATCTCATCAAGCGAATATTTATTTAACAATAATTTATATACAGTTTGAAATCTTCCAGCCAATGCTCTGGGGAATGCCCATTGTTCATCGCTGTAAAACCGTTTTGCAAGATATATGGCAGTTAGGGCAATACCAACAGAAACAAGCATTAATATATATTCAATCGAATGAATCTGATGTCCTTCGGTTCTTTGTAAAATTACCTGGGCAGGCTGAAATACAGGATGGAGCCACGATTCGAGCAAATTGGGTTTGGTGTTGAACCAGAAGCCGAGTGCATAAGGAACACCAAGAAAACCACCTACAGCCGACAGGAAAGCGAGTATGATTAAAGGTAAAGTCATCACTTTTGGCGATTCATGCGGATGAACATGGTGGTGGTCAAACCTTTCCTTACCGTGAAATGTTAACTTTAACAATCTGAACATATAGAATGCAGTGAAGAAAGCCGCTGTGGCACCTATCAGCCAAAGAAAAATATTTCCGTTGCTGAAAGCATTCCATAATATTTCGTCCTTTGAAAAGAAGCCGCTGAAAAACGGAATTCCTGAGATAGCCATCGTTGCGACAAAAAATGTTTTATATGTAACGGGCATATAACTTTTCAGTCCACCCATGTTTTTTATGTTCTGTTCATCATGCATGCCGTGAATGACCGAACCTGCACCAAGGAAGAGCAGTCCTTTGAAGAATGCATGTGTCATTACATGGAATACTCCTGCAGTGAATGCCCCAACACCGAGAGCCGCAAACATATACCCAAGCTGGCTTACAGTAGAATAAGCCAGTACCTTTTTTATATCATTTTGAACAAGTCCTATTGTAGCCGCAAAAAATGCCGTTGCTATTCCGACAATAGCCACAACTTCCATCGAGACAGGGGAGAGTGCAAACAATACCGAGTTTCTTGCAACTAAATATACACCCGCTGTAACCATCGTTGCGGCATGAATGAGGGCTGAGACAGGTGTTGGCCCTGCCATCGCATCGGGAAGCCAGACTGCAAGTGGTATTTGTGCAGATTTACCGGTGCAACCTAAAAACATCAGTAACGTGATTGCTGTAATTGTCCCGCTTCCGAAATATTTCATCGTATCTGCAGCGGCGAGGCTCGAAACTTCAGTGTATTGCAACGAACTGAATTCATTAAATATTAAAAACATTGCTATGATGAATCCAAAGTCTCCGATTCTGTTTACTATGAATGCCTTGTTTCCCGCATCTCCTGTCCATGTGATTTTATAACCTTCGAATTTCCTGTCATACCAGAATCCGATTAGCAGATAAGAGCAAAGCCCAACGCCTTCCCATCCAAGAAATGTGAATAATAAATTATCGGCAAGAACAAGATTCAGCATCATAAAGATAAACAGATTCATATATGAAAAGAACCTGTAATAGCTCCTGTCACCCCTCATGTAGCCGATTGAGTAAACATGGATTAAAAAGCCGACGCCAGTTACAATCAAAGAAAAAAGAATTGACAGTTGGTCAACCTGGTATGAAACGTTAATGTTTAATGCTCCTGTTTCAATCCATTTGTAAACCGGTACTAATAGGGGTTTTTCATGCCCCTTGCCCATAAAGTCGAAAAATATAATAAGCGATATTATTAACGAGCCAAACACAGTTCCACTTCCGATTGTGCCTATGATTGCTTCTTTTTTAAAATATTTTCCAAATAATCCTAAGATAAGAAAGCCTATGAATGGGAGCAGAGGGACATACTTGATTAATTCATGCATTACAATATACCTGTCTTATGTTTTACCTTAATCCTTATCCTTTAACCCGGTTAGTAATTTCCAATCCATTGGTCAAAGGAATTGCAAAAATTCAAATATTAAAATTACAAAAGTTCCTATATTCATACAACTGAAAAACCTAATATTCCTTAATAATTGTCATACCTGCGAATGCAGGAATCCATTTTGCCCCCTTTTTCAAAGAGGGATTCCAATTTCTATCCGTGTTTGGAGTTCGGACAGAACAATGTTCTGTCCCTACACGATATCCATGTCAGGAGTAACTCCTGACACGGTTTATTTACTCCAACCACCAATCCCCAACCCCCAATCTCCAAAAATAATTTTTAATTCTCATCAATATTACTTAAATTTTAATTCCTTAAATATGATATTGGAGTCTATGGCTGACGAAACTACTGTTACACATGGTGATTTGACCGGTATTGACACAGACGTTGACGTTATTGACGATATAACAACGGCGGCAAAGGTCATTCTTTATAACGATGAAATTCACACTTTCGAAGATGTCATTAACCAATTAATCAAAGCAATAGACTGCACACTTGAAAAGGCAGAGTCTCTCACATGGGAAGTTCATACTAACGGAAAAGCAGTCGTATTCAGCGGCGAGATTCACGACTGCCTCAAAGTCAGCTCCATACTCGAAGAAATCGCATTGCATACTCAGATTGAGTATTAAAAATAGATTTCCCCTCTAAAAAGAGGGGATAAAGGGGTGTGTAATAACAATTACGAATGTCGATAATCTTATGAAAACATCATTAACAATATTTGTCTTCCTGCTCCAGGCTTTGTTCATTTCGGCTTCAGCTTTTTGATTTCTATTTCTTCGTGTCCTTTGCGAATTCCTTTGCGGCTTTGCGTGAGAATAACCCCATGCTTCAGCATGGGGGGCATGAGACGTGACCCACAGCTATAGCCCTGCCCCCATCTTAAAATATGGGGTTAATCACCGAAATCAAAGTCCTGACAATTAGGCTATGGATGCTGAAATAAATTCAGCATGACATTTTCCTGTTCTTTAATTATCTATTTCTTCGTGTCCTTTGCGAATTCCTTTGCGGCTTTGCGTGAGAATAACCCCATGCTTCAGCATGGGGGGGCATGAGACGTGACCCACAGCTATAGCCCTGCCCCCATCTTAAAATATGGGGTTAATCACCGAAATCAAAGTTCTGACAATTAGGCTATGGATGCTGAAATAAATTCAGCATGACAATGGAAAAATTTGGATTAATGTCACCCTGAGCGTAGTCGAAGGGTCATCATTCGGAATTCTTCTTCAGCTCTTCATAATTAAAATCATGAACACCGACATCGGGATATTCGCTGTCTTGCCCTTCTTCGGGTGTTTGAAGTGAAATAAATGTTTTCTTTCCGCAGGAACATACTACTTCGATAATTTCAATATCACCATTCTCATTTTTATGAACATAAACCGAAGAATGTTTCTGCTCATCATTAATTGCAGGGTCATCTAAGATTTCCATCATAACACCTGAATCCCTAACTTTTTCCGCAGGTATTCTACTGCTATGAGGTATATCACTTTCAACACCAGATATATTTCTTATTTGAAGATAATCCTTAAACTTCTTTTTTAATACTTCCTCGGTTGTTTTTTCATATTCCTCAGGGTCACCCTTAATAAGATTGGAGAAACTTTTATCTTTCCGCAAATCTTCCGTTAAGGTGAGAGCCTCGATAAGTTCTTCATCAGTCATTATTGAGGGTTTTTGTTCGCCTTCCTGTTTATTAACAACCAAATCCTTATCGAATTCCTCAGAAAACGGAGAGTCGTTCCCATTTAAGTTCTCAGTATTTTGCTTATTCTCTATGTTCTCTGTCTCACTCATTTAAAAATATTAATTATCAATTTTCAATTATTAATTATCAATTTTTAATCAATATCTATACCACATTTTATCAATTTTAATTAGTAATTACTCTTTCTTGTACGCCATTGTCTTCGGATAATGCAGTAACTTAAAATCTCTTGTCAGATTATGCAAGGACTCGGAATTTCCAATCATCAAATATCCACCCTTGTTTAAAATTTCGTGAAGATACGATAGAACTTTTTGCTTAGAAGGAATATCAAAAAATATAAGAACATTTACGCAAAAAATCACATCAACATTTTTTATGGTTTTGATAGCATTGTAATCATACAGATTTACATTAGTGAATTTAACCATTTGCTTGATTCCATCGTTCAGTATATAATAGCTGTCCGTTTTTTTGAAATATTTCTCTAATATATCCGAAGGTAGTCCTTTCACAGCATAATCTTTGTAAATCCCTTTTTTTGCAGCAGCAAGAGCATTATTATTGATATCGCTTGCCAAAACCTGGAACTTTGCATTTGGGAATTTTTTTTGAAGTCTTTCCTGAATAATAATGGCAATAGTGTAAGCTTCTTCGCCTGTGGACGTTCCTGCACTCCATATCCTTATGTAAAGGTCTTCCTTTTTTTCTTTCAATTTTATTATTTCGGGAACGAGATACTTTTCAAAAGCATCAAACTGTTCCTCAGACCGGAAAAAATAAGTTTCATTGATAGTTATCGATTCCAAAAGTTCGTTGACTTCGTCCCTGTATCTTGGGGATTTAAGCACTTTTATATATTCTTCATAGCCGGACATATTTTTTTCAAAAATAATCTTACTTATTCTTCCCTCCAGCAAATACTTCTTATTTTCGGTGTAGAAAATTCCTGAATATTGATAAATAATATTTCGCAATTCAATAAACGCTCCTGCACTCATTACCAACTCGACAGGCTCCTGCTTAATTGATTCGGTCTTTGTGCTATCCTTACTATACTTAAATGTAAACAACTGTGCTTCCATATCTATTTCATTAAATAAAAAAACCCTTAACCTAAAACTTTCGCTACTTAATTATCAAAACTTCAAACTACATTAAAAGTTTATGACCTTCATTCAAAATTCAAAATTCAAAATTTAAAATTTAAATATCCTAATTCCTATGTCCTAATATAATCCCTACGGGATAAGTGAGGATGAGAATATTCATCTTCTACTAATATTTAATCCCTACGGGATAATTCTCCATGAAAATTTCAATTTCAATTAAAATTGACCACAATTCAAAATTTAAAATTCAAAATTTAAAATTCCTATGTCCTAATATAATCCCTACGGGATAAGTGAGGATGAGAATATTCATCTTCTACTAATATTTAATCCCTACGAGATAAATTTTTAAAATATTTATTTTTTAAATAAAATACAACCACAATACAACACTCAACACTTAAAACTCAAAACTCAAAATTATGATTAAGTAATGTTTTTCCCTGTGATATTAATCCCAAGCTGCTCAATTCTATATCTTAACTTTGCTCTTGAAATACCGAGCAACTTTGCCGCTTTTATTTGATTCCCGTTTGTAATATTCAAAGTCTGGATTATCAAATCACGCACTACATTACCCATAGTAACACCATTCTTTGCTATCTGCAGGTAATGCTGCCCCTCTCCAAGTTCGGCAGCGGCTTTGATTGGTGTTCCGGCTTGTCCTGGGCTTGTTTTGAGGAAACTCAAACTTTCTCTGGTTATTAAATCGCCGCTCTCGAGAAGTATGATTCTCTCGATTACATTTCGAAGCTCACGGACATTACCTTTCCATTGGTAGTTATTTATTATATCGATTGCGTCGGGAGAAAATCCCTTGACATTTTTATTGAATTTTTTATTGAACTCTTTAACAAAAGCCTTTGCCATAAGCATTATATCGGCACCTCTTTCTTTCAGAGGCGGGAGAAAAACTCTTGCAACATTTAACCTGTAAAACAAATCCTCTCTGAATTTCCCTTCTTCTACCAGCTTCTCCAGTTCCTGATTTGAAGATGCAATAACCCTGACATCAACACTTATTTCTTTTGTACCTCCGAGCCTGTAAAAGCTTCTTTCCTGCAATACTCTTAGCAGTTTCACCTGAAGTTCCATGCTCAATTCCGATATTTCATCGAGAAGTATTGTTCCCCGGTTAGCTTGTTCAAATTTCCCGGGCCTGATTTTTTCAGTAGCACCCGTGAATGCACCTCTTTCGTATCCGAATAATTCATTTTCAGCTAACTCTCTCGGTATTGCACCGCAGTTTATTGTTACAAAAGGCCCCTTAGCCTTGTTCGAGTTGTCGTGTATGTATCTTGCAATTAATTCTTTACCTGTCCCGGATTCACCAAGTAAAATGGCTGTAGTGTCAGCAGATGCTATGATTTTTGCGGTATCTATTGCTTTGTTCATGCCTTCATAATTGCCGAGAATCTCATTTGGTTGTTCTTCGCGTAGTTTTTCCGAAAGTAAATCAACCTGACGCCTTAAATCATAATTATCTAATGCTTTTTCAACAGCAACCTCAAGCTGTTCCAGGTCGAGAGGCTTGACAATGAAATCCTCGGCTCCAAGCTTCATTGCCCTGACAGCCATTTTTATATCGGAAAAAGCCGTCATCATAATAACAGGCATTGTGTAGCCCAGCTTACGCAGCATTTCGAGGATGTCTAATCCGTTTGCATGCCCAAGAAAAATATCCAGTAACACCAGGTCGGGGCCTATCAGGTGAAATTCATCCTGCGCTACCTGGGCATCGGTATATGTAATAACTTTTGAATATTTCTTACTAAGTATTTCTTTAACGGTTGAATTGACCAGCGGGTCATCTTCAATCACAACAATTGTGTAATTCTGTTGTTCCATATACTCCAAAATATTAGTTAATAATTAATAGTGAACAGTGAATAATTTCGGTTAAAATTTCAAATTTTAATTTAATAATATTTCCTTCGTTATTCATTTTACATTTTGCATTCTACATTAAAAAAATTTCCTATTTCCTATTTTCAATTATCATTAATAACAGGTAATTTTATATAAAAAGTCGTCCCTTTCCCAACAATACTTTCAATGTCAATAATCCCATTATGATTATATATTATCCTTTGTGTTATGGGTAGCCCTAAGCCTGTTCCTTCAGCCTTCCTTGTAAAAAAAGGATTAAATACTTTTGGCAAATCTTCAGGACTTATGCCAGCACCCGTATCTGAAATTGATGTTACAACGTAATCAGGCTCTTTGTCTCTCGTTGCTTTCTCAACAAAAGTTTTTATTTCAATTTTTCCTGCACCGTCAATGGCATCAATCGAATTTGTAATCAAATTTATAAATACCTGCTGCATTTGCTTAGTATCAGCCGCTATTTTTGGTAAATTATCTTCAAGTTCAAAATCAACTTCAATGCTTTTCTTGGACAGGGGAGACGATAATAAATCGAGAGTTGAACGTAATTGAGTGTTAACATCCAAGCCTCTAATATCAGGAATGGATGTCCTTGAAAAACTCAAAGTTTTTTCTACAATTTTAGAAATTCTTTCGACACCCTGCAAAGCAATTTTCACTTTCTCCAGTTCCTGAGAATCCTTGGGCAATTCTCTTTCAAGAGTTTGTAAATTCAAATTTACAGCCGACAATGGATTTCTTATTTCATGAGATATTCCCGCAGATAACTGGCCCAGAAGCACGAGTTTATCAGTCTGCAATAATTTATCGGTCAAAATCCTTTGCTCGCTCACATCTCTTGCAATCGCTTGAATGAGCCTTTGTCCGTCAAAATCAATAAACCTCGCACTGACTTCAATCATTACCTCAATGTCTTCTGAATTATATAGAGTCAATTCACTTAGCACAACCGGAGATTCGCTTTTATTCAATAATTTGAATATTCTACGGAATTGAGGCAGTGTAGAGCCGATTAAATTATCTTTCGGAATGTTCATTATATCCGATGCACATGTATTGGCATCCAGTACTGTCCATGTGTCCGGTTGAATAATAAAAACCGCATCTGTTGAATTATCAAAGAAAGTTTTGTACCAAGCAAGCTGATGCTCGATATTCGTTTGCTTATTATCGGTTTTCTTTGTTGTATCAATCACTCAGTGATTACCCTTAACAGATATTTTTATTTAAAAATTCTTTTTCTAATAATAATTCAGAATTCAGCATTTATTTATCATTTTGGCGGTTCGACTTTCTTTTCCTTTGTCGAGTCAGGTTCCAAATCTTTAAACGGATTTTCAAACTTAATTTCAGGTGTTAGTCTATCCTGAATTTTCTTCGGGTCAGTAACATCCTTCGTTGCATTTTCGAGCATCTTTTCAGGATTTGAAAAAGGCTCAGTCAGAGTTTTAATAAACTCAGTAGGCTTGTCGAGTATCTCCATAGGGTCATTGAAAAGAGATTTGTTCTTCTTTCCTTGTTCAGCCGGTTGGCTTGCAATCGTATCAATCTGCATCTTTCTTTCATATTTAAGTAATGAACGTGCTTTCAATGAATCAGGCACTTTCCCATCTTTAACAGCATTTGCAAAATCCACCATTGCTCTAATGTCTCTTGCATATTCTGAGTTTGGATATTTTTCCAATAAAAGTAAATAGTAATGAATAGCACTATCCCTGTTCTTTATATCATTCTCATAAGTCCATCCGACTGAATAAAGAGCCTTTGGAGCAAATTGATTTTGCGGGTATTTGTCATAGATTGTAAGGAACTGCTGTAAGGCATACTGATATTCTTTATTTTTCCTTAAACTCACCCCGGATTTATATAATTCCGCGACTGTGTCAATCAGAAACTCTTCAGTATAGCCTAATCTTTTACGGGCATCTATTCCATATTCGGTTGTTGGAAATACCTGGACAATATAATCGAGGATAGAATCTGCAACTGTCGGCTCATTGTCCTCGATATATCTTGCATAAACATATAAATATCTTGCCGACGCTTTCTCGGATGGGGGAGAGGCATCTTTTGCAAATTTGAAATAAAACTCTGCTGAATCTGGATTGCCAAGTTGCTCGTGTATTCTTCCGGTCTCGAAAAGATTCAATGCAAATACGGATAATGTGGAATCGTTCAGTGTGTCATGAGTTGACCATCTCTGCATTAAAGGCACTGTAACATTTCTCTTGCTTTCCCAACTGTTCAATAGCTTATACATCCTGTCTGCAGAATTTGAAACCGGTGTTTTGATTAATTTCGCCCTTGCAAAATAATTCCTCGCATATACATATTTGTTTTTGTTGAAATTATCCATTCCCATTTCATAATACACAGTTGATATTGCATCATTATTGGGATAGGCTGAATCTGCATATACCGTTACTTTATTAAATAATGTATCTTTCTTTTGAAGCCTCAATATGTTCATTCTCTCGGCAAGTATATTTGCCCTCCATTCCTGGAATTTCCCGTCACCTTCAATCCGGTCAAGAATTTTTTCAGCTTCTTCATAATTACCTAATCGCGTTTTGCATGCTGCTTCGTAAAGCAATGCTTCGAAAATGCCGAGATAATCCGGACTGTATTCATGCACTTTACGAAAACTAATTTCAGCCCTGTCAAACTTGCCGATTCTGTATTGAAGCGATGCGAGGTCGAGCTGCCACTTTGCACGCTGCTCATCATCTTCGCATTGAACAATTGCCTGCTTATAAGGCCTTAAAGCTCCTTCGGTGTCATTCAGAAATAGCGATAACTCTGCTTCTAATCTGAATGCTTCCGATAAAATATCATATCTTTTCTTCTGCCAGGCTATGTCCACGGTTCTTGACAAAAGCACCTGCCCTGCCAAATATTTTCTTTGTATCAGGTAATCTTTCGCCATTAGCAAATGTGCATCGGGTGACATTTCTCCATCAGGATATTTATCAATCAGCTCACTGCATTTGATTTGTGAATTTATCCACTGGTTCTGATAAAAAAATGAAAGTGCCATCAAATAAAGTGTTCCTTCGATATAATTACTCTTTGGATGCTTTGACAATATCTTAGAACCTTTGATGATTATAGAATCAAGCTTAGTCTTGACTGGTTGAAGCTTCTGCTGTGAAATAATAAATTCTGTCAGAAAAGGTGGCGGGCCTGTTTTCGGAATAGCAGGGACATACATTTTATTATCAGGAACAATAATTCTTGGTTTGACTCTCCTTTTCTCTTCCTGGTATTCGAAATCTTCTTCGGTTTCTTTAATCAGTCTTTCGGCATTATAATATGTATTGAAATATGTAGTGAAGTTATCATATTGCTTGCAGCCTCCGCTCCCAAGCAATAGAATACCCAAACTTATTGCTGCTAAATATTTATACATTTTATTTTTATTATTTTAATGTTAACAATAATTATTATGTAAATAATTATTCATAATCTTTCCAATCTATCCAATTTTAACCCTGTCAGGAGTTACTCCTGACAGAAAAAATATCATTATTAACCACTTTCATAACAATTAATTCTTAATTCGTAAATCATAATTTGTAATTTAATTAAATTGGCTAATATTAGCAAAACGTTGTGGATTTAGTATTATTGCAGAATTATTTTTTAGTGAATAATGAATAACGAATAATGAATAATTGTGGTTTTATATTTATTCACTTAAGAAAAAATGTCATTCCATACTTGATACGGAATCCATAGCCACAACCCACATCAATTGCCCCCTTTTGAGAGGGGATTAATGGGGTGTTTATTGAATTTTATTCATAATTCGTAATTCATAATTGAATATTTAATTCCTAAGAGATAAGTGTGGTGACAGTAATTCTTTTGCTACTGATATTTAATCACTTCGTGATAAAATTGATATATTAATTTAATTCAGCATTTTCAATTAATATATATCCACAATTCGTAATTCGTAATTCGTAATTATTTTAATCTTACTTTGTCCATCGCCCATTTAAAAACTTTCAGGTATTCGAGTGCGGAACCGCTGGATGAAAAATCACAGCTCATTGCGTTTAATCTGATTTTGTCCCAATGTTTTCCTTTTGAATATAATGACAAAGCTCGATTAACGGCATAAGCAAAATCATCCGCATTATAATTATAAAATGTAAATCCATTTCCGGTTTGTTTTTTAGAATTGTACTCCTCGATTGTGTCGGCTAATCCTCCTGTTTGCCTGACTATCGGTATTGTGCCATATTTCAAGGCATACATTTGTGTCAAACCGCAAGGTTCAAACCTCGATGGCAGTACCATGAAATCCGAGCCTGCAATGATTCTGTGTGAAAGTGTATTATTATATCCAATATTGACATACACTCTCTTTGGGTATTTCCATGCAAGATACCTGAAATAATCCTCATACCTTGATTCACCCGAACCGAGTATAGCTAATCTGAATAAATTATTTCCTAAGAAATATTCGATTTTATCTATAAGCAGGTCTATTCCTTTTTGCTCTGTCAGCCTTGAAACCATGCCTATCAAAGGCAAATCGAGATTGTCCCTGTCATTCAATCCCGTTTCTTTCAGGAAATTTATTTTATTAATATGTTTTCCCATCAGATAATCTCTATTATATTTTGAATGCAGGTAATTATCTTTCTCAGGGTCCCATTCGTTATAATAAATCCCATTCAAAATACCTACAAGGTCGCCGCCTTTTGCACCAAGCACATCCTGCAAACCTTCACTGAAATATGGATTCCTGATTTCTTTTGCATAAGTCGGACTGACTGTTGTGATTTTATCTGCAAACATAATACCCGTTTTCATGGCATTGACAGACGATTTATGCTCAAACCAGCAGCCCGGATAAAATTCCTTCATACCAAATCCGGCAAAATCCATTGCCCTTTGTGGATTGAACCAGCCCTGATATGCAAGATTGTGAATAGTATAAACACCTGCTGTTTTGGAAAACCTCGGGTCATTCCTGTATTGCGATTTCAGAAAAGCCATTGTGAATGCAGTATGAAAATCGTGGGCATGAATAACATCAGGTTTGAAATCTATCATTTTGGCAACTTCAAATACTGCCCTGCTCAGGAAAATAAATCTTCTGTCATTGTCAGGATATTCGTTAGGGTCGCCATAAATCCCCCGTCTGTTAAAGTAATCGTTGTTTTCAAGTAAGTAAACAGGGATATTAGAATTTGGTAAATGGCCTTTCCATACATGAGCAAACTCTGTCCATGTGCTTATTGGAACATAAACAACCATAAAAGTTGGTTTGAAACCATAAGCATAAACATCTATGTGTGCATATTTCGGCATAACTACAACGGTTTCCTGCCCTTGCTTTTCCCATTCGACTGGCAGAGATGCAGTAATATCTGCCAACCCTCCTGTCTTAGCAAAAGGAACCATTTCCGCCGATGTTAATAGTATCTTCATCACTTTTAATTAATAATTAACAATGAATAATGAATAAATGTGGTTATAATATTCAATTTTAATTTCATTATTTTTCTATATTTATTCACTGTTCATTATTTACTGTTCATTAAAGATACCCTGTCAGGAGTTACTCCTGACAGAAAAATCTCATTTCTTCGCATTCTTTGCGAATTACTTTGCGCCTTTGCGTGAAATCAATTATATAACCACAATTCATAATCCAAAATTTAAAATTCATAATTTATTTTAAATAATCCCGCACACAAAATTTCTATATCTGTTAAATTTCTTTGAAGCTAATTGTGCTTCTTCTTTCGTATCAAACAATCCATATACACTCGAACCACTGCCACTCATAAGTGCAAATACAGCACCACAATCATAAAGTTCATTTTTAATTTTTCTTATTTCAGGGTAGTGGTCGAAAATTAAAAGTTCAAAATTATTAAAAACTTTTCCTTTTAGAATACTTTTATTTTTAACCGCTTCATTTAGAACACTCTTAAAATCTGTTTTATATCTACTAAAATGATTTTC
Source organism: Ignavibacteria bacterium RIFOXYC2_FULL_35_21 (assembly GCA_001804705.1). Taxonomy (GTDB): domain Bacteria; phylum Bacteroidota; class Ignavibacteria; order Kapaibacteriales; family UBA2268; genus XYC2-FULL-35-21. Next base: position 41,818 of record MHAY01000002.1, read on the forward strand.
ATTCAGGTTTTCATAAGCCAACTTTGTTGAAATAGAAATATCAGGCATTACAATTAATACGACAAAATTCAAATCTGATTTGAAATAATCTAAAACATCACCCAGTTCGGAAGCAATAGCAGTTCCTTCTTTTAGGAAAAATGGCACATCAGTACCTAATCGGTTTGCAAAAATACGAACCGTGTCGGGAGTTACTTCCGACATAACTGAACCTGAACCAATAATATCCCACAGCTTCAACAAACCTTTGATTGTTGCCGCTGCATCCGAACTGCCACCGCCAAGTCCCGCACCCATTGGAATTTCTTTTTCAATTAATATCTCTGCACCACTCTCAACATTATAAGTTTCTTTAATCAGTTTGGCTGCCTTATATACAAGATTTTGTTCGGTTGGAATATTAAGGTGCGGTGAAGAATTAACTAATATTTCCTTATTTTTGCGAATATATAGAGTATCTGCAAGGCTTATGCGGGTTATTGCAGAATTAATATTATGGTAGCCGTCTTGCCTCTTGTTGAGGATTTCAAGGCCAAGATTTATTTTTGCGTATGCTTTTACAATTATTGTATCCATATTTTAATTAAATAAATGGACGAATTTCACGAAATCACCTATAGCCAGGAAGTTCTCAGAAAAAGCATCCATCTGATGTCATTATCTATTCCTATTACTTATACTTTCATTCCACAAAGTATAGGTCTATCAATTCTTATACCATTAACCATCCTCTTTATTGTAATTGATGTACTTAGCAAAAAAAGAAATAAGGCTCAATTTTTTGTTCGACTCATTTTTGGTAGAATGCTCAGACGTCATGAAGTTGAAAAAGAATACACTCTTAACGGAGCTTCCTGGGTATTGATTTCAGCTACCATCGGTATATTGGTATTTCCTAAAATTTTGTTTGTAACCGGATTTTCAATTTTGATTTTATCCGATATAGCTGCTGCCTTGTTTGGTAGAAAATTCGGAAAGACACCTCTTTTCGATAAAAGCTGGGAAGGAACTTCTGCATTTATAATTATTGCATTTTTTATTGTTTCATTTATCGGGTATATGACATCGGCTCCATGGACGTTTTTTGTATTTGGTTTTATCTCTGCCTTCCTCGGTGGAATGGTAGAAGCCGCATCAAGAATGATGAAAGTAGATGACAATATAACAATTCCAATCTGCATTGGTGTTCTTATGTGGATTGGCGAATATGTTTCCGATTATTTATTCCATTTATCATATATTAATCTATTGCATTAAAAAAACTTTCCCCCTTTGAAAAAGGGGGATTTAGGGGGATTTAAAATTGATTGATTTACGAAGCGATACAGTTACCGTTCCGACTAAAAACATGCTCAATGCAATTGTCACCGCTAAGGTTGGAGATGATGTTTTCGGGGATGACCCTACAGTAAATGAATTACAGGAATACACTGCTGATTTACTTGGTAAGGAAGCGGCATTATATGTCCCATCCGGTACTATGAGCAATCAAATTGCAATTGCAGTTCAAACGAAAAGGGCTGATGAAGTCATTGTTGATGCCGATGCACATATATATTATTACGAAGCTGCCGCACCTGCAGTCATATCAGGTGTACAGCTTAGGCCTATCAAATCCGAAAGAGGCATCATGCCTATCGGTGAAATAAAAAATTCCATACGTGTTTTTGATGACCATTTTCCTCACACAGCTCTTATTTGTTTGGAAAACACTCATAACCGTCATGGTGGAGCAGTCATTCCTCTTGATTATATAAAGCAAGTGAAACAAATTGTTGATGAGAACAAACTCTCATTTCATTGTGACGGAGCCCGCCTCTGGAATGCCTGTGTGGCTACAGGAATTTCGCTCAAAGATTATGCTGAACCTTTCGATACTGTTACAGTATGTTTGTCTAAAGCACTTGGAGCTCCCGTAGGCTCCTTGCTTGTCGGCTCGAAGGATTTAATCTCCGAAGGAAGAAGAAAGCGTAAACTGATGGGGGGCGGTATGCGTCAGGCAGGTATCATAGCCGCCGCAGGTTTATATGCTTTGAAAAATAATCTTCCTTTATTGAAAAATGACCATGAAAATGCAAAAACTTTTGCGAAACTTGTTTCAGAATCCGAATTTGTTACACTTGATATTGATAGGGTAGTGACAAACATTGTGTATTTTAAAATTGATGCTCAAATCAATGGAGCAGAGTTTGAAGAAAAATGTAAACAACAAGGTCTTTTATTACTTCACCTCGGCAATAATTCGGTTCGTGTCGTATTTCATTATCAGGTTGAAACATCTCAGGTGAAAACTGCTGTTGATATAATAAAAGATGTTTTGAATAATATGATAAAAAGAAAGATGTAGGTTGCTAATGAAAACTATTTTTTCGGTCTTTCAATTCTTATTTTTTATAAACAAAAGAGTAAGTCATCCTGAGCGTAGTCGAAGGATCTTCTTTCTTATCCTATGCACATTCTTTTTTAATAATTCATATTCTCAGGAAACAGTTAAGAGTTATGATGAACAGTTTTTGAAAACTATTGCATCCTTCTCATCCAACACAATTTATCTGTCTCTGACATCCATTTCTCTTATCAAACAAAACATTGAACTCGACGAGGATACAACACGGTTTTCTAACTATTCTGATGTTGTTCAGTCTATTACATTCACCATAGAGGATGAAATTAAAAAATTGGGCGCTCTTGTCAAATCACAAACCTTAAATAAGGATGATAACAAGTTTATAAAAGAAATTATCAAAACTCTTTTTTTTATGAAAGAAGATACTAAACTTTTGATGAGCTTTTTAAAAACAAATAATGATGAAGATTATAATAAATTTAATGATTATCATAAAACTGTAATTAATGCAGTCGAAAAACTTTATTCTTTAAATAAGTAGATAATAATAATTATGAACGAAATAGAACAGAAATTAAAAATAATAGAAGAATCACTTACTAAATTCAAATTCAAAGTCAGTGGGAGAGTGAAATTCCACGAGGTTGATTCATACAGCATTGTCCATAACCTCCAATATTTTTATTGGCTGGAGTGGGCGAGAATTGAGTATTTGCGTCAACTTCTTAGTAGAGAATCAGGTAAAATTTCAATCTATGAATTTCCTGTTATGTCTGCACATGCTGAAATAGATTATTTCAACACTGCAAGTTTCGACGATGCCTATGAAGTTTTTACGAGAATATCATTTATAAAAAATTCATCCTTCGGTTTTGAAAATATAATCCGTCTCGAAAGCGGATTATTACTTGCAAAAGCAAGTATTGTTCTGGTTAATATAAATTTCAAAACAAGGCAACCAGAAAGAATATCAGATGAAATCCGAGAACTGGTACGTAATTACGAAGGTGAAAATGTTTTATTTATTGATTAATATAACTTTCCCCCTTTAATAAAGGGGGATTCAGGGGGATTTTAAATAATTACGAATTATGAATTACGAATTATGAATTAGGTAAGAAAAATTGTTAAGACTTTTCCCCCTTTATCAAAGGGGGATTAAGGGGGATTATAAATCAAATAAATCCATAAATCAAGGTGCTTTTATGAAAACATTAGTTTTATTTCTTTTTTTTGCAAACATCATGCTCTCTCCTGCAATTATTTATCGGCATGATAAAGACTCAACTGATTATTTAAAATTAGCACAGGAAGAGCAGTTCAAATGTGTCGGTCACAATTTCAGAATTATTAAAAAAAATAACACAGATTCTCTGTTGGGTAAAGCTTCTTGCGTGTTAATTTCGGATAGGTATATCTTATCAGCTTGTCATTTATTTACTGATGTTATCACCAAAGATACAACTGCTTACATTAATGATACTACCAAAATTTACTATAATATATTGGTCTCAGAAAATCAGGCACCTTGCAATGAATATAGGTTTCAATTTGAAAACAAACTTTATGAACCGGATACAATTATCTTTCATCCGGGGTATTTTGGAGCAAATCCAAAAGGAAAAAGTAAGAATTATGATATATGCTTAATAAAATTAAAAGAACCTGTATCAAATATTAAAATTCCACAACTCAACAATAAATATGATGAAGTTGGGAAAAAAGCTGTTGGAGTAGGTTGGGGTCATTATGGAGGAGCTTATGATGATTCTTTGAAATTGGGGAAGAAGCTTGCAGGTGAAAATATGATTGACTCAATATTGAATTTTCGTGATGGAGTTCCAGGTTACATGGTCTGTGATTTTGATAGTCCAACTGATACAAATTGTAATAAAACCGGAAATCCTCAACCACTCGAATTAGAATTTTTTATTAGTGGAGGCGACTCAGGTGGTGGTTTATTAATTGAAAAAAATAATCAATGGTTATTAGCAGGTGTATCTCCTTCTGGAGGAATTTATCTAGACCAATTCATGAAAACAGGATACTATTGCCATAAATATTATTGGGTCAGAATTTCTACCATTCTTGATTGGATAAATAAGACTATAAAAGAAACTAAGTAAAATTGAGAAATTATTGAATTTGTTAAGTGAAAAATATTCCAAATATTGAAAGTTTTAATTACAATCAACTAGCCGCTCAATGCATTATCGGCAGGCTCTCTTCCGATGATTATTTTAAAGATATCGGTTATCAGGAAAATGCAAAAAACCTTGTTAAATCCGGCATCGGAGGTTTCTGCGTATTCAAAGGGACAGCCGCTGATACAAAAAAAATGCTCGATGAACTTCAATACCTTTCTGAAATTCCCCTCTTTTTCTGCGCTGATTTTGAGAATGGCTTACCTATGAGATTACTGGATGGCACTGCTTTTCCCCATGCAATGGCTATGGGATATGCTGACGATTCAGAATTGACATTTCAATGTGCTAAAGCAATTGCAGAAGAAGCGAAAGCAATCGGAATCAATTGGAATCTCGCTCCTGTCTGTGATGTTAATTCAAATCCCCAAAATCCGATAATAAATATTCGTTCATTCGGAGAAAATTCAAGTATAGTAGAAAAGCATAGCCTTGCTTATGTACAAGGAACACAATCGGTAAATGTTTTATCATGTGCAAAGCATTTTCCCGGTCATGGTGATACCGATATTGATTCTCATTTATCATTACCTGTACTTAATAAAAGTAGGGAAGAACTTAATGCCCTTGAATTAAAGCCTTTTATGAATGCAATTAACAATGGAGCCCGTTCAATTATGGTTGGACATCTTTCTGTCCCATCAATTGATGATTCAGGTCTTCCTGCATCATTATCAAAAAAAATTATAACTGATTTATTGAGGAAAGAACTTGGTTTTGATAGATTGATTCTCACTGATGCTTTGGACATGAACTCAATTACATCAAATTATTCAAATGCTCAAGCAATAGAATTACTTTTCAAAGCAGGTGCAGATATAGCATTGCTTCCTCCCGATTGTAATGAAGCAATTAACACACTTGAATCATTAATGAAAAATGATACTATAATACTTGAACAGGTAAAAAGAAGTGTTGAAAAAATCATTGGAGCTAAGAACTGGTGCAGTAGTGAAAAGCTAACAACGCAAGGTGATGTAGAGACAGGTCTGAGACCTGTCTCTACTAAATTAAATCTTTCAGAATTAGCAGAAAAACATGGAAATCTCGCACTTAAAATCGCTATGAAATCTATCTCTGTCATTGGAAATAATTCTCTCCTTCCTATTCAGAAAAAATTATCCATCGGCGGATTTGCCTTCATACCCGATGATGATATTCAACCCGGAGCTTTATTCTTCAAAATGCTTGCCCAGGCTTTGGATAATGATTGCGATTTCGGTTTTATCAATGATGAAATTTCTGATGGAGACCTGAAATCTCTAAAAGAAGGAATAAAGAATGCAGATATAATGTTGCTTGCATTTTTCTATCGTGCTAAAGCTTATAAGGGAACTGTTAATATAACTGATAAAATTAAGAATATAGTATCAGAATTGTCAGAAGGAAAAAAAACAATAGCTGTTCTATTCGGTAACCCTTATTTGAAGGATGTAATCATGACAGACACATATCTCCTGGCTTATTCCGATTCATTACCGAGCATTGCGGCATCTATCGTAAAACTTAGTGGTATGCAACTGAATGTTGATTAATTATTAAAGAATAAATTTACTTTGTTAAGAGTACTGAGCTTAGGCTGGGGTCCGGAAGTGCTAAACCCCAATCCCCAACCACTATTCCCCAATTAAACTTCTTGAGTAGTTTTGAATTGCCTCAATGTTTCCGTAATTTTAAATTTATTTAAATCCGATAATTAGAAATGAATGAATCAATTCTTGTAACAGGTGGGGCAGGCTTCATAGGAAGTTGTTTTATAAGACATATTCTATCTAACGAAGATGTGAATATTGTCAATTTGGATGCTTTGACCTATGCTGGTAACCTTGAAAATCTGAAATCAATTGAAAAAAATCCAAACTATACATTTGTTCATGGTTCAATTCAAAATGCCGAGCTGGTCAAGTCAGTTTGTGAAAAACATAATGTAACATCAATAATTAACTTTGCGGCTGAATCCCATGTTGACCGTTCAATTATGAATGCTCATCCTTTCATTGACACAAATGTTTTGGGAACATTAATATTATTGGAAGTTGTCAATGAATTGAAATTAAAATTGATGCTTCATGTTTCGACCGATGAGGTTTATGGCTCTCTCGGAGAGACAGGTAAATTCACTGAATCAACTCCGCTCTCCCCCAATTCGCCATATTCTGCATCAAAAGCCGCCGCAGACCAGTTGGTATTAGCTTTTGTTCATACCTACAATACACCGGCAGTTATTACACGATGCTCAAATAATTATGGTCCTTATCAATTCCCGGAAAAGTTGATTCCACTAATGATTTTGAACGCTCTTGAAGATAGGCCTTTGCCAGTATATGGCGATGGTATGAATGTCAGAGACTGGATTCATGTTCAGGACCATTGCGAGGCAATTTGGACTGTATATAAAACCGGGGAGCAGGGGCAGGTATATAATATAGGAGGAAACTGTGAATTGACAAATATCGAAATTGTTAAATCAATACTTAAACAACTCAATAAATCCGAATCACTCATAAAATTCATAAAAGACCGCCCCGGCCATGACTTACGCTATGCTATGGATATTGAAAAAATCAAGATAAAACTCGGCTGGTCGCCAAAAATTAATTTTGAACAAGGTATCAAAGATACAATTCAATGGTATATTAATAATCCGCAATGGTGCAATAACGTCAGGACAGGTGCGTATAGGGACTATTATAAAAAACAATATGGTGAAATGTGAATTAGTGTTAAGTTTTAATTTGAAAATTGCAAAATTTTGAATTGTAGGGGTTGAAAATTTTCAACCCTTGTAATATTTTAAATTAAAAATTTATTGAAAATTGAAAATTGAAAATTGAAAATTATATTGATATCTGGGATATTTGATGAAAACAGAAAAAAATGAAAATAATTTATTAAAAAAAATCAAAGAGAAACAAATAACGATTGGAGTTATTGGTATTGGTTATGTGGGTTTGCCTTTAGCACTCGAATATGCGAAAAAGGGCATCAGAACTATCGGTTTTGATGTTGATAAAACAAAAATCAAACAGCTTAATAATGGAAAGAATTATAATCAGGACCTGGATTCAAAGGAAGTAAAAAAATGTGTATCAGAAAAATTTCTTTCAGCTACTGATGACTTTTCTCGATTAGAAGAATGTAATGTTGTTTTCATTTGTGTTCCGACTCCATTTACTCCAAACAAAGAACCCGATATTTCCTATATTATTGATTCATCAAACACAATTGCAAAATATCTTAAGAAAGAGCAGCTCATAATTTTAAAAAGCACAACATTTCCCGGTACAACTGAGAAATATCTTAAACCAATTCTTGAGAAATCAGGATTAAAAGTCGGAAAAGATTTTTATCTCGCTTTCTCCCCCGAAAGGATTGACCCGGGAAATAAAAAATGGAACACATCTAACACTCCCGTTGTCGTCGGAGGAATAACAAAAAAATGCACTGAATTAGCTTGTGCTGTAATATCTCTTGCTATTGACAAAGTAGTTCCTGTCAGTTCTCCTTCAATTGCAGAGATGGAAAAACTGCTTGAAAACATTTTCAGGAGTGTCAATATAGCTCTTGTTAATGAGCTTGCCCAGTTGGGTGACAGAATTGGTGTTAACATCTGGGAAGTGATTGATGCCGCTTCAACAAAGCCGTTTGGCTTTATTCCATTCTATCCCGGTCCCGGAATCGGAGGGCATTGCATTTTAATTGACCCATACTACCTTGCCTGGATGGCTCGTGAATACGATTTCGTTACAAATTTCATCACATTAGCCGCCGAGATTAATGAGTATATGCCTTTCTATGTCCGCAATATGATTATTAGTGAAATTGCCAAACAGGATACAACTATTAAAAAGGCAAAAATTTTGATACTTGGTGTTGCTTTCAAAAAAGATGTTGATGACCTCAGACATTCACCGGCTCTCAAGGTTGCAGAGTTACTTCAAGATGAGAATATTGGAAAAATCTCATATTATGACCCTTATATTCCTGAAATTAAAGTCAACTCAAAAATATATAAATCTGAAAAACAGCTTAATCAGGAATTGTTGAAAAAGTTTGATGTAGTAGTCATCACAACAGACCATTCGGTATTTGATTTTGGTTTGATTGCAAAAAACAGCAAAGTTGTCATAGACACAAGAAATGCCTGCAAAAATGTGAAAAATAGAAATAACATTATTCTTCTTGGAGACGGAAAATAGAAAAGGTAAAATTTGACTAAAAAGAAAATAATATCTGTCGTTGGAGCAAGGCCCAATTTTATGAAGGTGGCTCCTTTGCACAGAGCATTCCAAAAATATAATGATTCAATCGAGCATCTCATTGTCCATACCGGACAGCATTATGACTTCTCGATGTCCGATGCTTTTTTCAAAGACCTCGAAATGCCTCAGCCATCCTATTTCCTTGGTGTAGGTTCAGGAACTCATGCCGAGCAAACTGCTAAGATAATGGTTGAATTTGAGAAAGTATGTAAAGAATTAAAGCCTGATTTGGTGATTGTTGTCGGTGATGTCAACTCAACTATTGCATGTTCAATTACTGCCGTCAAGATTGGAATTAAAGTCGCTCACATCGAAGCTGGACTTAGAAGCTTTGACCGCACAATGCCCGAAGAAATCAACCGCATAGTAACTGATTCTATTTGTAATTACTGTTTCGTTACCGAACAAAGCGGGGTTGATAATTTAATCAAAGAAGGTTTCAACAAAAACAGAATTTTCTTTGTCGGTAACACAATGATTGATTCTTTAATTTATGATTTGGACAAAGCAGTAAATTCAGATATTAGAAATAAATTAGATTTAATACCTAAGGAGTATGTCTTAGTTACTTTACATAGGCCTACAAATGTTGATGAGCCTGAAAGACTCGATGAGTTTCTAAGAATATTCAAACATTTATCCCAATTCAGAAAAATTATTTTTCCCGTTCATCCACGCACACGAAAGAATTTAAAATATTTCAGTCTTGAAAAAAAAGTCGAAGAAATATCAGAGTTGGTATTGCTCGAACCACTCGGTTACATTGACTTTCTTTCCCTGATGCTTGATGCCGATTTTATTTTGACAGATTCAGGTGGCATTCAAGAGGAATCTACGTATTTGAAGATTCCTTGTCTTACTCTTAGGACAACAACCGAAAGGCCTGTAACAATCGAGTTAGGTACGAATATACTTGTTCAACCCGATGAAAATATTATTTTAAATGCTATCAATTATATAATTGATAAACCGCGAAAAGTTGGCACTGTGCCTGAATTATGGGATGGTAAAGCTGCCGGGAGAATTGCTGAAATAATTGCTGATATTTTAAGTTAATGTCCCAGGGATAACTCCTGACACGGATTAAAAATAAATATCCGTTACAATTGTCTTTTAATGATATTTTGTTGCAAATAATTATAAATATAGTATGATAAAAAAACATAATTGCATTTTACATTTAATTTTAATTCTAACTTTATTTTCTCTGTCATCTAATTCATATTCTCAATTAAAAGGCTTATCCCAATTTGATATGGAATCCTTGATGAAAGAGGATTTACTTATGAACCAGGATGCTGATAAACTTCAAAAATTAGAAAGTATGCCGACAGGTAACAAAATTAATCCCGATTTTTATTACGTTGGCCCGGGTGATATTTTAGCTTATCAAATTCTTTCAGCTTCAGCAAATTCTCAATATGTTATTGTTTCACCGGAGAATTCGATTCTGTTACCAAGATTTGGTGAGATTTCCTTAAAAGATAGGACTTTAACCGGAACTAAGAAATTAATTCTCGATATGATTTCGGAAAGAAATCCGAATACTGTTTCTTCTGTTGTTCTTTTTAAACCAAGAACTGTAATAGCTACCATTAGCGGTAACGTCATATCGGAAGGGACCATGACATTGCCTGCATCTTATAATATTTCAACAGTTTATAAATTGTCAAATAAGATTTCAAGCACCACTCGTTCATCCCTTACCGAATCATTTGCATATTTAATATTTACCGATAAAAAACATGAGTTGGCTAAGCTTAATGCAGGTACAGGTTCTCCTAATTATTATCAATATTGTTCAAGGAACATATTTGTAAAACATGATGATGGTACTTCTCAAAATGCAGATATCCTAAAAGCTTATACCATTAATGACCCATCATACGATCAATACATAAGAGAAGGTGATGAAATAATTGTTCCGTTTGAACCCGATGAATATCCGCGGATTTCAATTTCAGGTGCTGTCCTAAACCCTTCAACCCTACCTTACAAAAAAGGAGATAAAGCATCTTTCCTATTAAAAATAGCAGGAGGGTTTAATGAGGATGCAGATTTGGATAATATATTTATTTATGTACCAGGCAGCATGGAAAAAGAAAAACTTATTGTTGATTATTCAATGAATTTACAAAGTCCAGATATTGATTTAACTCCGGGGAGTATGATACTCGTAGGTTCAAAACAGTCTGAGCAATCATCTGATGTTGGAATGGTTGCTATTTCAGGCAATGTAAAGAATCCGGGAGTATATCCGATTGCAAATGATAAAACAAAATTAAAAGATGCAATTGAACTCGCAGGTGGTTTCAATGAAAAGGCTTATTTGCCCTTAGCTAAAATTTATCGAAGAAGTAATTTATCATATTCAACAAATACTAGAAGAGATTTTGAAAAAAAGTTTCAATATAGCGATTTAACCCTTCAGGATACAACCCGTTTTAATATTGACCAAAACCAGAAATTGCCGATTGTTTCATGCGATTTGAATGCTCTTTATAATGGAAACTCATCTATTGATAATATTGTGTTAAAAGATGGTGACTTAATTGTCATACCTTCTAATCCGGGCAGTGTTTTTATTTATGGCCAAATAAATAAACCGGGCTATATAATGTTTGAAAACGAAAAAAATATGGAATGGTATATTCAGCGTGCAGGGGGTATAGCCGAAGGTGGTAAATCGGATAGGGCAAGGATAATCAGAGGAAAAAATCATACATGGGTCGAAGGTGATGATGATGTCATGGTCTATGCCGGTGACGAAATCTACATTCCGAGAGCTGAAGACACACCTCCGGGTATTGAAATGCAGACTTGGGCTATGGTCGTCAGTGCTTTAGGTGCTACAGCCGCCGTTATTAATGCACTTATTTGGATTATTCGTTAACAATAAAGTTAGGTCTTGGGTGTTGGGTGTTTGATTGAAAATTGCAAAAAAAAATTGACCGAAAATTGAAAATTGAAAATTTTAATATATGTTACGTATTTCATTAATATTACTCTTGTTTGTTTTATTAACAAGCCCTGTTATTTCACAGATTGAACACGTTCCTGTTACCCATCCTGTTTATTCTTTTCTTTTGCATATGGAAACCAAGGGTTACCTTGAAAATTTTTCCTTATCTTCATTACCCTTGCAAAGACAGGAAATAGTAGCTGCTTTGCAAAAGATTGCAAACAATAAAACTAAACTGAATAATTCCGATTTAAAAACTTTACAACTTTACGAAACAGAATTTGAAATTGTTAAACGAGCAAACGCTGTTCTATTCTATAGTTCATCGGATTCAAACCAGGTTATTTCAGATAAGCTTTTTAGCAATGACGAAAAGTTTTTCTATCATTATAAAGATTCATCATATATTGTAAATGTTTCACCTCTTGGTTCCATAGAATCAATCATTGGATTTGATAATACAGAAACAAGAAACGTTATTTATGGTAATCTGGGAGTCAGATTTTTTGGTTCTTTGAGTAATACACTTGGTTATTACTTACAAGCCACAAACGGAGCAATTATTTCGGGCAACAGAGAACTTGCTTTGCAAGAAGTCCATAAACTTCAGCAAAATGTAAAATTTACCGATTTGAACAGCGACTTTGATTTTGCAGAATCCCATGTCAGATTTCAAACAGACTGGTTCTATGCTATTTTGGGAAGAGAAACACGCTTGCAGGGTGCTGGTATTAATCATTCACTATATCTTTCAGACAATGCCCCTCCGTTTGATGCTGTCAGCATTGGAGCGAAATTTTCAAATTTTGAATATAGATTTACCCATGGGAGTTTATTGTCTATCCCTGTAGAAAGCCCAAATGTTGGCATCTCAGCCAATCTCCCTTCAAAATATGTTGCGATTCACCGTTTTGCAGTTAAGCCAAGCTGGGGAGAAATCGGATTTTGGGAGAATGTGATTTATTCAAGGCGGGGAATTGATTTATCATACTTGAATCCATTAAGCTTTTTCAAATCTTTAGAACATGCCCTCCGTGACAGGGATAATTCAATTATGGGATTAGACGCCACAATCAGGCCCTTCAATGGCATTCAAATTAAAGGAAGCTATTTGCTTGATGATGTACGGTTCGAAAAGATTGGGACAGGTTATTGGAGCAATAAATCTGCATGGAATATCGGTTTTATTGCATCTCTTTTACCATCAGCAGACATTGGAATTGAATATGCCAGAATCGAACCTTATACATTTACACATTTTGACACACTGAACGTAATGGCAAACGATAGAATGTTATATGGTTCGTATTTATTACCAAATTCTGATGAATTATCATTAAATTTTTACTATTGGTGGGGTGACAGGTATCCAATAAAGCTTAAACTTTCATTCCAAAGGCACGGAGAAAATTATTATGATTCTACCGGCAAGTTAATAAATGTTGGTGGTAATCCATTTCAGACAAGAAGGTTTGATGAAGACCCCGAAACTGTTTATTTCCTCGATGGCAAGCGACTAAACACTATTGATGCTACACTTGAAGCAGGTTATGAATTATTCAGGGGCTTAAACATACATTTGCTATACCATTTTAAAGCTGTTGATAGAATTACAACAAATGCCGTAAGATTTATTTTAAGATATGAAGATTTTTAACTTATGAGTATTCCTGAATTTTTAATATTATTATTTCTTTTTTTACTAATATATCCGATAATTTTTTATCCTTTAATTCTATGGTTATTATCAAAATTATTCAATAAACCAGTACAACAAAAACAAAATTATGAACCTGATGTAACTTTCATTTTATCAGTGTATAATGAAGAAGAACTGATAAGAGATGCCATCGAATCAGTATTTAAAAGCGGTTATCCGATAGATAAGCTTAATTTAATTGTTGGTTCTGATGGTTCGAATGATAAAACCTGTAATATCATCCATGAACTAATGCTCAAATATAAAAATCTGGTTTTATATGAATTTCCACGTTCTGGTAAAAATTATGTATTAAATCAAATCGTTCCTAAAGCTAAAAGTGAGATTATTTTATACATAGATGCAGATTCGAGAATAATTCCAAATAGTTTAGAAACATACCTATCAAATTACTTTGATGATAATGTAGGTTCTGTTCTGGCTTCCATTGTTATTTATAGCGACGATAGTAATACCGGTTCCATTGGTGAATCCTTATACCATAAACTTGAATCTTACATTAGAATATGGGAAAGCTCAATTAAAACAAATACTAATACTTTGAGTGCATTATATGGAGTAAAAAAAGAATTATATACACCAATACCAAATGATTTAGTTTGTGACGACCTTTATAATATCATTTCAGTATCATTGCAAAATAAACGTGTCATTTATGATGAAGATACTAAAGTAATTGAAGTCAGAAGAAAAACTTTAAAGGGAGAATTAAGAAGAAGAGTAAGGTTTGTTGCAGGTGGTCTTAACACATTATGGAATCTTAAGAAAGAAATTATAAAAGATTTTGGTTGGACTTCATTTTTTATTATATCACATAAACTTATAAGATATTTCTCACCTATCTTTTTAATTGGAATATTTATTTTAACATTAATATTAACTCCAAATTCAAAATTATTTCCTTATTTTGCATATGGTCAATTATTATTGTATTTATCCACTTTAATTGGCTGGGTTTTTGAGAAAATGAAAATAAACATTATACTCTTTAAATTGCCTTTATTTTTTATTTCAATTAATATTGGCTTTTTATTAGGCTTAATAAAATTTCTATTAGCTACACCAAATGCAGCTTGGGATAAGGTTGTTAATAATTCAGCTAAAATATTTAAATGAGCTTATTATGTCTGAAAGTATTTTAGAAATTCATAAATTAGATCAACAAGCTACCTTTTCAGTTGGTACATTAAATGCACATAGTTTAAAAAGTAAATTTACTGCCCCATACATGCAACTATTTACTGATATTTTTTCATTTTTATTAATATATTTTCTTCACTTTCTTATTAGATTCAAATCCGGTTATTTTGGTTCGGTTATGAGCCCCGATTTTTATTTAACCATTTTATCATCGCTGATATTAACTTCATATTGGATAATATTATTTTGGTTATCTGGACTATACAAAGACTGGTATGTTAGGTCCCCCTTCGATGAGTTTTTTTCGATTGTAAAGGTAAGTCTATTTGGTACATTTTTAATATTTTTTATTGTTTTTCTTGATAGTATATCATCAAGATTGTTGTTTTTAATATACTTAGCAGTTTTCATAATTATTACATCTATTGGAAGACTAATAGCTCGTAAGTTACAAAAAAGGTTAAGAGCATCAAATATAATTGCAATACCAATTGTCATAATTGGAACAACAAATGAAGTTAAGGAGCTTATTTTGAAAATAAATGGTTCTAAAGAGTGGGGATATATTGCAATTGGAATAATATTAGTTAGCGAAAATGAAGTTGTGAAATGGTATGAAAATGGAAGCAATGATGTAAGGGACATAAAATTATTAGGTACATCGGACAATTTATCCGAGATATTGAAACAAACGAATCCCAAGGAAGTACTTATAGCTATTGACAAACCAGAACACGAGTTATTATTAAGTATTTCATCTCTTTGTGCAGAAAGAAAAATATTAATTAAAATCGTTCCCGACTTATATGATTTCTTTACCGGCCAAGCCAGGGCTTTTCACTTATATGCTATTCCTTTAATTGAGATAAATACACAACTGTTGAAGCCTTGGCAATATTTAACAAAAAGAACTATTGATTTTATTATAAGTTTTATCATACTTTTAACAGGAATACCAATTTGGATTTTATTAGCATTAATGATAAAATTTGATTCAAAAGGTTCTATTTTTTATAAGCAAGTCAGAGTCGGTAAGGATGAAAGAAATTTTGTAACATATAAATTTCGAACGATGATACGTAATGCAGAGAAACATGGTCCACAATGGGCTTTGGTAAATGATTCAAGGGTAACAAGGGTAGGAAGATTTCTTCGGAAGACACATCTTGACGAAGTACCACAATTTTGGAATGTATTGAGAGGGGAAATGAGTATTGTTGGACCTCGGCCTGAAAGACCAATATTCGTGGAGAAATTTTCAAAATTAATTCCATATTATAAAAGAAGATTAGTCGTCAGGCCAGGAATTACAGGATGGTACCAGGTAAGGCATTATGCTTATGTTGAGTCAAAAGAAGAAATTGAAAATAGATTGAAAGCAGATTTCTATTATATTGAAAACATGTCATTTATATTAGATTTTGAAATTCTTGTAAGGACTTTATTACATATGATTCGCGGGAGAGGACAGGCTTAGAGAGTTTTATGAAAATAATTGTTGTAATACCGACATATAACGAGATTGAAAATATTGAAAATTTAATCGCCTCGATTCATAGCATTGATGAGAGTATTCATGTTCTTGTAGTTGATGATAATTCGCCTGATGGCACTTCCGAATTAATCAAGAAATTAAGCGAAAGTGACAATCGCATACACCTTATATCAAGATCTGCCAAAATGGGTTTGGGTACAGCATATTGCGAAGGATTTGCGTATGCCTTAAAAAATAATTTTGATGTTATTTTTGAAATGGATGCAGATTTCTCCCATGACCCTGCAATGATACCTATTTTCCTTGAAGAATTGAAAAATAATGATTTAGTAATTGGTTCAAGATACATAACCGGTGTTAATGTTGTAAACTGGCCCTTAAGCCGTTTGATTTTGAGTTATGGAGCTAATATGTATTCACGATTTATTACAGGCATGCCTATTAAAGATGCTACTGGCGGTTTCAAATGTTTCAGAGCTGATGCATTGTCAAAAATTAATTTATCTACAATAAAATCGAATGGTTATGGTTTTCAAATTGAGATGAATTACAGATTATGGAAGCATGGTGCTAAAATTAAAGAAATTCCGATTATTTTTATTGATCGAAGAAGTGGTGTATCAAAAATGAATAAGGGTATTATTTGGGAAGCTATATTTTTAGTATGGAAATTGAGATTTGGTTTTCATGCCCATCTCGATAAAGAAATATTACATTGAAATTAATAAAATTAATAAATTTAGTTAACAAATTTAATTTTTTTATAAAATTTCTTATTTTATTGTAAATAAATTACTTATATTATTTATTTAATATAAATTAAATGACCGATTTAGATTTATCTGTTATTATAGTAAATTATAACGTCAAAGACTTTCTATATCAATGTCTTAAGTCATTGGAGAAAGCTTCTGAGGTAGCAGTTATAAATGGATTTTCCACTGAAATTATTGTAATTGATAATAATTCTACTGATGATTCAATAAGCTATTTAAAACCATATTTCCCGGATGTCAAATTCATACAACTTAAAGAAAATTATGGATTTGGAAGGGCAAACAATATTGCTTTTAAACACTCTCACGGAAGATTTATATTAATATTAAATCCTGATACAGTAGTCGAAGAAAACAACTTGTTGAAAATGCTTCAATATATGAAAAGTAATCATGAAGTAGGTGCCGCAGGATGTAAGGTTTTAAATGCTGATGGTTCATTTCAATTGGGATGTAGAAGAGGATTACCTACTCCTTGGGCATCATTTACAAAGTTATTTGGTCTGCAGAGTCTATTTCCAAATTCAGAATTATTTGGAAAATATAATCAAACCTTCAGAAGTATTGATGAATCTTATTACATAGATGTGCTGATTGGTGCTTATATGTTTGTGAGGAGGGAAGCTTTTGAATCTGTTGGTGGTTTTGATGAAATATATTTTCTGTATGGAGAGGATATTGATTTATGTTATAGTATTCAGCAAAAGGGTTGGAAAATTGCATATTACCACGAAACATCAATTGTTCATTATAAAGGAGAAAGCACACGCAGAAGCTCGATTAAAGAACTCTATCATTTTTATAATGCAATGGAAATTTTTTCAAAGAAATATTTTAATTCATCACGCATTTTTTTATTAATCCTTAAGCTGGGTATAACGTTAAGAACAATCTTTGCTTATATTAATAAATATAAGCGACAAATTGTGATAATATTATTGGATTTATTATCACTGAATATAGCAATAATGATAGGAACTTATTATAAATTTGGCGGTATTTTTAATTTACCCGATTATGCTTATCCTACTGTTTTAATATTTGTTTCGATTATTGTATTTAGTTCAATGGTTGCGGTCGGGGAGTACTTTGAAGGAAAAAGTACAATACGAAGAACATTTTTTGGTTTAATGCTTAGTTTTTTCATTTTATCATCTCTCACATATTATTTTAAAGAATATGCATTTAGCAGAGGAATTCTTTTATTTACAATTGGTTTTACAACTTTGACTTCAGGAATATTCAGGTTTCTTTTAAGCATGTATGACCGAATATCCGGCAAGGAGTCTGATAGAAGAATTGCTATTGTTGGTATTAATGAACAAACAGAAAAAATAATTAATCAATTGAAATCCGGCGAGGCAAGAAATGTAAACCTAATCGGGATGATAACTAATGAGAATAGTATAAAAAATTTTGAAATTGGGGTACCTGTTATTGGGAATATCAAATACCTCCCAAAACTGATTGAACAATTTGGATTAAGTGAGATAATAATAGCTGATCCAAATATAAATAAAAGTGAACTGCTTAAATTAATATCAAGTATTTCGGATAAGAATGTGAAATTCCATTTGGTTACAGAATATGAAGATTTGCTGGCTTCAAGAATTATCAATGATGTATCGAAAACCGAGTCTCTTATACATAAGTATAATATTTTAAAATTGAGATTTAAAATTTTGAAAAGGACTTTCGATTTGATGAGTTCCTTTTTTCTTTTGACTATTGGCTTACCATTGGTATATTTGTTATCTGAAAATAGAACAAAAATTATAGAGGGGATTTGGAAAGTTTTTATAGGTAAATTTTCTTTAGTCGGATTATACGATACCGGAATTGAAAAGCCCATGATAGGCAAAATTGGGTTAACAGGATTAGCCCAAATAAGTAAAACCGAAGGTTTAAATCCGAAAATAATTAAAGATTTAAACGAATATTATATAATTAATTACAATTTTTCCCTTGATGTGGACATTATAATAAAACATTTTTTCAGGAAGTGACGTGGCAAAGAAGTTAGTTTTGGATTTTGAAAAACCTATTCTTGAACTTGAGAAGAAGATTGAGGAAATGAAATCACTGTCAAGTGAACTCGATATAAGTAATGAAATTAATTTCCTTCAAAAAAAAGCAAATGATTTGAGGCTACATATCTATCAAAACCTAACACGATGGCAGAGAGTTCAGATAGCCCGTCATCCGGAAAGGCCATTTACTCTCGATTATATTCAAAATGTTTTCACGGACTTTTACGAATTGCATGGTGATAGGAATTATAAAGACGACCCTTCAATTGTAGGAGGAATAGCAAAATTTAATGGTAAGCCTGTTATGATTGTTGGCCATCAAAAAGGAAGAGATACCAAGTCAAATCTATACAGGAATTTTGGTATGCCCCACCCCGAAGGTTATAGAAAAGCTAACCGCTTATTTCAATTAGCAGAAAAATACGGAAACCCAATAATTTGTTTCCTTGATACCCCGGGAGCATACCCGGGTATCGAAGCCGAAGAAAGAGGCCAGGCGGAAGCTATCGCAAGGAATTTATTATTGATGTCAAAATTAAAGGTACCAATAATTATTGTGATAATCGGTGAAGGTGCATCGGGTGGTGCTATTGGTATTGGAGTAGGGGACAGAATTCTTATGCTTGAAAATTCATGGTATTCGGTCATTTCACCGGAATCCTGCTCGAGTATTTTATGGAGAAGCTGGGATTTCAAAGAACAAGCGGCTGAAGCTCTACAATTAACCGCTGAGGATTTAAAAAAGATTGGGATAATTGATGAAATCATACCGGAGCCGGTTGGAGGTGCCCACAATGACCCGCAAACTATGTTTTCAATTATGCAAGAAAGTTTATCTACAAATCTCGAAAATTTAATGAAAATTAATGCTAAAGATTTGGTTAGAAACAGGAGGGAAAAATTTGCATCTATGGGTGTTTGGCAAGAATCATAGGTTAATAACTGATGTTATGCAAAATTTATTATAACTGGAATTAATAATTTTCAATTTTCAATCAATTATTAATTTTAAATATTAGAATGAAATGAGATTAATTACAAACAAGAAACAGTTAAGAATTTGAAGGAAGAAGGTTATTGAAAAAATTGAATATATTTCAAAATTGTTCATCAAAAATTCAATGAAAATTATAAATTGAAAATTGAAAATTTTATTTCTGTGTAAATGTTAATATGATGCATAACACCAATAATAAAATACACTTTATAAATTAGATATAGTAGTGAAATTTTAACATTAAAAATAATAATAATGCCGCAAATCGTATCCAATACAGTTCAAGTTCACATAGCAGTTTTTGATATAAATAATGAACCAAAATACCTGGTATTGCAAAGGTCAGGACAAAGCAAGTTATATCCTAACGTTTGGCAGGTTGTAACCGGGAAAATAAAAAAAGGGGAAACTGCATTGACAACTGCAGTAAGAGAGATAATTGAAGAGATTAATATTAAACCAAAAAAAATTTGGGTTGCACCTTACGTAACGACTTTTTTTGATGCAAAGAGAGATTTGATAAATCTTTCTCCGGTTTTTGGTGCATTGATTAACAAAAACCAGAAAGTCAAATTATCCCAAGAACATCAGGCTTTTGAATGGCTTTCATATAAAGAGGCCTATAAAAGATTGTTTCTAAGAACACATAAGGAAGGTGCAAATATTTTTCATAATTATATTGTGAATGGAAAGTCAATCGGATTATTTGAGATTAAAGGATTTTAGGATAATTGAATGTCATTCGAAAATACAAATGTAACGGCAGTTGTTGTAACTTATAACAGACTGGAATATTTAAAAGAAATTATAGATGCTTTAAGGGATCAAACCCATAAAATTGAAAAAATCATAGTTGTTGATAATGCAAGTGCAGATGGCACATTAGAATGGCTTGATGAACAGAAAGACATTATTTTAATCAGGCAGGAAAATGTAGGAAGTTCAGGAGGTCAATATACCGGAATTAAATCGGCATTTGAAATAGGTTCTGAATGGATTTGGACTATGGATGATGATGTTGTACCTGCTGTTGACTGTCTTGAAAATTTACTCGAAAATCCCCCTGAATCCCACCTGAAACAAGTTCAGGGCAGGCTTTTTGAAAAAGGGAGAAATCTCATAAACACACATATTAATAATGAGGTAGTCAATCAAGTAATTGGAATGGATATAATAAGAGTGCCTCTTAGGTATCAACCGAACGGTAAACCATTTTATAATGATGTGGTGAGATATAATCTTAGGAATCCATTTAGAAAATTCTGGCAGGAAATAATTTCTGAAAACCACCTAACGGGTAAATTTATTCCTGTAGAAGGAATTACTTTTGAAGGCCCTTTGTTTCACAGGTCTGTAGTTGAAAGAATCGGGTTACCAGAAAAAAATTTCTTCATATTTGGTGACGATACGGAGTATTTCCTGAGGGTAAGAAAATTTAATATTAAAATCGAACTTTGCATGGATGCAAGACTGAACAGGAAGCTTGAAGTTCTGCCCTTAAAAAAAATTCATCCGTCCAGAAAATTTTATTTCGTAAGAAATCTGATTGCTATTAATGTAAAGCATGGAAGTAACGCAGTAAGGTTGATACGTCCATTTGTCATATTATTTTTATGGATATTTCGTGCAAGAAGTTTATCGGATTTAAAATATATAATCAAAGGATTTATTAAAGGGTATTTTTATAAATCGGATAATTAGTTGAGAAATCCCCCTGAATCCCCATTTTGGAAAAGGGGAAAGAAAAAATCCCCCTGAATTCCCATTTTGGAAAAGGGTGAAAGGGAAAAAAACCTTAGAATCCTGCATTTGGTATGTATAAAGTGAAAAAAAATTCGTATCTTACAAAGTTATTCTTAAATCATAGGGAGTGTTGAATTGAAAAATTTATTTTCATTATTCGTTTCAATAATAATAATATCAACGTCAGTAAATTTATTTTCGCTGACTACAAATAAAATAGGAAATCCCCCTGAATCCCCCTTTAATAAAGGGGGAAATTCAAGAACAATTTCAGATTGTCTCAGGCAAATTGATAATAAAGACAAGGAAGGGAGGCATCTTTACTATTCTGATAAAATTTATATCAAACTTAAAAAAGATGCTAAAGCTTTTTTAAAAACTTCGGATGAACTGCAAGGAACTGTTAACTACAGATTTGGTATTAGCAGTATTGATGAAAAACTCCTGAAGTATGGTGTAAAAACTAATAAGACATTCAAACAAAGAAAAGAGTTACTTCAAAAAAATAAAGACCATATTCAATCTACAAAGCAGGAATTACCTGACCTTTCGAGAATCTATACATTAGTATTGTCAGGAGTAACTCCTGACAGGGATGGGTGGAATAAAATCAGAAAAGTTTTGAAGGAGTTTGCTGATGACCCGAATATCGAGTATGCAGAACCTGTTCCTATCAGGTATTTACTTGAAATACCGAACGATTCACTTTACAGCCGGCAGCAGCATTTACCTCAAATTAAAGCTGATTCGGCTTGGGATGTGTTTAAAGGAGAAGATGGAACTAAGGAAATAATAATTGGTATTAGCGATACAGGTGTCGAATGGGACCATCCTGATTTAATGCGAAATCTGAAACAAAATTTAGGTGAAGATGCAGACGGTGACGGGCATGTGATAGAGTATAGTGAAAACGACAGTGCATGGGTGTTGGACCCGGGTGATACAAACCATATTGATGATGACGGTAACGGATACGTTGATGACTTTATCGGCTGGGACTTCCTTACGGATTGGACAAGCAAGGGAGAAGGGAATGATCCATGGGATTACAACAGCCACGGAACTCATGTATCAGGAATTGCAGCCGGTGTTACAAATAATGATTCTGGAATTGCATCAATAAGTTACAATGTGAAATTTTTACCTACATCACATTCATCACAAAGTTATAATAATATATATAAAGGATATGAAGGCATTGTTTATCTTGCAGAAAACGGTGCAGATGTGATTAATTGCAGTTGGGGCGGTGGTGGTTATTCTGCCGCAGAAGCGGAGTCAATTGCTTATGCAACAGGATTAGGTGCCATACTTGTCATTGCTGCAGGAAATGATAATAGCGATGAGCATTTCTATCCTGCATATTATCCCAATGTAATAAGCGTAGCCTCGGTTGGCGTTAACGACAGAAAAGCAAATTATTCAAATTATGGAATTGGTGTTGATATTGCAGCACCGGGAGGTGATTATGGTAACGGTGGTGGTATTTTAAGTACCTTATTGAATCACAGTTACGGAAGCTACCAGGGTACATCAATGGCAAGTCCTGTGGCGGCAGGGTGTATGGGATTTCTTAAGGCATTTCATCCTGATTGGTCAATTGCACAACTTGAAACACAATTTTTTGGTACCGCCGATAATATTGATTCGATGAATGCTAATTATATAAATAAACTTGGTGCAGGAAGGGTAAATCCGTATAGGTCACTGATTGAAACCAATCCTTCGATTCCAAAAAAATTAAGATTAGAACTTTACAGGGTGGTAACTAATGATTCCCTATCTGATAATGACGGAGCTTTGGAACCCGGAGATACTGTAAATATAGGATTTGTAATTAGAAATTATACTCATTTGTTAACTTCTAATTCAGTCAATTTTACACTTGAGTCTCTCGACCCGGATATTGAAGTAATTAAAAATTCATATACAGGAAGTGTTAATCCGGATGGATACTCTGAGATTCCACCAGTATTTGAGGTTAAAATTTCAGAATCAGCAGAAGCAAGGTTCGCAAAACTAAGATTGAAAACTGCCTCCGATAATGAAGAAATTGTTTACGGAAGCTCCATGGATTTTGAAATTCCTATTTCAACCGGTGGTGTTCTTGTGTGGGAAGGGATACCAATGCGGGGATTCAGTGGTTCATTTATCAGGGATTTTCTTAAAGAACAGGGAGTAAAAGTAACTTATGGTAATGTATTTCCGACAACATTATTTGGTTATGATGCGGTTTTTCTTTCATTCGGAAGTATAGGCTCTACCGAAACCGGAGCTTCAATGGGGCTTACCAGCTTCGATGACTGGATGGCAGATGTAGTAAAGAATTATTTATTAGATGGCGGCAAAGTTTATATTGAAGGTACTGAGATTTTTGGGTGGGACCAGAGAAATAATTCTGAATTACTTGGTTTATTCGGAATAAAAAGCGGTGATGACGGTGAAAACTATGTAATACTTGATACATTGGAGGGTAATTCATCTGCACTAACAATTAATATGGAATTTATAGGGTCACATGCTTCCATGTTCCGTTCGATTGATACAGTCATCCCTGATGATAATGGATATAGTTCTTTTTACCAGCCCGGATACGGAACAGTTTCAGTTCAAAACATCGGTTTTTATAACCAGAAAACATTTTACAGTGCCTATCCGATTGCGGAATTGAATGACCATGCACAGCCAAGTACAAGGTATGAGCTTGTTTCACGCATTATGAATTTCTTAGGTATTCCGATAGATTATACAGTTCCTTATTTTACAGCTCAGCCAATTACTGGACATGCTCCAATGGAAATCAGTTTTCAGGATAAATCTTTAACTACCAAACCGATTGATAGCTGGTATTGGGATTTTGGCGATAATTCGGGTAATTCAAACGAAAAAAATCCGGATTGGACTTATGTTAATCCCGGTACTTATGATGCAAAAATGACGATTACAAGAAACATTAAAAATTATGATACAACGAAAAGTGTATATATATTTGATGGGGAAAGCGCCCTCGACTTTAATGGAAGTAGCGGCTATGCACAGGTTCAACCAAATACACCTATTAATTTTTTCAATAAGCTTACAATCGAAGCGTGGATAAAGCCTCGAAGCGGCGGCAGGGGCTATTTCGGCAGAATAGCCGACAAAACTAATTTCATGTTTTACATTGCCGGTGACAGATCAATTCGTTTTACATTTACTAATGACAGCAATAAAACATCAAATGTATTTACAGATAGATTTAAATTGAATTTTAATGTTTGGCAGCATGTAGCTGTTACTTATGATGGCGATAGTATTGTGAAATTCTATGTAAATGGAAAAAATATTAACGATACATTATTCATTACTCAAAATCAACCCAGAGGATTAATAAAAAGAACTACTAATAATCTGCTTATTTTCGGGAATAACTCTAATTATAACAGGCCATTCGATGGTGCAATTGATGAAATCAGAATGTGGAGTGTAGAGAGGACCCAACAGGAATTGATTAAGAATATGAATACGATTCTTAATGGAGATGAGTTTGGCCTTGCAGGATATTGGCGGTTTCAGGAGGGGAAAGGTTCAGAAACAGAAGATGAAACTCAATATAATGATATTGCATCTGTTTACTCAGATTGGCGGCAGGGATGGCATAGTGGTTATATTAAATCACAGCCTGTGAGTCAGTTATTATGCCAAGGGCAGGATGCATCATTTTCAATTAATGCCGTTGGCGGAGAAAAATCATTAACGTATAAATGGTATAAGGACGAGCAGCCTTTAACAGGTGATAGCAGGGTAGTCGGTGTTGATTCAACAACTCTTGTGGTGAATAACATCATAAAAAGCGATGAAGGAAACTATTTTGTTGTAATCACCGCTATTCCGGGTAATATAAAAACATCATCGGATACTGTAGAGTTAAAAGCTAAGGTTAATGTAACTTTACAGCGAGAAGAACCTTTAAGAGAAATAAAAGTTGATGATAGGGGAGAAATGCTTCTTTCTGTAGATGCAACAGGTGAGGCACCTATTTTTTATAAATGGTATAAAAATGATGTCCTGATACCGGGAGCCGATAATTCTTCATTCAGGAAATTTCCTTTTATAAAACAAGATGAAGGACGTTATTACTGTATGGTTTCAAACCAGTGTAATAATGTGGTTTCGGACACTTTTAATGTTAAACTTAATGCCGTATCAATTGACACACAACCTTTGGAGCAATCGGTTTGCGAAGAACAAGATGCAACCTTTACAATATTAGTTTACGATGCAGGTAAGACATTATCATATCAATGGTATAAAGATAATCAGCTTTTAGTCAATGGGAGCAGAATTTCAGGGATTGATTCATCAACGCTTCGAATAAATAATACTATCGAACAGGACGAAGGAAATTATTATGCACAAATAATTGCTAATCCCGGCAATATTCAGTTGAATACAAATTCTGCATTCTTAACGATCAAGGACAGTGCATCTGTCCAAAAGAGCGATTCGATAAGAAAAGTCAGGGTGAAAGAAGGTGATGATTTGCTATTAACTGTAGAAGCTTCAGGGGAGGCTCCGCTAAGTTATAAGTGGTATAAAGATGATGTAGAGATTCCCGGCACAGATAGTTCAACTTACTTCAAATCACCTTTCGCAAAAGAGGATGCAGGATTATACTATTGCATAGTATCGAACGAGTGCAATTCGGCTATTTCAGATACTTTCGATGTTATTCTAAGATATACATCTGTTGATGATTATACAACTGATGAATTAATAAAAGTATATCCGAATCCTTTTAACGGTATAACTACATTTTATCTGAGCCTTCAAATACCGCATTCAGTAAGGCTTGTGATTAATGATATTCTTGGCAATGAAGTATCGGAAATAACCAATCAGAAGTTAGAAGCGGGATTACATAGATACAATTTCAATGCTGAAGGATTATCGAGCGGAATATATTTTTATTCTCTGAATATTGAGGGTAAGAAAATAACAGGATTGTTGAATTTAATTAAATAAAAAATTATTAAAGAACCTGCAATGTGAAATCGCAGGTTTATTTTATTTATTGTTTGAATAATTCCTCCACTCCCTTTGTTCTGCCTGTGTTGACTATGAGTATTTTTGAGGATTTGGGGATTGAGTCTTTCATTTGGAGGAGCAATGCGAGGCCAGCCATGCCCGAAGGCTCGAATTTTATTTTTTGTGATGATGCGATTTCAATTGCACGGTCAACATTACTTTCATCAACATTGTAGATGCCTGTCATTTGCCCAACGCAGTCGTATTCTTCTTTCAATTCAACTATGTATTTTTTGAATGAATCGAGTGAAGGAAGAAAACTTGAGAATAATTTATCAAGCCGTGAATTAGGCTTGTTCGTAGAAGCTCCTATGAAACTGCATTTCTTCAAAGTATTGACATCGCTGAAAAAGCGAGGGTCGTGCTTTGCAACGAATGAATTGAAGTATTCGATTTTCACTATGTTGAGGACATTGATAAACAAATCACCGGTGCCGAAAGGAATGAAACAATAATCAGGCTTTTCACGTAGGATTTCGTAGCTCATCCAGTCGTAGTAATTGTCGTGTGTAGGGTCGAGAACTTCGCGGTAAGTTATGTCAATTCCGTTTTGATTGCTGGTAATTTCTTTAATTTCATCTGATGTCAACAGTTTTTCGGACAAGTCGCATTGATATAGTTCGCATCCGATTTGTGTGATTGATTCTTTAATACCGTTATTCAGCCTGTTGTCAACGAGTACTTTTAATCGAGTCGGAATTTTGAAAAGATTAAATAGATGCTGGATAGCAATAGCCGCACTTCCGGAGGAGATGATGGACATCTGGGGAAGAGAGTCCTGGTTTTTGTACTTCAGGCTTTCAATCAATGACTTGTATTTAATAACAACTTCCCAAGCCATCCTGTCTTTGTGTGTGCCTGTCGGATTTGTGCTTTCATCTTTGAGCCACATATTTGAAAAGCCGGGTATATGGATTTTGTAAGTTTCGGAAGCAGGAAACTTTGGCGTATAAAACGGCTCAGGCGGAAACTCCGGTTTATTTGGATTATTTGTTGAAGGAATTTTTATTCTCTTGTAAGTTAATTCAAGTGAAGAGCTGATTATATGCGGCTTTGTCAGCTTTGGCAATAAGGCTGTTAGCTCTTCATATTTGTTTATTTTATTGAGTAAAATTTCATAGTATATTTTATGCTGATTTTCACGAATGATATCGAGAAGGTCATGAAGCTTTTCGATGATTTTCTTGATTTCATCAAACTCTGTACGCAGCTTTTTATAAAATTCTTTTTCTTTTTTGTCGCTGATTAGCAGCTTATGATTTTTTTCGAGTTTTTCTATTCGCAATTTCCAATACTTAAGCAATTCCGACCTGCCGAGAGAATCGAATAAATTAAAATCACCTTCGTAAACATCTTTGAGAAGGATGTGGAATGTGTGGCTGAGATATAAGTCCGGGTGGAACTTTGTCAGGTCAATAAGTTCCCTGAGGCAGTTCTCATTTTGAAGGAAATCACGGCTGATAATAATAAATACCTGCTCGTTTGAATCGAGGCCATTGTACAGTTCAAGCAAAGAGCCTTTGCTGAAAGTTTGTGAATTCCTGATTTCGGTTTCGACAATTATATCAAATTTATCTTTCAGGTAAGCACCAATTTTTTCGGATTCGCTCATATTATTGAGTGTCGAAGAAATAATTACTTTTAATTTTTGAGAGGGTGCTTTATAAACAGAAAAATCTTCTAATAATTTTTTTTCAAATCTTTTCTGGTCAAATCTTTTTCTTCCATGAGAAAAAAGATAGCAAATATCAATGTTGTATTCCTGAAATTGCAGGTTCTTGGCTTCTTTGTTAGTGTATAATAGGTTTCTGAAGAAAGTATTACCCGGAACAATTTCGTAGTCGGGTAAATCCTGAATTTTAATATCGGTGTTCTGCTGTTCTTCAATTTCTTTAAGTTTATTAATAATTATTTCCCGAAGCTCTTCGTAGTTGGGTAGGTGGGCATTGAATTTTTTTGTACCGCCTTCGGATTCATATTTCTCACGGATTTTTTGCCTGAGCTTGTCCAGTTCTTCTTTGTCAACTTTAATCCAGCCGCTTTTAAGTATAATTTCCTGTTTCATTATTTCATTATTATTGATTTTACTCAATGTTAAAATACGGATAAGTCAAGAAATAGTTTTTTTTCTCCCTATATTAAAGGGAGATAAAAGAGGGATTATTTATAGAAAAAATTTAGAAAACAAAAAAGGATTAACCTTTAGAATTAATCCTTTTTTAAAAATTTGTGTTCAACTAATAAACAACCGTAGATAAATTATGCAGCCAGTTACACAAAATATCAAGGTCTTCCTTCTTACCTTTGAAAGCTACTGGATGTTTTTTATTAATAAGCTTAACCTTTTTTTTCAGGTAATCTTTAATAATTTCTACTTCTAATGAATCACCAACGGTTGACAAATCAGTTAGCGATTTTTTAGTTGTATCACTACATTCAATAACCTGAGACTTGATGGAATGGCATCTATTGCACTTCATTTCCAAAAAGATAATACTGCCGCTTCTGACAGGATAATCCTGACTGATAAGCAAAGAACTGAAAACAAATATTAAAATAAGTGCAACAAAAATATTTAATTTTAAAAATTTCATTTATAGATATTTTACCTATTTATATTACACCTACCCCAGCTCTTCCTCATAGGAAGGGATAATTAATTATTCATTCGTAATTCGTAATTCATAATTCGTAATTAATTATTCGGTGCTCCTTTATTAATCCAAGCAATAATTTGGTCGGCATCACAGCTACTCAACAGGCTCCTCATTGAACCTCCCGGAATTATAGCATTTTGTAATTTGCCATTATCAACATTTGTTTTGACATTAGCATAACCATTCAAATCTACACCTCCGGCACTACCATGGCAACTAACACATTTGGATGCTAAAATATTTTGAATAGTAACCGTAAAAGTTACATTTACTGTATCACAGCCACCGGGAGGAGGAGGTGCAACATATATTTCATCCTGTTCGCATGATATTAAGAAAGATGATATTGAAATTATTGCAACGATTGCAAACAGGCTAAAAATTCTATAATTTTTTATTTTATTTCTCATAATTTAACCTTTCGTTTGATTTGTCTTTATTTTCATAAATAAGAAAAATTTTAATAAAATATATGTAATTGGAATGTCCATTCCGCCGAATAACCCGGCACCTGTTCGCTGTTGTAAATCCTGTATTCCGGAAGCAAATCAATATATGGAAGAAGATTTACATGAGCGCCGAATACAAATTGATTAGTATAGAAAGGATGATTTTCAACTTTATATTTTGTTACACCTCTTTCTGCACGGACAAACGGCAAAACAGCATCTGTAACAGCATAAGTTACTTCAGCAAGAAAATTAAGCGTTAACCTGCTATCCTTTTTCTCAGAACGCATATATTCTGTCATCAAAGCGAGCTGTTCGGTTAATCCAATATTGAAAAATACGCTTGAAATATAATAATCATCGTTCAATAAATAAGTTCCACCAAAGAAAGTTGTAACTCCATCAATAATATTCGGAGGTGTAATAAATGCTCTTAAAACAGTTGATACGGAACCTGTGTCAACAACAGGGATAGTAGTATTTGCTTTACTTTTTGTTGTTAACTTAATCATATTTTTTGTATCAAACATACCAACCGATAGTCCAACCCAATCGAGAGCTTCGTAATCAATTTGAGCTCCGAATTCTGCATAATCACCAGGAATAAGCGGCCTGGTTTGTCCCTTCCAGATGCCTGTGACTTCTCTGATTAGCATGGTATGGTCATCATACTTAGTTCCGATAGTGGGCTGGAAGTAGCCAACACGCAGTGACGGCAACTTCTCGGATGGTTTGATATACATGCTTGCAGAATATGGATTCTGCCCTACAAATCTTTTATCGGAAGCAATGTCATAGGCAATGTTGTAAAATCCTTCGAATCCAAGCCAGTTAAATGGCTGTAAAATTATGAAAGGAGATAGTTGCATTACCATCATATCTCTACCGATAGGTGGTCCCCATCGTGCAGACTGAAGGCGGAAATCAACTCCAAATGTTGCAACCTCGTTGAAAACTGTATTTGTTTCCATTGCATCGTATAATCCCTGCAAACCAATTGTTCCCGGATTTATAAGGCTAATATCTTTTCTTGCCATCCAACCGGGCTGAGTGCGGGCTCCACCGCCCTGAGTGTTATAATGACAGCCTATGCACTTTGTACCAAAATTCTGAAGAATAGAATACTGAGGCCTTGCATTTGCAAAAGCAATAGTTAACATTAATAAAATTGTAATTAGAAAATATTTTTTCATATAATACCTTTGAAAATTGATTTATAATTCTTTTTAAAATTAAAAAATAATTATGCAGAAAAAAAGCTCCAGCAATAATATGTTGAAGCTTTTTTATAAAAAGATTGTCAGGGTCTAAGCCCTGACAATCTTTTTTTAAGAAAATTATTTGCCTAAATATTGCAAGCCGTTATTAACTAATGCTTTGATGTATGCCGGATTATGAACACCTTTACTGCGGTCTTTTGCTACGTATAAGTAATTTAAGACTACTTCGACATCAGTCGGATTGGGGAAAGCAACTTTTGCTTGGTCAGCCCTAAAATATTCACCTAATACGTTATAACCCTCTGCTGAAACAGCAGCAGTTGTATCTAACCAACCTTTGTCAATCAATGCCTGTCTGTAGATTACAAGTTTGGGTCCAATATCATTTTGAATTGCTGCCTTACTTATTGTAGTAGAGTCGTGGCAGTTTCTACATTCGACAATCTTGGCAAGATTTGGTGGTGTCATCAAGAATGTATGTCCGCCAGCTGCAGGATTTGATGGGTCAGAACCCATGTGGCAGGAAACGCATCCTTTCGGCAATGAAGCATGCTGGTTGATTGTTGGGTATGTATCATCACCTGTTATTTGATATGGTCCATTCATAGTAACGACATTAGCTACAACGCCATAATGTGGACCAAACCTTGAATATGTTGTTCCGCTGACTCTGCTGATTGTGTCAGGAACTGTACGTGTAAAAGGACGAGCCTGATGGCATTTCGAACATAAATTGCCATCTTTCTGGTCAATCATTGCACCAGTATGACGAAGAGCAAAACCTGCTGTGATTCTTCTTGCGAAATCAGTTGTGTCGAAATTCTTGTGAATAGTATGACATGCTTTGCAATTGATTTTTGAGGATGCTTTTGATACAGGGTCATTTTGTCCCAATGTTGCAGCTTCTGCAAAACCGTCGCCAGTATGACAGCCGCCACAAGCTAATCTGCCGGCTTCTTCTTCATAAATAACACCGGTGTTGTGCCTAGATAGGTGATACTGATTAAATTTCAGATTCACATCATCAGCATCAGCACCATGACAAACAGCACATACAATTTCTGCAGATGGCCCTGCAGGCCCTTCGGGTCCTGTACAAGAAATAAACATACTTGTTATTCCGAGGACTGTTAAAAGTCCGAATAACTTCCAAATTAGACTTTCAAACTTTTTCAATACCTTTTCTCCTAAAAAAATTACACATTAAAAATGATTTATATAAGCAATTATTGATAACATATAAATACATTAAAAAGAACTTTTTATCTTCATTAATACAATTTAATTCAAAAATTAATTATTCGCAAATACTTTTTTAATTATTTTTCCACGAAAAGCAAGAGTAGGTCTTGGTTTTTAGTTATAGCTAATAATATTGTTAATTTGAAAGACTATTTTTTTTTGCTTTTAAATAATTAATTTTAAATAAAGAACAACCAATAAATTTTCATTATATCATAATTAAATAAAAAGCATTGAAACTATTAAATTTTAATAGCTTACATGATTTATTAAATAAATTACTAATAACCGAGTTCGGTTAAATGTTTTAATATTTCATCCCGGTAAATATTTAGCATTTCACCGTACCACATATCCTGAGGAACTAAAAACAAGGCACCGTATGTATTTGATTCAGAGGGATTGAAATTTGAAGTTGCAATCTGAGTTTCTTCTTCGGGCCTGTACCTATTGTCAATATCATGGACGACCACAGTACATCCGAATCTGGTAAGTTTTTTTTCTTCAATTGGTGGCCCATCAAAACCGAATAATAGAAGAGGAATCCTGAATTTAACGATGTATCCGTCAGATGACAATGAAGATGAGGCTTTAATCCAGGCTGAAGCTTCCTTCTGGAATTTGTATAGTTTATCAGAACTGCTGACTTCTCTTACGAATGCTTTCTTTTCAAGGAAATCACCGAGAGAAATTTTAAAATTAAATATTCCCTTTTCTTCGTCTGTTTTGAGGCTATTTTTGTTCTGTAAAGCCTCGACTATATCCTTCTCATTATTATCAGGAGGTTTAATATCGAGCCAAATTTCAATATTATCGGCCGGAATAAAATCGTAATAGTCATATACTACATTATCATCTTTTATTTTGATTGTCATATAAATATATTCCTGGTCATAAGCAGAGCTGACCCAAAAGGAACAATCGTCTTCGCCTGACCAGTAATAAGCTCCTTTAATAACATAAGTAGTATAATTATCATAAACCTGCGAAGCATAGCCCTCATATATGTTTCTTCCTCTTTGATAGCATGGAATCGAAAGATAGTCTGAATAGAACCTGCTTTCATTCTTTATTGTCTTGATATATTTTTCAGTGTTTTTCAAAGTAGAAAAATCCTCATGAGTCTCATGTGTGAAATCTTTGATTCTTTTTGTAGTAAATTCTTCATTAAGAATGAGAGTTCCGTTCCTGAATGTATAGCCCCTGATAATCCAGTTGAATTGTTTGATTTTTGAAGTAATAAAACAGATATTACTCCTGATGGTAACACCGATTTCCAAGGGTAATTCAACATAGTCAAATGGAATTTCAGTGAGATTTGTAAGGAATCCGTCAATATCAACGAAGAAATAAACATGTGATGTCTTTTTCTTTTCTGCACTTATCTTAATGGTTAAAGCGACATCATTAAATCCGTCACCGGAAAAATCACCTACATCCCAGCCCCAGATTGAGTAATCACTTCCCTGAGGTAATTGCTTTTTTATGTCATCAATCAAATCTTCGGCAAAATAAGGTTCAAGTTTTTTTTCAAGCTCAGGGAACCTCATACCTCCCTGGCTGAAGGAATTTGAGAGTGAACACAGAAATAGCAGTATAAAGTATATAATTTTTTTCATTAATAATTTCAAATTTATTATTCAATCATACAATTTATTAATCAATGACATGATTTCCAAATGACGAATCATTTTAAAAGAAGTGTACTTTTTATCCTAAAAAAAAGTCAATAATATTCGTGTGTTTCTCCTTTAACCGGGGACCTAACTGTGATACGATTTTTGCTCCCGCATAAGAACCAAGCTGGCCTGCAAATTTTGCATCATTATGTTTGATTAAACCATAAAAGAATCCCGCGGCAAAAATATCTCCTGCACCAGTGCTGTCAACAGGATTTGCAGGGTAGGAAGGTATTGAAAGAATTTCATCGTTCCATTTAACTACTGCGCCTTTATTTCCTTTTGTTATTGCAAAATTTGGTGTTAGAGACTCAAGAATTTTAACAGCATCATCAATATTGTTTGTTTGAGTGAAGTTCAATGCTTCAGCTTCATTACAGAAGATTAATTCGGATAATTTTACACAATCTTCAACCGGCTTTCTGAAATTTTCGGTTATAAATACATCAGAAAAAGTGAATGAAATTTTAGTATTGTGTTTTTTTGCAATTTCGATTGCTTTAAAAACAGCATCAGAGCTTGATTTCTGAGAGAATTTATATCCTTCAATATAAAGCCATTTTGACCTTTTAATTAATTCTTCTGATAAATCTTCAATGCCGAAAGAAGCCGATGCGCCGAGTGAAGTCAGCATCGTTCGTTCCGAGTCAGGAGAAATAAGAATCAGGCAGGTTCCTGTCAGTTCGGTTTTACTTTTAGTATAATGAAGAATAATTCCCAAATCCTCGAATTCTTTTGAATAGAATTTTCCAAATTCATCATCGCCTAACTTAGAATTATATGCCGCCGAGCCGCCAAATCGGGAATATGCAATAATTGTATTCGCCGCTGAACCGCCGCTGGCTCTATACTCTTCCTTAATACCGATGTTTTTTATTATTTCATTTTGAAATCCGGAATCGACAAGCCTCATTTCTCCTTTTTTGATATTCAATTTAGAAATGATTTCATCAGTTACCAAGTATTGAATATCGAGGAGGCTGTTACCGATTCCGCACAGGCCTATATCTTTTATTTGGCTCATTCTTTGTTTTCTTCAACGTGATTATTATTTTTATCGAAAACAAGCTGAATTATTCTTTCACACAATTCGGGAAATTCAATACCGACTTCTTTTGCCGCCATAGGTACAAGGCTTGTTGAAGTGAAACCGGGTATGGTGTTTATCTCAAGAAGGAATGGCTGGCCTTCGTCGTCGAGGCGGAAATCTGTTCTTGCAAATCCTGAGCATCCGAGAATATTATAAGCTGACAATGCCTGGTTTTGCATAAATTCTGCAATATCTTCGCTGACATCGGCAGGGCAGATGTACTCGGTTTTTCCTTTGGTATATTTATGTTCGTAATCGTAAAAGCCTTCTTCAGGAACAATCTCAATCAATGGCAGTGCTTCTCCTCCGACTATACCGACTGTTATTTCCCTTCCTTCGATGAATTGCTCGGCTATTACTATTTCTGAAAATTTTGATGCTTCTTCAACGCCGTGATTAATGTCGTCGAGATTTCCCGAATCAACTATAGTTATACCGATTGTCGAACCCTGGTCATTTGGCTTAATAACAAGTTCGTTGCCAAGTTCGCTTCGTATATCTTCAAAGTAATCATAATTACCGTAATCTTTGGGCCTGACGGTCATCCATTGTGGTGTGGTTATGCCTGCCGCAAGGAAAAGCATTTTTGAAGCGAGTTTGTCAATGCCGATTGCACTTGCTTTTATGTTGCTTCCTGTGTAAGGAATGCCGCGAAGCTCGAGCAGAGCCTGAATTTTACCATCTTCACCGTACTTGCCATGAAGAACGATAAAAGCTACATCTATATCATCAAAAAGTTCTGAGTGAATACATTCAATAATTTTTTTTGAATCAAATTTTGCAAGCTCTTCAAGTGAGATACTATTAGATGGTGAAATTATTTCTTCCATCGTTTGTTTACCATTAGTTCCGAAAGCCGGGTCAATAGGCACTACCTCATGTCCAAGTTCCTTCAAAGCTTTTATTACAGCCAATCCGCCGGCAATCGAAACATTTCTTTCGGGAGAAATCCCGCCATATAATACAGCTACCTTCATATATCTGATTTTATTAGTTAAACAACTATTTTCTTGTCAATTTTCAATTTATAATTTTCAATTTTCAATCAATTTCTAATTATCAATTTAAATTTCAATTATCAATTTACAATCAATTTTTAATTCTAAATATTCAATTTTCATTTCAATTTATAATTTTCAATTTTCAGTTTTTTAGATTTTTAATTTGCTATTTAAATATTCATCATACAGGCGTCTCAACAATCTGACATCATCCCAGACATTTTTCTTCCATCCCGGATTTCTAAGTAATGCGGCGGGATGGTAAGTTACAACCATTTTAATACCATGATAATTCTGCACTGTTCCCCTGATTTCTCCCATTTTGTTTTTCTTCTTCAGTAAAGTGTCAATTGCTGTTAAACCAAGAGCAAGAATAAATTTCGGTTGAATGAGTTCAATTTGTTTTATTAAATATGGTTCACATTCATCTATTTCGGAAGGGAATGGTGACCTGTTATCGGGAGGACGGCATTTGAGTATATTGCAAATAAATACATCATCCCTGGATAATCCGATTGATTCGATTATTTTGGTAAGTAATTGCCCCGCTCTGCCAACAAATGGTTTGCCTTGCTCATCTTCGTCGGCTCCGGGAGCTTCACCGATAAGCATAATGTCAGCCTGTGGATTTCCCGTTCCGAAAACAAAGTTTTTTCTTGTAGCTCCTAATGGGCAATTCTGGCAATTATGAATTTTTTCATACAAGGCATCGAGACTTTTTGTTTTCTTCCATTCAGGTTCATCGGTAAATAAATCTGTAGGTTCATCTGATATAACTATTTTTCTTTGCTCCTTTTCTTTTTCAGGAATTTTTTCTTCCTGAAATAAAACATTAATGGTAGAATCAGTTGATTTTTCTTTTTCAGTGTAAAATACATTACCAAAAACCTCCTGCTGCTGCCTGAAGTATTGGCCAACCAATTCATTTAATGTTCTATCACCCATCATTAAAATAAAATTTTCAATTTCTAATTTTCAATTTTCAAAAAATTACAGTTTTCAGTTTTCAGTTTTCAATTTAAATTATCAATTAACAATTTTCAATTATTTCAAATATACTCTTTAATTTGTATTTCACCTTTAAGAGCATAGTAAGTTCCTTCGGCAAGAGCCCGCATTTCGTCTTCACCGGGATAAACCTTAAGCGGTGCTAAAAAAGAAATCCGTCCTTTGATTGAATTTATTATTCTATCGGAATAAGCAAGACCGCCGGTTATTAATATACAATCAATTTTACCGGATAAAACTGCGGAACATGCACCAATTTCTTTAGAAACCTGGTATGCCATAGAATCGAGAATCAGTTTTGCTCTGGCATCACCATTATCAATACGTCTCTCAGCTTCGGAAGCATCATTTGTTCCAAGATAAGCAATCATTCCGCCTTTGCCGGTAATCATTTTTCTTATTTCATGGTATTGATATTTATCCGAGAAACATATTTTGACTAATGCTCCTGCAGGTAGAGTTCCTGCTCTTTCAGGCGAGAACGGGCCCTCACCGTCTAATCCATTGTTAACGTCAATAACCCTGCCTTTCTTATGTACACCGACAGTAATTCCACCGCCAAGATGAACGACAATCAGATTCAAATCTTCGTATTTTTTATTTATTTCTCTTGCATATCTTCGTGCAACTGCCTTTTGGTTTAATGCATGAAAAATACTAATTCTCGGTAGTTCGGGATTACCGGAGATTCTTGCAATGTCATCAAGTTCATCAACAACCACAGGGTCAACAATAAAAGCATCAATATTTTTATTATTTTCATTTGCAATTTCCTTTGCAAGTATTCCCCCGATATTTGAAGCATGTTCACCGAGTAGCTCTTTCTTTAAATCCGAAATTAAGACATCATTGACCCTGTAAACACCTCCGGGAATGGGTTTGAGCAAACCTCCTCTGCCAACTACGGCATCCAAAGAATGAATATCAATTTTTGCAAGAGAAAGTGAATCAATAATTATTTTTTTTCTGAACCGGTACTGGTCAATGATTCTTGGATATTGCCCCAATTCCTCCGAATTATGCCTTAAAACTGTTGTGAAAATTTCTTTTAAATCATCAAAAACAGAAATTTTGGTGGACGTTGAACCCGGATTTATAGCTAAAATTCTCATTTTCAAATTTTATATCTAAAATTACAATAACTAACTTTCATCATCATATCTTCTAAATGTATTAGGAATAATGAAATGTGAGTAATTACATTCAAAATTCAATAATTTTTATTATTCACTATTCATTATTCATTGATTAATAGCTTGCGGCTAAGGCAATGGACATAAGTTTGCTCCTGTTGCTATCAGACCTGGATGTTAGCACAATAGGAACAGAAGCACCCAATATAATTGCTGCCACTTTAGCATCAGCAAAGTATGTTAAACTTTTATATAAAATGTTTCCTGATTCAATATCCGGAGTTAAAAGTAAATCAACATCACCGCTTACTTCACTAACAATTCCTTTATGCTCTGCTGATTCTTTTGAAATTGCATTATCGAAACCAAGCGGGCCATCAATAATACAACCATTAATTTGTTTTCTCCGGTTCATCATAGTTAAAAGAGCAGCATGTATTGTTGCTTCCATTTTAGGATTTACGGTTTCGACAGCCGCAACGACAGCAATTTTTGGATGAACAATACCGATTCTATGAAAACAATCAACGGCATTATTAAGAATATCAATTTTTTCTTCGAGTGTTGGAGCTATGTTCTGAGCGACATCTGTAACAGCAAGAAGTTTGTGATATTTTTTCAATTCAAAGAAACCGATGTGGCTTAGAAGTTGTCCAGTTCTTAATCCGTTCTCCTTGTCGAGAATAGCCCTAAGGTAATCGGCAGTGTTTACCATACCTTTCATAAGAATCTGAGCTTTGTTTTCTCTGATTAAACCGACAGATATTTTGCAGGCTTGTACAGGATTAATCTCATTAATTATATCAATGCCCTTTAAATCGAAATTTATTTTTGAAGAAATTTCCTCGATAATAATTCTGTTTCCAACGAGTATAGGTTCAACTATGTTTTCTTTTCTTGCGGCGGCAACAGCTTCGAGAACAGGCTGGTCTTCGGCAGCAGCCACGGCAATTTTCTTTTTCGATTTGCCTGCCGCAATTTCGATAAAAGTATTTAATGTTTTTAGAATCATATCTCAATTAATCTAAGTTAAAATTCAAAAAATATATAATAAACCCTGCAGATTAACAGGGTGGAATTTTCTAATTAATTTATTCTAAACTACCTACAACTTTTTCTACTGCATCAAGTATTTTACAAGACTTGACAAGCTCTTTCATTTTATTGTGGTCGCTATAAAGGGGCCTGTCAATATCGAGGAAATCAACATTTTTCCTTACCACATTTTTTGCAGCAGTCACTCCATCTCCCGTTTTAAATTCACGGAAATCGAGAGCCTGAGCTGCCGCCATAAATTCTATCCCAAGTATTCCGTAGGCATTATCGAGTATTTGGGCATTTTTTAATGCGGTGTTCATTCCCATCGAAACAAAATCTTCCTGGTCAGCCGCAGCAGGAATTGAATGTATGGATGCAGGATTAGAAAGAATCCTTTGTTCGACGATAAGAGTATCCGCTGTGTATTGGCTGAGCATCATACCTGAGAACATCCCTGCACCCTTGGTTAAAAATGCAGGTAAGCCTACACTCAAAGCCGGATTTAACAATCTGTTCAACCTGCGTTCCGATAGAACACTAACCATTGTAATTGATGCTCCAGCAAAATCCATTGGAAGTGAAACAGGTGTTCCCTGGAAATTTGCACCTGTAAGTGTTATATTATCTTCAGGAATAAATATGGGATTATCACCAACACCGTTTAGTTCGGTTTCAACTTGTACTTTTGCATAAGCGACAACATCATGTGCGGCACCAATAACTTGTGGAGTAGAACGCATCGAATAAGCATCCTGCACTTTTGTTTTTATTTTACCAGTTAAAAGGTCGCTTCCTTCGATACATTTCCTAATTGCATTTCCACTTCTTTGAGCTCCTTTGAATCCTCTCATTTTATGCAATCTTATGTCATAAGGTTTCATGTTTGCGAGAAGAGCCTCAAGAGTCATTGCCGCAGCAATTTCAGACTGCATCAGGAATTTATTGAAATCATAAAGATGAATGGCGCTCATTGCCGTCAATAAATTTGAGCCATTGATAACTGCCAAGCCATCCCTTGCTTTTAAGCCTGGAATAGATATACCTGCTTTTTCCAAAGCAACTTTACCGGGCAGTCTTTCGCCTTTGAAATAGGCTTCTCCTTCGCCCAACATCAGAAGGGCTATTTGGGACATGGGTGCTAAATCTCCGCTTGCTCCGACAGAACCCTTTTCGCAAACGACAGGTGTAACACCTTTGTTCAGCATTTCAATAAGTGTTTGCGTAATTTCTAATCTGCAACCTGAGTTGCCATGAGCATGGACATTAATCCTCCCAGCCATTGCACCGCGGACATATTCAACAGGAACAGGTTCGCCTATACCGGCAGAGTGATTGTAAATTAAATATTTTTGAAAATCTTTGATTTGCTCGTCAGTAAGAACAATCTCGGAAAATTCACCGATTCCGGTATTGACACCGTACATGATTTCACCTGCATCAATTTTTTTCTCTAGCATTGCACGGCAGGAGTTGATTTTTTGTATTGACGAATTGTCAAGTTCCACCTTTTCGTTATGCCGTGCAATACTTACCAGTTTTTCAATTGTCAATGACTGGCCATTTATTGTTATTGCCATAAAATCCTACTAAAATAATCTCTATCAAAACGGTATAATATCTTTTGTACCCATAACAAATTGTAATACTCTGCCAAAACCTAATCCCATACCCGCACGTTCAACAGGATTGTTCTTGAATAGATTAAGATAATCATCAAACATAGCATTTACTTCATCGGGTTTCCCATCGTGCATATTCTTCAGTTCTCTGAGTTGAGTAATCATGGTACCTTCATCCAGTCTTTTCTTGAGTATATCATAATCATATTCACGAACAGAACCGCCAATTGATTCCCCTGAGTTTTTCAGAATTACATCTACACATTCACATGTTTGTCTTTCGGGCGGGTCTTCGCGTACAAGTTTCATATTGAAAAATTTAATTTTTTCAGGATAACGGGTAATCATTAAATTTTGGTCGTAATAATCAACTAAAAAGCTTTCATAAGCTGATGATAAGTCCTCACCCCATTCAATTTTAAATTTGGTTTTCAAAACTTCAACCGCATCTGTATAGGTGATTATTTTGAATCCTTTTTCATAATAGATATATAGATTATGATGCTCATGAGGGGTAAGTAAACCATGTTTGGATGAAACATTAAGGACTGTAATAAAAATATAATTTAATAAGTCCTTACAGTGTTTCAGCAACCACTTCATATCTGTATCTAATGCTTCTGTTTCGAGCAATTCAAAATCATTTAGATGCCTTCCATCGGAAACCCACTGCTTGTTATCTCTTCTGTAACTCCTATTGGTTGAAAACATCCGGGGTAATCCGTTGAGAAAAATATCTCTTTCGAGATGGAGCTGTACAGTCTGGGATAAAGTCTGGAAACGTTCTTCGTTGAGGGTAAATACATTACTGACAGCTTCGCATGAACCTGTCGCATTTGTAATACCCGCATAGGGAACTCCGACAAATCCCTCGTTCCATAAAAATTCGAGTGCGGATTGATAAATCAATCCCTTGAGAATAACTATATTTTTGTTCATAAAAAAAAAACCTCACATTATTAATGGTTTAATATGCAGAAAATCTGCTATTTGGACAGAACAGTGTTCTGTCCTTACTATTTATAAATTATTATCACATAAAGTACCCATAAAACGGGCTTCGATAAAAACAAATATTTTTTATTCTCAAGGAAGATATAATCTTTTATTGATTTCTTCATTATTTAATTCATATATTTTGTTGGGCAAACACATAGGTTTGCCCCTACATTATGACATTAGACTGCAAATTGATGCAACATTGATTATATCATCAGTACTGCATCCGCGTGATAAATCACAATATGGTTTCTTCAATCCCTGTACAATTGGTCCAACTGCTTCGGCACCAGCGAGCCTTTCTGTTAATTTATATCCAATATTCCCGGCATCCAGGTCAGGGAAAATTAATACGTTTGCTTTTCCTGCGACAGGAGAACCTTTGCATTTTCGCTCGCCAATCGAAGCAATCAGAGCCGCATCAGCCTGCATTTCACCGTCAACCAATAAACCGGGTGCTTTATCTTTCAGAATTTTCGTAGCATTGATTACTTTATCAACATGAGGATGTGAAGCACTCCCTTTAGTTGAGAAGGAGAGCATTGCAACACGCGGCTCTTCTCCGGTAACAGCATGGAAATTTTTTGCTGATGAAAATGCAATATCTGCAAGCTGTTGTTCATTCGGGTCGGGATTAACAGCACAATCGGCAAAGCAAAGCAGATTGCCGGGAAATACCATAATAAAATAACTGCTGACAATTGATATCCCTTCTGCAACTCCTACGGTATGAATGGCAGAGCGAATGATATCTCCTGTCGAGGAAACATTTCCTCCAACGACAACTTTAACTCTGCCGGTATCCAAAAGCAAACCTGCAAAATATAGCGGACTCTCAACTAATGAATTTGCTTCTTCAAGAGATAATCCTTTTGATTTTCTTTTTTCAAATAATAAATTTCCAAATTCTTTTTTCACATCAGCTGATGCAGGATTAATGATTTCAATATCATCAACATTCACATCGTTGATTTCAGCAACTTTTTTAATATTGTTCTCATTACCAACTAAAACAGGCTGTGCTATTTTTTCAACAATAAGGTATCTTGCAGCCTTCAGGACCCTTAAGTCTTCTGCGTCAGGAAAAGCAACTTTCAAATTCAGTGCTTTTGCTTTAGCCCTAATACCATCCGTAAATTTCATCTCACTCATTCTTATATAAAAAAAAATTTAACCACAATTCGTAATTAGTAATTCATAATTCGTAATTATCTTACCATATTCTTGGAACATTCAAAACCACTCTCAAGGTATCACGAGCTAAAATCAATTCTTCATTAGTTGGAATGACAAATATTTCCACCCTGCTTTTGGCAGAACTGATTTTCATTGCTTTACCGCCATAAGCTTGTTCATTAAGGCTGTCATCGAGTTCGATCCCAAGCCAGTCAAGCCCTGTGATTATTTTCTTCCTAATCTCCGGGGAATTTTCGCCTATACCTCCTGCAAAACAAATAGCATCAGCACCATTCATCTCAGCAGTATAAGCACCGATATATTTCCTTACCTTTCCGCAAAACATTTCAACAGCGAGAATAGCTCTTCTGTCCTGATGTTCTTTGATTTCATCGAGCAAATCGCGCATATCATTTGTTAAACCAGATATGCCGAGAACACCCGAACGTTTGTTCAATACGGAAAAAACTTCATCAATGCTGGTTCCTTCTTTGTGCATCAGATATTCAATGACGGTTGGGTCAATATCGCCGCAGCGGGTACCCATCATCAAACCGTCGAGGGGAGTCATACCCATCGAAGTATCCAATGAATTTCCTCCTTTAATAGCGCAGGCAGAAGAACCGTTACCAAGATGTAAAGTAATTATATTCGTATCTTCTCTTTCCTTGCCGGTTAATTTTCTGTATCTGTAGGAAATATACCTGTGAGATGTACCATGAAAGCCGTATTTCCTGACTTTGAACCTTCTGTATGTTTGGTAAGGAATAGCATAAAGATAAGAAATCTCCGGCATAGTAGAATGGAAAGATGTATCAAATACTGCAACCTGTGGAGTAGAGGGGCCGAATTGTTCCCGTGCTGCGTAAATACCTTTGAGATTAGCGGGATTATGCAACGGAGCAAGGTCAATGCAGTCCTCGATGCCGGCAATAACCTCCTTATCAATCCTTACTGATTTTTTGAACCGTTCTTCACCATGTACCACTCTATGCCCGATGGCATGGATGTCTTCGAGGCTTCTGATTCCCGGAATCTCGGTTTCAGGGTCTGTTATCCATTTAATAACATAGTTCAGTGCCGCTCTATGGTCGCGTAAGGGAGCGGCTTGTTTCAATGGAGGTTGTCCTTCGACCTGAAATGAGATAATTGCCTGGCTGCCTACTCTTTCGATTAATCCCTTAGCTAATGTCCTGTCTTTGTCATCCTTAATTAAATCAAGGTCGGTTTCAATAATTTGGAATTTTAATGACGAGCTACCACAATTTAAAACAAAAATATTCATATTTAAACCTGAATTAATAAACAAGAAAATATATATAAAAAATTATTTTCATTGAAAACATTCAGATTACAAACTTAGCTAAAAAAAAGGAATTTTTTGTGATACAAACAATTTTAAAAACAGTATATTTTTAGAAAAATTTATAATTATAAGCAAAAAAAGTTACATTTTAATATTTTTATTTCATAGATTTGAATTACTTAGCCTAAATTAATAATTTATTTAAAACATCTCTTTTAAAAAATAGGAGGGGTTATGAGTTACCTTTTACAAAATTTGTGTAAAATCAACTATTGTGTTGTTTTTCTTGCAATGATTCTAAGTTCAAATTGCATGTTAAGTTCAAATATTTCAGAAGTTAAAACTTATGGAAATTTCGAGACAGCAGGTGTCATCATTAAAGTTGACGGTATGAATTTTAATGAAACTGCCCAGATTGAATATAAAAAATCCGGAAC
Source organism: Ignavibacteria bacterium RIFOXYC2_FULL_35_21 (assembly GCA_001804705.1). Lineage (GTDB taxonomy): Bacteria > Bacteroidota > Ignavibacteria > Kapaibacteriales > UBA2268 > XYC2-FULL-35-21. Next base: position 86,615 of record MHAY01000002.1, read on the forward strand.
GGGTTTATATAAGCCTGGGCATGATTTTGTGAGATATGACGGGAACCATTTAGCAACCAGTCTGTTTAAAATGGATTTGAACACAACTTATGATTTAAGAATTACACTGATTGACCCAGATGGTGTTACGGGAACAAATCCTATGACGACAACCGTTACAACCAAGCCAGAGTTTTTAATTCCAACACCGCTTCGTATAGTGAATGTAGCGAATCAAACAGAGCTTGATGATGCAGTTACCAATTTACAGGCTGGTGATGAGATAAGATTAGCAGCCGGGACTTATACGAATGGGATACATGTTTTCAATGTGTCGGGTACTTCAACAAACCCTATTGTGTTTACATCTCAGGATAATACAAAACCAATAATACAAGGTAATACCGACAATGGAATTGGAATTGAGGGCGGAGCTTATTTTATCTTTGATAATCTTGAAGTTCATAATGAATTGGGTGATGGCATGTATATCAGGGGTTGTCACGATATAGCGATTACAAATTGTTATATTCATGACTGCCAGCCCGGTAATTATACTGCAAATATAGAAATACAGCACGGGGAAGAAGCAAATCCACCTTTAACCGGTAATTTCTTAATAATGAATAATGTGATATCTGATGAAATACATGATGTTGTTGATGAAAATCAGGGACCCGATGAAACAAATACAAATGTATCAGGACAATCATATTTTGGAATTGACTGCAGATATAATCCGGGACCTTATATAACTATTAGAAACAATGTTATATATGGAGTTGTGGATGGCATTCATCCCTGTGCGGATGAAGGCGGCGACCCGGTGATAGAACCCGATGACATTGATTTACTTAATTTTTGGGTTAATATGGAACTCGATGTTTATGATAATGTGATTTATGATTGCAAGGATGATGATATTGAATTAGATGGACATATGGTAAATGGCAGGGTGTTCAGAAACAGATTAGGCAAATGTGAGAATGCAATAAGTGTAGCACCTATTTATGCCGGACCGATATTTATTTTAAGAAATTATTTGAGTGGATTTCATCAGGGTTGTTTAAAGCAAAACGTAAGTGAATTAGGTAAAACAAGAGGAATTCTTTTTTATCATAATACGGTCTGGGAGAAACCCAGGACTAATCCACCTCATTGCGAAAGTGAATATTGTCTTTATAGAGGTGAACCGGCTGAACAAGAAAAATTTGTTTATAAAAATAATATCTTTTATGCAAGGGGAAGAGTATATAACGGAGATATGTATAGCGGGGGATATCACAGAAATGACACTTTTGATTACAATGTCAATTACTCGACTAAAGAAGCGGAAAGTGCAAATCCATACATATATAAATGGGTGAGCTATGAACCGGATACGCTGAATAATTCGTGGTATGAGACAATGGATGCTTTCCGAACAGCGACAGGCCAGGAAACAAATGGTATCTGGGGAGACCCGAAGCTGAATACAAATTTGTTCGGGAATTTTCCTGCCGGTATGTATTTATATACATTGACCCTTGATTCAAGTTCAGTAGGGATTGATAAAGGAGCTCTCATTAATGGAATCAATGATGACTATTTAGGTTCTGCTCCTGATATTGGTGCTTTTGAATCGTCAATAACAGGAATTGAAGAAGATATTGGAACAGTAAAATCTCCAATAAAAGCAGTTCATACGTGTCCAAATCCCTTTAGTGAAGCAGTTTTGATAAACATTGTTGTTGAAGTAGGCATTGATTTAAAAGTTGTCATTTTGGATGTGTTGGGGAATAATGTTAAAACATTATTTGAAGGTAAAACAACAGCAAATGAAATAAGATTTAATTGGTCTTGTGGTGGACAAGGAATTTCTTCAGGGATTTATTTGTTGAGAATTGTAACTGGATATGAGGTTAGGACAGAGAAGTTGATTTTATCAAGATAAGATAAATGAAAACCTTATTTTTAACAATTAAACCTTAGTAACTGGCATAATGGTCTCGACAAACCTTATTACCTTATTATACAAAACTGCAACAAAATAAGGTAATAAGGTTGGTCGGGTGTGATAATGTTTTGTTACTAAGGTTAAGCGGATTTGATAAGGTTATATAAATTGATTTTACATAACAGATGTCAGTGGATTAACAACAGGAACATATTTGTT
>MHAY01000002.1:88831-89516 GCA_001804705.1 Ignavibacteria bacterium RIFOXYC2_FULL_35_21
ATATTATAAGGTTTTAAAAAAAATTTACTTGGTAAGCCGGATGTTAAACAAAAGTCATTAATGTTTTTCAACCTTTTTAATTTATTAAATGAAATGAAAATAGAATATAAAAACTTATATACTCATTTTATATTTATAACTTTGAATCGTTTTCCTGTAATTCCAGAGAAAAACAGGGAAAGAATAGAGAAATATATAACTGGTATAGTGAACAATAATGATTCAAAATTATATGCAATTTATGCTAATCAGGAACATATTCATTTATTGGTTTCTCGTTCACCAAAATTATCGGAAGAAGAATTAGCTACAATTATATCTGATAGCTCCGAGAGGTTTATAAATGAAAATAAGCTTTGTGAAGGAAGGTTCAAATGGCAGGAATCAGCATCAGCGTTTTCAGTTTCTAAATCTGATGTTGATAAGGTTTGTAAATACATACTCAATCAACCGAAACATCATAGTAAAATTACCTTTGCTGAAGAATATGAATCCTTTATGAAATTTTATCAAAAAACATTACAATATCAAATAAGGTAATAAAGTTGATAGGGTGTGATTATATTTTGTTACTAAGGTCAAGCGGATACGATAAGGTTATATAAATTGATTTTACATAACAGATGTCAGTGGATTAACAACAGGAACATATTTGTTGACATTGAAAGCAGGATATTATATTGAA
>MHAY01000002.1:89558-128342 GCA_001804705.1 Ignavibacteria bacterium RIFOXYC2_FULL_35_21
ATTATACAAAACTGCAACAAAATAAGGTAATAAGGTTGGTCGGGTGTGATAATGTTCTGTTACTAAGGTTTAATGGATATTATTAAGGTTAATTAAATTTTAATATTTAAAAATTATAGAGTAAGTTAAATGTCAAAAACATTTTTTTTAAATAGGCTGAAGGAAGGTGTTGTACTCTTCGATGGCGGCATGGGAACAGAGCTGTACAATCGGGGAGTATTCATAAATAAATGCTTCGAAGAGTTAAATCTGACAAATCCATCGTTGGTGAAACAAGTTCATGATGACTACCGCAAAGCAGGTGCTGAGGTACTTGAAACTAACACTTACGGGGCGAACAGGTTCAAGCTGAAACCATATATGTTAGCTGATAAATTATATGACTTGAATTACCAGGGTGCTATGATTGCACGTTCAGCGGCAGGTGATGATGTGTATGTTGCAGGTGCAGTGGGACCTCTGAATGTAAGGATAGAACCATTGGGACCCATTTCACGTGAAGAGGCACGCGAATATTTTAAAGAACAAATCAAACCCTTGATGGATGGCGGAGTTGATTTACTGATATTCGAAACATTTGTTTATCCTGAAGAGTTGAAGCAGGCTGTAATTGCGGCACGTGAGATATGTGATTTACCTGTTATAGCACAGATGACTATTGACGAAGACGGATGTTCATTGACTGGTGCGGAGCCTGAGGTAACAATCAAGGAATTAGAAAATCTTGGTGCTGATGTGATTGGAGTGAACTGCACAGTCGGACCACAAGTTATGTTGAACTGGTTAGAAAGAACACGCAAGCATACTTCATTGCCAATTTCAATAATGCCGAATGCAGGCAAGCCAAAAAATATTGACGGTAGGAATATTTATTTGACATCTCCTGAATATCTCGGTGAATATGCCAAGCATTATATTCAATCGGGTGCGAATGTAATCGGCGGATGCTGCGGCACCAGCCCTGAGCATATCAAGAGAATGAGGAATACTCTCAATTCTTTCAAGCCGCTAATCGCTGCACCGAAAATTGAGATTTCAAAGGTTGAAGAATTTCCCGATATTGAAATTATACCGCAGGAAAAGAAATCGCGTCTTGCACGTAGATTGAAAGAAAATCATTTTGTGAAATTTGTCGAATTGGTTTCTCCACATGGTGTGTCGGCTCACAAAGAAATCGAAAAAGCCAGAGAGATGAACTATTATGGTATTGATGTCATCAACATACCTGATGGTCCAAGGGCGAGTGCGAGAATGTCCGCTTTGTCACTGGCTGTGCAATTTCAGCGTGAGGTAGGTATAGAAACTGTTTTGCATTATGTGTGCAGGGACAGAAACGTGATAGGTATGCAATCGGATTTACTCGGTGCTTATGCTCTCGGTATAAAAAATATATTAGCAATAACGGGTGACCCGCCAAAACTCGGCAACTATCCTGATGCGACAGGTGTCTTTGATGTTGATGCTATCGGTTTGGTGAATATTTTAAACAGGTTGAATCATGGATTGGATATTGCAGGAAATCCTATTGGAAAGCCGACAGGTTTTTATATTGGTGTGGGAGCAAATCCCGGTGCAATCAATCTCGATGAGGAAATAAAACGTCTTGATTGGAAAGTTGATGCAGGTGCTGAATACATAGTAACACAGCCTGTTTTCGATTTAAAGGTATTTGAAACATTTGCTAAAAGAATTGAACATTTTAAATTACCTTTGATTGCAGGCATCTGGCCTCTAACATCATTAAGGAATGCTGAGTTTATGAATAATGAAATTCCCGGATGCTCAGTGCCTGACAGCATTATGAAAAGATTGGAAAAAGTTCAGGATAACAAGGAAGCAAGCAATGCTGAAGGCATTAAAATTGCAAGAGAAATTTTGAAAAGTTTATTGAAAAGTATTCAGGGAGTGCAGATTTCAACTCCATTTGGAAGGGTGCAAAGTGTTATAGATGTTCTTGAAGGAATAGAAGTTTAATGTAGAATGCAAAATGTAAAATGCAAAATGCAAAATGAAAATTTGGAATTGAAATTGAGAGATGAAAAAAAGTAAATCAAATAAATTTAATTTATTGTCCGACTTATTGCAAAAAAGAATCCTTGTTCTGGATGGAGCAATGGGGACAATGGTGCAAAGGTATAAGGTTTCAGAACAGGATTTCAGGGGAGAAAGATTTAAATCGCACACGATTGATTTGAAAGGTAACAATGATATTCTTGTTCTGACAAAGCCGGATGTAATCAGAGAAATACATTCAGCGTATCTGGAAGCAGGTTCTGATATTATTGAAACAGATACATTCAATGCAAATGAATTTTCTCAATCGGATTACAAGACTGAGAATTTAGTATATGAAATAAATTTTGAAGCGGCAAAAATTGCTAAGGAATGTGCTAATAAATATACAAAACAGAATCTGGATAAACCAAGATTCATTGCAGGTTCGATAGGGCCTACAAACCAGACAGCATCTATTTCACCTGATATAAACAGACCTGGTTTTCGAAAGAATTTCTTCGATGATTTTGTTAAAGCATATTATGAACAAGTGAGAGGACTTGTTGAAGGTGGTGCTGATATTCTGCTTGTTGAAACTGTGTTCGATACACTCAATTGTAAAGCCGCTATCTATGCCATATCAGAATATTTTAGATTATCGAGTTCAGAACCATTACCTGTAATTGTATCAGGAACAATTGTTGATTTGAGCGGAAGAACACTTTCAGGACAGACTCTCGAAGCATTTTGGACATCAATCAATCATGCAGATAATTTACTTGCAGTTGGATTGAACTGCTCACTTGGGCCTAAACAAATGAGGCTGTTTGTTGAAGAGCTATCCAACATAGCAAATTGTTACATTGCGCTTTATCCTAATGCGGGTATGCCGAATGCTTTCGGTGGATATGACGAAACACCTGAGACTATGTCATCAGTTTTAGACGAGTATGCAGGTTCGGGATTTATTAATATTGTAGGTGGATGCTGCGGCTCGACACCTGACCATATTAAATTGATTTCTGAAATATCAGCAAATCATAAACCAAGAGAAATTCCTGTCGTAGAGCCGTATCTAAGGCTAAGTGGGTTAGAGGTATTGGTTAAATATCCCGAATCAAATTTCATAAACGTTGGAGAAAGAACCAATGTTGCCGGCTCGAAAATCTTTGCTAAAACAATTATTGCAGGTGATTATGAGAAAGCTATTGAAGTAGCAAGACAGCAGGTAGAAAACGGTGCTCAAATCATAGATGTAAACATGGATGAGGGTATGCTCGATTCCGAAAAAGCAATGGCTGAGTTTCTGTGCTATATTGCATCAGAGCCTGAAATATCAAAAGTACCTGTGATGCTGGATTCATCGAAGTGGAGTGTGATTGAAGCAGGATTGAAATGTCTTCAAGGCAAAGGTGTGGTAAATTCAATTTCAATGAAAGAAGGGATTGAGGTATTTAAAGAGCATGCCTCCAAAGTAAAAAGATACGGAGCCGCAGTCATCGTAATGGCATTTGACGAGCAGGGGCAGGCTACAACATTTGAAAGACAAACAGAAATTTTATTAAAAGCATATCAGATATTGACTGATGAAGTAGGATTTGCTCCTCAGGATATAATTCTTGACCCAAATATTTTGACAGTCGGAACAGGAATTGAGGAACATAATAATTATGCCGTTAACTTTCTTGAAACTACCAGGTGGATTAAACAGCATCTTCCATTGACGAGTGTCAGCGGGGGAGTCAGCAATATATCTTTCTCTTTCAGGGGAAATAATTTTGTCAGAGAGGCAATGCACTCTGCATTTCTTTATCATGCAGTTAAAGCTGGAATGGATATGGGTATTGTCAATGCCGGGCAGCTTGAAGTGTATGAAAACATTCAGAAAGAATTGCTTGAGATGGTGGAGGATGTTCTTCTGAATCGAAGGGCAGATGCGACAGAACGCCTGATTAATTTTGCTGAAAAACTCAAAGAACCGGAGAAAAAAGATTCTGTTAAAAAAGATGATTTGTGGCGTACATTGCCTGTAGAGGAACGTTTGAAACAGGCTTTGGTAAAGGGAGTAGCAGAGTTTATCGAATTGGATGTCGAAGAAGCAAGAAATAAGTTTGAGAACCCGATTGGCATTGTCGAGGGTCCTCTGATGGATGGTATGAATGTAGTCGGTGAACTATTCGGTTCGGGTAAAATGTTTCTGCCACAGGTTGTTAAAAGTGCAAGGGTGATGAAAAAAGCAGTTGCTTATTTAGTTCCGTTTATAGAGGAATCAAACAAGAAAAATGAGAAAAAGCAGGCGGCTGGCAAGGTGCTTCTTGCTACTGTCAAAGGGGACGTTCACGATATTGGAAAAAACATTGTGGGTGTTGTGTTATCCTGTAATAATTATGAAATAATTGACCTTGGTGTGATGGTCAGCTCGGACAGGATAATGGAGGAAGCAATTAAGCATAATGCTGATGTTATCGGTTTGAGCGGTTTAATTACACCTTCGCTTGATGAGATGGTTCATGTTGCAAAAGAGTTGGAGAGAAATAAATTTACCAAGCCGCTATTAATCGGGGGTGCAACCACTTCTCGGCTTCATACTGCTGTAAAAATTTCTAAGCAATACTCTAATCCGGTCATTTATGTTCCCGATGCTTCAAAGAGTGTTCCTGTGGTCAGTAATTTACTAAGCCAAAATGAAAAAGATAATTACACTAATATAATTAAGAAAGAATATCAGGAAATTATTGTAAGTTATGAAAAATCATTAATTAGCAGTAAAATAATTTCTCTTATTGATGCCCGAAAAAACAAATATCAATTCTCAACTGAAACTGCTAAAATCAAGAGACCCAATAAATTAGGATTACAGATTTTAAATAATATTGATTTATCAATTCTAAAGGAATATATTAACTGGTCTCAGTTCTTTATAACATGGGAATTGAAGGGAAAATACCCGGCTATTTTCGATAATCCTAAGATAGGAAGTGAAGCCAAAAAGTTATTTGATGAAGCTCAAAAAATGCTTGAAGATATTATCAAAAATAAATTAATTACTTCCAATGCAGTAATAGGATTGTTTCCTGCTAATTCTGTTGATGATGATATTGAACTTTATACTGATGAAAACAGGAAAGGGATTTTGACAATCTTCCATACATTAAGACAACAAAGCTCAAAAGCTGATAAAACTTATAATTCGGCTTTGTCTGATTATGTTGCACCGAAAGACTCAGGATTTGTTGATTACATAGGTGCATTTGCAATTACGGCAGGAATAGGTGTTGATGAACTTGTAGCTGAATATCAATCTCAAAATGATGACTATTCTGCCATAATGGTAAAGGTACTCGCAGACAGACTTGCAGAAGCAGGTGCTGAGTATTTGCATGACATAGTCAGAAAAGATTTTTGGGGATATGAAACGAATGACAGCATTTCATTAGATGAACTATTTAAAGAAAAATACAGGGGAATAAGGCCCGCACCCGGATATCCATCATTGCCTGATCATTCGGAAAAGAAGCTGTTGTTTGAATTGCTTGATGCTGAGGATAATTTAGGTATTACTCTAACAGAAACATATATGATGCAACCTGCCGCTTCTGTATGCGGATTATATTTTGCACATCCTGAAGCTAAATATTTTCCTGTTGGAAAAATAGGAAAAGACCAGGTGCTGGATTACAAACGCAGAAAAGGTTTAAGCACCGAACAAGTCGAGAAGTGGCTCTCGAGTATATTGGGATATTAAAAAAAAATCTATTCTTCGCCTGCAAGGCTGGATGTAGTTCCTGTGTTTTTGTTGACGTTTGCTTTTTGAAGATTGTCTGCCCAGTTGGATTGAGTAAACCTGCCGCCATAGCGGAATCTCTGTGTGTAATAGCCGTCAGAAAGTAATGTATATTTTACTCCTCTTCCACTGCTTGCAGAAGATGAATGAGCGAACATACCATCATTGATGTAAATACCTACGTGTCGAATACCTCTTGCTTTTTTCGATTTTGAACCGCTGAAAAAGAGGAGGTCGCCGAACTGTAAATCTTCCATGTTTTTGATTGGTGTGAAATAAGTTGACTGAGATTTGGCACCTGCTGGAAATCTAAAACCAAGCGTTTGTTCTATAACAACTGAAATGAAGTTAGAACAGTCAACTCCTTTTGATGTTCTGCCGCCACGCCTGTATGCAGTGCCAAGCCAATTATTTATGTTATCAACGAGTTTGTATCTGAGTTCATAATCAGCAAATATTGATTTGTTATAATTTTCATCCAAATAGGTTATCTCTTGTAGGAAACTCATTTCGCTGAGATAGTCAAGATTTGAATATTCAGGAAAATGTGTTTTCAGTAAGGATAATGATTGATTGACGTTGGCTGATTTCCTTACTCTTTTGGTTTTTTTCTTGTGTTTTACTTTACCTGATTTTCCTTTAGCAAATATTTCAATAGGTGCAATGACCTCAATTGAGGTTAACACAAAAAAGCACAGAATTATATAAATGATTGTTTTCTTCATTTCAAAATTTTGATTTTTGTCAGATTAATTTTAGGTAAATATAAACTCTGAACTTTAGGGAAACAATTAACAAATAATTAAAAGGTTTTCATAAATGAAAAGGGTTTAATTTATGAACAGAAAATAATATAAAAAGTTCAATAAGTTATTGAAATTTCATCACATCATATAAATTATCAACACATGTTGGTAATGTGTGGAAAAGCATGTGGAAAACTTTTTAGAGACCCTTCGACATGCTCAGGGTGACACAATCTGCGATATTATAATAATCAAGGTGGTTTTATTAATAATCGGGAAAATTTAATTAATTTAGTTGAAATGAATCAAGTGGTATAGGAGACTATTATAAATGAGTAATAAATTATTAGTGATTGCAGGCCCTTGCGTTGTGGAATCAAAGGAATTACTACAGGAAACTGCCTCCAAGTTGAAAGCAATATGTGAAAAGTTAAATTGTGTATTTATTTTTAAGTCATCTTATAAAAAAGCAAACCGTACAAGCAATGATTCATTCACAGGAATAGGTGATGAATTAGCCCTACAATATTTGAAAGAAATAAAAAATGAATATAATGTAAAAGTTTTGACTGATATACATTCGGTTGAGGAAGCCGTTAAAGCGGCGGAATATGTTGATGTTTTACAGATTCCTGCTTTTCTTTGCCGTCAGACTGAACTATTACAAGCTGCTGCACGGACAGGTAAAACCATTAACATTAAAAAGGGGCAGTTTATGGCTCCCGGGGATATGAAAAAGGCAATTGACAAAGTTATTTCAACAGGCAATAATAATGTAATGGTAACAGAAAGAGGGAGTTCATTTGGCTATCATGATTTAGTCGTTGATTTCCGTTCCTTAGTTATAATGAAAAAATTTGGATATCCGGTAATTTTTGATGCAACTCATTCTGTCCAACAGCCATCATTAGGAAAGGAGTCGGGAGGAAGGCCCGAGTTTATTCCTGCTCTTGCAAGAGCGGCAGTGGCTGTGGGTATTGACGGGATATTTTTTGAAACTCATCCTCAACCGGAAAAAGCTTCGAGTGATTCTGCATCGCAATTGCCTCTTGATAAAGCAGAATCGTTTTTATCTGATGTTTGTAAATTTCATGAGTGTTATAAAAATTCTATTTTGATTTGATGAGAATGTTAAAATATACAATTTCAATTTTCATAGTTTTTGTTTTATTAGTCTGTTCCTGCGAACAAAATAAAGTTGTACCTAAACATTCCAAAGATACAATCAATATTGAAACTGCACCCGACCAGGTAAGCTGGGACAATGAAGTGCTGTTCGTTGATTCCTCGTACACAAAATCAAAACTGAAAGCTAAAAAGGCAATGATTTTCCGGAAGAGGATGCAGACTGTTCTCGAAGGAGGATTGTATGCAGAGTTTTATTCAAGATATACAAAAAAGAGGATGAGCTACCTTACTGCCGATAAAGCCGAAATTGATGACAGGACAAAGAATATGCTTGCACGCGGAAATGTAGTTGTAGTTTCTGACAGTTCAAAAACAAAGGTCGAAACACAGCTTCTGCACTGGAATAACAAGACTCAGATGTTTTACTCATCAGAGTTCGTAAAAGTAACATCGCCTAATGAAATTATTCAAGGATATGGTTTTGAATCAGACCAGGATTTAGTTAATTATAAAATTTTCAGAGTTAGCGGAGAAAGAAAATGAAAAAAATGCTGATTGCATGTAATTGGAAAATGAATTTGACAACATCTGAATCTGTCGCTTTGGTTCAGAGTATCATTGAAGGAATAAAAAATAAAAAAATATCGCCTGATATTCTTGTTTGTCCTCCTTTCACAAGTATAGATGCTGTGTCAAAGGTGTTGAAAGGAACAAAAATTTTTTACGGGGCACAAAATTGTCATTTTGAATCAAAAGGAGCCGTTACTGGTGAGATTTCAATACCGATGCTCAAAGAACTTGGATGCAGATACATTATTATCGGACATTCCGAAAGAAGGACTTATTTTTTTGAGAATGATGAGTTGGTTAATAAAAAGGCAAGGGCTGTTCTTGCTTCGGGGCTCATTCCAATAATATGTATAGGTGAATCATTGAGAGAAAGAGAGGAGAACAGAACATTTGATGTCCTGAAAAGACAGATTGAAATCGGATTAAGCAGGATAGAGCCTGAATATTGTGTTCAAATTGTTATTGCTTATGAACCTGTCTGGGCGATTGGAACGGGTGTATCCGCCGAACCTGAACAAATACAGGAAGCACACTCTTACATAAAGAAAGAGCTTATCAGGGTGCTTGGTAAACGTGCTTCTTCAATTATTGTACTTTATGGCGGGAGTGTTACTGACGAGAATGCTCAATCTATTCTAGAGCTTAAAGATGTTCATGGAGGCTTGATTGGCGGTGCTTCTTTGAAGTCCGATATTTTCTTGTCTATCATAGAAACTGCAAATTTGGTTTTAGCTTAATAAATTATTTTTATTTAAAACAAATAAATTTGTAATTGTTATAAATCTTTGAACAAATGTTAAAGTAGTCTGGTGAAAGGTTTTCACACTTCGACAACGCTCAGTGTGACATTTAATATTATGGATTCTTTTGGTTAACCAACAAATCATATTTTGTTTTATTTTCCTACTTCATTAATTTGCCAACGACGAGGGTTTGCATTTAGATTTATTATAATTAATGAACAAGGTAATTACTAATATTTTGTATTTATCTGTTATTGAATTTTGTAATAAGTCATTCATAATTCATAAATCATAATTCGTAATTATTTTGATATATTCTATACCTAATATAATTAGTTTCCTGAGGGTTGCTATTGCACCCGTTTTTTATATTCTTATGATAAAAAATAATCCGGGTTCAACGAGAATTGCTTGTGGATTATTTGTAGCAGGTGCGATAACCGATTATCTCGACGGATGGCTTGCCCGCAATGTCTATGGCGTTACAAGCGTAGGCAAGTTCGTTGACCCACTTGCCGACAAAGTGTTTACCACAGCGGCTTTTCTGTCTTTTGTTCATTTAGGTATTGTCGAATTATGGATGGTGATAATAATTATTGTCAGGGATTTCGGTACGACAATTCTCAGGCTTTTTGCCGTTAATAATAAACATACGATTAGAACCTCAAGGTCTGCCCAATGGAAAACTTTTTTGCAGATGGTATTCATTGTCTATATTTTAATTTTATTATTAATGCGTGATATTCATTTTATAAAAATTACACCCCAAAAGATTAATGAATTGATTTATTCGGATTTTAGTTATTATATCATGTTATTTCTTACTATTATCACTTTATGGACTGCAATAGAATATATGATATACAACAGAAGCTTGTTCAAAATTAGAAAAGCCGGACATGATTCTCAGGAATAATTTATGAAAAAGATTTATGAATATTTTATTATTCTAATTATATCTTTTTTGGGAATCGGCTTTATTCCTTACATCTCAGGGATACTTGCAATATTGATTTCATCACAAGTAATATTTTTACCAATAGCAAATCAAGAGTATTTTATATTAGGTTGTGCGGTTATTCTTATTATAGTATATATACCGGCAAACATAATATTCATGGGCAGATTGAAGGGTAAAGAAAAAAATAATGTATTACCAAAAGTGATGGGAACAATGTTGACATTATCATCGCCTGTAATTTTGTATTCTAATGCCTGGATTTTGACTGCAATTTTTGTATTCATTGTGTTTAGCCACATCAGTACTGTATTCGACAAGTATTTGAATCGAAAAACAAAGAACTGGAGTGTTCTAATTAAGGATTTGACAGCAGGTATAGCTACGGTGATAGTCCTGCACGTGCTATACGCCGGATGGCTCATCAGTCCTTATGTTTTAGCCTTCCTTGGAAAATAGGGACAGGAGCAGAGAAATTATAGTTTGCCAAAATGAAATATTCTGACAAGCAAGTCCAGTTAAATTATTTTCAAAGCAAAAATTGAAACTATTTACTCCTATAGCGGTTTTTTTAGGTCGAAAAGCCCCAAAACCCTGAAAAAATCTCAATTGTGGAAAAAAAATCCTTGCATTACTTGATAAAATCTTGTATCTTTGAACCCGTTGTAATTGTTCGTTTCTTTAAACTCTTTAAATATAGGAGGTTATTATGGCTTTAAACAAAACACAACTAATCAGCCATGTTGCAGCGTCATCAAAGATGACGAAAGTTGATGCCGAGAAGGCAGTTAAGTCCACTTTGGATGCAATTCAAAAGGAATTGGCAGGCGGTGGAGCTGTTACACTTATTGGTTTCGGTACATTCTCAGTATATGAGAGGTCAGCACGTATAGGCAAGAATCCAAGGACCGGCGCTACAATTAAAATTGCAGCCAAGAAGGTTCCCAAATTCAAAGCAGGTAAGGCTTTGGCAGATGTGGTAGCAAAGAAAAGGTCTGCTTCTGCTCCAAAAGCAAAACCGAAAAAGAAAAGATAAGAAAGCGATTTCAGAAAAAAGCCGTTCATTTGAACGGCTTTTTTTATATTTGCATGATGTGAGTTTTATTAATTTGTAATTTTATATTGTATGCCCGAAGAAACTTTATCCCATCCATATTTGCTTAGCTCCGATGATTTAACACATGACGATATTTTTAAGATTTTTAAAAAAGCGAAATACTTTATGTATAATTTTTCCTCTATGAAAAAGTTTGACGATTTGAAAGGTGTAACTGTAGGACTTGCTTTTTTTGAGTCTTCAACAAGAACAAAACTATCATTTGAACTTGCCGCAAAAAGACTGTCGGCTGAAGTATTCTCCTTTCAGTCATCTACAAGTAGTTTGTCAAAAGGAGAATCCCTTCTCGATACATTGAGAACCATCGAAGCTATGGAAGTGCAGATTTTTATCGTAAGGCACCAGAACTCAGGTGTTCCTGTTTTCCTTCAAAAAAACACGAGCGGTATCGTTATAAATGCAGGTGATGGAAAGCATGAACATCCAACCCAAGCCTTACTCGATGCATTTACTTTATATCGCAGATTCAAAAAGATTGAAGGTTTAAAAGTCTGCATTATTGGGGATATTTTACATAGCAGAGTTGCACGTTCAAATGTGAGTATTTTAAAAACACTTGGAGCAGAACTTGCTTTTTGCAGTCCCGGTACACTTTTACCCCGGGAGCTTAATGTTTGGAATGTTAATATTATTGATACTGTCGGGGATGCCGTTGATTGGGCAGATGTGGTGATGGTGCTTCGCTTGCAGAGGGAACGCATGGATTCAGGCTTGATACCATCCGTAAATGAATTTTCTAAATATTATGGTGTTACATTTAAACATTTTACTAAAAAACCCGAATTAGTACTCCTTCATCCCGGGCCTGTGAATTACGGCATCGAGCTTGATTACTTGCTGAGTTCCTATCCTAATGTCCTGATTCAAACGCAGGTCAAGCATGGAGTATTTATAAGAATGGCACTTTTATCTTTGTTAGCAAAAAATCTTGGACATTAACCAAAATAAAATCTGGACGGTCATAGATATTATCAATTGGGGGACTGATTTTTTCAGAGTGAAAAGAATCGAATCGCCAAGATTGTGTATTGAACTACTGCTATGCCATGTTTTGCATTTTGAAAGAATAGATATTTACCTTCAGCATGACAAACCTATGACAAAGTCTGAACTGGAATTGCTCCATTCACTTGTAAAACGGAAAGCTGACAGAGAGCCGATTCAATATATCATAAGTAAAGCCCAATTTTACGGATTAGAGTTTGAAGTCAATAGAAATGTTTTGATACCAAGGCCTGAGACAGAAATTCTCGTTGAAGAAGCTATAAAAATTGTCAGCAATTATTCAAATCCCCGAATACTCGATATTGGTACTGGCTGTGGGAATATTGCCGTCAGCATAGCTGCGAATTTCAGGGATTCATCTGTTTTGGCAATTGATAAATCTATCGAAGCAATCAATGTTGCAAAAAATAATTCAGAAAGGTTAGGGGTCAAAAACGTTGAATATAAAATTATTGATATTCTCCAAAATATTCCAACTGAAAAATTCGATATTATTATTTCAAATCCACCTTATATAAAACATAAAGATTATGTGCAACTAATGCCAGATGTATTAAGATATGAGCCGGCTGATGCGTTAACCGATAACAAAGACGGATTAACTTTTTATCGCAGGTTTGCTGAAATTTTTCCTGGTATGCTTAATATAGGGGGTATGTTTTTACTTGAGATTGGATACGACCAATCAGAATTAATCGGTGAGCTTTTTTATAAAGCAGGCTTCGAATTTGATTTTATCGATGATTTCAATAAAATTAAAAGAATCTGCGTAGGTAGAAAGAACTAAATCTCATTTGTTAATTTCTCGTTAAGGATTATTTTTTATACTATTTAATTAAAAATAAACAAAAATTTTATTATTTTTGAATTCTTATTATTTTTTAAATTATATAATTGTTAGTATTTTTTGGCAGGTGATGAATGTCCCATATTAAAATCGAAGAGAAAAGCGGAGGAGTTGTATTAAGCCTTAAAGGGCAGTTTATTGGGGGTGAAGAGACAGATAAATTAAGGGATGCCCTTGTAGGTATTGCTCAGCAGAAAAAAAACAATCTTGTAATTGACCTTGCCAAAACAACATATTTGAACTCTACAGCACTTGGTGTATTAATTTCAGCACATGCGAATTTCGTGAAACGTGAAGGTAAAATTATTTTATGCAATGTGAATAAATCAATTCAAAATATATTTGTAATAACAAAATTATCTCTTGTGTTTACAATTGTCGAAACATTGGATGAAGCAAACAAATTAATTTCAGAATAGTATTAATAAATTTAAAACGAGGTTGATATATGAAGAATTTATTTAATCTGGTGGTGATTTTTCTTGCATTAATCATCGGAGTAGTCGTTATATGGTGGTTTATTATGGGTAATCCCGGTAACTTCAAGGATGGCGAAAAACGTACGGAGCCGCATCCGGGTAATGTACTAGGTACAATCTATACAGGAGGCTTTCTTGTGGGAGCTTTGATTGGCTTAATAATAATATCCACAACTTTTATTTTTGAAAGAACATTTTCTATAAATAAAGCCAAAGGAAAAGGCAATCCGTCAGTATTTCTTAGAACTGTAATAACAAAGCTTGAAAAAGGTGACCTTGAAGCCGCAAAGACTGACTGCGACAGTCAGAGAGGCAGTGTTGCCAATGTCTTAAGAGCAGCAATCACACGTTTTACCGATGTTGAAAAAGACCCCGAATTTAGCGCCGAAAAGAAAATAGCAGAAACCCAGAGGGCGATTGACGAGGCTATGAACCTTGAAACACCTTTGCTGGAGAAGAATCTTGTTATTTTATCTACAATTGCTTCAATTTCAACAATGATTGGGCTTTTAGGAACAACTATTGGTATGATTAGAGCTTTCCAGGCACTTGCCATGAGCGGAACGGTATCGGCAATTCAGTTGTCGATAGGTATATCCGAAGCTTTGTATAACACAGCCGGCGGCCTTATCGGTGCGGTGCTGTCAATCGTTGCTTATAACTTCTTTACAACAAAAGTTGATAATTTCGTTTATATGATAGACGAGGCAATATTGAGTGTTACTCAGATATTTACCGTCAGAGTGAAATCTTAATATAATTAAGAATTGAAAATTGAGAATTGAAAATTAAATAGAAGAAACAAGGAGAAACTTGTGCCAAAAGTTAAAAAGAAAAGGTTGAGTTTTGTTATTGATATGACACCCCTGGTGGATATTACTTTCCTCCTGTTGACCTTTTTCATGTTCACTGCAAAATTCAAGACAGAGGCTGAGAGCCAGCAGAAGTTCTTCATTCAAAGGCCTAAGGTAACTGCCGATACGTCCAAAATTCCCGAAAGAAATCTTGCTATTGTTAAAATAGCAATCAGGGATACTGTCGATGGCGTTGTTGTAAATGATACGACATACAACTATGAACTCATCAACGAAAGTGACCGTCAGCAGGTGTGGGCTTCATTGGAAGGGCTTCCCGAAAAAATGAAAGCGAAACCGATGCTCGAGAATATAAGTCTTGATATGCTAAGTACCGTCATAAGAAATACGAGAATAACGAATCCCAAAACTATGTTTGCAATTGATGCAGACAGAAGAATCAGGTATAAATGGGTTTGGGATGCCATGGAGGTGATGAGGAAAAACCGGGCTACAATATTCAATTATGTTACGGAAAAGAAATCCGGCTTATAAATTAATGTAAAATGAATAATGAAAAGTGAATAATTGTGGATAAATAATTTTATTTAAATTAAAATAACAATTTCATTTTGTAACTTTTTATAGTTTTAAGTGTCTTAAATATAGAAATAAAAATTAGGAGATAAATATGAGTGGAGCAACAGGTGGTTTGAGCGCTCCTGAAAGAATAAAAAGGGGCAAACTCAGCAAGAGGAAAAAGAGGAAAAGAATAGGCTTTGCATTAGACATGACGCCCCTTGTGGATATTACTTTTCTTCTTCTGACATTTTTTATGTTCACAACAACCATGGCGGCTCCTCAGGTTATGGAAATGTCAATTCCACCCGAAGTTGATGTACAAATAGAAGTTAAGGAAAATGAGTTATTGACTTTAAGATTAAGAAATGATGGGAAATTATTTTGGAATATGGCAAACGATGAACCCAAGCCTGTTGAGATAAAAGATTTGAGAAAAATTGCTGAGACAGAAAATTTAAGGCCTGAAATTCAGAATAAATTAATAACTGTGTTTAAGGTTTCTGATGATGCCAAGTATGGGGATATGATAAGAGTTATGGATGAGTTGAATTTAGCAGAAATAAAAATCTCAGAAGTTATTACACAGAAAAAAGATGATAAAGGGAATCCGGAGAAGAGAAAGCGAAAATTTACTTTAGCTCCTCTGGACACAGCAGATGTTAGTTTAATTAGAGGGCTGTAACATGGCAACAAGAGATGCAATAGCAATGCCTGCTCCTTCGGATTATGGTGCAATAGAACTGAAGGAGTTCATCAGGAAATATACTTATAAAGGATTTATTGTAACTGTTGTTAGTTTAATAATCCTGCTTCTTCTTTATTGGGGTACAGTGAAAATATCCGAAGCAACTGCAAATAAATTCAAGATGGCACCAATTGTTAAAATTGATATTACTGACTTGCCACCACCTCCGTCTGATGCTGAGGAAATTCCTCCACCTCCTGCAGAGCAGATAATTAATACAGGCCCTGCTTCCAGAGCGGGAACACCTGTTCCTGTTCCTGAAACAGAAATAACGGCTGACCTGAAGGAATTTGCAAGCATGGAGGAATTGGGACGTGCTTCATCAGAAGGCGGCGATGGAGTTGACCTCGGAGGTTTTGCACCAAACATTGATGTTAATAAGAAAGTTAATGTTGATGTGCGTGAGAGCGAAGGAGACCCATGGGAATTTGTCGCAGTTGAGAAAGAGCCATATATTGACCTGGCGGAGCTTCAGAAGAAAATTGTATATCCCGAAATGGCTCGCAGAGCCGGTATTGAGGGAAAGGTTATTGTAAGGGTATATGTCGGTAAGGACGGGAAGCCTGTTAAAACTTTAATTGAATCGAGTGATAATGAGCTATTGGATAATGCGGCAAAAATTGCAATAATGAAATCGGTGTTTACACCTGCGATTCAGAATGGAAGCCCTGTTTCATTATGGGTGAGTATTCCGATAAATTTCAGGTTGAGATAATTAATTCGGGGTGCTGATAGAACAAAACTTGAAATGTAAATTAATAAACAGGTGAAGCGGAGAAGAAATGTATTTTTGATGATTAATTTGTTCTTCGCTTTTTTATTACAAAGATTTAAAAAAGTTGATTATGTTCTCTAAAATATTAAATTATGGTATAAGAGTCTTGATAATTATCATAGGTATCCTGATGGTTACAGGGGTGATATATGTGCCAAATTCACAAAACAATTCTATAATTGTGGTGTTCGGTATAATATTCATTTTATTTGGACTGGTTAGGATATATATGTATTATTCAAGTTCCCGAAGATACCATAGGGAGGACAGAAATGATAATGAATAATGAATAATGAAAAATGCAAGTTTGAAAATATTGTCATATTGTTTAGTATTAACGAGTTTATTTTTCTTCTCTTCATGCAATGAGGGAAAGAAAAAATCAAATGATAATGATGCTCTGACTTCAGGGAAATTGACAGTATATTGTGATGAGGGCCTGTACAATCTCATAGAACCAACATTCAGGATGCATGACAGCACATTTCCTGATATTAAACTAACACCGGTTAAAGTGAATGCAAGAGAAGCAATGGCGAAGCTATTGTCTGCAAATGCCGAGGTAATAATTATAGCCCGCGATTACCTGAAGGATGAAGACTCTTTAATAAAGGCTTTTAATGTTAAAGAACACCCGGTAATGATTTGTGCAGAGGATGCTCTTGTTTTCTACGCTCAGAAAGACTTTCCTTTAGACACAATAACTGAAGGACAGTTAAAGAATGTCTTATTGAATGGACAATCTCTTCTTGGATATTATCCTGCAATTAAATCGGAACCGAAATTTGTAATAAATAATAATTCTTCATCTGAATATGCAAATTTAATCTCATTAGTTGCTAAAAAGCAGACTATAAAAAAGAAATTACTTATGTTATCGTGTTCAGATTCAGTTATTAATTATATGAAAAAGAATCCCGGAACAATAGGAATAGGCTATCTATCACAGATTGCTAAAGACACAAGTCTGAAAGGTATAAAAATAAGTTATATTGATAGTGCAGGTAAATATGTATTTCCTCATACAGTCCATCAGGCGAATGTCTTACGAGGGAATTATCCTTATATAGTGCCATTGAAAATATATTTGCTTCGGGATATGAAAAATAAAGCATTTTGGTTCGGAATGTTTTTGTCAAAAGAGGGAGTTGTTCAGAAATATTTTTTAGAAGCGGGAATAGTACCTGTTTATGCACAGATTAAGTTGGTAGAAGGAGAGCGGTATTAAGTTTTGAGTTTTGAGTTTTAAGTTTTGAGTTTTGAGTTTTAAGTTTTGAGTTTTGAGTTTTAAGTTTTAAGTTTTGAGTTTTGAGTTTTGAGTTTTGAGTTTTGAGTTTTAAATGTTGTGTTTTTAGTTGAAAATTTATTTATTGAAAATTTATTGAAAATTGAAAATTCTAAATTGAAAATTAACGGAAAGTATTAATTGTAATTAGAAAAATTATGAAAAGTGTATTGAATATTTTTGCAGTGGTTGTCGGCATAATTAGTTTGTATGGGCAATCTAATTATGAAGCAATAAGAAATTATGTATATAACGGAGACTACATGAATGCAGCCGCTCTGATTCCTGCGGCAGTAAGGGAGAATCCGAAAAATGAATCAATGCTGATTCTTTGCGGTGATATATATTTGGAACTTGACAAACTCGACTCGGCATTGATTATGTATCGGAAGGCTGATGGTGTTAATAGCGATGAACCTCCGACTATGAGAAAAATAGGAAGAACACTTTCGTTGATGGGGCATCATTTCGAAGCAATTAAAATATTGAAAGATGCTGTAAAGGAAGCTCCCGAAGATGTTTATAATTATCTTGAACTTGGCAGGGCATATATTGAGGCAGACTCCATGAAACTTGCCGAATTTAATATTGCTAAAGCAAGAGAGATTAATAAAACCATACCGGACGCTTATGTAGCACTCGGAGACTTATATTTTGCCCAGAAAGTTTATGAACTGGCAAAAAATAATTATGAAGAAGCATTATCAATTAATGAAGATTTGATTGATGCCAGAATCAAACTTGCTACAGCATATTATTGGCTTGGTATGAGGGAATTTGACAAGGACCTGGCAAATGGATTTTTTGAACGTTCACTTAAAGAATGGAATACAATAACAAAAAAAGACCCAAAGAATGCAAGGGCTTATTTCGAGCAGGGTAAGATTTTATACTTTTCACAACAATATGAAAATGCTGCAAAATCACTATATGAATATGTTACATTAAGGCCTTCCGGTTCGCTTGGAAGATGGTACCTGGCTCAATCGCTTTATGAATTGAGAGCCTGCGATTCTGCATCCGTACAGTTAAAAATTTGTGCAAATGAAATTGACTCAATAAAGTCAAAAGCTCTGATGCTTGCTGCAAGGTGTTATTATGATAATTCAAGATATAAAGAATCTATTGAGGCTTTCCTGGAATTGAAAAAGACAGATACATTAGAATTACAGGATTTAAAACGAATTGCACAGTCTGCACTACAAATCGGGGATACAACCTTAGCTGTTCAATACTATGTTGAAGCAAAAGACAGAGACCCATCTCAGTGCAAATTTATCTTTGATGTCGGAAGATTTATAATGTATGTTGTTAAAGATTACAATCTCGCAATTACATTTTTCAAGACAAGGCTCGCAAATTGCAACGACTCGTTGAACCAGACAGATGATTATTTTATTGGATATGGCTATTCTATTTTGAAGCAGTATGATTCTGCTTATGTTTATCTTAAGGCAAGCCTTGCATTAAATCCAAAAGACCTTAAATCACATTTATTTCTCGGTGATGTATATGCTGGGATGAAAAAACCGGATTCGGCAAAGGTTGAATTTGAATTTATTATTGAAAATGTAAATGGGAATATTGAACCTGTAAAATACGAATTGACACAGGCATTATTCAAACTCTGTGGAATGTTCCTTGAGCAGAAGAAATCAAATGAATTAAAAAAGTTTGCACAGAAATGGATAGACCTTATGCCTGATTCACCTTATGGGTACTTATATATAGCCGTCAGTTATCAATTGAACGGCGATATGGAAAATGCATGCAAATATTATAAAAAGGTTTTATCGGTTGACTCCAAGAATCCACAGGCTAAAGAAATGCTTAGTAAATTGAAATGTCCCTAAAGAAATTGAATATAGATTATTTAATTTGTTTTCATTAAATTTGAAAACTGTTATTATTTAATGAATTTTTGTATTGGCCTATTCCTTTTATTTTTATATAATTACATTTGATTTTTATCGTAGTATCAACTACTCTTATTCTTTGGTAAATAGCATGTAATTCCGTATATTTGTAAGTTTTTTTAGGATAGAAAAATGATAAAGATATATATCCAGAGTATCGAGGACGGTTTGCATGATATTGATATGTCGATACCCGTTGAGGAAGTTGTAGAATTATATCCTGAATATTTTGGCAACATTCATTTAGTTGGTAAATTGAGAAAATTTGGCAAGCGATATACATTTACCGGTAGTGCAAATTGCAAAGCTGCACTTGTTTGTGATATGTCCCTGAAAAATTTCACGAAGGAAATTTCAGCTAATTTGAATGTTTCATATCTTGCCGATACGTTTTTATTTCAAATGTCTTCGCATAGTGTTACAAATAAGAAAAGTGAAAGCGATGAGATTATAATAGCCGAAGAAGACAAGTATATTGACCTAACAAGTGAAATTCGCGAAGAACTTGCTGTCAGTATGCCTATGAAAAGAGTAGCACCTGAATATGAGGGAAAGAATTTTGAAGACATATATCCGCAATATTCCCCTAATTCTCAAACAAAGAAGAAAAAAGTGAAAAAAGGGGAGATTGATGATAGATGGGCACCATTGAAGAAAATTAAGTTAAATTAAATATAGGTTTAAAAAAAATGCCAAATCCAACAAGAAGACATTCAAAGACAAGAAGAGACAAAAGAAGGACGCATTACAAGGCGACTGCTTCTACAACCACGGTATGTCCGCAGTGCGGGGCTGCTAAATTGACTCATCATGCCTGCCCGGAGTGCGGATATTATAACGGACGAAAAGTGATAGCTTCAATCTGAGAGTCAAAAAAATTATTAAATGAAAAAGAATAAATGTATGACATTTATTATTCATTTTATTTAATCAATATCGTCGAAGATGCAAAATACTGAAATGAAAAAATGCAGAATAGCAGTTGATGCTATGGGTGGCGATTTTGCCCCTATTAATGAAGTACATGGTGCTATTTTAGCCTCTGATTATTTCCTGGATGAAACAGAACTTGAAATAATTCTTGTTGGTGACGAAGGGAAAATTAACACAGCACTTAGCCAGTTCGACCATTCAAGGCTCAAATACTCTATTGTTCATGCTGAGGAAGTCATTACTATGGATGACGAACCAACTGCCGCTATTAAAAAGAAAAAAGAATCTTCATTATACAAAGGAATTGAGCAGGTATTAAAAGGATATGCCGACGCTTTCATTTCGGCAGGCAACACCGGTGCAGTGCTTTCGACTGCGACAGTTATGCTCGGAAGGGTAGCGGGAGTAAGCAGGCCTACAATTGGTGAATTTTTCCCTTCTCAGAAGAAACACCCCGTACTCGTTCTTGATGTTGGGGCTAATATTGACTGCAAACCGAGGCATCTTTACGAATTTGCCGTTATGGGTTCAATTCAGGCAAACCAGATTTATGGTTTGGAAAATCCGAGAATCGGATTACTCAATATCGGCGAAGAAAAATCAAAAGGTACAGAAGTTGTTCAGGAAACCTATAAATTACTTAAGGAAAGTCCTCTTAATTTTATCGGGAATGTCGAAGGAAGAGATGTATTCAATGGTACTGCAGATGTAGTGGTATGCGATGGTTTCACCGGTAATATAATCTTAAAATTTGCCGAAAGCATTGCAGGCTTCCTGAAATTCAGATTTAAAAAGTTTGCCGGTGTTAATTTCTTTAATAAAATATTAATGCTGTCTGCAATGCCAGCATTGAAAAAGGTATTCAAAGACCTCGATTACCAGGAATATGGTGGAGTGCCAATACTTGGTATTAATGGTGTAGTAATAATAGGCCATGGCAAATCCTCACCAAAAGCAATACAAAACATGATATATAAAGCATATGAGTTTGTTAAAAAGGATGTGAATGGCAAGATTGAAAAAGCCCTGAATTCGCCTTCTATTTCGGAACATATTGAACAGAATATATGACAGCAACAATTACTTCGATAGCACATTATTTACCACCTGATGTTTATCCAAATTCTTATTTTGAGAATTATCTCGATACATCCGATGAATGGATTGTAGCAAGAACCGGAATAACCGAAAGAAGATTTATAAAGGATGGAGCGACCTCGGATATGATTATTCCTGCGGCTAAGCAATGCCTCGAGAGAAGAGGTATGAAGCCGAATGATATAGATTGTATCATTGTATCAACTGTAACTCCTGACCACATGTTTCCTTCGACAGCTTGTATTGTTCAGAATAAGTTAGGAGCCGAGAATGCTTGGGGATATGATATATCTGCGGCTTGTTCGGGATTTCTATTCTCATTGGTAACAGCTGCCAGCCTTGTAGAATCAGGTGCCGTAGAAAATGTTTTGCTTTGCGGTGCCGATAAGATGAGTTCAATTTTGGATTTTGAAGACAGGTCGCAAGCGGTATTATTTGGAGACGGGGCAGGTGTTGTTTTGATTGAAAAATCAAAAGAAAAAGAATACGGCATTATTGACCATATTCTGCATATCGACGGGGCGGGCGGCCCCTATCTTCAGCAGGTTGCAGGAGGCAGTTACAAGCCTGCATCAATTGAAACTGTAACAAACAAAGAACACTATATTTATCAGGATGGGCAGGCTGTATTTAAGGCAGCAGTTGTCGGAATGGCTGATGTTTCTCTCGAAATAATGCAAAAGAATAATCTTTCTTCTGATGATGTTGACTGGTTGGTTCCGCATCAGGCTAATTTGAGAATTATAGCTGCGACAGCTAATAGAATGGGGATTGATAAAAACAAGGTTATGATTAATATTGATAAATACGGCAATACTACTTCGGGTACAATTCCTATTTGTCTTTCCGAATGGCTCGATATGGGTAAAATTCATAAAGGAGATAGACTCATTCTATCAAGCTTTGGTGCAGGTTTTACCTGGGGAGCAGTTTATTTGAGATGGGGAATGGATAAGTAAAAATTATGAATTTTGAATGCTGTATTATGAATTGTAGATAATTAATTACTGATGTTACGCAATTATTATTATTTCCAAAAAGCAATTATATATAAATTAAATATTTTGAAAATTGTTCATTAAAAATTCAATGGAAATTGAAAATTGATAATTGAAAATTTAATATGAAAAGAGCATTATTATTTTCAGGACAGGGGTCTCAGTATGTTGGGATGATGAAGGATTTTTCTGAAAAAATTCCTTCTGCTCGTGAATTAATTAAACATTCTGATGAAGTTCTTGGTTATAAATTGAGTGAAATTTGTTTTAACGGACCTATCGAGCTTTTAAAGGAAACAAGATTTACACAGCCCGCTATATTTTTACATTCAGCTTTAATATTGAATTTATTGAAAAATAAGTTGGAATTTAATGCAACTGCAGGCCATTCTGTAGGTGAATATGCAGCTCTGTTTGCTTCGGGAGTACTTGATTTTGAAGATGCTCTGATGCTTGTCTCTTTGAGAGGCGAACTGATGTTTAAAGCTGGAGAGAATGAACCGGGGACAATGTTTGCAGTAATTAACCTCGATGATGATAAAGTTGAAGAAGTCTGCAAAAGGTTAACTGAAAACGGAAATGGAAATGTGGTTGTTGCAGCAAATTATAATTCACCCGGGCAGATTGTTGTTTCTGGTTCAGCTCGATATTTGAGAGATAATGCAAAATCTTTCAAGGAAGCAGGAGCAAAGCTGGCCAAAGAACTTGTTGTGAGTGGTGCATTCCATTCACCTTTGATGGATGCGGCGAAGAAAGAGCTTGAAATAGCTATAAATAACACTGATTTCAATTATGCAAAAGTGCCGGTCTATTGTAATGTTTATGCCAAACCGCTTGCCGATGCTAACGAAATAAAAGATGCATTGGTTAAGCAATTGACCTCACCCGTGATGTGGACTCAAACAATGAAGCAGATGGAAAGTGATGGATTTGATACTATGATAGAAATTGGCCCGGGAAATGTTTTGCAGGGTTTGGCAAAAAGAACGGTTGATGGTGTAAGTTTATCAGGTATAGATAAAGCAGAAGATTTAATTGGAATTTTGAATTCTTAATTTTGATTTGTGTATAAAGAATTTAGATTAAATATAAAATGAGATGAAAATTAAAAAAATTTAATATATTTGTAGTTTATATAAAAGAACAGAGTTATGGTAAAAGGTTTGGAGAATAAGACAGCAATTGTAACTGGCGGTTGCAGGGGAATTGGGAAAGCTATTGTCGAAAGACTTGCACATGACGGTGCAAAAGTGTTTGCATTTGATTACGTTATTCCTAAACCTGATGAAGTGTTCATTGAAGAAATTGATATTAAGGGCCTCGTGAAGTGCATCCAAGTTGATGTTACCCAGGATAATTCTGTTAATAATGCCGTGCAGGAGGTTATGAATGACACCGGCAGGATTGACATTCTAATCAATAATGCAGGCATTACGCGTGATAATCTACTGATGAGGATGTCAGAAACTGAGTGGGATTCAGTGTTGAATACGAACCTGAAGGGTGCTTTCTTGTGTACCAAAGCAGTCAGCAGGATAATGATGAACCAGCGAAGCGGAAGAATAATAAATATGGGTTCAATTGTAGGTTCCATAGGTAATGCCGGGCAAGTGAACTATTCATCCTCCAAGGCTGGATTAATTGGAATGACAAAATCTTTGGCAAAGGAGTTGGGTTCAAGAAATATACTAGTTAATTTAATAGCACCGGGGTATGTTATAACACCTATGACTGAAAAATTAACAGATGAGCAAAAACAGCTTTATATAAACAATATTCCTTTGAAACGCGGAGCATTGCCAAAAGATATAGCGAATGCAGTGGCTTTTTTTACTTCCGATGACTCAGCCTATATCACAGGACAGGTAATGCATGTTGATGGAGGACTGGCAATTTAATTACGAATTACGAATTACGAATTACGAATTATGAATTATGAATTACGAATGATCAAGATAAAATTTATATAATTTTAAATAAAAATATGTTTCATGTAAAATTAAGAGGTTAGTATGGCTGATATTAAATCAAAAGTAGTGGAAATAATTGTAAAGAAGCTTGGAGTAGAAGAATCCCAGGTTACAGATAGTGCAAATTTCACTAAAGACCTTGGTGCAGATTCATTAGATACAGTAGAACTCATCATGGAATTCGAGAAAGAATTTGAAATAACAATCGAGGATAGCGACGCCGAAAAGATTCAGACAGTCGGCGATGTCGTGAGTTATCTTGAAGCAAAAAAATAAATAGAGTGAATTGAGAATAGTGAAGAATGAATATTAGATTTTAAAAAATATTCATTTTTCATTATAGATTATTAATTATTAGAAGGTGATTATGCCAAATTACAATTTCCCAAAAATTGTTATTACCGGTGTTGGAGCCGTAAGTCCAATCGGTAATAATGTTGAGGAATTCTGGCAGTCAATGATGGATGGAAAAAGTGGGGCTGCCCCAATATCGCGTTTCGATGCTTCTGACTTTGATACCAAATTTGCATGTGAAGTAAAGAATTTTGACCCTTTGCTGCATATGAATAAAAAAGAAATACAAAGGCTCGACCTATTTACTCAATATGCTATATCGGCTGCTACTATGGCAATCGAAGATGCAGGATTGAATTTTGAAAAAATAAATAAAGACAGAGTTGGTGTAATTTTCGGTTCTGGAATTGGTGGTATGTGGACTTACCACAACCAACAGCAGGAACTATATGCAAGGGGTGGTAAACCGGATAGAATATCACCTTTCTTCATACCTATGCTGATTTCGGATATAGCACCGGGCCAAATAGCTATCCGTTGGGGATTGAAAGGACCGAATTACGGAACTGTATCTGCATGTGCAACATCATCACATTCTTTAAGTGATGCACTTATGAATATTCAGAGAGGCGATGCGGATATGATGCTTGTAGGAGGAAGTGAAGCTGTGATTTGCCCGATGGGAGTCGGTGGTTTTAACTCTATGAGGGCACTTTCAACAAGAAATGATAGCCCTGAAACAGCAAGCAGGCCCTTTGATAAAGACCGTGACGGTTTTGTTATGGGTGAAGCAAGTGGTGTTTTAGTACTCGAAACTCTTGAACATGCTTTGAATCGCGGAGCTAAAATATATGCAGAATTTGCAGGGATTGGACTTACTGACGACGCTTTTCATATTACTCAACCTGCACCGGGTGGTGAAGGTGCCGTTAGGTCAATGTCCTTGTGTATTAAAGATGCAGGACTGACACCGAATGATATTGATTATATCAACGCACACGGGACTTCAACACCTCATAACGACAGAAACGAGACCCAGGCAATTAAAACGGTTTTCGGAGACAGGGCATATAAAATGGCTATCAGTTCAACAAAATCCATGACGGGCCATTTGCTGGGTGCTGCCGGAGCTATCGAAGCCATAGCTACTGTGCTTTCTATTAAAGAAAGTATGATACCGCCAACAATTAATTATTTTACTCAAGATCCTGAATGTGATTTGGATTATACGCCAAATAAATCGAGAAAGTTGGAAATTCATGCGGCTATAAGCAATACATTTGGTTTTGGTGGGCATAATGCTTCGCTATGCTTTAAAGCGTTCGAGGAGTAAGAAAATTTTGACCCTTCGACTAAGCTCAGGGTGACATGATGCTGAATCCTGAATGAGGATAATTAATTAGATAAATAAATTAAAAGTGAGAAAAAAATTTTTGAGCAATTGTATAATGGATTTCTGAGGTTTTCACCGCTCAGAAAATATTTAAAGTTTAAATCCAACCGCAAAGGAAATTTTCCTAAGGTTGGATTTTTAACTGATGAGCGCTTACGTGAATTAGAAAAGACTTTGGGAGTGCAGATTTACAAGAGAGAATTTTTTGAACAGGCTCTTACACACCGCTCCTACCTGCAAGTTTTAGATGCACCAAATTCTAACAGCGATTCCAATGATGAAGAGAAAGAGCAAAACAAGGGAATCAAATATCCATCGAATGAAAGATTAGAATTTCTTGGTGATTCTATTCTCGGTATGGTTATAGCCGATTATTTATTTTCTCTGCATACTGATTTTCCTGAAGGGGAGCTGACCAAGATGAGGTCATGGCTTGTTAATAAAAATTCTTTATCAATTGTTGCCAGAAAAATTGAACTGGATGAATTTTTGATGCTCAGCCACAGTGCAGCGAAATCGCTTGAGCAGGGTAGTGATTCAATATTAGCTGATGCACTCGAAGCAGTGATTGCAGCTATTTATCTCGATTCAGGTATCGAAGCATCAAAGAAATTTATATTGAATTCTTTACTTCCTGTGATGCTGAATAAAAATATAATGGTTGATACCAATTTTAAAAGCATTCTGCTTGAAAAAGCCCAGTCCGAAGGAAAGGAAATTCCAAGATACGAAGTAATTAATGAAGAAGGACCCGACCATGAGAAAGAATTTACGATTTCAGTTTATATTGGAGAGGAGCTTCTCGGGACAGGAAAAGGAAAGACCAAGAAACAAGCAGAACAAAATGCGGCAAGCGAAGCGCTGAAATCAATTATTAATTATTAATTTTTTTAAAATGAGAAAACAAATGAGGAATAAAATGAATTATCCAATACTAATATATCCGGCTGCTGAAGGCGGTTATGTAGCTGAAATTATATCCTTTCCAGGGTGTATTGCTCAGGGTGAAAGTTATTTAGAATGTTTAAACGAATTAGAAACTGTATCGAAATTTTGGATAGAAGAATATTTAACGACTCATGAAACCTTGCCGGAAACAAAAAAAGCAGTTGAAAAACTATTACAGTTTAATCAATATGAAATTGCGTAATTGGGATAATTAAGATAGTAAAAAAAATTAAGAAAGAATGTTTAGTATACATGATTCAATAATCAATACTCTTTTATACATTATACATTAAAAACCGTTCAATAAATCACGCTAAAAATCCTTTTTTTTGTTGTCTGTATAATCACGATTATTGAATATAATATTAATGAATTAATAGAAGAATTAGGATATGGAACAGTTAATATTTTGAAAAAGTAGATTTATTTGTTAAATTAATTCAGTTTTAATCCATTATAAGATACTTTATGAGGTAATTATGCTTGAAATAAAAAAGTTGAATGTTTATGATGATAACCATAATCAAATTGCAGTTCAAATTCCTGTTGATGATTATTTAAAGTTAGAGGAGATAATAGAAAACTATGGTTTGGCAAAACTTATGGATGAGGTAAAAGACGATGATTTATTAACATTCACAGAAGCAGAAACTTATTATCAAAATCTGAAAAAATGACAGAGTATAAATTAATTTTCACCAAAACATTTTTGAAAGAGTTATATTCATTGCCTGAATTAGTCAGAACCGAAGCTGAAAAAATAGTATTTAATGATTTGAGAAATATTAGTCCCTTCGATGTTGGTAATATTGAAAAATTAAAAGGTTATCAAGATAAATATAAAATCAGAATAGGAGATTACAGAATAGGATTAACACTTGAAAAAAATAATAAAAGAATTATTTTTCAAAGAGTCGCTCACAGAAAGGATATCTACAAATTATTCCCATAATAAATATCACAAAATCCTTCAAAAAAATCACGCTAAAAATCCTTATTTTTATAGTTTGTACAATTACGATTATTGAATTTAATATTAATGAATTAATAGAAGATTTAGGATATGGAACAGTTGATTTTTGAAAAGAGCAGAAGTGGAAGAAAGGGATACACTTTACCTGAATTGGATGTACCGAAAGTTGATACAGAAAGATTAATTGGTAAAAATTTTATCAGGAAAGCAGAACTTGGATTGCCTGAGGTAAGCGAAAATGAGATTGCAAGGCATTTCGTAAAGCTGTCGCATTTGAATTACTGCATCGAAGAAGGTGTTTATCCTCTCGGCTCATGCACAATGAAGTATAATCCAAAAGTTAATGAAAAGACGGCATCTATTGCCGGATTTGCGGAATTGCATCCCTGCATTGATGAGAAGTATTCTCAGGGTGCTTTGCAATTGATGTATGAATTAGGTGAAAGCTTAAAAGCTGTTGCCGGATTGCAGGGTGTAAGTATGCAGCCATCAGCCGGTTCACAGGGTGAGTTGACTGGAATTTTAATGATTCGCGCTTATCATTTGGATAGGGGAGATACTAAGAGAACAAAGATTTTAATTCCTGACTCTGCACATGGCACTAACCCTGCATCTGCGGCTATTGCGGGATTTGAGATTGTCAGTATTAATTCCAATAGTGAGGGTAAGGTAGATATAGAGGACATGGCGAAAAAAGTAGGTGATGATGTTGCAGGATTTATGCTTACTAATCCAAATACTCTCGGCTTGTTTGAAAATCAGATTATTGAAATTGAAAAGCTGATACACGGATGCGGCGGCTTGATGTACATGGATGGAGCAAATCTCAATGCCCTGCTTGGTATTGTTCGTCCAGGTGATATGAAATTCGATTGTGTCCATATCAATCTTCATAAAACATTTGCAACTCCTCATGGCGGAGGTGGACCCGGTGCGGGACCAGTTTGTGTGAGTGAAAAGCTTATTCCATATTTACCAATACCTCAGATTGTAAAAGTGGGAGAAAAATACATACTCAAGGAAGATAATCCGAAATCAATCGGGAAACTCCATACATACTTTGGGAATTTCGGTGTATTTGTAAGAGCACTTACATATATCCGAATGAACGGTGCTGATGGCTTATTTGGTATAAGTAAGAATGCAATAATAAATGCAAATTATCTTAAGGAGCTTCTGAAAAAAGATTTTGAATTTCCGTTTGATGACAGGTGCATGCATGAGTTTGTGATGAGCGGCGACAAGCAAAAGAAAATCGGAGTATCAACTAAAGATATGGCAAAGAGAATGTTGGATTACGGCTACCATGCACCGACAATTTATTTTCCTCTTATCGTCCATGAAGCTATGCTGGTTGAAACAACCGAGACAGAAACAAAAGAAAGTATTGATAAATTTGCAGAGACTTTAATTAAAATTGCGAAGGAAGCAGAAACTCAGCCTGAATTGGTTTTGAATGCACCTTCAACAACTCCTGTTAAACGGTTGGATGATGCCTTGGCGGCGAGAGACCTGAATATTTCGTGGTTTACAAAGAAGAAGTAACCTTTTAGAATGCAAAATGCAAAATGTAGAATGTAGAATTAAATAAGATATAGGAAAAGAAATAGTGAGAACAAAGAATAATAATTATATAAATTTATCCTTCGACAAGCTCAGGATGACAGGCGACAAGCTCAGGATGACAATTGTTTTTATCATAATTATGATATTTGCTTTTGGTGTAGTATCTGCTGCTGAAAGTGTTAAGAAAGATGAAAAATATTATAGAGAACAGGGTTTGACAAAATTTAAACAAGGTAAATATTCTGAAGCTATTTCCAATTATACAAAATCAATAAAAATAAATTCAAAGTATTCTGTTGCCTTTCTTGAACGCGGATTAGCTTATTATATGTTAAATAAAAATGAAAATGCTTTAAAAGATTTAAACAAATCAATAAAATTAGATGGTAAAAATCCTCTGGCATTTTACAACAGGGCTTTGCTTTATAATAGATTGAATAAGCCTGACTCAGCGATTTTGGATTATTCAAAAGCAATTGATTTGAATCCTAAATTTTCTGAGGCATATACAAACAGGGGTCTTTCGTATAAAAAAATAGATAAATTTCAGGAAGCTGTTCAGGATTTTCACAAGGCTATTGAGTACACCCCCAAAAAAGCAATGAATTATTTTAACAGGGCTACTGCTTATGCTAAAATGAATAATATTGAATTAGCAATGAATGATTTTCAAAAAGCATTGGAGCTTGAACCAAATAATTTGGAAGTACTTTATAACCGTGGATTGATTTATTACAGAACAGGAAAAAATGACCTGGCATTGAAGGATTTTGAGAACTATATTGAAAAAGCCAAAGATAATAAAAATTACAAAGAAACAATCCCCGGAATTGGGAATATTATCAAGCAGTTAAAAGAAAAATAAATTTTTCCACATTAGCATAAAAACCTGCTGAAATCACCCTGAAATTCATTAAATTTGTAGGTTATAATTTATTCAGATTTTTATATTATTTTCATTTATAAATCACCCTTCAAAAATCTCAGGGTGACACATATTAATTGAAAAAGATTCTCATTTAAAAAAAGAGTAAAATAAAGGAAAAACAATAAATGATTTCTTTAAGTGATAAAACAGTTCCAACTATATTAGAAGACGAAATACAAAGTTCATATCTTGCTTATTCAATGTCTGTTATTGTATCCCGTGCATTACCTGATGTGCGTGATGGTTTGAAACCCGTTCACAGGCGTATTCTTTACGGTATGCATGACCTTGGTATGCAGCCAAACAAACCATATAAGAAATCAGCACGTATCGTCGGTGATGTGCTTGGTAAATACCATCCCCATGGTGATACGGCTGTATATGATGCTATGGTACGTATGGCTCAGGAATGGTCTTTGAGGTATCCTCTGGTTGACGGACAGGGAAACTTCGGCTCGATTGACGGAGACTCACCTGCAGCTATGAGATATACCGAAACGCGTCTTGACTGGCTTGCAACCGAAATGCTCAAGGATATTGATAAAAACACTGTAGATTTCATCCCGAATTTCGATGAATCGCTTGAAGAACCGACAGTTTTACCATCTGTCTTACCAAATCTGCTTATTAATGGTGCAAGTGGTATTGCTGTTGGAATGGCAACAAACATCCCTCCGCATAATCTGACTGAAATTATTGATGGCTTGCTTGCCATGATTAAGAATGAAAATCTGACAATAGAAGAATTATCCAAGATAGTTACAGGGCCAGACTTCCCGACTGGCGGCGAGATTCACGGCTATGCAGGTATAAGGGATGCATACAGGGATGGTAGAGGAAAATTAATTGTCAGGGCTGTCGCCAAATCAGATAAAGCAAAAAGCGGAAAGACAGCAATCATAATAACTGAATTGCCTTACCAGGTAAACAAAGCAAGTTTGATCGAAAAAATTGCAGAATTGGTAAGACAGAAAACACTTGAAGATATATCCGATATACGGGATGAATCAGACCGTGACGGTATAAGAGTTGTAATAGAACTTAAGCGTGATGCAATTGCCGAGGTTGTGCTTAATAATTTGTACAAACACACTCAAATGCAGGTTACATTTGGTTGCAACATGCTTGCACTTGTCAACGGAATGCCTAAGACACTCGGTTTGCTCGAGATGATGAGGCTGTTCATTGAACACCGCAACGTTGTTATCGTAAGGAGGTCCAAGTATGAACTTGAACTGGCAGAAAAGCGGGCTCATATTTTAGAAGGCTTTTTGAAAGCACTGAATCACTTAGATGAAGTTATAAAAACAATAAAGGAATCCAGAGACCCAAAGGTCGCATCAACTAATTTACAGGCAAGATTTGAACTGTCAGAAGAACAAGCCAAAGCCATACTTGATATGCGGCTTCATAGGCTGACAGGACTCGAAAGAGAAAAAATTCACCAGGAATATAAGGATATTTTGCAAACTATCGAAAGACTCAATATAATATTAGCGAGTAAGACAGAGCAGATGAGAATAATTTCTGATGAGCTAACAGAACTAAAAAATAAATTCGGTGATGCAAGAAGAACAAAAATACTTCCGGAAGCAAAAGAAATAAGATTAGAAGATATGATAGCCGATGAAGATGTAATTATCACGATTACACATAAAGGTTTTATCAAACGTACTCCTGTGTCCAGCTACCGTAATCAGAATAAGGGTGGTAGAGGCTCCATGGGTGTCGGTACTTATGAGGATGATTTTGTAGAGCATGTTTTCCGTGCATCAACTCATCACTTTTTGATGTTCTTTACAGATAAAGGCAGTTGTTACAAAGTTAAAGTATATGACCTTCCAGAGGGAAGCCGTACTGCGAAGGGTCGTTCATTAGCAAACGTTATCCAGAAAACAACTGAAGAAAATGTAACTACATACCTTCCTGTTAAAGATTTTTATGAGAAGTATTACATTGTTATGGCTACCAGGAATGGTGTTATTAAGAAATGCGAACTTTCTGATTTTGCAAATATTCGCACGACAGGTATAAGAGCAATAAATCTTGCTGACAATGATGAACTGGTAAGGGCTAAGCTAACTGATGGCAATTGCGAGATATTAATCGGTACGAGGAATGGATTAGCCTGCCGCTTCCATGAAGATGATGTACGGGCAATGGGTAGAGCCGCTGCAGGTGTCAGAAGTATTTCATTGAGGGGTGATGATTATGTCGTATCAATGGTATCAGTACTCCATATTGACACTTCGATTATTGTAGTTGGCGAGAAAGGCCTTGGAAAACGTACTGCCTTTAAGGATTTCAGACTTACAAGACGCGGTGCTAAGGGTGTTATATCAATGAATATCACCGAAAGAACCGGGAAAGTAGTAAGACTACTTTCTGCATCTGATAATGAAGATTTGGTTGTTATCACTACTCGTGGTGTACTCATAAGACAGCCTGTTAAGGATATTCGAGTGATTGGTAGAAATACACAGGGTGTGCGTCTCATTCGTCTTGATGAAGGCGATTCGATTGCCGATATTACTTCTGTATTAAGAGAAGAAAATGGCAACGGAAATGGTAATGGAAATGATGCAGAAATACTGCAAGAGAGTTCAGAAGCTGAAAATGAACAACAGGAAAAAATAGATTTTTCTGATACTGATGATAATTCTGAAAAATAAATTTATCTTCCGGACAATTGCTTTTATTTTTATTACTTGTTTTTGTAATAATTCATTTTATGCATTAGCACAGGCCAGTCCTGAAGATAAAGTAATTCTTGATAAACTCAGGAAGCTGAATATACCTGATGATTCTCTGCAGATATATTTCGACAAGTATAAAGAAGGAAAATTTAATTTAGATACGGCGAAAGTCGAACCGACAGATACAATTCCTCCGAATATTCCATTGAAATCTCATGGCAAAGCTTTTGTTATTTCTAATGATAGTTATAAATCCATCCGTAAGGAAGATATTCAATTTCAGAATTATCATTCTTTGTTTGATATTTTAAAAAACAATCTCCCTGCATTTCCATTATCACTCGACGGTATCGGTACATACAGGCATCTTTCTTTGTTCGGCTCTACACCAAGGGATATATCGTTTAAATTTAATAACAGACCATATAAAGACCTTGAGTACGGTTCAATCAACCTCGAGCAGTTACCAACGGAATTTATGGAGCAGGCTGAAATATTTGTTGGTTCTGATGCTGTTATATTATCTGATAATTCCTCGGGTGCGTCAATCAATATTCAGGAAATCAGGTACGATACAAAGAAACCTTATACACGGCTATGGTACTCACAAGCAGGGTACGATTTCATCTCAGCAGATGGAATATACAGCCAGAATTTTGTGAAGAACTGGAATTTCACTTTTGGATTCCGTACAATGACAGCTAGCGGAAGATATACAAATTCATGGCTTCAGGACTGGAATGTGAGAACTATTCTAAGATGGAATCCATCGAATTATACAAGCATTTCATTGGTGGAGAATTATACTAATCATGGCTATGGAACAAATGGTGGAGTTGATGTAAATTATACTTCCGAAATATATGATAATATTTATGCAAGAGTAAAATTTGAAAATCTGAATGAAAGAGTTTTCAGACATGATTTAACATTAACTTGTACATCCTTGCTTGATAAAGATTCTACATCAACTGTTTCAGGTTCTTTATTCATTTCAAATTCTGAATGGGATAATTACCGTTCATCAGATTTGTATGTGAAAGCCGAAGATACAGTTAACATCACAACACACAACAGCCATTATATGGGTGCTACAGCCAAATATGAGCAGGATTTCTTCAATACATTTCAATTAAGAGTAGGCGGGGAAGTTGAATATGATGTACTCCCTGAAACATTTTATTTCGATGCTCTTAATGATTTGTCATACTCTGCTTTTGCATACGGTTTGTTCAAGCCTGTCGAGAATATCAGACTAAGTGGAGGAATGAGATTATCAACTTTTGCAGGTAATACAGCACTTTCAACGGGAGCAAAACTTATATTTTCCCCCTTTACTAAAGGTGGATTAAGGGGGATTATTGACTCAACCTCCAATTCTTCTTCTCTAGATTTAATAATAGATTTATCAATTTCTAATAGATTTCCCACACCTGCAGAAGGATTGAATTTAGCAAATGAAAAACATTTTCTGGGTTTTGCCGAGTGCAGATATAAAACTTCACCATTTAATATTTCAGCAGGTGCATTTTTTAGAAATGTGGATAATCCTATATTAACTCAAGCCGAAATCATTGATTCACACACAGTTTATCAAAGCTACAATGGAAACAAAAGAACTGTTCTTGGATTATATGCTAATCTTGACTTTGTCGTTTTCGAGCATATCTCTATATCGCTTTGGGGACAAGGTTACCTGAGCAGGACAAACGATTCAAATGATTACAGGTTTCCGAATTTCATTTGCGGTATCAGGACTTATTATGAAATCACTGCCGGAAGGAGCATACTCAGATTAGGAACATCATTCGGATTTATGGGTGAAATGCAGGGAGAACAATACATACCAATCGGAAGAAAATACATACCCAATTCAACTACCAGCTTAGCAAAACCGCTGAGTCTTGATTTATTTGCAGAGGCAAGACTTGGTGTTGCCCATGTTAAAATCACTTATGAAAATATTTTATCGAAGGGATATTATTATGTGCCTTACTACCCACAGTTAGACGGCAATTTCCGCATATCAGTTTCTTGGCCTTTCCTTGATTAGAAAATTTTGAATGTTGAATGTTGAATTTTGAATTATTTTCATATAATAAAAAAGACAATTTTATCACATAGTGATTATATATTAGTAGAAAATAACCACACAACATGCATCATTTTCCCGTAGGGAATAAATATTTCACGTAAAGATGCAAAAAGTCTGAACAGGATTAAGAAGATTAAAGGATTGCAGGATTTTTTTTACGCAAAGTCCGAAAAGAATATTGGTTGTATAAAGCCAAAACGTGCATTTTGTGCATCCGGAGCAGGTATTTCCAAATTTTGAATTTTGAATTTTAAATTTTGAATTGTGGATATGTTAATTGAATAATCCCCCTGAATCCCCACTTCGGCAAGCTCAGTGCAGGCTCTTTAGTAAAGTGGGAAATATGAAAATGTCACATTTTGTCCTGTTTTGTCCTATATTTTTTAATTTTTGGATTGCCTTTAGGGAATAATTGTTGATTTATAAGAATTATTCATTATTGCGAATATGGAATATTTGTCTCATTTTGTCCTGTTTTGTCTCATTTTGTCCTATTGATGTCACATTAAGGGTGACAAAAAGAGACATTAAGTGACTAAAGTCAAAAGGAACAGGTAATCCATTTCCACTATCTAAAGATAGTGGCTATTCAACAAGGCATTGAATTCAAGTCCGACATATTTTATCAAAGAACGAGCGGGACAAAGATAAGGTTGATTGGATGTTATGTCAAGAAAATGATTTTAAAATGGTTTGGAAAAAATCCAATTTTATTTAATAATATTAATGAATTAATTTTGTTTAACAAAACAAATCTTATGGTATAATAATATGATTGAAAAAATTATTAAAGAAATATCCGAACTCAAAGATGGATATTGTTTATGGGTAGGTGCTGGGATAGATATTTATTTATCATCAATCAGTGACTTAAAATTACCAACATGGGAAAAGCTAATATCAAATTTAGAGGCTATGGTTGAAAAAGAAACTGGAAAGGATTACAGTGTAAATAAAAGCTATAAATATTTTGAAAGATTTCAAATCATTCAAAATAGGTTATCAATTGATACTTATCAGTCTTATATTTACAATGAAATATTTTTAAAACTATCTGCATCCATAATTAAAGCAGAGGAAGAACTAAATAAAACTGGAGAATTATTCCCCAAAATTATAAATAATATAGCCAAACTAAGTCACTTAGCAAACCCAATAGTAAATTTTAATATAGAATATCTCTCTTCAATAGCACTTGCTTTGCCTGGTGGGGAATATGCTATTAAGGTATTTGGAGTTCCTACACCTGATTCATTATACCCTTTCTCATTTATTGCAAACTATACAAGGGATAATAGAACTTTTAAAAGGCAGATATTTCATCCACATGGGACAATTGAAAGTAGCGGTAAATGTGTACTTAGCAAAAGTGAGTATGAGGCTTTAAATGGTACTTTAGCTTTGACTTTAGCAACACATTCAGCTTTTGCATCTGATCTTGTAATTGTTGGAATGAGTCTGGAAGATGATTATTTGAAAGAACAAATTAGTAAATTTAGAAATCAAATCAGAAATATATATTGGTTTACTGATATTGATATTTCTTCTGACCCTGATTTAGAAAAGTGGATAAATATGAACGGGGTTATATTAATAAATATACCTAATAAAAACTGGAATTTATTTTGGGATTTGATTGATAAACATTTTAATGGGCCAGATACAAAATCGATAATTGTTACTTGGGCTAATCTCGTACTTCAATCTCTTCAATGTTTTGAAAATTGGGAAGAAATTTTGAAGAAATATAACTATGATGATACAAAAATTGTAAAGTCAATAAAAGAAGCAAAACCAAATAATGAATTAATTGAATTATATAGAGAATCACAAATTAGAGGAATTTTATCAGCATCAAATAGAAAAATTAATTTTGATAAAAATAGGTTATCCGATATTTTAAAAAATATGAAGAAAAGATTGGAACCTAATTTAATTTAAAATATTTTAGTAAAACTTTTTTGGTATCTAAATTATAATGAAGTTAAAGATTTATTCCGATAAAATTTGACATTATTGAAAATTTTAAGATAAAAATTCTTTGTGGACTTTGTGGTAAAATTTAGCAGGCTTCCCATAGATATAATCCCTACGGGATAAGTGTGGGTGCGGGTTCTGATGTTCTTCTACTAATGTATAATCGCTATGCGATAAATTTGTTATATTTTTTACACCTTCCCAAACCCTTCCTCGAGGAAGTGAGACCCTTCGACAACGCTAAGGGT
The DNA here is from genome assembly GCA_001804705.1 of Ignavibacteria bacterium RIFOXYC2_FULL_35_21. Classification (GTDB taxonomy): domain Bacteria; phylum Bacteroidota; class Ignavibacteria; order Kapaibacteriales; family UBA2268; genus XYC2-FULL-35-21. The sequence continues at coordinate 127,145 of MHAY01000002.1, forward strand.
GACAGAATAATTACGAATTACGAATGGTGGATATATAATCCCTACGGGATAAGGGTGGGAGTGGGTTCTGTTGTGCTTCTACTAATGTGTAATCGCTACGCGATAGAATTGTTATATTGAATTAATATGGATTATACGCTATGGATTCCTGCTTTCGCAGGAATGACAATCAGGAGATTCTTCGCTATCGCTCAGAATGACATTCATTAGTAATTATTAATTAGTAATTATTTTTTGAGTGCTTCGGCACCACTGACAATTTCGAGCATTTCTTTTGTGATTGCCGCCTGGCGAGCTTTGTTGAAAACAAGCTCGAGGTATTTGACAAGGTCTCTTGCATTGTTTGTTGCGTTTTCCATTGCCATCATGCGTGATGCCTGCTCTGCGGCATTTGATTCGAGCAATGTTCTCCACATCTGAATGTCGAGATGCTTTGGTAATAGTTCATCGAGGATTTCTTTTTGAGATGGTTCGAATATATAATCGAGTTTATATTTTTCTTCAACCTTATCATCTTTCTTTGTATGTTCAATGGGTAGCAGTGTTATATTTCTCGGAACCTGGCTAATCAGGTTTTTAAATTCAGTGAAAAATACAAATACTTTGTCGTATTGATTGTTTATAAAGCCATCGGAAACTAATCCGACAATTTCCTTTGCTGTCGAAAATTCAAGTTTCTGAAAAATTCCGGGATATTCTTTAATGACATTAAAATTTTGTTTCTTGAGAAAATTGCATGCTTTTTTTCCAACTGCTATGACTGAAACCTCAGAGCCGGGATATTCTTTTGGTATTTCGTTGAGTATGAAATTATTTGCCATACGGAAAAGGTTAGTATTGAAACTGCCGCACAAGCCTCTGTCTGAGCCAATAACAACTACAGCGACAGAATTCACGCTCTTATGTTTTTGAATTAACGGATTAGTATATTCATCACCGACAGACTCGACAAGGTTGGTTAACACATCCGACAATTTCTGGACATAAGGCCTTGCCGACCAAATTGCTTCCTGTGCCCGTCTCATCTTTGAGGCGGAAACCATTCTCATTGCCTGTGTAATCTTTGCTGTATTTGCTACAGCAGTTATTCTTCTTCTAATATCTCTTAATGTCGGCATGTACTTTCCTTAATTAACAATTAAACAGTCGTTAGTCGAAAGTCGACAGTTGTTAGTCATTAGTAAAATTTTCAATTTCT
>MHAY01000003.1 GCA_001804705.1 Ignavibacteria bacterium RIFOXYC2_FULL_35_21
TTATACTCATATTTTTAAATTTTACAACCAGTTCTGCACGAATATCAAAGGATGAATACCAACTTTCAACACTTGATGAACTTGAAAATTATATCAAAGAAAACAAGCACCTCCCGGATATTCCGTCTGCTTCTGATATAGAAGAAAATGGAATTTTACTTAGTGAAATACAAGGAAAGTTCCTAAAAAAAATCGAAGAACTGACACTATACGTTATTCAATTGAAGAAAGATAATGAGAGTTTAAAGAGCAGAATTAATAAGTTGGAGAAAAGGAAGGCGACAAGAAAATGAAAAAGCTCATTATTTTTATCATATTATTGATTATTAACACTCTCTTTTCTTACGCACAATGGGAAGAATGCAAGGGATTAAGTGGAAAAAATGTTAGGTGTATTGCAGTAAAAGGTGATACTATTTTTGCAGGTACTTGGGGAGAAGGTGTATTTTTATCAACCGATAATGGGAATAGTTGGACTACAAAGAATAATGGTTTAACAAATTTAATTGTTAATTGTATAGCTATAACAGATGATAAAATATTTATTGGAATTTGGGAAGGTGGAGTCTTTCTATCAACTGACAATGGTGAAAATTGGATTGCCAGGAATAATGGAATTGAAATATTAGAGGTTCTATCTTTAGCAATTAATGATAATAAAATATTTGCCGGAGAAATAGGGTTATATTACTCAACAGATAAAGGAAATAACTGGATTTTTGATATTGGTACATATATTATTTATTCAATTGATATTAGCAACGATACTGTTATTTTAGGTACAGATTATGGAATATTTCTTTCATCGGATAATGGACAAAATTGGTCTAATAAAACCACAGATGAAATTTCATTTAGGCATATTTATTCAATAGCGATATGTAACAATAATTATATAATAGGAGTTGAATTAAAGGGTATATTTATATCAACTGATAATGGGTATAATTGGATAGAAAAAAATAATGGATTAAAGAACTTACAAATTTACTCAATAGCTAATATAAGAAATTATATTTTTGCTGGTACAGGCAATGGAATTTTTCTTACATCGAATTTAGGAAATAAATGGATAGAAAAAAATGATGGATTGACTAATTTACATATAAATTCAATCATTATTAGTGGCAATCGGATTTTTGCAGGTACTTTTGGTGGCTTATTTAAATCTTCAATATCAAAACTAACTTCAACAGGTTTAATCAATAATATCGATACAAATTCATTTGAAATAATACCAAATCCAGCTTACGATATTCTAATTATTAAAAACCAAAATAATAAAAATTTAAGATTTAAAATTATAAACTTGTTTGGTATAATTGTCTCACAAGGATTGTTGACTGAGGAAAAAACAATTTTAAATATTTCAGGATTATCTTCTGGCGTATATTTTTTTAGAGTAGGATGTGAAACAACAAAATTTATTAAACAATAAATTGAGGTTAAAATGAAAAGGACAATAATAATAAATATTCTTTTTATGACTTTTTTTTATTTACAAATTAATGCTAATAATTATGCTATCTACATTGCTGGTACAATGCCAACTTGGATTAGATCAGATACAACAGGTTATTTAGACCAGTTATCTGAAGTATATTGGCATGATTTATTTCTAATGTATGAGTATTTAAATGATAGTGCCGGATATAATCATAATAATATTATAACATTTTTTGGACGTGGTGAAGATTGGCAGACAAGCAATACATTATGGAGATATAATATTGATTCTATCCACCCTGAATGGAAAAATCAATCAAGCTGGCAGGGGAAAATTGTTGATTTTGATTGTAGTGATTCCATAATAAAAGTTAAAATGGATTCACTTAATAATATTTTAACTACAAATGATAATATACTTATTATTTGGCGTGAACATGGTAGTGGATTTGATCAAGGAGATACTTTATCGGATTCGTTGGATTTGTATAGTACAATTACTTGGGATTATTCAGGATGTAAGCCTATTTTACACGAAGGATATCCTGACCATGGTGAAATTACTGATGATTCTTGTTATAATCCATCTTTATCTAATACAAGAGTTTATGAAAAATATAAAGTATTTCTTCCTTATACTTTTATTGACTTATTTGATTTTAAAGATTCCCTTGGTTTTAATAATTACAAAAGAAAAAAAATGATGTTCTTTTCCTGTCATTCAGGTAGTTTAATTACAGGAAATTTAAAGTTTAATGATGATAATTCATTTATTATTGCTTGTGGTAATTATGATGAAACCTGTAGAAAACGAAAACCTTTGAAAAATGATACATCATATAAACCTACAAAAAGACATTATTGGTCTTCACAATTTGTAAGCTGGTGCGTTTTGAATGATGGTGACCCTTTTAGAATTGATAGTGGTGATTTTCGGGTTCCAATTTCTCCTGCCGGTCATGAAGGGAATGTCTTTGAATATGCTTCTAACAGAAATAATATTCGAGATGATAATGTCGTTAGTATTGGTGAGCTTTTTGATGAATATAAAGTTAATTATTGGGATACACTATCAACTCACCCACAAATAGGTGATGATTCTTACAGGGCTTATTATACTTATTTATCCGAAGATTTAAAGTTGATACCCAAAGGCGGTTCAGATATGGTATTAGATACACCAAGATTTTATGATGGTGAACCGAAAGACTTTCGAGGTTATTGGGTTGACAGAATAACAGCAATGGGTGATGATAGCGGTCATAAAGTTATTATTCCGAATGGTTCAAAGGTCGAATTTGCTGTTAGCAAAGAGGCAGTTTTGAAGCTTGGATTTGAATGTCATTATGGCGGGAATTTCCATGCTTATATTGGAGATATTCTAAAAGATACCGTATATCATTGTGCTAAAAAAGGTGATGACAAGCCTAAAAATGAAATACAAGTTTCTAATGTAATTGAAGGTAAGAACAATACATATCTGAATGCTTTTCCCAATCCTGCTTTTTCTTCTATTGATGTTATGTATAAGATACAGTCAACAGTCACAAGTCGGCAGTCGTTAGGCACAGCACAAATCATAATTACAAACTATTTCGGACAGCAGGTATATAATGCGAATGTGAATTATGTAACTCCATCTGAGGAGCAGAAGCTATCAATAGACATAAGCACTTTTCCAGCGGCTTGTATTTTGTTACGTTGCGTTCACCTGCTGTGGCACTGACAAAGGGAATTGTGGTGCTGAAGTAAGAGTGTTGGGTGATGAATTACTTTGCGAACCTCGATGATAATTTGCGAACTTTGAGTGAACCAAATTAGTGTTGATGCAGGTTGGAGGCTATGGATTCCGCAACAAGTAGAGAATGACTTTTTCCCAAAACTCATTATCAATTATCAATTCTTAAATATCCACCATTCGTAATTCGTAATTCGGTGTCGTAATTGATTTAACTGGCATAGAAAATGCTTTTTGTTCATATTATTTGTATGAACGAGGGATGAGTTATTGGAAAAAGTTAATAAAACGAGACTGAGTGGGAATCTTAAGAAGAAAGAAACAGGGACGACAATCCTCCCTTTGAAACCTGATTTGCAAAAGAACAATGCTGATTTGAATAATCTTATAAGGTACAAACCCGACAATTCATTCCTGATTAGGGTATCCGGCGATTCTATGATTAATGCCGGAATATCCTCGGGAGATATTGTTCTGGTGAATAAGTCAGCCAAAGCCGAAGATGGCGATATTATTATGGCTTCGGTAAATGATAATCTTGTAATCAAACGGCTGAAACAGTGCAATGGCAGCTGTATTATGCTGATGCCGGAAAACAATGATTATGAAAATATTAAAATACACTCCGAGGATAAATTCGAAATATGCGGAGTTGTAACAACTGTTATAAAAATGTTTTAACATCCAATTATTAAAATCCCCCTGAATCCCTCCTTCGACAAATTCAGGACAGGCTCTTTGATAAAGCGGGAAAGATGCTTCGACAAAGCTCAGCATGACTATTTGAAGCGTTCAATAAATTATAAAAATATTTTGGATAAATTTTATTTAAGAAGCTCCAGGTTAAATTCGATGCTTAACTGTGTTAAACCGTTTTTCTCTTTATCAATGAAATCCCTGACCACAGGTTTTATATAAACATTGTCAATAGCCCTTTCAGCAAGGCTTTTTGCAACGAGGCTTGACATGGTTTCTAGTGTTGTTGCTTTATTAAGAACAATCATTTCCTTGCCGTTAATTATACAATACCCGCCTCGGAAATTCCCTTTTTCTTTTTTAACAGTAATGCCCGATTCCTGTGCAATATTTATTAGTTCGTCGAATATTTCTTTAAGCTTCATTTTCTACCTCATAATCATTAACATCATCATCCCATTCGTTAGGTTCATATTCCTTTTTCGACTTGTCGAGTGGACGCCAGACAATAAAAATAATTGCCGTAATAAATGCAAGAAAAGACATTGCCGAAGGAATAGCCATCTTAGTAAACCTAAACATAAAATAGTTATTAACAACATTATCTGTAAATTTTATTAACTCATTTCCGAAATACAGGCCCAAATTCAGTTCCATATCGAGATATATTAATACAAGTTCAATTGGGGCAGATATAAAAACAAGTACAAAAGCCATGAAAAGCCAACCACGCTTTTTTAAATATTGTTTCCAATAGGCACATAAAATTATGGATGAAACAAGAGCCACACCATAAGCTATATCAGTATATAAGGCACCAACAGCAAATAGCCTGACAGTCTCCATTTTCTGCAAATCGGAATAATAACTTTTTATTGTTAGTGCGGAGCCGGGTTCAAATAAGTCATAAGCAACAGCAGTTCTAATCACCGACCCTCCGAACCAGATAAAAAAGCCGAGAGCCGCCAATGTCAGTAATATCCTTGAAGTTTTTGTCTTATGCCGCATTTAGTCTTAAACTATTGATAATATCAGAACAAATTTACAAAAACATTTATTCAACTTTTCCACAATTTATTTTGATTTTTAATAATAATCCCAATGAAATATTTAATTTTGAATTTGTAATATTCACTTAAATAAAGATTTAATAATGCTTCCAAACAATGCAGGATTTGACAAATCCGACTTACTGACACTTTTTAGTAATGATTCTTTCATTAATTTTTCAGAGAATTTCAATTGTTCAGGCATTTCAACCGATACAAGAACGATAAAACCCGGCGAGGTTTTTATCGCCCTTTTAGGTGAAACCAGCGATGGCCATACAAGAATAGGTGGTGCATTTAACAAAGGTGCATATGCGGCAATCGTTAACGAAGATTGGTACAAGCAGAACAATGCAAATTCAACTTTTCCATTTATTGTCGTTCGGAATACATTATCAGCATTTGGCAGACTTGCTAATTATCACAGGAAGCGGTTCAATATCCCTGTTATCGCAATCGGGGGTTCAAATGGCAAGACTACAACAAAAAATATGACTGCTCATTTGCTATCTCAAAAGTACCGGCTGCTCAAAACTCACGAGAACTTTAATAATCAAATTGGTGTGCCTCTGATGCTTTTGCAGATGACCAACTGGCATGAAGTAGCACTACTAGAAATGGGAACCAACGAACCGGGAGAGATTTCAATTCTTTCTTCAATTATGGAACCTACTCATGGTTTAATCACAAATATAGGTAGTGAACATCTCGAAAAGCTGATAGACCTCGATGGGGCCGAGCAGGAAGAAACAACACTTTTCGGTTTTCTCGCCAAAAGAAATTCAACAGCACTTATAAATTTTGATGACCAAAGATTAAAAAAATATTACAGGCTTTTTGAAAATGTAATATCATTCGGAACGGATGATGAAGCTGATGTCAGGGCAAAGATTGAGTTAGATTCTGATTTACATCCCAATATAGAATTTTCAATCGGAGAAAGAAAATTTAAAGTAATACTTCAGACAATTGCTTATACAACAGGATTAAATGCTTTGGCAGCTACATCAGTTGCGGTTGCTTTCGGATTAAGTGATGATGAAATTGTAAATGGTCTTGTGAGTTATATTCAACCTTCAGGACATGGATATGGCAGGATGGTACTTGAAGATATTGGAAATATTAGGATTATCAACGATTGCTATAATGCAAATCCGGATTCTATGGCTGCTGCATTACAAACTCTGGATAAATTTCAAGCTAAAGGGAAAAAATATGCAATTCTTGGAGATATGCTTGAATTGGGTGATGCATCTTTTGAGGAACACTGCAAATTGTTGGATGTGGTATCTGATATATCAGATGCAATAATGGTAACTGGAGATGAAATGAAAAAGGCAGTGGATGCGTGTTCAGGTAAAGGAATAGAATATTTTTCATCAAAAGAAGAATTGATCTCAGAATTGAAAAATCAAATTAAAGAAGGGGATGTGTTATTGATAAAGGGTTCCCGGGGCATGGCAATGGAAAAGATTATTGAAGATTTGAAATTTAGTTTGAGTAGTTAATTTTAACACAGAGGACACAGAGTGAAGCAAGGAGAACACAAAGATATATATTATATTACCAACTCTGTGCTCTCAGTATAAATTTCTCAGTGTTCTCTGTGGTAAAAAATATTTTTGTATAATTATGAGATTGTTATGATTGATAGTGAATTTACGAATAAGATAATTGGTCTTGCAATGAAAGTTCATAGTGCTTTGGGACCCGGATTGCTCGAAAAATCTTACCAGGAATGTCTTTATTATGAATTAAAAAAGCAGGATTTAAAGTTGAAAAAGAAAAAGAATTACCCTTAATATATAATAGTGTCAAATTAGATTGTGGTTATAGAATTGATATATTAGTCGAAGATAAACTTGTTCTTGAATTAAAATCAGTCGAGGCACTTAATGATTTACATTTGGCACAAGTATTGACTTACTTAAAATTGGGTAATTATAAACTCGGTTTATTGATAAATTTTAATGTTTTGAAATTAAAAGATGGGATTAAGAGAGTTATAAATTAACCACAAAGGTCACGAAGTTTTGCACCAGGGGTACAAAGTGAAAGTATTTTAAAAATTAGATTGAGGAAACATGCTTTACTATCTTGCATTATGGATTAGGCAGACACTTCATACACCCGGATTCGGTGTATTTCAATATATCACATTCAGAGCCGCCGCCGCCGCGATTACTGCACTGATTATAAGCTTTGTTTTCGGACCTAAAATCATTCGTGCTTTGAAAAGAAAGCAGATTGGCGAACAGGCGAAATCCGAGCTTATTGATATTGGTAACCATTCAAGTAAAGCAGGCACACCCACAATGGGAGGATTGATTGTTCTTTTGTCTCTTCTTCTCCCGACCTTACTCTGGGCTGACATATTAAATATGTTTGTGATTCTCATATTTGTAACAACAGCATGGCTGGGAGCTGTCGGATTTCTGGATGATTATTTGAAAGTTATAAAAATGCTTCCAAATGGATTAATCGGCAAATATAAACTTGCAGGACAGATTACTATCGGTTTGATTGTCGGTTCAACGATTTTTTTCTTACCTGAATTATTTTCAAATAACTTCGATAAGTTTAATACATTGACAACAATACCATTTGCAAAAGATTTTAACTTTGATTTCGGATGGTTTTACATACCGGTCGTTGTGTTCATCATTACAGCAACATCAAATGCAGTAAACCTCACAGACGGCTTGGACGGACTTGCCATCGGGACAGTAGGAATTGTTACACTTGCACTTGGTATAATCAGTTATGTTTCAGGCAACGCTATTTTTGCCGATTACCTGAATATCATGCACCTGAGAGGAACAGATGAGCTTGTTATATTCTGTTCTGCCCTCGTGGGAGCATCACTTGGATTTCTTTGGTTCAATGCATATCCCGCAAAAGTATTCATGGGAGACACTGGTTCGCTTGCACTTGGAGGAGCAGTCGGTTGCTTATGTGTTCTGATTAAAAAAGAATTTCTATTGCCAATACTTGGTGGTATTTTCTTTGCAGAAACCGTTTCGGTTATTCTCCAGGTATCATACTTCAAATACACACGCAAACGCTATGGTGAACCCCGCCGCCTCTTCAAAATTGCACCTCTGCACCATCACTTTGAAAAATCAGGCTGGCACGAATCCAAAATCGTTGTCCGCTTCTATATAATGGCAGTCATGCTTGCGATAATAGCAATGGCAACGTTTAAGGTGAGGTGAGTTAATACTTGATTTGTGGTTATATGAAGCCAAAACGTGCATTTCGTGCATCCGGAGCAGGTATTTAGAAATTTTCAATTTTCAATTTCTAATTTTCAATAAATTTTCAATTCTTAAATTTAAAATGCAGAATTGAGGACTAAGCTAATTTTACCACAGAGTTACACCGAGTTTTGCCCAGAGTTACACCGAGTTTTTATTTGAAAATGTCCTGTTTTGTCTCATTTTGTCCTATATTTTTTTTATTTCGGATTGCCCTTGAGGAATTATAACTGATTTGTAAGGAGTTATAATATTGCGAATATAGAATATTTGTCTCAAAATGTCCTGTTTTGTCTCATTTTGTCCTATTGATGTCCTCTTGGAGGAGATAAAAGGTGACAAGTTTTTGTGTTGAAGGAAAAACCCCCGAACCCCACTTCGACAAGCTCAGTGCAGGCTCTTTGAAAAAGGGGGCTATTAATCCCGGTTACGACTGATACAGCCCGACATATATTAACAAAGAACATGCGGGACAAAAATAAGGTTGACGGGATGATATAACAAGAAAACGGTTTTAAAATGGTTTTAAAATGGTTTTAAAAAATTGTCTGAATTAGGTTTTGTAGGATTTGAGGATTATAGGATTTTGTCATGCTTGAGATAATTGCTATGACAACGTTTAAAGTGAGGTAAAAGGAAAAAAAGTGTTTGTTCTTTATTGAAAATCCTGAATAAATTCTTTGAGATCATTATATGTGTATCTCTCAATTATTTCATTTTTTAAGATGATTATTAATTCCTCCCCATCCCAATCCCAATCATCAAAAGGCTCAGTAGTATAATGTAAGAATCTTGAAATTGAATCAGATGGTGTTTGAATATCCAATTATATAAAATCAAAAATTGTAGTTTTATTATTATCATTTATTTGATTTTTTTCTTTAATAAAATCTAATCTAAACTCTTGCCTTATATGACCATTATTTTTTATCCTATCAAGGATCATATTGTAATACTCCTTATGGATTTCGCAACTGATATAATTTCTTTTTAGCTGTTTGCAAAGAATTATTTCTGATCCGCTCCCACCGAAAAGTATAAATACATCATCTTCAGGAAGGGTACATGATTTAATCAGAATTTCCACTAGACCTAATGGTATTTGACAAGAATGAAAAGTTTTATCTTTAGATACATTTTTAACTAAATCAAAATAAAACCATGAATATGGCATTCTACCTGTGTTACCATCAGCAATTCTTTTCAGAATACGTTTATCGGTTGGATTTTTATAAGGCTGTGCAACGTTTTCTTTATAAAAATTATTGTCTTTTGATTTTGTTGCATGTAAAATGGAACGATGTGCAGTAGTAAACCTTCTTGGACTATGACCAACATTGGTATTATAAACCCAAACATAGTCCTGAACATCATAAGCAGCTTCATCAAGATATTTAACTCTTAAATATGCATTTTGCTTTGGATAATTTATCATAAAGAGATTCCCAGTCGGTTTTAGAATTCTTAATGATTCTTTAGTTAATTCAATATACCAATCAATATAATCATTCCATTTTTTTGAGTAATTATTGCCAGCATAGTTTATTCCAACGTTGTAATCGGGATCGCCATAAGCCATATCAATTGAATTAGATGGCAAAGTTTTTAAAATATTAAGTATATCTTTATTATATACTTTATTTAAAAAACTCTCCTCTTTTAGTTCTGATAATGTTTTATGTAACATTATCACACCGGAATCATTATCATAAACTTTATTTTTATCTGTCAGTTTTAATATTTCAATAATAACATTTTCGTCTTCTTCAAAATTTGAATATTGATAATTAACAGAAGTCCAAAATTCTAAGGATTTTCTATTTGGTGTTGCTGCAATATCAATTCTAATAAAATTATTCTTTAATACAAAATATTCTAATAACTTTATTATATCTATTATATCACTAATATTATTGACGTCAATATCAAAATCGTAAATACAAATAGTTTGGTCTTCAATGAGCCAAAAACTAATTTCATTTTTATCATTTGAGATTTGAAATTCCTTATCCGATTTTTGATTAATGTTCATAAGTCTATAGTTATTGAATTAAAAACGGCTTTAAATAATTAACTAACTCTCTATTTGTAAGAACACAAATACCTCTTGATTTGCTCAATTTTTGCATCGTTGATAAAATCAATTTTACATTTATTTTTTCAATATAGTTAACGTTTTCAATAATGTTTGCTAAAAAATCATTAACCATCAATGGAACGCTAATAATACTTAAAATTGTATTTACTCTACCTGTTCTTTTATTCTTTCCAATGAATGGTTTTGAATCAATTGTATTATATTTTACATCTTCATTCCATCCAAGCAAGTCAATAAAATGTAAAAATTCAAACAAACCAAGTTCTTCTTTCTTAAATTTATCGGCAAATCCATCCTTCAAAGAAAAATCAAGTTTAAATAAATAATCTGTAAGTTTTTCATTTGGATTATATCTGATTTTATTTTGCTCTATGATTGTATGGTCAAAAAAATAGCAAAGACGATAAATTATGGTTAATACTTTTTTGAAAGTGAGTTGATTGATGATTGATATTTTAATCAAATACTCCCAAATATCATCAAATGCAAAGCCTTCGACTTCATTGTTTCCATTTTTCCCTATACAGGGATACATATCGTGAATATTAGGATTTTCTCTAAAAACTTCTTTACCTGGTTTCATAAAATAAACTTCTTTGCCATTAAATAGAGTTGTAATAAGTGTTTTCTTTGGTTTGTACTTTGTACCTAACTTAAATAAAATTGCCTCTGAAATTCTTACTTTTCTCTTTTCGTGAAAATCCGGTATTCTACCTTTTAAAATCTTTGTATCTATTATTTTGTAGTCATTATCCATAAAATTCAATACTAAATAATTTGATTAAATATATTTTCTTCATATTTCATCATAACCTTTTTCTGCAAATTTATATAATTCTATTTTATTGTTCTTCTTTAATTCAAATTTAATAACATAAATACTTAATATAACAATGCTCTCATTGACATTAATCCAAATTTTTCATTTAAGAAAATAATCGTATTTTTGAAGTTCTCTAAATTGTTAAAAATAAATTATTAAACTGATGAGAGCTATTATTCCTGTTGCAGGTGTCGGCACAAGATTGCGTCCGCATACTTATACGCTTCCGAAGGTGCTTCTGAACGTCGGAGGTAAGCCGATTCTCGGGCATATTCTCGATACACTGATAGCCCAGGGTATAGAGAAGGCTACGATTGTTACGGGTTATATGCGGAAATTAGTCGAAGAATATGTACGTTCACATTATAAGATTGATGTTTCATTCGTAAAACAGGATGAATCTTTGGGACTTGGACATGCAATATGGGTAGCAAGGAAAACATTCGATTCAGAGCCGCTTTTAATAATTTTAGGCGATACAATTTTTGATGTTGACCTTTCGGTATTGAAGAAATCTTCAGTCTCGACTATTGGAGTAAAAGAAGTTGATGACCCCCGGCGATTTGGCGTTGTTGTGTTAGATAAGAAAAACAGGATTGAAAAGTTTGTCGAAAAACCCCAGGACCATGTATCGAATCTCGCAATAGTAGGATTGTATTATATTTCTAATCCACAACTATTGAGAACCAGCCTCGAGGAATTGTTAAAGAAGAATATCAAAACACAGGGAGAATATCAGCTTACAGACGCATTACAGCTTATGAGAGAAAAAGGAGAGGAGTTTTCAACTTTTCCTGTCGAAGGATGGTTCGACTGCGGAAAACCTGAAACTCTATTGAATACCAACAGATATTTATTAGATAAGTATTCAGTTGAAATTTCACATAAAGATGCCGTCATCGTACCTCCTGTTTATATAGCACAAAACGCAGTGATTGAAAGGTCGGTTATAGGCCCATATGCAACGGTTGCAGACGGAGCAACGGTTATTGACAGTGTCGTCAGGGACTCAATAATAAGCGATGGTGCAACAGTAACGAGTTCACTGCTTGAATCGTCTATAATCGGCAATAATGCATATGTGAGAGGAAATTTCAACCGTCTTAATGTCGGAAATTCAAGTGAAATAAATTACGGATAATGAAAATTAGTTTGTGAATTATTAATTGAATAATATTTATGGGTAATAATAAAACATATTTATTTACATCAGAATCGGTCTCCGAGGGACATCCCGATAAGATATGCGACCAGATTTCGGATGCAGTCCTGGATGCCATGCTCGCCAAAGACCCTTTTAGCCGAGTTGCATGCGAATGTTTTGTTGCAACAGGAATGGTCATAATCGGAGGCGAAATCAAAACGAAAACTTATGTTGACTTACATAGATTGGCCAGAAATGTCATTGCAGAAATCGGATACAACAAAGCAGAATACAGGTTTGATGCCGAGTCTTGCAGTGTGATAAACGTTATAAATCCTCAATCACCGGATATTTCACAGGGAGTGGATAAAGGCGGTGCAGGAGACCAGGGGATGATGTTTGGCTATGCATGTAACGAAACACCCGAATATATGCCCGCTCCGATCATGTATGCACATAAAATTGTGAAAAAGCTGGCTGACATTCGCAAGAATCAACCGAAGCTCATGCCTTATCTCAGGCCTGATTCAAAGTCCCAGGTTACAGTTGAGTATTCCGATAAAAATGAAATTTTACGTATTCATACAATCGTGATTTCTACTCAACATGACCCCGGTGTAGAGCAGAAAAAGATTAGAGAAGATTTAATTGAACATGTTGTGAAAAAAGTATTTCCAAAAAAACTGATTGACGATAAAACTGTATATCATGTAAATCCGACAGGTAGTTTTGTTATAGGTGGCCCTCACGGTGATACAGGTTTGACAGGAAGAAAAATAATAGTTGACACTTATGGCGGAAGAGCACCTCACGGCGGAGGATGTTTCTCAGGCAAAGACCCGACGAAGGTTGACAGGTCCGGAGCATATGCGGCACGTCATCTTGCAAAAAATATCGTTGCCGCAGGAATTACAAATGAATGTACAATCCAGTTATCTTATGCTATCGGGGTGAGAAAACCAATCTCGATTTTTGTTAATCTTCATGGCTCAAAGACTATCGGCAGGAGCGAGCTTGAGAAGTTTATTATAAAGAATGTGGATTTAACTCCCGACGGTATTATCAAAAAATTTGATTTGAGAAGACCAATATACAGGCAGACAGCCGTTTACGGACATTTCGGGAAACAGAATCTTCCGTGGGAACAGCTCGACCTTGTGAATTTATTTAAGAAAATGATATAAATAATTGGAGTAATATGGCAAAGACATTGAATAAAACATCTGGAAAAACAAAATATCCCGGTAAAAAGGCAAAAGGAAAATTTAGTGAAGCAGCGGGTAAATACTGTGTCAGAGACATATCAATGGCAGACGAAGGACGAAAGCTTATTGAATGGGCTGAATCGAGAATGCCGGTGCTAATGCATTTGCGTGAATTATACAGCAAAACAAAACCATTTAAAGGTTATAAAATTGCAGGATGCTTACACGTTACAAAAGAGACGGCTGTTCTGATTAAAACTTTCAAGGCAGCAGGAGCCGAAATTTCATGGTCGGGATGTAATCCCCTGTCAACAAATGATGCCGTTGCAGCGGCACTTGCGTCAGACGGTTACTCGATTTTTGCATGGCACGGCAATGGACCCGATTTTTACTGGTGCATAGAAAGAACGATTGATGTTCCTCCTCACCTTACACTCGATGACGGCTGTGACCTTATCAATACCATACATGAAAAATATCCCGGCATGGCAAAGAATCACATCGTTGGAGGCACTGAAGAAACCACAACAGGTATTCAAAGACTCAGAGCCAGGGCGGAAGCCGGAAAACTTTATTATCCTGTCTTTGCTGTAAATGATACCGAAACAAAATGGGATTTCGATAATGTTTATGGAACGGGCCAGTCAACCCTCGATGGTATAATCAGGTCAACATCCGTTCTGCTTGCAGGAAAGAATTTCGTTGTTTCCGGACATGGACATTGTGGTTCGGGTGTTGCAAAAAGAGCAAAAGGTATGGGTGCAAATACAATTTGTACGGAAATCAAAGCGACTGCCTCGCTGAAAGCTTTGCTCGAAGGGCATGAAGTTATGACAATGGATGAAGCCTCAAAGGTTGGAGATATATTTGTTACTGCTACAGGTGTAAATAATGTTATAGGAAAAAGTCATTTCCTTTCAATGAAGGAGGGAGCTATAGTTTGTAACACAGGGCACTATGATGCAGAAATAAATATTCCCGAGCTTGAAGAAGTATCTAAATCAAAGCGTACAATCAGGGAAAACTGCCAGGAATATACTTTAAAAAATGGAAAGAAAATTTATCTTCTTGCCGAGGGCAGGCTTGTGAATTTAGCCGCCGCCGAAGGACATCCTTCAGAGGTTATGGACATGTCATTTGCTAATCAGTTTATGTCGCATCTCAGGTTAGTTGAAGCCAACAAAAAAGGCAGGAAATTACCTTTGGAGGTGATGGATTTACCTGTCGAGCAGGATGAATTTATAGCAAACACAAAGCTGAAGATGATGGGAATAAAAATTGACAAACTTACTAAAGAACAGGAAGCTTATATCAAGAATTATAATGCAGGAACCTGATAAGAATTTTCAATTTATAATTTTCAATTTTCATTGAATTTATAATTTATGAATTATAAATGGGATAAATTACTCTTTAAATAGAAAAAATAATCACAATTCACTGTAACATTTTCCTCATTTTTTTGTTATTACAGCAAATATTAGTTAATTTTTCTGAGACTTTTTATGGTTTCATGTGTCATTTGATATATAATTGATGCAATTTAATATTTAGTTGGTAAGATTGGCAATTCGGTATAGGCTTATTAGTAAGACGCACAGGGCAATGTAGGGCATTCGCATCAGGCATCAAAGCAAGGAATAATTTTAACTTATATAAATATTTTAAAATAATAAGGTATGAAAATGATTGTCCTATTAATATTAAATTCTATACAATAAATGGTAAATATGTTAAAACTATTAACATCAATAACGGTGTTGAAACTATGATTAATATTAATGATATTAGGTCAGGTGCTTATTTAATATCAGCAATAACTGAATATATTAATGAAAAGCAGGAATTGATAAAGCTATCTAATTCCGATATAATCATAATAGAAAAATAAATTTTCATGAGGATTATAATATGAATTATTTTAAGATAATATTAATATTTTTTTATTTCGTATCAGCATCATCATTAATTGCTTTAAACGGAAATGGTACAAAAGATGATCCCTACCAGATAACAAATATTAACGAATTTCAAAATATCAAAGTAGATATGAGCTCTTGGGATAAATATTTTAAATTAATGAACGATATTGATGCTTCCGAAACCAGGTATTGGAATGTTGCTGACCATGACGGCAATCCCAATACACCTGATGAGCCAATGGGTTTTATACCTATTGAAAGATTTTTAGGTTATCTTAATGGTAATGGATTTATTATTTATAATTTATACATAAATCTCCCAAAAGGAATTGGTGTAGGTCTTTTCAGGTTCTTTTATGGGGTACATCCATTTAGTATTAATTTAAGAAGACTTGGTCTGGAAAATTGTAATATAACCGGTAGATACTATGTTGGTTGTTTAGCAGGTACTATAGAAGGTGGTTTCATTGATCAATGCTTCACTCATGGGAAAGTATCTTCTGCCGATACACTCGAATGGGAGTGGGAGGAGGGGATTGGAGGATTTTGTGGAAATATTAATTATGGAAGAATTGAAAATTGCTACTCTTCCTGCACTGTTACCTCGATTGGTGAGGAGCATGATTATCAAGTAGGCAGTTTTTGTAGCGGACAACTTGGAAGTATTCTTAATTGTTATACTACAGGCAAAATAATAAGCCAAAGAAAAGCTACAGCCTTCGGCGATATTGGATATGGTGAGAATTGTTATTGGGATGTTGAAACCACAGGAATACCGGATGATGGTGGCAATAAAGCAAAAGGTTATTCCACATCAGAAATGAAAAAACAAGCAACTTACATAGGCTTCGGTTTCCGCAGTATTTGGTGCATAGACGAAGGCAGGGACTACCCTCAACTGCGTGCTTTCCCCAATAAATGCAAACCTGATGTTTTCCCCAAAGAGCCATTCATTAATGTGTCTTATTGTGATTTTGGGGATGTACCTGTTAATGAAACTGCAGCCGACTCGGTAATAATAAAAAACACAGGAAAAGAAGAACTGGTTATTACGGGATATTCGGATACGCACCGGTCACCGGCATTTACATACAACTTACCCGTGATTAGCGAGGCAACTCCATTGAGGCTTGCTCCTAACCAGTCATTTACATTCGAAGTAACGTTTCGTCCAACTGATGAAAAGACATATACGGACTCGATATTCTTCATAAGCAACACTGAAAAGACTTTCATTCCCGATAGTGTAGCCGAATTACTTGGAAAAGGAATAATACCCAAAGAGCCCGAAATAAGCGTAACGGATGGAAATTTGAGAGTGTTATCTAAAGATAGATAAAAAGATCTCTCTAT
>MHAY01000004.1:0-1432 GCA_001804705.1 Ignavibacteria bacterium RIFOXYC2_FULL_35_21
ATAGGTGTTTACTCTTTTTCTTACTGCTGTCCATAGTTTTTCCTCCTTTTTGTTGATTCAAAAGTCAACGCTATTTAGGACAGCACACTTCTTAATTCATAAATCGTTAATCTTTGTTCTTAAATCTTAATTTCTGGTTGTCATTCTGTTGTAGTTCAGAATCCATAGCGTATAACAATTCTATCTCGTAGAGATTACATATCTGTAGAAAACGAATCTCTGCCACCATGCTTATCCCGTAGGGATTAAATATTAAAAGTGAATTAAGATTTTGTTACAGGTTTATATAGTTTTAGGTTTTCTATAAATTTAAAATCTTTTAGGTTCAAGGTATATAATTGAAAACCTCTTGATAGAGCTGTCGCAGCAATTAAAGCATCAGGTAAGGTAATTTTATGGCTTAAAGAATATTTCAACATTAAATCAATAAATATATCACATATTTGTTCATCAATAGTTATCAGATTAAGGCTGTCAATGTCTTTTTTTATCTGATTCAATTCTTTTTTATTGATTGCACCAAATATTAATTCTGCAGAAGTAACTATACTAATTGAAATGTGAACAGTGCCGATTTTTTTCAGTTCGGATATTATATTTTTATTACCCTTGTAGAGTTCGATTAAGATGTTAGTATCACAAAGAATCATTATTTCAATTTCCAGGCTTGTTTTCTTAGTTCGTCTGCATCTATGCTCCTGTTCTTCCACATTCCGGCTGACATGAATATGTCATGTTTGCCGTTTTTCCTTTTTTTTGTTTTTCCATTAATCTTAACAAAGTCCAGCTTATTAAGAAGGTCAATAAGGAATCTTTTTTTTGAAGAATCTTTTACCGTTATGTATAAACTTTCCATATTTATATAAAAATTAATATATTTTTTTATTTGAAACGAATATAAGGAAAAAATTGTTTAAAATAATATTCAATGTTTTAATTGTTCTTCCTGTCATTCCGTGCTTGACACGGAATCCATCGCCAAAATCCACATCAATAATTAATTTCACGCAGAGTCGCAAAGCCACAGAGAGTGTGTCTGAGAAAAAATATGGTTATATTGAGCCAAAACGTGCAT
Organism: Ignavibacteria bacterium RIFOXYC2_FULL_35_21; assembly: GCA_001804705.1. GTDB lineage: Bacteria > Bacteroidota > Ignavibacteria > Kapaibacteriales > UBA2268 > XYC2-FULL-35-21. The sequence continues at coordinate 1,076 of MHAY01000004.1, forward strand.
TTTGTGCATCCGGAGCAGGTTTTAGTCAATTACGAATTACGAATTATGAATTACGAATGGTGGTTATGTTTAATTGAATAATCCCCCTGAATCCCTCCTTCGCATTACTCAGGACAAGCTCTTTAGTAAAGTGGGAAAAAATGAAAATGTCCTATTTTGTCTTGTTTTGTCCTATTTTTTTTTATTTTTTTGATTGCCTTTGAGGAATAAAAATGATTTGTAAGGAGTTATAATATTGCGAATATGGAATAAATGTCTTATTTTGTCCTGTTTTGTCTCATTTTGTCCTATTGATGTCCTATTTGGGTTGGCAATTTATGACAATAAGTGACTAAAGTCGTGAGATGCTGGAAACCA
>MHAY01000004.1:1442-17335 GCA_001804705.1 Ignavibacteria bacterium RIFOXYC2_FULL_35_21
GGAAACCAAACTCCACTATCTAAAGATAGTGGCTATTCAACCCGGAATTTCAAAGAACATGCGGGGCAAAGATAAGGATGTAGGGATGATATAAAAATAAAATGGTTTTAAAATGGTTTGTAAAATTTTGAATTATGGATTTTGAATAGTAGAGAATATTGACTAGTATGTGGTTTCTAAATATCTAACAGTGCTACCCTGAAAATAATTATTTACCTTTTAAATAATAATTACTAAATTTGCTGTGTAATTCGTAAATAATTGTGTTTGCTATAATATAATTTTTAATATATGGATTCAATAGAGTTTATAAAATTGATCAAAGATATTAAAGAAAATGATAAAGAATACAAGATTTCACCTCGTAAATTGTTGTCTTTTTTCCATTTTGAAAAAAGGACGACAATTAATCGCTTGAAGATTAATAAATATCTCGAACAAAATCAAATTGAAGTTGAGCCCGATTATGCAAACACTTGGATCGATGGTGTTATTTTTATTAGGCATAAAAAGCGAGCAAAAAGTAAGAAGGAAAGTGACCCTATTCAAAGATTAGAACTTTTGACAGCAGCTAATAGAGAGCCAATTTGTATTAGCAGAGACGCTAAATTATCAGAAGCTGTTACTTTAATGATGATGCATAATTTTTCTCAACTCCCAGTTTTGAATGGACCGAGAAATGTTGTAGGAATAATTACATGGGAAACAATCGGATGGGGCTTAGCTAATAAATGTGTATCAGATGATGCAAAAGGATACATATCAAAATCATATACAATACTTGATAATGATACACCACTTTTGGATGCAATTCCAACTATTATAGAAAAAGAATTTGTGCTAGTTCAAAAACATGATAAGACTTTATGTGGAATTGTTACTACCGCAGATATTAGTTCTCAATTTTTAATTTTAACTGAACCCTTTCTAATTCTTGAACAAATAGAGAATATCATTAGACAAATATTAGATGGGAAATATCTATTAGAAGAATTGAAGGGATTCGTTTGTGAAAATAACAGTAATCGAAGCATTGAACATATAGATGACTTGACATTTGGTGAATATATACGAATTATTGAGAAACCAGAAAATTGGGGAAAATTAAATTTATCTATTGATCGTACAATTTTTATTAACCAATTAAATAAAATAAAAGATATTAGAAATGACATAATGCATTTCGAACCAGAAGGTATAACATCTGAACAACTATCTGATTTAAGGAAAATGTCAAAATTTTTAATGCAATTGAGGAGTAACTCAAAGTGTAATTGAAATTTAATTCACCTGCTTGACCGCATCCTAAGCGATAGGAAAGTAAGTAAGTAGGAGGGCGGAGGATATGTTGAGATGAATGAATTTTATTTATTTATCTATATTAAACTTCTTTTTCATCCACGTAATAAAGGATGCATATTCCTGAAACTCTGCTATTTTATCAGGTGGAGCATTATTATAATTTTGAACAATAATTACACTTTTATTGTCTTTTAAAAATTCTTCAATTGATTTTAAAATATCGTTGAGTTGTTGAGGAAAATGATAAATAATATCATGTAATGTGTCTAAATTAATTGCTAATGATTTAATTTCAGATAATGTATTTTGATTTGTCATTATTTTTTGTTGTTGTTAAACATATTAATAAATTTTTAAAATTTCAGGCTTCAGTTGCTTCTTTCTAACAAGTTCTTCAATAATTTGTTTTGTTAAAACAAAGTCATCTTCACTTAAATTAGCTGGTTTATTTCCATTAGTTAAAATATAAGCAAATTCATGTATGAATTTTTTATAGTGGAGTAAATCTGATTTAACATCATTATAAAAACCACCTTTAGTATATTTAATTTGATCAAGTTTACCTAATTCCATCTGACAATAATTATATAACTTAAAAAAATCCAAAGTCTTTGCTTTTTTAATAAAATTTTCAATATTAAATTCGTTAACATTATTCATATTAATTCATTCATTGTGTTAAGATATATTGTATAATTAAATTTTTAACCAAATTTAAATTATTTAAATTTATATTCTATCAATTTCCCATTATAATGATAAAACCAATCGACATATTTCACAATACCTATACCTGGTACAAGAGTAAAAGCCTCTGTGGTACACCTTGGGCAAATAACTTTCCAAGCATTGTTATGATAATCATCATTAAGGCCTATAGATGTTTTTTCCCATTTGATTAAATCATTCCCATTAGGTGTTTCAAATTCACCTTCTTTTGGATAGAATGGGATGAAAAAATCTAAATGTACAAATGTATCTGTAGTGTAATAATGAGGGAACCAAATTCTTCCGTAATAATATCCACTATCAACTGGGACAAAACATTCTTGTATATAATCATACATGGCTGCATCTGACCTTTTTAGTACATAAGTTTTAAATATACGTTTTATTGTATCTTTAAAGTTATTTGTCCAATCCATATAAATAGCTTCAGTTATGGTTCTATCATTTTTTACATAATTACCATTTTCATCATACAATACATAGTCATAATAAATCCATTTGTTACCAATAGAAATTGGAATAACCATCTTATTTTTATCAGTACCATTATCGACTGGATTATTTGTAGTACAACTGAAAAAAACAAAAAGCAAAATACTTAAAATGTAAGTTGATGGTTTCATTTTCTTTTCTCCATTTATTTAGAAAAATTATTATCAATTTTCGGAATACCACATTTCTTTTTTTCTATATTCCAAGAAATGCGGAATCTATCTATATAAAAAAGTTATTTCAAAGAAAAGTAATTCGGTAAAACTGTTTAGTTTAAAAATATTTATTTAATTATATTTGATTAACTTAGTTATTATTTTGTTTTTTTGCAAGTTGTTTTTTTTATTCACTAAGAAAAATCCCCCTGAATCCCCCTTTGAAAAAGGGGGAAAGACCATTCGACTACGCTCAGGGTGACAATAAGGATTTAAGAATAAGGATTAACGATTTATGACTTAAGAAGATTCTTCGACAGGCTCAGAATGACAACCACAATTCGTAATTCGTAATTTGAAATTCGTAATTGATTATATAATCCCTACGGGATAGAATTGTTATATTGATTTAATTCGCACAAACAGTCTTACAGTCGAAAGTTGAAAGTCGAGAGTCGAATGTTAAAAGATGACTGACGACTAATGACTAACGACTTATGACTTAAAAATTGTGAATTGTTAATTGTGAATTGTGAATTATTTACTTTTCTTTCTCTTTTTTCCTGCGATTTCGGAGGCGGCTTTGAGGCGTTGGATTTCGTCACGGAGCTCGGCGGCACGCTCGAAATCGAGCTGTCGGGCGGCTTCTTTCATTTCGAGGAATAGCTGTTCTGTCAACTCTCCTCTCTGCTCATTAGTTAGATATTTAACCAAAGGCTCGGCGGCTTTCCTGATTTTCTTTTCTTGAATATACTCTAATCGCTTTTCCCTTTGTACCTGGATATCGGCAACTGATGTGGCACTCAGGATTTCATCCAATGATTTGTAAACTGTCTGAGGATTGATATTATGCTCTTCGTTGTATTGAACCTGCAGTTCGCGGCGTCTGTTGGTTTCTTCGAGCAAAGCCTGCATCGAGCGAGTTACTTTGTCTGCATAGAGAATCACCAAGCCGTTCACATTCCTTGCAGTCCTGCCAGCAGTCTGCATGAGTGAACGTTCACTTCGGAGAAAACCTTCCTTGTCAGCATCAAGAATGGCAACGAGAGAAACCTCGGGCAGGTCTAATCCTTCACGCAGAAGATTAACACCAACGAGAACATCGTTTTCTCCGATTCTCAGGTTGCGAATGATTTCAACTCTTTCGAGAGTCTCGACATCCGAATGAATATACGCAACCTTGATTTGAAGATTCTGGAGATACTCGGTAAGGTCTTCGGACATTCGCTTGGTGAGAGTAGTAACAAGCACTCTTTCGCCTTTCGCAGTTCTCAGGTGAATCTCATTCAGCAGGTCATCAATTTGGTTCCTGACAGGCCTGATGCTGATTTCCGGGTCAAGCAAACCTGTGGGCCTAATCACCTGTTCGACAATTGCACCTGCTGTTTTATCGAGTTCATAAGGTCCGGGAGTAGCACTGACATAAATCGCCTTGTTGACAAGAGACTCGAACTCATCAAATTTCAGTGGGCGGTTTTCGAGTGCAGAAGGCAAACGGAAACCATGCTCTACCAGGGTTTGCTTGCGGCTTCTGTCACCGTTATACATAGCCCTGAGCTGTGGAACGGTAACGTGGCTCTCATCAATAATCAGCAAGTAGTCCTCGGGAAAATAATGAAAGAGACATTCGGGGGTTTCACCAAAATTTCTTCCGGTAAGATGCATGGAGTAATTTTCGATACCTGAACAGTAGCCTACTTCCTTCATCATTTCGAGGTCGAAGAGTGTTCTCTGCTCCAGTCGTTGTGCTTCAATTAATTTATCCTGTGAACGAAGCACTTTAAGTCTTTCGATTAATTCTTCGCGGATTGCTGTCATAGCATCCAGCAATCTGTCTTCGGGAGTTACAAAAAGCTTTGCAGGGTAGAGCACGATTGATTCGGTTGCAGATTTAGTTTTTCCTGTCAGTGCATCAACGTAAGTTAGTTTTTCGATTTCATCTCCGAAGAGTTCTATTCTTAAGGCAGTCTGGTCTTCATAAGCAGGGATGACATCCACAACATCACCCCTGACACGAAATGTGCCGCGGGAAAATTCATAATCGTTACGGCTGTAATGCAGGTCTGTCAGCTTGTAAAGTAAGTCCTGGCGGGTTATTTTCTGTCCGACTTTCAGAGGAAAAATATATGCGAGGAAATCTTCTTTACGACCTATGCTATAAATACAGCTTACTGATGCGACGACAATAACATCATTTCTTCCTTCGACTATAGAACTTGTCGTTCTTAACCTTAGGCGGTCTATTTCATCATTGATTGAAAAATCTTTTTCAATATATGTATCGGTTGTAGGTATGTATGCTTCGGGTTGATAGTAATCATAATATGAAATAAAATATTCGACTGCATTATTCGGGAAGAAGGCTTTGAATTCGCTGTATAATTGAGCCGCAAGAGTTTTGTTTGGAGATATTACAAGAGTCGGTTTTTGTATTTCCTGAATTACATTTGAAATTGTAAAGGTCTTCCCGGAGCCTGTTACACCAAGCAGAACCTGGTGTTTGTCACCGCGAGCAAGACCTTCCATAAGCTCATTTATGGCTTTTGGCTGGTCGCCGGATGGCTTATAACTGGATACAAGCTCAAATTTATTCATCTTAATTATTCGGACAATATTTGTTCATTATCAATAAAAAAACATTTAAATTAATAATATTATTTTTGATTTAATAATGTTTTCTTGAGGTGTGTGATGGTTTATAGTAATAATTTCAGTGTGAAGACAAAAGGATACAACGACATTGTAAACATTACTGATTCGGTTATGAATATTTTAAAAACCAGCTTAATCAGTCATGGGAATGTGCTTGTGTTTTGCCCGGGTTCTACATGCGGAATAACGACAACAGAGTTTGAACCCGGAGCTGTTCAGGATTTAAAAACATTTTATGAAAAATTGATTCCAATGGATGATGAATATAAACACAACCTGACATGGGGCGATGGCAATGGATTTTCACATCTAAGAGCGGCAATTATGAAATCATTTTTTTCTTTTCCTGTCATAAAAGGAGCAACCATACTTGGTACATGGCAGCAAATTATTCTTGTTGACTTCGACAACAGGAGCAGGAGCAGAAATGTAGTGGTTCAGATTGTCGGTGAGTAGTCAAGAGCAATTAATAATTAAATATTTTATAAAAAATTTGATAAATGAGTTTGAAGAATTATTAACCGAAATTGTTAATTGTGAATTATTAATTTTTAATTAAATTAATTCGAGCCTGCCTGTAATTACAGGCGTTTTATGTCCTTCGATAATCAATTCAAGGTCATTACCAATATCCAACAATTTCCCCTCTGCAATCAAAGAAGGAGTACCTGCATATACATCAGACCAAATCTTTACATTTTTGCCGATAATATTCGACCTGTCTTTGTAAATTTTCAATAACTCAGAATATTTTTCACTAAGAAGTATGCTGTAATTTTTTTCTAAATACTTTAATAAAAAATTGAAAACGATTTTCATACTGCAATCATTCTTATTATCAATATGATTTGCCAATGTAGTAACCATAGGGACAAAAGGTGTCGGTTCGACATAAGGAACAGCCTCAACATTTAAACCAATACCAAGAACAGCATCCGTAACGGCATTTCCCTGAACCTGAGCGTGAGCAAGTACACCACTGACTTTTGCTCCGTCAATTAGAATGTCATTTACCCATTTAATATATGCTTTTTCTTTCAATCCCTTGATAGAGTCAATGGCCTGGAGTACGGAAACAGCAGAAAGAATAAGGAATCCGACTCCGAAATGCTGTACTTCAAGGTGTGGAGATAAATATATTGATAAATGAATATTGCCGAGTTTGCTAATCCATTCACGGTTTTTATATCCGTGGAATTTATCGCCTGAACCTGCTAAACAAAGAATCCTGCCGGGAAGGTCATTATAATCATGCACGGTATTAATCAGAATGTCATACTGGGATTCTGGTATGTATTCGACTGCAAAGAGGTATCTCCATGTCGAACGCCTCTCGATTTCAGTAACATAAAAAAAACGGGTATTAAACATTCTTGAAACGAGTAACCTGATGTTGTCATTAAGTTCGTTCAGTTCAACTCTTTTCCAGGTTATTTGTTCTTCAATGTACTGCTCTGCAAACCTGATATTGTCTGTTACTACAATCATTTCAGTAAATTAACAATTCACAATTAACAATTCGGATAATAATTAAACCTGAAATCAGAAAAATCCTATTTATTTTTATTTTTTTCCCAGGATTTATATTGGTCAAGAAGACTTATAGTATTACTCATGTCACCGGACATTTTTGTTTTCCAATAAAATTCTTTCGTAATTTTTTTCCAGAAAATGATTTGCATATTATTAATATTATACTCACCGTCAGATTCTTCGTATTCTTCGTTATTAAAACTTTCTTTGACCATGAGCATGTAAGGACTGTCCTTGTCATATTTGAAAAGCTTGATTTGATGAAGGCTGTCGAAGTCGAAGGAAAATTCAGCACATAATACACCATTTTCTTCAAAGATTTTTTTGTTCACATTTGATATGCCGGGAAAATCATTTTGTATTTTATCGCCTTCGATGTAATCTGTGATAAGCTCTGCAAAATCTTTCATTGATACATCTTTTCCGTCATCTTTCTGGGACACAATATTAATATATTTTATTGTCCCCTTACCTGAGTTTGGACCTGTTAATTTGACCTTGTACTCTTTTTTCTCAACTGTAAGACATCCGTTAATTATTAATAAACCGGTAAATAGAATAAGAATAGTATAGAATAGATTTTTCATTAAGCACCTTATGTATTTATTTTTGAAATAATTGTCCCTTGATTTTAATTAATATGTAAGTTAATATTTTGAGGAGATATAATCAAATTATTTTATATAATAATTAATGTATTATAACATTATTGAATTTAAGAAGAAAAATTTCCAATTTCCAATTTTTTTAATTTTCAATGAATTTTCAATGAATAAATTTTCAAGATTTTTATTGATTAGTAGTTGTGAGGGTCTAAAGTAATTAATTTGCAAAATGTAGTCAAGTTCATTTCTAATAAAACATTAAAAATTTAAATTGACTGGAAATTGTAAAATTGAAAATTAAAAATTATTGCTCACTAAAATAATAATTAATAATCAATAAGAGTTGATAATTCAGAAGGGGTTAATTAACCGATTCTGCCAAATCTTTTATCAAACTCATCAAGCCTGGCTTGGATTATAACAGGCCTTCCGTGAGGGCAGGAAAAAGGATTGTTGCACTTAAATAAATCTTTTAGTAGTTTTTTCATTTCTTCTTTCGATAAATAATCACCTGATTTAATTGCTGCTTTACAACTATAACTTGCTGCAAGGCTGTCTCTTTTGTTGGTGTGGCTTACTTTTTGTGTATCAATGTAGTTTTCAATTATTTCTTTAAGGGATGATAATTCAAGGCCATTCCTGACATCCAGGGGCACTCCTTTTAGTTCGATGGTATCAGGTTCTTTTATTTCTAATAAATACCCAAGATTTAACATATCGTCAACTAATTCTTTAATTATTGAAATTTCAGAAGTTGTAATTTTTGCTATGATAGGAAAAAGAAGATTCTGAGTGTAAGAAAACTCCTTATTCATAGCTTTGATTGCCCGTTCATATAATACACGTTCATGGGCGGCGTGCTGGTCAATCATCATCAATCCCTTTACGGTTTGTGTGAATATGTATTTGTTGTGCAATTGCCAGAACATAGAATCAGGCTTATCGAAATGCTCGCTCAAATCGGCTTTATCAACAACAGGTGTAACGCTGTCGAATTGGAACGTAGTTTTATTTGAATCTGAAAAAAGTTTTTCATAAGCCTGAGAGTCAGATGGCTTATTGATGTTTTGCTGGAAATTACCACGGGCATAATGCTTGTATTCGCCATGCTGAAAACCGGGTTTTTTGAATCCTTGTGAATGGCTTGGAGCAATTGTTTGTTGTGTATGATTAATTACTTCGCCTGTAACTTTGTTTACCATTATATATTCTGAAGAATCACCGCTTGATTTCATAGTTTCTATTGGAGAGACGGATTCCATCTCTTTGATTCTGATTTCAGGTACAAGATTGTTCTGCCTTAACGTTTCGGTTACAGCATTGTTAATTAGTTTATAAACATACCTTTCATCATCGAATTTGACCTCATGCTTTTGGGGATGAACGTTAACATCAACAGTATGCGGGTCAACGTTTATATTGATGATGAAAAAGGGATTTGCATTTTTTTCCAAGAGATGTTCATAAGCTGAAAAGACAGCATAGCTGAGCGATTTACTCTGAATACTCCTACCGTTCAGGTAAAGATATTGTCCTGTTCGCGATTGTTTTGCAAGATGAGGCTGTCCGACAAAACCTGAAATCTCAATTCCCTCGTTTTCAATAAATACAGGCATAAGGGAACCTGCTGTTTTCTCACCCAATATATCTGCAATTCTCTTTTCGATTGTATCAGGGTGAACATCAAATATTAGTACATCATCATCATAAAATGTGAACCTTACCGGATGGTTTAATAAAGCGAATTTGAGCATTGTGTCTGAGATATACCTGAATTCGGTCAAGTCTGTCTTGAGGAACTTTCTTCTGGCAGGAACATTATAAAACAAATTTCTAACAAAAACCTGTGTGCCTTTGTCTGTATTGCAGGGTTCCATAATGTCATCTTTCATTGGTTCAGCAACGAGTTTCCAACCCGTATGTTCGTTTTCAGTCCTTGTTCTGATTTCAACGTTTGCTATGGAACTTATTGATGCGAGTGCTTCGCCGCGGAAACCGAATGTTCTGATATTTTCGAGGTCATCCTGAGAAAATATTTTACTGGTTGCATGGCGTTTGCATGAAAGTGACAAATCATCTTTTGTCATTCCCTGTCCGTTATCGTAAACGTGGATAAGTTGTTTTCCAGCTCCCTTGACAATTACAGCAATAGAGTCAGCACCTGCATCGAGAGAATTTTCGACAAGCTCCTTAACCACTGATTCAGGCCTTTGTACAACTTCACCCGCGGCAATTTGATTTGCAATGAAATCAGGTAAAATTTTTATAGTATTTGATAATTTATCATTCATTTATATATTTTCAATTATTTAATTAAGTGATTCAATATCACATATTTTATTACAATGGCAAAATTTATAAAATGATGAAAAGGTATCTAAATAATCTCAAGTAATTTCATTAAATCGGATGAAGAGGAACTTGAAATTATATCCTTTGCGGTTTTCTTTGCTTTTTTGAATTTCAATTCCCTTATTCTCTTTTTAAGCTCAAGGAGAATTACAGGAGGCACACTTAGCTCATCAATCCCTATTCCGACAAGAAAGTTAGTTGCAGCAGCATGTCCTGCAAGTTCACCGCAAATGCTGACCGGGATTTTCCTGGATTTTGCCGCATCAACAATTCCTTTAATCAGTTTCAGTACGGATGGATGAAATGTATCATACAAATCGGTTACAAGTTCATTTGACCTGTCCACGGCAAGGGTATATTGGGTAAGGTCATTTGTTCCAATACTGAAAAAGTCAACAACTTCCGCGAATCTGTCTGCCAGAAGTGCTGCAGAAGGTGTTTCAATCATTATGCCTAAAGGAACATTGATATCAAAAGGAATGTCTTTTTCCCTCAACTCGTTTTTACACTTTTCCAATATGGCTTTCGATTGTTCAATTTCGGATATGGTTGAAATCATCGGAAGCATGATTTTCAAATTTTTATTTGCAGATGCTCTGAGGAATGCTCTAAGCTGATTTGAGAAAATATCTTCCCTGTGAAGTAAAAACCTGATACCCCTGAAACCAAGTGCAGGATTTTTTTCAAGGTGCGGAAGCCCTTCCAAATACTTGTCACTTCCTATATCGAAAGCCCTGAGAACTACAGGATTGGGATAAGCCCTATCGGCAATTTCCTTGTACCATGTAAATTGTTCTTCCTCGTCGGGGAATCTTTTTAAAGACATGACAAGATTTTCCGTTCGCACCAAACCAATTCCATCGCTGTCAACCAAAATTGCGGATTTGACATCATCGGGTGAATCAATATTTGCTAAAAGTTTTATTGGAACTCCATCCAGTGTAATTGAAGGTAGTTTTATCAATTCACCGAGTTCCCGCTTGTGGCTTGATTCTTTTGATATTCTTTCTTCGAATAATTTTTTACTTTCGTCACAAGGATTAATTGTTATTAAACCTGCATATCCGTCAATTAATACACAATCTTTTCTTTTGATTAACTTAAGTGCATCTCTGACTCCAATGACGGATGGTATTTCAAATGAACGTGCAAGCAAAGAGCTGTGAGAAGCAATACCACCAGCCTCGGTGATGATTCCCTTAACTTTTGATTCCTTGAAATTCACTACATCAGTCGGAGTGATAGCTTGTGCAACGATAATAGAATTTTCAGGTATTTTATAACTTGTGATTTTCTTCCTGATGTTTGCAAGAAGTTTATCCCTGAGATGTTCAAGTTCATAAGAACGTTCCTGTAGAATATTATCCATGGAATTTTTAAAAAATTTTATTTGATTGTCATATTCCTGAATAACTGCGCTTTCGGCGGAAAAACAATTTTTTATTCTTTCTCTAATTGAATTTAAGATATATTCATCATTCAATATCAAAAGATTTGTCTCGAGTATGGCACTAATATTTTGTGATTCGGATTTAACTTTATCGAGTGCTGTCTGAATTTCATTTATCATAGCCTGAAGCCCTGATTCCAGCCTTTCAATTTCATTTGGGATTTTTTCCGGTGGAATTTGAATGTTTGGTATGATTAGAACTTCCGGTTTCAAAACAAAAGCCTTACCAAAAGCAATCCCCGGAGAGGAGGGAATGCCTTTTAGCACTAATTCATCACTTTCATTTTTCGCCGGATGTTGAGCCCCAAGCAATGAAACCGGAAAAATTTTCGATGTTTTTTCGCCAATCATTATTTATTATTTATTGTTCCCCAAAACCTGATTCAAAAAATTCGGCTAATTCATCAACCGCATTACTTTCGTCAAAGCCATTTATCTTTAGTACGAGCTCACAACCTTGCTCTGCGGCAAGAGTCATAACTCCTATGATGCTTTTTGCGTTTATTGAAAACCCGTCCCTTATTAAGAATATTTCAGATTTAAATTTAGCAGCAAGTTTTACGAGTGCTGCCGCAGGCCTTGTGTGTAATCCTGCCCTGTTTCTAACAGTTACATTTCTTTCAATCATTTAAGTTGTAAATTTATATAAAAAAGTAACAAATATAATAAATTTTATTATTTGAGGTGTTTATTTACAATACGGACACCAATAAGATTAGTCACTTCCCGAATCTCACTTTCAAAATATCCTCGAGTATTCCCGTTCTGATGACACCTTCGCGAATGAGCAGGGGAGGGAACTCAACCAGGCTGATTACTGTGGATTCCTGTGAATATCTGCATCTGCCTCCATCTAATATTAGAGAAATACCTTCAGGGAAATAGGTTATTACTTCTTCAGAAGTCAATGCGGGCCTTTTGCCTGATAAGTTTGCAGATGAAGCTGCAAGCGGTTTTCCAAATTCTTCTAATAATTTATGAATAATTTTGTTGTCAGGCACTCTGATTCCGATTGTCTTAAGTCCCGATGTAACGGAATCGGGAATACTTTTCTTTTTTTTCAAAATAATAGTTAATGGCCCGGGAAGAAACTTGTCTGCAAGGATGAAAAATTCATCCGGTACATCGAAAGCTACATCTTCAATGTCCGAAATAGAAGACAAATGAGCGGATAAAGGGAGGTTGAGCTGTCTGTTTTTAATTTCAAAAATTTTATTTACAGCTTCCTCATTAAAAATATCCCCTCCAATTCCATATACGGTTTCTGTAGGGAATCCAATTATTTCCCCTTCGTTCAGAAGCCTGACTGCCTCCTGAATTTCGGACAAATTCGAGTCACCCAGAATGATATTGTCTTTTAACATATTTTTTAATTCTAAAAACAAAATAATGGTAATTAAAAGAAAAATCATTATCTTTTCTGATACGTAAATTACATAATTTAATTTTATGATTTTTGGAGTAAATATATATGAAGCCTGTTCATAGTTTCATTGTAACATCCCATTTACCAAAAAAAATAGCTAAACTCAAAGAACTCGCATATAATTACTGGTGGTGCTGGAATTCGGAAGCGAAGGAATTATTCGTCAGAATAAACCGAAAGCTTTGGGAAGAAGCCAATCATAATCCCGTTCTGCTGATGAATAAACTTAGTCAGGTTGAATTGGAAAAACTTTCCGAACAAACCGATTTTACCAGCTTTCTGGATTACATTTATGACAAATTCAGAAATTACATGGAAGCCCAAACCTGGTATGATACAGTAAACATAAATGGAAAAGGCTCCATAGTGTATTTCAGTATGGAATACGGTATAAATGAAAGTTTTCCAAACTATTCAGGCGGCTTAGGTGTATTATCGGGGGACCATCTGAAAAGTGCAAGCGACCTTGGCTTGCCTTTGATAGCTGTCGGATTACTATACCAGCAAGGGTATTTCAGGCAAAGGCTCACCCAAAGCGGTTGGCAAAATGAGCAATATATATTTAATGATTTTTATTCGATGCCTATTACTTTAATGAGAGACAAAAATGACGAGCCTGTTATTATTGACGTTGATTTACCACTTGCAAAGGCTTTCGCCCAGGTGTGGAAATTACAAATAGGCAGAGTACCACTTTATCTTCTCGATACTAACATTGAAGAAAATTCATTAGATGAATACAGAGACATTACAGACCAGCTCTATGGCGGTACACGTGAAACAAGAATTCAGCAGGAAATCGTTCTTGGAATTGGTGGTGTGAGAGCTTTAAAAGCACTAAATATCGAGCCGACAGTATATCATATTAATGAAGGCCATGCTGCGTTTGCTTTGCTTGAAAGAACAAAAGGGTATATGGAAAAATACAAAATGGATTTTCATTCGGCAAAGCAGATAACCAAATCATCTTCGGTCTTTACAACCCACACTCCTGTTCCTGCAGGTAATGAAGCCTTCAAGGTTGACAGAATGGAAGCCTATTTGCAGAATTATTATAAATCGCTTGGATTGAAAAAAGAAGAATTTTATTTTCTTGGCCAACCTTCAGAGTTTAATCCTGATGAAAGTTTCTCGATGACTATTCTCGGATTGCGATTGACAGGTTATCATAATGGTGTCAGCAAGCTGCATGGAATTGTATCGAGAAACATGTGGCATCAATTGTGGCAGTGCTTTCCTGTTGATGAGGTGCCAATTGGAAATATAACTAATGGTATTCATACATTGACTTGGGTTGCAAGGGAGTTTGCCGAACTTTACGACCGTTATTTATCACCAAGATGGAAGACAGAGACAGATCTTGAGGATATATGGTCAAAAATAGATATTATACCAAACGAAGAACTTTGGAGGGAAAAGCAAAGAAGAAGAGTAAGAATGATTCTGTTTGCAAGGGATTATTTAATTAAGAGGCAAAAATCTTTTCTTACACCGGAACAAGTTAGTAAAATTAATGAATATCTTGACCCGGATGCCCTGACCATAGGATTTGCACGCAGATTTGCCACTTATAAAAGAGCAACACTATTGTTTTCTAACATGGAAAGACTTGCTGAAATTCTGAAAAAATTCGATAGGCCTGTGCAGATAATAATTGCAGGAAAAGCTCATCCGCATGATACCCAAGGCAAGGAAGTTATTCAATCTATCATTTATAAAGTTCGTGAATACGGATTGGAGCGTCATGTTGTCTTTCTCGAAGACTATGATATGGTGATTTCAAGGTACATGGTAAAAGGATGTGATATCTGGCTCAACACACCAATCAAACCAATGGAAGCAAGCGGTACAAGCGGTATGAAGGCGGCATTAAACGGCACACTCAATCTGAGCATTCTCGATGGTTGGTTCGATGAAGCTTACAACGGCACAAATGGCTTTGCAATAGGACATGGTGAGGAATATGCAAATTATGACGAGCAGAATATTATTGAAGCGTCTTCATTATATGACTTGCTCGAACAGGTCATTGTTCCTATGTTTTACGACAGGTCAAGCCTTGGCAGGGTGCCTGACAAGTGGGTAACTTATATGAAATCGTGCATTAAATCTATTGCATGGAATTTCTCAACAACGAGGATGGTAAAGGAATATTCTACCAAATATTATTTGTCTGCAATAAAAAATTATAAAACTCTAACCGCCGAAAATGCAAAAAATGCAGTTTTATTAAATGGCTGGAAAAATTCAATCAGGGATCATTGGGGTGAAGTTGAAATAATTGATGTTTCCACAGAAGAAGATAATGAATTCTTTGTCGGTAAATCCATCCATGTATCGGCACGTGTGCATCTTGGCAAACTAACTCCTGCTGATGTAGTTGCACAGGTGTTTTATGGCACTGTGAACCATGAAGGTGAGTTGATTGACACAAACTTCAAGGATTTGAAACTGATTAAATCGGAAGACCATCTTCATCATTACGAAGGCGAATATATATGCAACGGCACCGGTAACCAAGGATTTACCATCAGGATTTTACCGACTCATAAACTGATGGTTAACTCCGCAGATATGCACTTGTGTGCATGGGCGCAATGAGTTAGTCAAAAGTCGAAAGTCAAAAGTGGAAAGTCAAAAGTCGAAAGTCAAAAGTGGAAAGTCAAAAGTCGAAAGTAGAAAGTGGAAAGTCAAAAGTGGAAAGTCAAAAGTCAAAAGTCAAAAGTCGAAAGTCAAAAGTCGAAAGTAGAAAGTGGAAAGTCAAAAGTGGAAAGTCAAAAGTCGAAAGTCAAAAGTCTAAAGTCAAAAGTCGAAAGTAGAAAGTGGAAAGTCAAAAGTCAAAAGTTGAAAGTCAATAATTGTGGTTATATATATTTTTCTGTAATGCCAGTAATGTCACCCTGAGCGAAGTCGAAGGGTCTTTGATTCGTAATTCGTAATCCGTAATTCGTAATTGAATATATAATCCCTACTGGATAACAGATGGGTGCTATAGGTCATTTTCTACTAATATATAATCTCTACGAGATAAGCGTGGTAGCGGGAATTCGAGTTCTACTAATATTTAATCGCTATGCGATAGAGTTGTTATATTAATTCAATACAGCATTCCTATTTGTGCCATTTGGCTCATACCTTGATAGCAAAAGTAAAAATTTTTACTATTTAAAGTACGTAGCCATGATAAATAATTATAA
>MHAY01000005.1 GCA_001804705.1 Ignavibacteria bacterium RIFOXYC2_FULL_35_21
TATTCACATTTGAAAAAAGCATATTTTTTCAAACAGTATGAGAAAAACAGTATTTTTCAGAGGTTTCTTTAAGCAATTTCAGAGTTCTTATAAACGAATCTAATTTTCAGTTTCCATTTTTTAATTTTCATTGAATTTTAAATGAAAAAATTTTCAAAAACAATTAATTAATTTGAATTTAACTTCTTCAAAGTAATAAATTGCTAAAATTAATACAGTATAATACTTTTTAACATTAAAAATTTAAACATTAATTGAAAATTGTGAAATTGAAAATTAAAAATTATTTCAAAAAGAAATTAAAACTTATGGCTACAATTCATTTAATAATTACCTTTAAAATTTGGGATTTTCGTAATAAACCCTTATATTTGTACTCTTTTATAAGAAAAAAATTTAATTTTGTATATATTTTAAATGTATTGAGGAATAATGAATTACACAGGTCCAAAAGTCAAGTTGTCAAGAAAGCTTGGTATTGAATTAACACAGAAATCACATAAATATTCTTCAAAGAAGCCATATCCACCCGGACAGCATGGTGTTTCAAAACGCCGTATAAAACAATCGGATTACGGAAGACAGTTGTTAGAAAAACAAAGACTAAGGCTTCAATACAACATCTCAGAAAAACAAATGCGTAATTACTTTGCGAAAGCGGCACGCCTTGTTGGCAACACGGGCGATATACTCGTTCAATTGCTCGAATCGAGATTAGATGCTTTTATATACAGAGCAGGGTTGACCCGTTCTATATATGCCTCAAGACAGCTTGTTGGACATGGCCATATTAAAATTAACGGAAAAAGGGTTACAGTACCTTCTTGCCAGTTGAAAGCCAATGACTTGGTTACGATTAAAGAGAAAACACGTAAGAATGACAATATTCAGGATTCTATCAGGTCTGCAGCACCACCTCCATACATAGAAATTTCAAAAGTCGATTTTTCTGCTAAGTATCTTTATCTTCCTCCACGTGAAGAAATTGGTGTTGTATGTGATGTTCCGCTTGTTGTAGAATTTTATTCAAGATAAATTTTAATACAATTTCAATCAAATACTTCTCATGTTTTGCCCGTGAGGTATTTTGTTTCAATTTTTCTTCAATCTGTACGTTATTCAAAATTATTTTGTATAAGATAAAAAAATTACTTGCAAACCAAGTTTGCAAGCAATATTTTTGCGACAATTTAAAATACATAAACTAATTGGTTTTATTATATGTCAACACCGCCAAAAATTAAAGAAGGAAACCAGATGTTCTGGACACCTGAGTTGGCTCAATATCTTGAGGATGCACCCTGGCCTGCATCAAAAGAAGAACTTATTGATTTTGCCAACAGGACAGGTTGCCCCCAGCAGGTTCTCGATAATCTGAATGAACTCGAGGATACGGATGAGTTAATTGAATCCATGGAAGACCTCTGGCCCGAATATGAAGATATGTCTAACGAAGAGTATTTTTATAATGATAATGAAGAGGAGCAATATTATTAATTTTCATTATTAGAACTTAATTGTTATAATTTCAGGGAAATTACTTCCCCTGTCTCCTTTACCTATGAGAGAAATTCATGATACATACAATTTTAAAAAAATTTCCAATTATCATATTGAATTTTCTTTCTTTGATTATACCCGGCCAGTTTGATTTACTTTTCGCACAAAATAAAAATAATCCTGATTTAATTCCTTCTTTTGTAAATAAATTTCAGTATGAAATTGGTGAAATAAGATTTCTTGGTAATAATTCTTTCACTTCATCTGAACTTCAAAACATTCTTGCTTCCAGACAAACAAACAGAGGTTATGACCATAAGATTTTACTTTATTATGATGTTCAATTGAAATACACTTATGCAAAGAAAATCATACCCCAGATAATGATAAACTCCTTTGACCAGGCTCTGCAAACGATGATTAATGAAGTGCAATTCTTCGAGCAGAGTAAAGCCGAAAATGACGTCATAACACTCCATGATTTTTACAATCAAAACGGTTTTCACAAAGCAAAAGTGAGTTATACCTTTGAGGGGGACTTGTCAAGGCAGCTAAACGTATTGTCATTTTTCATTAATGAAGATACTGCATCAACAATTAGCGGTATTACATATCTTGGTTTGGATTCATTGCCAAATGATATAAATTATACTGTTAAATCATTGATGAAAGTTAGGATTGGTGAGAGATTCAATGAAGAAAGGATATTCTCAGAAGTCAGGGCAATTCATTTCAAGCTTCTTGACAATGGCTATTATTATGCGAAATATGAGATGCCTCTGGTGTTGCAGGATACCACATTTAACAGAGATAGTGTAATAATATCTTTTCAAACAGGAAAACGGCAAAAGATTGATGGCATTGATTATATTGACAGCACAAAAGGACAAAACCTTGTTGTCAAGGATATGAAAGATAAGCAATTAGAAATTGGAATCGGAGATTGGTATTCAATCAGTAAAGTGAACAGGTCAAATAATAACCTATTATCCCTCGGCACTTTTGATATTGTCAGCATTGATACTTCTTCAATATTTAAACCCCAGACTGATTCAACACTATCACTATTAGTATTCACGCAATACCGCAAACAGCAGGAGTGGGGTGTCAGTTGGTATATTAATAGAACCGCTATAGATAATTTTACTAATTCCGGTTTGGAAGCATTATATTCACATAAAAACATTGGTGGTATAGCACAAAATTTTAATATATTCTTTAGGCCTGAAATACGGGATTTTAGCCGATGGGTTCAGGAATTATTTAATTTATCAAAATGGGATTTCCAGCTTCAGACTGGTATATCGCTTGCTCAACCATTATGGTTTATCATTGATAAAGCAAGATTTGGTGTTGCAGGCCAATTAATTTATTCATATTCCAAGATTTTTTCTGAACTACAATTAAGCACAGTTTCTGCACCTATAAAATTGCCTATTAAATTTCCTGAATTTACTTTTATTCAGTATGGTACTTTTGATGTTTTGTTTGAAAGACAAGTACCTATGAATTTTGATGAAGCATATCAGATTGAGTTAAATAAAGCCGATAGTGCTGCAGAAAAAGAAAAAATTAAAAGCAGTTTCAAAATTTATGAAGCTCTTAATAAATACAGACACGAAACCGGTATGTTGGTTCCCTCGGCATTTATTTTCGGTGGCTCATTAATCGGTGATACGAGAAATGATATTTTTAATCCTTCATCAGGGTATTATTTTAACTTTTCTCTAGATTTGACTATTCCAAAAATTTGGTTGGTACCGGAACTTGGAATTGCTCAATTTTACAGGGCACAAATGAGTTATTATCTATTCACTCGCCTAAGCCCTACAACCATATTTGCATTTAAAGTTCGTGGTGGTTTAACAGTCTGGGGTGACCAGGAAGATACGTATGTCCCTATTGAACGCCAATTTTTTGCGGGAGGAGCAAACAGTGTCAGAGGCTGGGCTTCAAGGAGATTGAGGTATCCCCAACCTAAAGCATCTGATTATGCAGAAGGAACGCTTGATTTCTTCCAGGACTTTGTTGGCAGTGGAACAATTCTCGAAGGTTCATTTGAATTAAGATTCAGATTCCCAAGGCCTGCAAATTTTGATGAATTGTTGTCTGAAATCATCTCAAACATAGTGTTGACTTCATTTGTAGATTGGGGTAATACTTTTCATTGGTATTCAAATTATAATTATCCGTACAAATTCACAGATTACTTTACAAAGCTCGCTGTTGCAGGCGGTGTTGGTATAGGTTATCTTTTACCCGTTGGTCCTATAAGGATGGATTTGGCTTTACCTATTTATGACCCGTCAGCCGGGAGAGACAAGACAATTTTCACACGCGAAAATGTTATGAAAGATTTGAAGCTGCATATTGGCCTTGGCTATTCTTTCTGATATTTTAAATTTATTTCCAGCTTATCATAAGATTAATCCCAGGTGAATATTTGAAAGAGGGTGTGATAATAAATGTAAATTCGTCCGACACAGTAAAATCGTAGAGGTGTGCTCCGACATAAGCATCAACTGCGGCGAGAATATATACTCCGAGAAGATAGAATGCACTCATGTCGCGGTTGTCCCTGAAATATTCTTTGTATCTTCTCAATGAATCGAGCTTAAAGTTATTTTTTTCCGGATTATTTTCACTTTTAACTATGTCATATTGATTTTGTGTGTTTTGAAATTTTCCATTGAAATAATAAATACTGTAACCCAAAGCACAAGCACCGCCCAAAAACAGCGGTGCTTTCCAATATGAACCTACATAAACCTGTCCGCTACCGGGTAAAAGCAGTGATAAACCAACTGCGAGCAAAGGTGACCTTTGCATCTCAAACAATTTTACCTTGCTTGTATCTTTCTCAGTTCTTGTTGTTCCTGTGCTGTCCTGAGAATATGAATAGTTTACTTCAACTGCTGATAACAGTAATAAAATAATAAAATATTTTAAGCTGATATTAATTATTTTTTTAATCAATTTATTCCTGTTTATGAATTAAGAACAGCAACAGCTTCTATCTCGATTAAAACATCCTTTGGCAGTCTGCTAACCTGGTATGCCGCTCTTGCCGGTTTGCTTTCACTAAAATATTTGTTATAAATCTTATTCATTTGTGCAAAATGATTCATATCAGCTAATAACACAGTTGTTTTCACTACATTATTAATTGACAGATTAACTGATTCGAGAATTGCAACAATATTTTTTATTGCCTGTTCGGTTTGTGTTACAATATCATCTCCTGCAAGCGTCCCGTCAGGTTTAAAAGGTATCTGTCCGGAAATAAACAATAACTCTCCTTGTGCGGCTACAGCCTGTGAATAAGGCCCTATCGGACTTGGTGCATTTTCGGTATAAATAATTTTTTTCATTCATTCTCCAAAATATTTCCAATAAATAAACTATTATCTTTAATAATAATTGTAACATCTGTTACATCTTATTATAAACTTTCTTTCCAAGAAGTGCCGCTCCGATAATTCCGGCATCCTTAGTAAAATGCGCTTTTCGTAATTCAGCCCTGGATGCAATAGTTGGCAATGCCCTTTGTTTAATTGTATCGAGTGCCGAATCAAACAGGATAGAATCAGACATTGAAATCCCACCACCTATGATAACAGTTGATATGTCCAAAAGATTCATTGCAGATGCAATTCCAACCCCAAGATAAAAACCGATTTTTTTGAAACATTCGATTGCTGCCATATCATTTTCGGATATTGCATCGGAAATGGAACTAACATCAATATTTTTATTTTGATTCAATATAGAATCAGGGTATTTATTTAAAATGTTTTTAGCAAATTCTATGATTTGCTTTCTCCCGATAAATTCTTCAAGTGTTCCGGAACGAAATGACTGAGGATAAATTTTTATATCATCATTAACATCAATAATAGTATGGCCAATTTCACCTGCCCCTCCTGTATCACCCCGAAATATGTTTCTATTTATAATAATTGCTCCACCAACACCGGTTCCAAGAGTGATATATATAAAATTATTCAGGCCCTTGCCTGCACCAAGTTCAAGCTCAGCCACAGCCGCTGTATTGGCGTCATTGTCTATTGCAATTGGAATAGATATTATATCTGTCAATTTCTTTTTTAATGGCTGGTCAACCCATCCAGGCAGGTTTGGCGAAATTCTAACTACACCTTCATCGGTTACTACACCCGGAACACCAATCCCTACAGATTTTAAATCAGGAAAATTATTTCTTGCTTCCTGAATAATATTCTTAATATTATTAATAACTGCATCGGGCCCATTTTCAGCATTTGTAGGAATAGATAACTGTTCAATGAGATTACCGTTCTCATCAACAATCCCCGACTTGAGATTTGTTCCGCCTATGTCAATTCCAAGATACATGAACTACTCTGTATAAAATTTAATCATATTTAAAATAGCATTTTCGCATACATTGCAGTATGGCTTCTTTCCTTTGCTGAACATTATGCAGTCAACCATAGGCCTGTAAATTCCCTGCGAAGAATAGCCCCCACCCTCATAAACACCGACTTTACCTGCATATTTACTGTTTTTGAAAAATTTATCTAAATTATCATTACGTTTCTTTTCTGCTGTTTGATAATCTTGTTCTGCCAATTTAATCATGCTTTCGGATGCGTTTGAACTTTTTAAATCGGATATGTTTTTCAGAAGTTTTACTCTTTCTACACCCCATTCTTTATCCAATTTTTCATATTCCGCTTTTTCCCATAATGAGGGTAATTCAATACCCGAAGTAATAAACTCCCTCCATTTTAAATCATCCTTATTAATTAAAGCCGTCAAATTAGGTTCAGTCGGTTCGATTCCTTTTGGATAAAAATCGTTGTAAGACACATCAGAAGTATAGTATTCATCACCTAATCCTGCGAATGCATGGCCAAATTCATGCAGAAAAACATACTCGTTCCACACATTATTGTTTACAAAAGTCGCATACTGATTGTAAATCCCTCCGCCGCCATACTTACTTGTATTAACCATTATGTAAATAGCATCATACGGTGCATGAGCGGCTACATCACGCAATGTTTTATTATCATCAGTCAGTAAATACCTGTCTGAACCTAATGAATTAAATGTTGCATTGACTGTTGTTTTCTTGTAAATTTTATTCAGTGGTATATCTATACCACTTTCTTCGGAAGGTTTATAAATTCCATAGATGTTGAATTTGTCCTGATATGTTTTATAAGGCTCCTGTGAGAAAAATACTCCGGTGAATCTTTTCATGTCTTCAAGGAATTTCATGTCCTCATTTGAATCATATCCCTCGCTGATGATTACTACATCAACTTTATTGTGTGGATTACCTGAAACATGGCTCTTATAAACTCTTACTGCCTTGTCAATTATATTGTCTCTGATGATGTTTATATCCGAAGGGTCAATCTCAGTTTGATAAATTTGAACAAGTTTTTGTTCTTTTGTTCTCGATTCAATCGTGTATTTAATTTTGTTATTTGGCATTGGTATCAAAACAGATTCATGATAAGCCTTTGTTTGTCCGTTAATGGCTGGAGTAGTTGTTCTATACTCACCAAAATAAGTATCATAGCCTTTTGAGAAAATCAATATACCTGAGTTTACATCATATACCTTACAATAATATCTTCCGTTGTTGAAATTATCTATTGTATTTTTTGTACTTCCGGCCCACATACCATATTCATAAGCCTTGTCGAATACTATAGATTCGGTTTTAGCATTACCAATATGAAGATAATCTATCCTCAAGGTTTTATCTATGAAATAATCATCAAATTTTACTTGTGAAAAACTTGTAACTATAGTAAGGACAAAAATAAATAAAAAGGTTGTCGATAATTTTTTCATAGAGTTTACCTTTATGATTATATGTTTATTTTTCTTTTTTTCCTTCAATCAGAAACACTTTTTCGCCGGGTTTAATCATACCGTATTTTTCGCGAGCAACTCTTTCGATTTCGGTATTATCATTTTTTAATTCATAGATTTCATGTTTAAGCGAATCATGCGTTTTTTCTTCGGCTTTAATTTTCTGTTTAAGTTCGATTTTCTGATTTTGAAGTTTCAGCCTCGTGTATAAGCCATAATTGGAAAACAGAAGAAAGCCAAGAACGATTGCCAGCAATAGCAAAGTAATTATCAGCTTAGGATTCTTTGTTTTGTCTATTATGAAGTTTTTGATTCTTGTAATCACTTTCACCTCATAAAATCAATTACGAATTATGAATTACGAATTACGATAATCCGATGAATGTACTATCCTTTTATTTAGAGAATTTCTTAAGAAATTCAACAAATTTATCCATTTCTTCCTTTGAACGCTTCTCTGTTACAGCGATTAACAAACCTTGCTTGCACTCAGGAAATCTTGATGTATCAATACCAGCAAGTATGCCTTCTTTTTCTGCTTCGTCAATAATTTTTGATGCAGGTACAGGAGTTTTAACAAGAAATTCCTTGAAGAACGGCTTATCGCTTAATAAACTGAAACCTTTTATTTCCTTAATTTTTGCTCCAAGATAATGTGCTCTTTGAAGACACTGCTCTGCAACATCTTTTATTCCCTGTTTACCCATTGTTTCCATATAAGCCGTAGCAGCAAGCATAAACAAACCCTGGTTTGTACAAATATTTGATGTTGCTTTTTCCCTTTTAATCTGCTGTTCACGTGTCTGAAGTGTTAGAACATACCCCCTATTCCCATTTACATCTTTGGTTACACCTGATAATCTGCCGGGCATTTTTCTCACAAATTCCTGCTTTACTGCAAATATACCAAGATATGGCCCGCCAAAACTCAAAGGTATTCCTAAAGACTGTCCTTCGCCAATTGCCACATCGGCATCGTATTCGCCCGGTGCCTGAAGTACACCGAGAGAAATCGGGTCAACCGAAACTATAAATAATGAACCATTTGCGTGAGCAAGCTTTTCAATCTCATGTACATCTTCAAGATTGCCATACACATTTGGCTGTTGAACAATAACTGCGGAAACATTATTATCAATTGCCTTTTTCAATCCTTCAAAATCACAAGTCCCGTCATCGGAAATAAATTCTTTGAAAGTCAGTTTTTTTCCACTGCTGATTGTGCTTACAACTTTCCTGTATTGAGGATTAACCGAGCCTGCATAAACAATTGTCCCTCTTTTATTGTGTGCATGAGACATCAACACAGATTCAGCCATAGCACTGCCGCCGTCATATAAAGAAGCATTTGACACATCCATACCGGTCAGTGTACATATCATTGATTGATACTCATACATCGCCTGAAGAGTACCCTGCGACACTTCTGCCTGGTAGGGTGTATATGCTGTTTTAAATTCAGGCCTTTCCAAAACCATGCTGACTACAGTCGGTATGAAATGGTCATAAGCACCTCCGCCAAGATAGCAGGTGTATTTACTTGCATCCTTGTTTTTATTTGCATAAGACTGCATCAGCTTAACAACTTCATATTCGGATAGTTTTGGTGCAATATCGAGAGGTTTTTTTAATATGATTGATTCGGGTATATTTTCAATTAATTCTTCAAAAGATGAAACGCCAATTTTTTCTAACATTTGTTTTCTGTCATCATCGGTATTCGGTACAAAAGACATCACAACTCTCCTAATAACAACTAATTTCACTAACAAATTAATACGAAATACAAAATTAGGGTATTATCGGGTGGTTACCAAAAGTGAAATGTAGGTTAAAGTGATTAATGAAAAATGAATATATATTATTCATTTTAAAGAAGGGATTATAATTCTTTTCCTCCTAGTCTTAGAACTTGCTTCTTCAATTTAGGTAAATCATTGGAAATTATCCCCCAGATAATAACATCATCAACTTTATCATATCCGTGAATAACCCAATTTCTGAGGTCAACTATTCTTCGGGCATCTTCAATTTCAATTTTATCATCTATATTTAGTATCCTATTTGAAGCTTCACCAATTATCTCTAATTCTCTTTCAATAGCCCTGCGTAATTGTTTATTTGCAAGATACACATTAAAATCTCTTCTTGTGCCTAAATATTCAAAAATTGAATTAATAGAATTAATAATATCAGTCAGATATTTTTTTATTTCCAGATTCATATAATAACAATTTTGTTTTTTCTATGCTTTCAATAAAATATGGATTAGAAAGTGAATTCTCAGTAATCAGGTCAATTTCCCGATTGAAAAGCTTCTGAAATAAATAATGCAAGGAGAAATAATTATCTGTATATTTTTTAATTGGGATTTTTTTAAAAGAAACCAACAAATCTATATCACTCTTATCCTTAAAATTTCCCGATGCTCCTGAACCAAAAACATATAATGACTTTACATCATATTCTCTGCAAAGTTTTCTGATTTCTTCAAGCCGGTTTTTAACTATCTTATTCATACCATTAATTTAATACAAAATACAAAATTAGCCTTTTATGAGTAGCATACCAAAAGGAAATACAATGATAATAAATATCATTAAGTGATAACAGCCATAATTTTTGAAAAAATTATTAATTGCTGATATTACTTCCGGACATGAATTTCAACGTCCCCACCTTCAGCTCTAACTTGTTTAATCGTTTCCTGTAATTCATCAGGAAGTGAATCTATTGGGACGATGAATCCATCATACATAACGAATTTATTTAATGGACTGTTATCTTGAATATGTTTTGTCGAAAATTCACTATCGTAGTAATTCATATTAAAAATATCTCTTATAAGACGGGATTTACTTGTTGTTGTCGAACCTTTTGTCCCGAAATATTTATTGATTTCTTCAACGGTTGCATATGGTTCAAAAGATTTGTCGAAGAGAAAGTTTATTGTACCAATTGCATGAACAACCGCAGCAGCCCATATTTCAAGTTTACCTGTTACAAATGGTACATTTCTTTTTCTTCCGAGTTTTTGAATCAATTTTGTTGATAGTTCGAAATATTCGTCATCAAGTTTTTGTTCGCAAAATCCTTTGATTAATTCGATAATTTGTTCCTGTCTGGCTCGTATGGTTTCCTTATCCATAAAATAAAAAAAAATTAATTATTGATAAAAATTTGATTATTCGCAATCAATTCAGTTATTATACATTTCAAGTTGCTGTTCAACCCATTCATTATACTTTTGTTCTCTAAACTTGAACCATTTCTCACGATATTCACCGGAATTATTAATTACATATTTGAAATTTTGGAAAGGTTGTTTTTTTTCTAATGCAATTTTTAATTCATGAGCGAGCTTATCATTATCTACTGTTTCAATGAAATCATCCATTACTCGGAATGATTCGTGTGAGTCCATTGGTTCAATCATCAGATATTTTTCTCGTTCTTTTTCTATTTTTTCTATTTGCTCAGCCCAATCTTCTTCTTCGGCATAAATGTGGTGGTCAAAGTCAACAATTGAGACTAACTCTTGATTTTCAATTTTACAATAACAAACCATTCCACATTCTAATTCACTGGCAATTTCACGAATTTTATCTTTTGATAATTCAAGCATTTTAAGATTAATGATTAACTCAAATTTGTCTGTTATTTTTTTTCAAAGTAAGAAATTATAGGAAATTTTCAAATTGATTATTCATCATTATACTAACAAAAAAAAGTGCAAACCGATTTCTCGACCTGCACTTTTTCATACTAATAAATTTATCTTACAACTGTTTAGAAGCAAAATCCCAATTCACTATATCCCAGAATTTTTCCACAAACGTAGGACGTGCATTGCGGTAATCAATGTAATAGGCATGTTCCCAAACGTCGAGCGTTAGAATTGGTTTCTTGTCGAGTGTCAGGGGAGTACCAGCATTGCTCAACTGAAGGATTTCTAATGAACCGTCTGCGTTCTTAGCCAGCCAAGCCCAGCCCGAACCGAATAAAGTAACAGCCGCTTTTGTGAATTTCTCTTTGAAATCCTTGAATGAACCGAAGTATTTGTTGATTGCATCTGCTATGTCTCCGGTTGGAGTGCCGCCACTGTTAGGTGAGAGGCAGTTCCAGAAAAATGTGTGGTTATAAACCTGTGCCGCATTATTGAATATGCCGCCTTCAGCTTTTTTAATAATATTTTCTAGCGAGAGACTCTCAAACTGAGTTCCCGGGATAAGATTATTAAGGTTATTCACATAAGCA
Organism: Ignavibacteria bacterium RIFOXYC2_FULL_35_21; assembly: GCA_001804705.1. GTDB lineage: Bacteria > Bacteroidota > Ignavibacteria > Kapaibacteriales > UBA2268 > XYC2-FULL-35-21. The sequence continues at coordinate 11,629 of MHAY01000005.1, forward strand.
GCATGGTGCTTGCCGTAATGATAGTCTAATGTTTCCGGTGAAATAACCGGATTCAGCGAGTCCTTCGGAAAAGGAAGGGCAGGTAATTCGAATTTCATAATTCCTCCTTTTATTATTGTTGAATGATAAAATTGGTTTCTTTTCGTTATGGTTTTTGCCCCCTTTTTCAAAGGGGGATTAAGGGGGTTTTTATTATCCCTATATTAATTTTCTCGAATAAGTTCAGAATAGTTATAAATAAATATCCTTTTTTATTCACTATTCACTATTCATTGTTCATTGAATTTCATCCATGGCAACCGCAGGTCATACTGCTGTTCGGCGATAGGAATGAAAATCCCTTACCTTGTTCATCGTCAATGAAATCTATTGTAACTCCCATCATGTAAAACAGGCTCTTTGCATCAATTACAATCCTGAGATTGCTTGATGTAAATACCCTGTCCTCTTCGCCCATTCTTGCATCAAATCCCAAAACATAGCTCATACCCGAACAGCCGCCGCCTTTGGTTCCTATTCTTAGAAAATACCCATCTGGAACTTTGCTTGTCTCAAGAATATTATGTATCTCATCTATCGCTGACTTCGAGATTAATATATCTTCTTCGGCATCAGCTCCGCTGACGCCTGTTGCTATTCTTTCGTAATCAACCATCGTTTCTGTCATAGTATCAGTCATATTATTCCCTTCATAAAAATTCTAAACATCATAATCAACGTAAACATCATCTGTCAAGGGATGTGACTGGCATGTCAGAACATAACCTTCTTCGATTTCATCATCCGTCAATCCGTCCCTTTCCTCCATTTCTACTTTTCCACTTTTTAGCATAGCCCGACAGGTCGTGCAAATACCTATCTGGCAGCTAAACGGAGGGTCAAGCCCTTCGTTCATAGCCGCTTGCAGTATTGTCTCATCAGGTTCAACATCGAAGCTATGCTCCTCTGCGTATAACTTTATTTTTACAGTTCTTTTCTGAAATTCTAAATCCGACATTAATTATCGTCTTTTATTTTGATTTCTATATGACTGATTTATTGTGGAATAATTGTATGAATTTATCGTAATATAAAATATGGCAGTATTTTCTTAATTTCACCCGAAATAATCTGTATGAAATAGGCACCGGAAGCAAATTTGTCAATCTCAAAATTCACCTTGTAATTTCGGTATTGCACACCCTCAACTGAGATTTTATTTTGATATATATTGGTTGCTGATGAAATAATATTTCCAATATTATCGAGAAATTTGCAGTCAAAGTCATTTTCAAAATCAATATCTGTTTGTATATCAATATTCACAATTGTATTTCCTGGATTAGGATATGGATTGCTTACTACCACATTTTTCCATGCACCAAGTGTTTTAACTTTAATAGTAATATTACAACCACTCATCCCACTGTAAAAAGCAGTGTCTCCGATTGCCTTAACAGGAATAGTCAATGTGTCACATAAATCATTTAATTTAAGAGTATCCCATTGCTCACCAAGCGCAGATGGTAGATAGCATAGTTCAAGCTCCTGTCTTTCTCCTGCAGGAATGATTATCGGTAACTGCGATTGAGGAATTGAAAACTCAATGTTCCTGAACAGTCTTACATAATCCAAAATTAACTCCTGAGCCCCGATATTTTGGAGTAATACTTTAATACATTTCAGGTTCCCAAATTCAGATTTACCAACATATACCTTTCCACTATCTAAAGGATAAAGTACTATTAGATAATCAGGACGGCTGTAAATCACACCACTAAAGTCAACAGATTTACTTGAAGCAGAACAATAGACGGTTATGGTAAAATATCCATTCTCTAATGGGTCTATAAGCGTGATAGTAATATGTACAAGGCGTGACGGCAGATTCTCAATAACAGTAATTTTTACATTAACATTTTTTGTACCTGAAAGTTCGACACGGTTAATATAATTACTGTCTGCTACTGTAATATAATAATTATTGCAGTCGAATGAAGTATCAATTATTTGCGAAGCCTTGTTTTCATAAGCCAGTCCGTGAATAGGCAGAAATAGTGTATCACAAAGATTTTTTAGGTATAAAGTATCTGTGAATATACCTGTAATGCCGGAACTGAAGCAAATTGTTAACTGTTTCTGCTGATTCGGAGGAATAACCATAGGTAATTGATTTCCCGGAATAGAAAATTCAGTATTAAAATAAAACATAGCAGAATCAACAGTTATATACTCATTACCTGTATTTTCAATAATAAGATTTATACATTTTGTTGCATTTACTATTGTATCAACTATAAAAGTTACATTAGGCGGAGCAGGAAAGCTTACGTTAAGGAATGTAAGGTCGCCATGAATAGTTCCGCTTATATCAGTTGTTAAGCCGGTATTATTGCAATAACATGTTACATTGAAATATCCATTATTCCTTGGGTCAATCAAAGAAACCTTAACATGTACAACCATTGCAGGCAGAGGCTCGACAACTGAAATCGCAACATTTTTATTATTTGGCCCCGTCAGTTCAACTAAGTCAATTAAGTAGGAGTCCGTAACCGTGAAATAATAATTAAAACAATCCTGGCTCGTATCGGAAATCAACGGTGGTTTGTCCGCAAGGCCTCTTCCTCGTATTGGGATAACGATGCTGTCGCAAATATCCCTAAGATATAAGGTATCATTGAAAACACCTTGCTTTGTCGGCAAAAAGCAAATTCTTAGTGTTCTTTGCTGTCCGTAAGGTATGGTTAATGGCAACTGTCCGGCAGGAATATAAAATTCAGATTTTGTTACAAGACTTGCCGAATCAATACTTATGTCATCGAATCCTTCATTTCTTATTTCAACATCAACGCATTTAACCGTGTTTATTGCTGTATCGCCAAGGTCTATCGAACCATTTTTTATTGGCGAAACAACTCTGAGGTAATAAATATTATTATAAATTGTATCGCTTATGTCAACGGATAATCCCGTTTTATTGCTTGTGCAGGTAACGGTGAAATAGCCGTTCAACTTTGGGTCAATGAGCGACACTACTACATGCACAACACTTGCAGGAAGCGTTTCGATGGTTGACACCTTTACATTCTGATTATCAAATCCTGTCAACTCAACCCTGTCAATCAAATTCGAATCTGAAACGGTGAAGTAAAAATTATCGCAGTCGGAACTGATATTAAATATAAGAGGAGGTATAATGAAAACAGAATCCATAAGAATTTCGACAGAGTTCAGGCTATGATTTTGATTATCGTTACCACCAATTGCCAGAACGACATTTTTACTCGGATTATAAGGGTCAGGCAGAGTAACCGCCGCAAAATTATATCTTGCAAAATTCAAGTCGGGAGCAGTACTTGCAACATTTGAAGTTATATTATACCAATCGCATTTTCTTGTGCAACTATTATAGTCATAATAACCCCCAATAACCAGAACAGAATCATTATTGTATTGAACCATTGGAAATCGAAACCTTCCGGTTAAAACTTTACCTGAATTTGTAAACCGTCCATTATTTTCAATATATACTTCATCAGATACGATTGCTGGATTATCATGAAAGATACCACCAATTATTAACAATCTACTATCCAAGAGTTTAATCATTGTTGGCATATTAATTTGACTCCTGACTGAATCAATAATATTCCATTTGTCATTGATTATATCATATTCAAAAATATATTTGCTTCTATTACTATTTGTACCGGCTTCTCTTCCGCCTAATGTAATTATTTTACTTTGAGATGTAGTCCCACAGACAGCATCGCTTGTTGGAAATGGAAAAGGATTCACTAACCTGCTTTGGCCTGTATTAATATTAAAAATTTCGATATTATTAATTACTGTTTGGTCGCCTAATCTACCACCAACAATAATAATTTCATGGTCATTTAAAAATTCAGCACAGTGTTGCCATCTTGCAATCTCTAAATATCCTATAATTCTCCATGACCGTGTTGATTTGTCAAATAATTCAACAGCAGAGGTTAATTGATCAAAACCAGAATTACAACCACTGATAACAATTATATTAGTGTCTTTTGTTACAAGAGTTGCAAAGTAACCTCTTGAAAAATTCATCGGAGGGCCTGGTTTTATTGTATCATTTAAAACATCAATTATTTCACATGTTGGTAAATCACCATTTAAATTAGTATTATCATAACCTCCAATTACAAGTACTTCAGTTTTACTTATAGCTACTGCACTGTGTAATTGACGGTGAGCATTTAGATTTCCAAAAATTTTCCATTTAAGATTTGATAATAATTCTTGAGGTAATAAAAAGGCTTGAATCAAAATCATGAATAATATTAAAAAGTAAGAAGGAGCCTTTATTAAGGAATGTATGTTTATATACCTAATATTTTGACAATTAAATTTCATTTCATAACAAAATACGGAAAAATTCTTTTTCCGTCAATAGTTTCAACGACAATAAAATACATTCCGGTTGATATATCCTTCAAATTGAAACTGTATTCTTTCTCCATTTGTTCAATACTTCCGGTTTGCCATCTGTTTTTTTCAATCACATCTGAATTTTTTATAAGTTCGCCCTTATAATCATATAAATAACACTTAACTGAAAATTCAGAGTTTTCAGTTACATTTATCGAAACAATTTCACTGCCGGGATTAGGGTAGGGATCACCGATTTTTATATAATTACCGGGTATAAGTGTCTTGCCTTTTATCGGAATGGTACACTTACTGTTCCCGGTATAAAACACAGTATCGCCAATTGCAATTACAGGTAATCTCAATGTGTCGCATAAATCCCTGAGAGATAATGTGTCATATTCCCAATCGAGAGATGATGGCAGGTAGCACAATTCAAGTTCCGCTGTGTCACTTGCCGGTATTTTCAAAGGTAATTGGTATTGTGGAATAGAAAATTCAATGTTTCTGTCGAGCCTGACAAAATCCAGTATAAACTCTTCCGAACCTGTATTATAGATTAAAACCTTGACACACTTTAAAGTACCTGCATCTGTTTTACCAACAATTATTTTTCCGCTATCGAGAGGTGCAAGAACTTTTAAAACGGAAGGATTGCTGTTAATGGTATCGCTGACATCAATATATTTACCTGTAGCATAGCAGTAGCATCGGACATTAAATAATCCATTCTGATTTTGGTCTATCAATGATATTTTTACTCGCACAACTTTAGAAGGAAGTGTGTCTTGAACAGCAATTTTAACATTATAGAAATTGCCAAATAATTCAACTTTGTTGATTCCGTTTACATCAGTAACGGTGAAGTAAAAATTATCGCAATCGAAGGAAGATTGAGTGAGTTTTGGTGGTGGTGGTTGATATTCAATCGAATCAACTAATATCTCAACAGAACTAATAGCTTTTGAATTATTATCTCTTCCACCAATAGCAACTAATATTCTATCCCATGGTCTTTTCGGATTTCGCATTGAAACAAGGTTAAACATACTCCTGCCAAAATTTAAAGATGGTCCAAATGATGTTGACCTTGTATTTAAATTATACCATTCACATCTTGTTATATTTGTTTCATCATTTTCAAATCCACCTACAATTAAAACCGAATCATTATTATATTGTGCTAATTGATGCCAATGTCTTTTTGTAAACATATTACCCGATAAAATAAATCTATCATTAGATTCAATATTAATATCATCAGAATTGGTAACAGGATTTTCTTTTAAACTACCACCCGTGATAATAACTTTATTATCCCATAGTTTTAACATAGAAGGGTATTGAACATCAGCATTTAAATTGCTGTAAATACTCCAAAAATTAGCCGATTCATCATAAGTATAAACAATATTAGTTCTTGTGCTATTTTCACCTGCTTCTCTACCCCCGAAGAATATATTTTTATCGGTACTGGTAGTTGAGCTTAAACAATCGCAAGTTGGTACTGGAAAAACAGATGAAGCTCTTCCTAAGCCGGTATTAATATCATATATCTCAGTTTCATTTGTACCTGCACTTCCACCCGTTCTACCACCTACAATGATTATTTCATGATCGTTAATAAATTCAGCACAAAATTGTTGTCTTCCCGTTCTAATAGGTCCCATTGTTTGCCAACTTCTTGTCTTTCTATCAAATATGTCACATAATCGAGTATTTGCGCCATTACTTGAATTGTTACAACCACTAATTACAATTATATTTGAATCTTTTAACATTAATGCATTAAATAAATATCTTTGTGTTTTCATAAAAGGACCAGATATAATAGTATCATTAGCTAAGTCAATAATTTCACAAGATGACATAGCATAATTATTAATACCTGAATTATTCCAGCCACCTATAACTAAAATTTCTGTGTCACTAATTGGAAAAGCTCTTGAATGTTGTCTGGGTATTTTAAGGTCGCCAAAAATTTTCCATACTTTTTCTGCTTGAATACAGTTGGCAGAGCATAGGAAAGTAATTAATAAAAAATATGGATAAAGACAATTTTTAATTCTAATGAGAATTTCACTTTTAACAAGAATAGAAATATTCATTATTTTTATTTGTATCTATTATTTCACATAATTATTTCGTTATAATAGTTCAAAGAATCATTGTGAATAAATACTACATTATCTGATATGTGTTCAATATCAATACTTACTTTGTTTAGAAATCCCTTTTCGTTTATAATATACGAAGAATAGTTGAATTCATTGTGCATCATTTTCTTAAAATCAGAGGTGGTCATATTTTTTAACTTCTGTAATTCAGATACTAGCTCCAAAATTAGAACAGGTTTTTTATCTCTAAGAATATTTTTCATCCCATTAACAACATCTATTTCAGCACCCTCAACATCAATTTTTACTAAATCTATTTTATATATTTTATTTTGAATGACAAAGTCATCTAAAATTATAGCTTCAATTTCTTCAAAATTTTCGGATAATGTATCTGTATGGAGTAGTGTGCTATGAATACCTTGATTCTCATTTTTTGATAAATAAAGTTTGATAATTTTGTTATTATCAGATACTGCTAATTTATAAGGGTGAATATTCTTAAATCCATTCAATTTTATATTTTCATTAAAAATTTCAAAATTTCTTTTCTCCGGTTCAAATCCATAAACTTTTCCCAAATCACCAATTATTTGTGCAAAAGTCAAAGACAAATACCCAACATTTGCACCTATATCAATAACGATATCTCCTTTTTTTAATGTCTTCTTTATAAATCTGATGGTTGGTAATTCATATGAACCAAATAAATATAGATAAGATTGAAGAAATTCATTCAAATCAAGATCCATTTTAATTTTATTTCTCAACCTTGAAATTTTTCTAGTGCCTTTTGGGGGTGTAAGTTTAGGAAAGTAATATTTTGTTAAAATAGTATATTTTCCTCTTTCGATAGGATATAATCTTAATATTAATTTTAAAATTGTTCTAAGAAATGATTTCATACTTTACATTCAAATTGTTTATAATTCAAATGCAATTTACTTCACAAAAACCCTAATTCCAACATTGCGGCTTCGCTCATCATATTTCGGTCCCAAGGCGGGTCGAATGTTACGATTGCTTTGGCATCCTTTATACCTTCGATTTCCCTTACTTTATGTTCCACGTCTATTGGAATACTCATAGCTTCAGGGCAATTAGGTGCTGTCAGTGTCATAAGAATTACTGCCTCTCCATCGGCTGTGATTTGCACGTCATATATTAAACCGAGTTCAAAAATATTTATAGGAATCTCCGGGTCATAAACTGTCTTTATTGCCTCGAAAACCTGTGCTTTTAGTTCTTCTATATTTATGTTTTGTTCCATATTTATTTAATTTTAATTCATAATCCGTAATTCGTAATTATCGATTTATATTACGCTTAATTAAAATAGATAAAAGCAAATATAAAATAGATAATAGAAAAGCTAAAAGAGTCGTCTTCATTTTCTATTTCGTTTTGCAGTTACAAGTGAACTGCTGAATATTTTAATAAATTCATAACTTTCCTGTAAAAAGAATTTTAAATCAGCATGATCTTCATTGAGCAGTTTTGATTTTTTTATTAATCGTAGCCAATAATTTGATTCTCTCATCTCTTTTAACACCAATTGTGTTTTATGGATGAAATCGGCTTTGGATTCAGCAGCAACTGATTCTTCATAATTCGCACCTGATGAAGTTCCCGCACGAAATAGTTGTCCGTAAATATGTTTCCCGGCATATGTTTTGCAAAGTTGTCCTTCAACTTTTATAATTCTAGCCGCAAACTCCAATAGCCGCTCTGATATATTTTCTCTAAAACTTTTTTTACTATTCTCCATTTGTAATTACTTTTTTCTATTTTCTATTATCATTTTTCTATTTTTATTATCATTTATCAATTTTCAATTATCATTTATCAATTTTCAATTATCAATTATCAATTTTCAATTATCTATTATCTATTATCAATTTTCAATTATCTATTATCTATTATCTATTTTCTATTTCCTATTTTTTAATTGTGAATTGTAAATTGTTAATTATTCAGTAACTACCACCTCACCCGTTTTATTCTCCAGCGCATTGAGGAGCGTATGCCATGCAAGGCTGGCACATTTCACGCGTGCCGGAAATTCCCTCACACCGCTGAACACTGCAAGCTTGCCGAGGCTTTCCTCATCAATTACCTTATCAGTGTCTGCAGTAACCACATCATGAAATTTGGTAAACAATTCCTTTGCTTCCTCAATCTTTTTCCCTTTCAACAGGGTAGTCATAATTGAAGCGGATGATTTGGATATAGCACAACCGGAGCCGATGAATTTAATATCGCTGATAGTATCGCCGTTGATGAGCAGGTATAATTCAAGCTGGTCGCCGCAAAGCGGATTATGACCCTTTGCAGTATGAGTCGGATGTTCAAGCTCGCCGAAATTTCTTGGGCTTTTATTATGGTCCAAAATCACCTGCTGGTACAAATCGTTTAATTCCGCATCCATCCTATATCCGAATCAACTGAATAATTTAATAACATTTCTTAATGATTTAACGAAAACGTCAACTTCTTCTTTTAAATTGTAGAAAGCAAATGAAGCCCTCGAGGTTGCAGGAACATTGAATCTCCTCATAATCGGCTCTGTGCAATGATGTCCTGTCCTTATTGCAACACCATCTCTGTCGAGAAAAGTTCCTATGTCATGAGGATGAATCCCATCGATAACAAAAGACAAAATGCTTGATTTTTCTTTTGCTGTACCTATTATTTTCACTTCTTTAATTTCTGAAATTGCTTCTGTTGCGTATTTCAATACCTCTGATTCATAAGATGCTATGTTTTCAATTCCTATTTCCTGAATATACTTGATTGCCTCGGAAAGCCCTAAGACTCCTGCAATATGCGGTGTGCCTGCCTCGAATTTATACGGTATAGTATTAAATAAAGTTTTTTCAAATGTAACTGAAAGAATCATATCGCCTCCTCCCTGGTAGGGTGGCATTTTTTCGAGCAATTCTTTTTTACCGTATAATATACCAATCCCAGTGGGACCATAAATCTTATGCCCTGAAAAGGCAAGAAAATCGCAGTCTAATTCCTGTACATTTATATTTGAGTGTTGAATTGACTGTGCCGCATCTACAAGCACAGGTATATTATATCTATGTGCTTTCTCTATTATTTTTTTTATAGGATTTACTGTACCAAGTGAATTTGAAATATGTACAACCGAAACAAATTTTGTTTTTTCATTAATCAACTTATCATATTCACTCAACATTAATTCGCCATCATCTGTTATTGGCACTACCTTAAGCTTGGCACCCTTTTCTTCGCATAGCAATTGCCAGGGGACAATGTTGGAATGATGCTCCATGTGTGTTATTAATACTTCATCTCCTTCTTTTATATTTGTTCTGCCGTAAGAAGATGCAACGAGGTTGATTGACTCTGTTGTTCCCCGTGTAAAGATTATTTCATTAGGACTTCTTGCATATATAAAATTTTGAATAAGTTTTCTCGTATCCTCATATTCTTTTGATACCGCTTCGCTCAGGTAATGCACTCCTCGATGTACATTGCTGTTAAGATTTGTATAATAATGAATCAATTTTTCAATAACCGGGAGCGGTTTCTGAGTCGTTGCGGCATTATCGAAATATACAAGAGTCTTCCCGTTCACCATTTTACTGAGAATAGGGAAGTCCTGTCTAATTTTATTTACATCAAAATTTTGCATAAAATTCTACTGAAATTCTTTAAAAAATGAATAGCCACTACTTTTAAGTAGTGGTGATGTTTCAATAGTACGATTGGAATTATCCCCTTATCTAAGAGACTAAAGTCAATTGATGAGGTTCGAACCTTTCCCCCTATCTGAAGATAGGGGCTATTCATTTCGATTTATTTATTAATAACTTAAAGAACAAAAAAATTACTTCAACTGGTCAAGCACATCGCAGAAATAAACATCATCCTGAATTAGTTTATTTGCAATATAGCTTTTAACCATATCGCGTAATTCCGCAATATTAATCTTCTCCAAAACTTCACTTGCAAAAGCATTCAGCAACAAGGTCTTTGCCATTTCTTCACCTATTCCTCTTGAGCGGAGATAGAAAAGCGAATCGCGGTCGAGATAGCCCGATGTAGCACCATGACTACATTTCACGTCATCCGCGAAAATTTCAAGCTGTGGTTTAGTGTGAATCTTTGCATCATCTGTCAAAAGAATATTTCTGTTCGTCTGGAATGCATTCGTTTTCTGAGCATCGGGACGAACAATAATTTTTCCGTTGAAAACTACATTTGCTTTATCATTCAAAATACCCTTATAAACCTCGTTGCTATTGCAGTTTGGCTTTGCATGGTCAATCAATGTGTGATTATCAACGAAACTGTTTCCACCGACAAAGTAAAGCCCATTGTAATTAGTTTCGCATGCTTCTGCATCAAGAAGTGAATTTAAATTATTCCTGATATAATTCCCTTTCAGGGTAATTGTAGTCCCGGTGAAAATCGAACCTCGTTGCTGGCTGACTTGAGTAGTTCCTACATAATACGAATTTTCATTATTGTTCTGAATGTTATAGTATTCGACATTTGATGAGAAATCCATTACGATTTCCGAAACCACATTATTGAAGCATGGTTGTGAACCTATTGTATGGCTCGTCTCGACAATTTTAAATTGACTGCACTCACCTGCGATTATCAGGTTTCTCGGCATTGTCAAAACAGATTGTTCTCTTGCATCGGTGATAAAAAGAAGTCTGATTGGTCTTTCGACAACTGTACCGTCAGGAATGAGTATGAACGCTCCATCCTGTGCAAAGGCAGTATTCAGTGCAGAAAAACCGTTATTGTTGTAATCAGCAAATTTTCCGAAATACGCAAGCAGCTCAACGCTGTTTCTTTCGATTGCTTCGGCAAAACTCCCTATTATTATATGCCTCTTCTTTGGTTTTACATCCGAAAGTCTGGCTGAATAGAATCCATTAACAAAAACAAGTAAATGCTCATCGAGATTTTCAAATTTATATTGATTGACAATTTCCTGTGTTATTTTCTCATCGTTTCCATTTAGACTAAGTTCAAAATTATGATTGTGAACAAAGCCCGGATTGGAAAATTTCCACTCTTCATTTTTTGCAGTAGGGAAACCAATCAATTTAAATTTATCGAGAGCATCTTTCCTGATAGTGTGTACAGCCGAAAGCCTGCTACCATTCAGCTTATTTTCAAATTCATAAAAATTCGATAATATATTATTTATTAATTCACCAGCCATATCATTTTTCCTTAATTTGTCACCCTGAGCGTAGTCGAAGGGTCTAAATTAGTAATTACATATCTATCTCTTTTTTAATCCAGTCATATCCCTTTTCTTCTAGTTCCAAAGCCAGCTTCTTTGTTCCCGATTTCACTATTTGTCCCTTGTAAAGAACGTGAACAAAATCGGGTATAATATAATCCAGAAGCCGCTGATAATGAGTTATAACAACAAATGCATTATTCTCATTACTTAGCTTGTTGACACCATTTGCAACAATTTTAAGAGCATCAATGTCGAGCCCCGAGTCAGTCTCATCGAGTATTGCCAGCTTTGGCTGGAGCATAGCCATTTGAAAAATCTCGTTACGTTTTTTTTCTCCGCCGGAAAATCCTTCATTCACTGAGCGATTCAGAAAAGTCTTGTCAATCTCTACGAGTTTAGCCTTTTCTCTCATCAATTGAAGGAAGTCCATCGCATCTAATGGTTCTTCATTCCTGAATTTTCTCAATTCATTGAGTGCGGTTCTCATGAAGTTGGCATTAGACACACCGGGAATTTCCACGGGATATTGAAAGGCGAGGAAAATTCCTTCTCTTGCTCTTACTTCGGATGCCATGTCAAAAAGATTTTTTCCCATGTATGTAACACTTCCCTCTGTTACAATATAATCTTCTCTTCCGGCAAGAACATTTGCGAGTGTGCTTTTTCCTGAGCCGTTCGGGCCCATAATCGCATGAATCTCACCTGCATTGACTTCAAGGTTAATCCCTTTTATTATCTGGTTACCATTGATATTTACTTTTAAATTTTCAATTTTTAATAACGACATTATTTTTCCTGAATATATTATTAATTCAAAAAATATTTTGCTTTAAATTTATCAAACTTTTTAAAATTTCATTCGTAATTCGTAATTTATAATTCGTAATTACTAACCAACGCTTCCTTCTAAGCTGATTGCAAGCAGTTTCTGTGCTTCTACTGCAAATTCCATTGGTAATTGATTCAGAACTTCCTTTGCATATCCATTCACAATCAACCCAACTGCATCCTCAGTTGATATACCTCTCTGGTTGCAGTAAAAAATAATATCGTCAGAAATTTTTGAAGTTGTTGCTTCATGCTCGACGACAGAACTTTTATTACCAATATCAATATATGGAAATGTATGTGCTCCGCATTTGTCACCAATTAAAAGCGAGTCGCATTGCGAATAATTCCTTGAATTTGTTGCTTTAGTGTTTACGCTAACAAGTCCTCTGTAACTATTCTGGCTTTTACCGGCAGAAATACCTTTTGAAACAATCCTGCTTTTAGTGTTTTTTCCCAAGTGCATCATCTTTGTTCCTGTGTCTGCCTGCTGATAATTATTTGTCAATGCAACAGAGTAAAATTCACCGACCGAATTATCTCCTTTAAGGATACAGCTCGGATATTTCCATGTAATAGCAGAGCCAGTCTCAACCTGTGTCCAGGATATTTTAGAATTATCACCTCGGCACATTCCTCTTTTTGTTACGAAATTATAAATACCGCCTTTTCCTTCTTTATCACCCGGATACCAATTCTGCACTGTTGAGTATTTGATTTCAGCATTTTTTTCTGCTATCAATTCCACGACTGCTGCATGAAGCTGGTTCTCATCACGCATTGGTGCTGAGCATCCCTCAAGGTAACTCACATAAGCTCCTTCCTCAGCTACTATCAAAGTTCTCTCAAACTGTCCTGATGATTTTGCATTTATTCTAAAATATGTTGATAGTTCCATCGGGCATCTTACACCTTTCGGTATATAGCAAAATGAGCCGTCACTGAAAACGGCAGAATTCAAAGCCGCAAAATAATTATCGGTTGATGGTACAACCGTTCCAATATATTTTTCAATTAAATCAGGATGGTTTTGAACTGCATCGCTCATTGAACAAAAAATAATACCAAGCTCAGATAACTTGCCTTTGAATGTTGTTGCAACGGAAACGCTGTCAAGTACAGCATCAACTGCAATACCTGCAAGCTTTTGCTGTTCGGCAAGTGGAATGCCAAGTTTCTCAAAAGTTTTTCTGATTTCAGGGTCAACTTCCTCCAGGCTTTTTGGTCCCTCCGATGAATTCTTTGGCGCTGCATAATAATATATATCCTGGTAATCGATAGGTGGATACTTAACATTTGCCCATTCAGGCTCCTTCATTTTCAACCAGTACCTGTAAGCTTTCAGTCTCCAGTCAAGCATAAATTTCGGTTCTTTTTTCTTCTCGGATATAAACCTGACTGTATCTTCACTCAATCCTTTAGGAGCAGTGTCATTTTCAATATCAGAAATAAATCCATACTTGTAATCACTTAATGTTATTTGCTCGACTATGTTTACATCTTCCATATTTTCACCTTTAAAAGTTTTATGAATACTTAAAAGGAATCACCCATCCCAACTGTTCTTTACATACATATCTATTTCCAATGGGCAGACACATAGGTCTGTCCCAACATTTTGCATTTTACATTTTACATTTTGCATTCTAGATTCTACATTTATTCACTAATTCGCCGCTATTTCTTCTATCGTCGTTGTACCGAATACCTGCATTACTTTTGATTGAAGTCTTTCCATCGGGTTCTTGATTGTACAGTTAGGTGACCTGTCGCAAACCAAGCCTTTACTCGAAACAAAGCAATCAAGAAAAGATGCCTTCCCTTCCAATGCGATGATAATGTCTTTAACAGTTAAATCAGAAGGCTTTTTGCTAAGCACATATCCACCTTTGATACCCTGTTGAGATTGTATTAATCCCTTTTTCATTAATTGCTGTAAAGTTTTAGAAAGAAATTCATATGGAATACCCATCTGTTCTGATATTTCCTTTGCAGAAATAATCTTATCAGAATGTATTGCTATGTATTGCAATGCAAGAATTCCGTACTCTATTTTCTTTGATAACTTTATCATAAATTAAATTTTTATTGATTTTCCCCCTTTGTAAAAGGGGGATTAAGGGGGATTTAAATTTACCCAAATCAAATAACGATTATTATATCCGACTATTGTAATCCGATTTTTCCATTTATCTAATTCAAATTATTTTTTTTATGTAAATTAATTATCATTTGAGGTTATTATTTTCATTTTAATTCAGCACTTAGCACTAAAAACTCAACACTATTCACTATTCGTTATTCACTTTTCACTATAATTGAGGGGGATTATTTTATCGGCATTTCGAGAGTGATATTAACAGTTCTGCAATAAAACCTGCCTTCAGGTAAGCTATTGTCATACAAAAGACTTTCCTCGCCAATACCAATAATATCGGCATCTTCTATTCCCAGTAACTTAGCTGCTTCTTTTGCTCTTTTTGTTGCTATTTGCTTATTTGTTGCAAAATTCCCGATTTTATCCGTATATCCTGTAACTGTAACTTTTGCATCGGGGTTTATCCTCCTTTTTATATAATCAATTATATTTGAATGTTCCTCTAACAAATTAGTCTTTCCGAAATTGAAAAGAATCAATCTATAATATTCGACATTTTTACCAACCAATCCTTCCTGCCTTTTCTTTTCGATAGTAACTTTTTCAAGTGGAATTTTTTTTAATCTCGATTGTATTGAATCTCCATCATTGTCATTTACAGTTAACCTATACATTATTTCGTTTACTGCTTCAATATTAAGAAAATCTTTTTCGGTTGGAGTCCATTCTACAGAATTAGGTATTTGTCCCTTACCTTCGATTGTTTCAATCAGGTTATTACCGGTAGAAATTTCGATTTTCCATTTCTCAATTTCTGACGGATTTGTCACAATGGGGTAGAACCTGAATTTCACTTTTTCAGGATTGGGAATTGTATCGAGTGTCAAAATCGGTTCAAGTATTGATTTGTTAGAAGGCAGAATCTCAACTCTTCTGTTTTCTTCCCAGGCATCATATTCTTTTGGTGTTGAATAATCTTCAGGCAAATTCCTCGCTTCAACTCCAAGTTGCTCTTCCGGGATTTTCCAAATATCCGTAAAATAGGTTTTGACAGCTTCGGCTCTTGCAAGGGATAATTCTTTGTTGTCTTTTTCCCTGCCTATACCCGAATTTGTACCTATTAGTTTTATATGATAATCCGGATTATCATATAATTTTTTTCCTACCAAATTTAATATTTGGTAATAGGTTTGCATTGCATCTAAGTCGTGTATTGATTTCAAATTAAAGTCCCGGGCTTGTTCGGTTGTCAGTTTTATGTATCGTTCCGGTATCTCGGAAGAAACTTTATCGAAGAAAATATAGTTCAGGAGAGGCCTCATATTGAGGGTAACAATGTCCTCGAGTTTCAGATACAACAAGCTGAGTTCATTATTATTACTGTCCAATTTTATTGCTGTTATATCGACATCTGTTTTCTGAGGAGCTGGAAATTCAGGTAACACCGGTAAGGGCGGGGGAGAAGGAGGTATTGACATTGGTTTGGTTTCGCTGAACATTTTTCCTGCGATTGATACGCCTAAAGTCAGAGAGTTAGTTTTCCAGTTAATATCAGTTGCAATATTTGTAAAATGAAAAATATAATTTATCTCAGGTGATAAATACCAGTCTGAATAACTATCGAGAGGAAATTTATAGGCTAATCCGAGTTTTATTCCGGCTTGAAATGAATTTACATCGGGTATTTTTCCGGATGTATCATTCCTGGTTCTTCTTCCATTATTGAAAGTCCCCCTGTTTTCCGGTTTTACTAATTGTTCATAGCTGTCATATTTACCCGATATTAAAAAGCCTAAACTTAATCCTGCTGAAGCATTAAAATTATTTGTGATTTTATATCCTGCAGTTGGTTCCAAAGAAATTATATGAATATCTGATTTAAGATTATAGTCAAAAATTCCTTCCTGAGATTCACCATCAATAATTAAATTAATGGATTCGGATTCGTTCATCAATCCTGAATAATAATAATATAATAATCTTGTATCAATAAAGGCATCCTGTGAAATATTAAATTTCAAAAGGGGGCCAAAAGAAAAAGCTGTCCCTGAACCGCCTGAATAATTAGGACAGCAGCTTGATACACCCGGTAAATTTTGAAAGTTTGCAACCTGGAATGATAAGCCATATGCTCCCGAAATTCCGATTTCAGGTTTTGAAAACAAGCCTGCAGAATAAACTTGTAGGTATGATAGAACAACTATAATATATATTAAAACAATTCTTTTCGACATTATTTAAAATGAAAATTTAACAATCAGGCAAAATTATGAAACAGAAATTAGCAATTTCTGTTCTTTTTTCTGTAACATTATTGATTTAGAATAAATATTTCTCAAATTTGTATAATTAAGAGTTATCAATTAGATAAATAATTAAAGGAAAGTTTATGAAACGGTTAACCTATATTATCGGTATTTTAATATTCATTTTTATTATTAATACAAGTGTTCATTCGCAGGAGCCAAAGTTAGACAAAGGAATTTTTATTGAACATAAGAATGAATTTTGGGATACAATTAAAAAAGCATCTGATGAATTCAATAAACCAAAAAAGGACGAGAAGAAAACTTTCAGAATGGATTTAACGGGTTATGACCTTCCCAAATCAACAAAAGAATTTACAATCTTCAAGCATACACCCCCTGTTTCTCAGGGCTGGACAGGCACTTGCTGGTGCTTTTCCGGTACATCCTATTTGGAGTCAGAGTATCAAAGACTTCAGAACAAAGAAATAAAACTATCAGAAATTTTCACTGTTTATTGGGAATATGTAGAAAAAGCCAGAAGATTTGTCCGTGAAAGAGGTAATTCACATTTCGGGGAAGGCTCTCAGGCAAATGCTGTTCTCAAAATTTGGAAGCAATACGGGTGTGTGTCTGAAGATGATTACACAGGATTACTTCCCGAACAGAAATTCCACGACCATCACATTATGTTTGATGAATTAGAAAAATTCCTTCAATCTGTAAAGGTAAACAGTGCATGGAATGAAGATGTTGTCATAGCTACGGTCAAGACGATTTTGAACCATTACCTTGGAGAACCACCTAAAGAAGTTCTTGCACAGGGAGCGAAAATCACACCGAAAGAATATCTTGATAATGTCGTAAAAATTAATCCGAATGACTATGTTGATATAATGTCATTGATGGAAAAACCCTATTGGGAGCAGGTTGAGTACGAAGTTCCGGACAATTGGTGGCATGCAAAAGTATATTGCAATATTCCGTTAGATGACTATATGAAAACTCTTAAAGAGGTAGTTAAGAAAGGTTATACAGTAGCTATAGGCGGTGATGTATCTGAAGCCGGTTATATCTCCAAATCCGAAGTTGCTATGGTACCAGCATTCGACATCCCATCAGATTACATAAACGAATCTGCCCGGCAGTTCAGGTTCAGCAACGGCTCAACAACCGATGACCACGGTGTTCACATTGTCGGATTCAAAGAAAAGGACGGTAAAATGTGGTTTCTTATTAAGGATTCAGGTAGCGGAGCCCAAAGCCACACAAATAAGGGCTATTATTTTTATCACGAGGATTATATAAAATTGAAAATTATGTCTTTCACAGTTCATCGCTCTGCAGTCGAGGATTTATTAAAGAAATTTAAATAAAAATTATGAGAGTAACAGGGATGAATAGCCCCTATCTTCAGATAGGGGGAATGTAATGAACCTAACCACATGACTTTAGTCACTAATATTTTGGAAGGATGAATAGCCCCTATCTTCAGATAGGGGGAATGTAATGAACCTAACCACATGACTTTAGTCACTAATATTTTGTAAGGTGATAAATCCTAATATTTAGCGAGAACCTTGACCACTACTTAAAAGTAGTGGCTATTCATCATATAAATAAAAAAAAACTGCATCCTAAAGGGTACAGTTCTTTTCATTAACAATTGTTTAAATAATTTTATCTAAGACTATCCAATAATTCTCTATTATATTTATTGACTGCTGTAACTCCCCATATCACACATATTAAATGTATGACTGGGGCTAAGAATAATCCTATAATTAAAAAACATAACCAGAAATTAATAAATTCAATAATTGACATAATTATACCGCCTTTTACTGTGGAATACAATAAACCAAATCCACCAAAGAATATTGTTAATAAAACACTAACAGCTACATTTTTCGTTGGAGCATTAACCATAATTCTAGTTTCACTCATATTATCCTCTTTTTAAATAAATTATATTTAAATTCATTAAAAAAAAATTTATGGGGAGTGGATACCCCCCATAAAAAAGTAAAAAAGATTTTCTAATAACTATTTTCCACTGAACGGCGGATATACATCGCAATAGAAGAAATACAATTCAACCCTATTAAGCCAGCGATAATATCCTTCAACAAAATGAAACCATTTTTCCGGGTATTTCCCTGTAAATAATATTACCCACCAAGCAATGAACATAAGAATACTTGCCCAAATTCCAACAAAAATTAAACATACATAATGAGGAATCATTACATAAGCCCAACCGAATAATCCTTTCAGAATTACTTTTCCCAGACTTAATGTGGCAGGATATTCCAATTCATAAGTTATGGGATCACCTTCGTAAGTATCAGTTGTAAATTTTGGATATTTATCTGTCATATAAACTAAATAAGCACATAGTCGCATATACCAACGATTTACACCGATATAAAAATCGAACATACTTTTAGGTATTTTGCCAGTGAATAAGATAATCCAGAAGGAAGCAAACCACACATATACTTGAGCTAATACTAAAAATGGTAGGGCAAAAAAGTGTGGAATTAAAACATATGCCCACGCAAAAAATAACCTAAGAAACAAGGTTCCTCTTGACAATTTCTCAGGATATTCAATTGAAAACTTAAACGGATACATATAGAGCTCCTCTAATTAGTGAAAGAATATTTTTGTGAAGGATAATTATTTATCATAACATTAACGATTATTTTTAATTAATTATGATTTTTCTTCATATTTTTTACACATTATTCTTAATGCAGGACTGAATTTGTATCTATTATTAATTTCATTTAATAATTCATTAAGCAAAGATTAATTATTTTTTACCTAACCCGTAAACATCTTCATTTTTAAACTAAAAAATATATTCTTAAAAAACAAGGAAAAACTTTTTTTATTTCCCCCTTTCCTTAATGAGTATTTATTTTTCCCCTTTTCTAATAGGAGAAAAAATTAATTCCCCATGACTTTCCATGTTAAATTAAATGCAAATGATGCATGAGGCTTTGTATTGTTTGGACTTAGAGTGGATATTATATCTAATGTTGATAAGTAGGCTTCGATTAAAGAGCTTGAATATCCTAATCCTAATGACCAGTTAAACCGGTAGGTTTCATCGTGGGATAAGCCCGTTAAAATAGATAATCCTATATCGAATGGCTGCCATTCCGTTCCTAAAGAAAATCTTGGAGTCGTGCTATTTGACGGCTTATTGTTTAATCCTTGATTATAGTCTAAAGCGAGGAGCAAGCTGCCGGGCAATCCATCTAAGTAATCACTTGCTAAGACTGATATTCCAAATCTCAGGCAGGTTGGTAGGGTTGTCATATAATCGGCAACTGGTTTGCTTTCGGAACTACCAATATCGGTTACCGAATCGAGTTGTTCTTTATTGAATAGGTCATCAATATATAATTGCTTCTGACTTATATGTTTTGCTACATTCGATGACCAGTTGATTGAGCCAATATCTGTTATAGCCAATCCAACAGTGATTCCGGAATCAAGTTCGGCAGAAAATCCTATGTCCAGCCCCAAACCTGAACCTGCCGGTGTTGAGAAATAATTTAAATCGTAAACATGAGTAACTGTGTCATAATCATACCTGACGGCTAAATCATCGCTGAACGAAGAGTAAGCCTCGACATAGTAGTTCCCATTCAATACATTTTTTTCACCGGTTTGGAAACTTGAACTTACTTTTTCAATTCCTGTATATGCAAAACCTGAAATATATTTGATGCTAATGCCTGCATTAATGTTTTTAATAAAACCTTCTCTGTTATTTAATACTTCTTTTGAATAGCTGAGCGAATAAGACCTCAGCCACCAGGTTTGAAATCTGAGGTCATCGAGACTGTATGTCTTACCGGCTTCATTCCCCTTCAAAGCTAATTGTGCAAGTGAAGAAGGAATTGTGAAGCCTCCTGAAACAAAATCTGACATGGTAAACCCAAAGGCTCCTATCTTACCAGATGGTTTATAAACTATTGCTAAAGGTGTAAATGATGCATAATAATTATATTTCCCATTTCCTTCTGCAAAATAACCGTAAAGTCTATCCTTTTCGCCTTCTGTCAAATCTCTACTTTCAGGACCTCCAAAGAAATATTCAACTTCATCCGGAGGTATTGAATTGGTGTAAACATCCGAAGAAATACCGGGTAGCATGAACTTTAATAGCGTTTCAGATGTATCTGATGGAATTAATAAGGCAGGATTTTTTCCAGATGAATAAACATCCTTGGTATTTGAATTAAATGTATTACCCATTCCCATACTTCTTGCATCAGAAACTCCAAAAGAACCTATCTGAGCATTCAATCCGGTTGAATTGAATAGTAAAAGAAAAAGTAAAATCCCCCTTAATCCCCCTTTTACAAAGAGGGAAACTTTATAAATTCCCCTTAATCCCCCTTTTACAAAGGGGGAAACTTTATAAATCCCCCTTAATCCCCATTCTACAAAGAGGGAAACTTTATAAATTCCCCTTAATCCCCCTTTTACAAAGGGGGAAATCAATAACCAATTACTTGTCATTCGAATTTAATATGATATTTTAATTTGAAATATGTTAATAATTTTATCCAATTCCCCGGTTGAATAGTTACTTTTTTCCCAATGCCTGATGTACTAAGCAACAAGTTGTAAACCACCTTCTCGCTATTTGAAAATTTTTGTATTTCTGTTGAATCAAGTGTAATCTGTGAATAACTTTCAGTTGGTACAGATGTCTTACCGGATGCATCAACTTCACTTGCTTCGACAAACAATTTTTTATTAAATAATACATTACCGAGACTATCGGCAAAAGCAATATCGAAATCAACTGCCATTGGAATTGCATTAGTGATTTCGAGAAATAACGCAGCTTCTCTACCATTCCTAATAGCCTTTTTATTGTCGCTGCTAAATTGTATGCTTACAGAATCAGTGTAAGGTATGTTGTTAAATGCCATTTCACCGCTTATAATGAATTTAAAATCTAACAGTACCGAATCTGATGAACTGGCTTCCCCTCTTTTGTTCTGAGGATTAATCGTTACATCTGCCTTTAAATAAACCGAATCGGGGAGGTATGATAAAAATTCAGCAATATTACTATTGCCATTAGAAAATGTTTTGATAATCTTATTTTTGGTTATAGTCATCACTCCGAGATTATTATTTCCGCTTTTATCCTCTAAAAATTTTGTTAAACCATCATTCCTCATTCCATATACCTGGATGTTTTTAACTTGTATTTCAAATGGATTTTTCAAATCAGTTTTATATTCAGCTTCAATGGAAAGGACAGTATTATCGAGGATGAATTTATCCCTGAACTTTTGTATGGCGTCATTTATCGGCAACTCGAATGGCTCCTGAATCCGGGAAATATCCATTGTTGGAAGTTTTCCGCTTATATATTTGAAATCGGAATTTCTTATGCTGACATTGAGTTTTACTAAACCTGTACCGCCTCCGCTGATTACTTTTCCGTTAATTCTTAGTTTACTTTTATCAACCAGGAGGTAAGAAGAGTATGTGCATCCTGACAAATCGAGAATAGAACTGCTTCTTCCGTTACCAGGCACACTGCTTCTTATCTTGAAACTCTTACCGTCTGATTTAAATAAATCAGGGAAAGTAACTTCAAATTCGATTAACGATGGGCCTGTATTAATTATATCAATGTTTAATTCTCCCCGAGAAAAATAAGCCGAATCAAGCTCTACACCGTCAGCTAATGCGACCTCAACGGATGCTTCACCGTTTTGTAGTACCAGTTCAATATCGCTGAATCCCTGGTCTAATCTGTTTTTCAGGTATTCCCCTATACCGAATGAATAATTCATTGTATCAGATGAAATTAAAAATATTTCCTTTCCATCTATTGTGTCAGGTTTGATATGTTCATCCGGTTTAATAATTTCATCGAGTGTATATGTCCTGTTTGTCAAAGGCAGATTCAGGTTTGTATTCCACTCCGGCATAACAAGTTCTTCCGGTACTTTGAAGCAGGATGTCAGTAATGTCAGAATTAAAAAGTAAAAAAATTTTTTCATTTACTACGAAAAAAAATATAACGATTAAAATTATTTCCAATATTATCTCAAACATAAATTAATTATCAAGAATTGCACCAAATTTTATGCCGGCAATATAAATGAACTTTTTATATGAAACTGTTGGGACAGAACAATGTTCTGACCTTATAATGTTCTGTCCAAAAAATATTTTATCACAAATTAAATAATAATCCCAATTTCGGTTTTGCATTTTGGGCAGATAGGTTTGTCATTTGCAATTCTGAGATTGTTTTTAATAATCCCAAAACTGCTTCTTGCAATCAATAGTTCATTGCATTTGGGACAATGTGTATCCTCTGCACAGGGAATAGTAGTATTACCTATATATATATATTTAATCCCCTTGTTATGCGCAATTTCCTTTGCTTTTATAAGAGTATTTAAATCTGTTTGAGGCTTATTGCTTAGCTTATAATGAGGATAAAACCGGCTGAAATGGAGTGGTATATCGGGTGATACCGAAACAATGAAATCGCTAAGTTTTTCTATATCTTCATCTGTATCATTTTCCCCAGGTATAACAAGATTAATTATTTCCAAATGAATTTTATCTCTCAAATCATAAATTCTTTTTATAGAATCAAGCACCGGTTCAAGTGTTCCCCCGCAAATTTTCTTATATTTTTGATTATCCATGAACTTCAGGTCTATATTTATCGCGGATAATAGGTTTTCCCTGTCAATCAGTTCAACTGCTTCTTTTGTGAAATATCCGTTTGAAACAAACACGTGAAAAAGTGATTCGGTTTTCTTGTTTTTTCTACATTCAAGTATTGTATCTCTTGCATATTCCAGGAAAATAGTTGGTTCGGAATAGGTATAGGATATTCCGTCAACTTTTTGGATTGCAGCATATTCGGCTATACTCTCAGGTAAAAATACCTTTGTGGCTAAAGAAATATCTGAGTAATATTTTACAGCTTGTGATAGTTGCCAGTTCTGGCAGTTCATACATCTGAAATTGCAACCCGGTGTTCCGAACGAAAGCACCTTCGTCCCGGGTTTATAATGATAAAATGGTTTTTTTTCAATAGGGTCAATTGCTAATCCTTCCGTTCTGCCCCAGGTCATTGTGAACAGTTCACCGCCAATATTTTTTCTTAGAAGACAAATCCCAATGTTGCCATCTTTGATTTCGCAATAATGAGAACAAAGCCTGCAGAGAACAGAATTTTTCTCATCATTTAATCTATCATACAGAATAGCAGGGTGGTGGTAATATTCACTGTCAATTTTACTCATTCAATTTACATTTTAAATCCATATTTATTTACCTCCCTTTTATTCACCTCCTTAATTAAGGAGGAGATTCAGGGGTGGTTCTTTGGTTCTGGGCAGATACACAGGCCTGCCCCTACAATATTCATTCTACATTCTACATTTTGCATTTTGCATTTTACATTTTGCATTTTACATTTTGCATTTTACATTTTGCATTTTACATTTTGCATTTTGCATTTTGCATTTTGCATTTTACATTTTGCATTTTGCATTTTACATTTTGCATTTTGCATTTTGCATTTTACATTTTGCATTTTGCATTTTACATTTTGCATTTTACATTTTGCATTTTACATTTTACATTTTGCATCATTAATTCAGCATTCATAATTCTTAATTCATAATTCTCTGTACATCCGGTTTATTATTAGAACGATAATTCTTATATTTATTTTTTGTTTTTCGTAAAACTCGGAAATTTTCCCTTATAATGGCACAATTTAAGACTCAACTCGATAAAGAAGCTTCCATGAAGGAAGATTTTGAGAATGTCAAAATGGTTCTTTCGGGAAACAAATCTGCTTTTACTAAATTACAAAAAAAGTACAAGCGTGTTATATCATCTCTCATCAGAAAAATGATTCGTAATGAATATGATGTCGAGGATTTAACTCAGGAAACTTTTATCAAAGCATACAATGCCTTGTCAACGTTTCAATTCGGTTATACATTTTCTGCATGGATATATAGGATTGCTTCAAACACCTGCATTGACTTTCTCCGTAAAAAAAGGTTCCCTACTATTTCAATTAACCAGCCAATTGCAGGTGCTGAAGATGACATGGTATATGAAATAGAAGACAGGACTTATATTCCCGATGTTAATTACATGAATCAGGAAAGAAAAAACATACTGATGAAAGCTATAAATTCTTTACCGGAGAATTACAGGGAAATTATTAAACTTCGTCACGAAGACGAATTGGATTATAATGAAATTGCTGTCAAAATGAATCTTCCTCTCGGAACAGTCAAAGCCCATTTATTCAGAGCCAGAAAAATTCTTCTTTCTGAACTTAAAAGCCAAAGATCAGCCTTCTTAGAAAATTAATTAAAATAATCACATATTCGGGCAGACACAAAGGTTTACACCTACATTATTCTTATTCATTATTAATTGTTTAATGCGGCACGTTTTTTGTTCATATTTAATGTTTGTTTGTATCATTAATTAAGAAATATCATGGAAAAGAAGAAAATTAAGAATTTGGATAAAAAAGCACTTGTATTAAACATATTTTCAGGGTTTTTTGGATTTGTAATCTTATTAATGATTCTGTCATTTACCTATAGAATACTGTCACCAGAGCAATTACAGTCAAAAGTTACAGGTTATTCCGAAATTGTTCCTGTAAATCAAACTGTACAGGTCAATATTATTAATGCCTGCAGTGTTGACGGGATTGCAAAAAAGATGAAGGATTATTTAAATAAGCAGGGAATTAAGGTTGTCAGCATTGGCAATTCATCATCACCGGTCGAAAAATCCTTTATTAAAGGTGGTTCCGATGAAAATAAATCTTTGAATTTAGCTTCTATAATCGGCATTGATAAATCATTGATTAAAACACAACAGAAAAATTCAGATTATCAGATTATTTCTGTTGTTATTGGCAAAGATTTTTCCCAATTAAAACCATTCAAGGGTTATTGACATTTTTTTGTGCTATTTGAGCAGACAAATATATCTGACCCTGCATTTTAAATTCTACATTCTACATTTTACATTAATTGACAATTAAAACGTCATTGTAAATGTTTTTTAATATATAACTTTAATTAATTGGAGAAATATTGGCAAAATTAACCAAACCACGTACATCAAAAACACTGGCATCCTTCTGTGCCAAATTAACCGAAGAAAAACTTGCTCACGAAGTATTAATCCTCAATTTAACCGAAATCGAAGTTTCACCTTCAGATTTTTTTGTAATTTGTTCTTGCGATTCTGATGTTCAAATCAATGCTGTAGTTGATGAAATTCTAAATCAATGCAGAGAGTTGGGTATAAAAAAGCCAAGAGTCGAAGGAATTAAAGGTGGCTATTGGGTTATTCTTGACTTTTTTGATTTAGTCGTTCATATTATGCACCAAAAAGCAAGGGAATATTACAAATTAGAAAAACTATGGGGTGATGCCATATTTTCCAAATTAAGCAAAAGTCGGAGAGCTGTGCTAATCCCAAAGGATGAATTAAAATCAATATTGAAATAATTGTAGGGGCAGAAAATTTTCTGCCCCGAAAATAACGTAAAATGTAAAATTCAAAATGTAGAATAAATTGAATAAATGTAGGGGCAGAATATTTTCTACCCCAAAAAAACAAATAAAATGCAAAATGTAAAATGAAACCGATGGGTTATCCATGTATGATGAAATTATAAAAATACCTTTTCAAAATGTTTTATCAAAGTTAAACATCCATGAGGATGTTGATATAATTTTTGAATACCCCAAAAATCCAAGTCACGGTGACCTATCAACAAATATCGCTATGCAGCTTGCCGGTAAATTAAAGAAACAACCAAGGCAGATTGCTCAGGAGATTATTAATACTATCGAATACGATAAAGATTTAATAGAAAAAATTGATATTGCAGGTGCTGGATTTATTAATATAAAATTCTCTAATAAGTTTTATACACTGGCCTTGAAGAACATTTATGAGAATGGAGAAAATTTTGGGAAATCGAATAAAGGTAAAGGTATAAGAGTAAATGTCGAGTATGTAAGTGTCAATCCAACAGGATTACTTCATCTCGGTCACGGGCGGAATGCCTGTATCGGCGATACAATCGCTAATTTGTATGAGTGGATGGGCTATGATGTAACTCGTGAATACTACTTCAACAATGCCGGTAATCAGATGAATAACCTTGCTAAATCTATTTATGCAAGATATAGGCAGCAACTCGACAATCCTGATTTTCTTTTTCCCGTAGATGGTTATCATGGTGATTATATTAAGGAAATTGCCGACGAATTAATTAATGAGAATTCAAATAAACTTCTCGAAGATAATGATGAGAATTTAACAACAATAAGAAAATTCGGAGAGAACTGGTGCTTCGGCAAAATCAAAAAGACACTTGAAAGAATGAGTATCCATCAGGAGGTCTATTATAATGAAGATTCTCTTTATTCCGAGGGGAAAATCAAAGATGTAATAGGTGAATTCAAGGAAAAAGACATTGCTTACGAAAAGGATGGTGCTTTGTGGCTTGCACTTACCAAAATGGGTTTGACCGACGACAGGGTGATTGTCAAATCAACAGGTGAGCCGACATATCGTTTACCGGATATTGCTTATCACAGGGAAAAATTCCTGAGAGGCTTTGATATATTGATTGACATTTTCGGTTCTGACCACATTGCAACCGTCCCTGATGTTCTCGCCGGGGTGAAAGCACTTGGTTTTGACCCCGATAAAGTTAAAGTTTATATACACCAGTTTGTAACTTTAACTGAAAATGGAGAGCAAATCAAAATGTCAAAGCGAACGGGAAAGAATTACACTCTCGATGACTTGTTGGACGAGGTTGGTTCGGATGTTGTCCGATTTTTCCTATTGATGAGAGGAATTTCAACTCATCTCGAATTTGATTTAGCACTCGCTCGCGAGCAAAGTGAAAAAAATCCGGTATTTTATCTTCAATATGCACATGCAAGGCTTTGCTCTGTATTCGATAATGCTGAGTTAAAGGGTGTGATATTGAATGGTGATATTGATTTTCATTTATTACAACATGAAACAGAAATAAAATTGATAAAACAATTGCTGAATTTCCCCGGTTTTATCGAATCGGCATGTAATAAGGGTGAGCCTCAGGTTCTTGCAGATTACCTGAGGGAATTGGCATCGGCATTTCATGTGTTTTATCATGAATGTCGAATTTTAGATGTCGGGGAAAAATTAAGCATAGCCAGGTTAGCCCTTGCTAAGGTTACGATGTTCACAATGAAAAATGGTTTAACCATTCTCGGTATTTCAGCACCAACGAGAATGTAATAAATGCAAAATGTAGAATACAAAATGCAAAAAAGAAATGTAGGGGCAGAATATTTTCTGCCCAATAAATTACCATAGAATGCAAAATGTAGGGGCAGGCCTGCGTGTCTGTCAATGTAAAATCATGATGGTAAATAATTTTTGAAATCACAATCGGAAATATTGAAAGAATTTCAGGTAATACCCGGTGTGGGTAAGTCCATAGCACAGGATTTATGGGACTTGGGTTACCGTTCTGTGGTTGAACTTAAGAATGAAAATCCTGAAAAAATGTATAAGAAATTTTGCGATTTGAAAGGTCAACATATAGATAGATGTTTGCTGTACGTTTTCAGGTGTGCTGTTTATTTTACGTCTAATAAAATACATGACCCTGAATTATTAAAATGGTGGAACTGGAAAGACAACGAATAATTTAAAATTCAAAATTCATAATTTAAAATTAAGGTAAATGAAATGGCAGAACCAATATCAGTTCAAAAAGAACCTTATGTACTCGAATTAGAACGTGGATTATACTTGTGGTGTGCCTGCGGCAAATCACAAAACCAACCCTTTTGCGACAGCTCCCACAAAGGTAGTGAATTTTTACCTGTTAAGGTTAAGATAGATGAGAAAAAAACTGTTTATCTTTGTGGTTGCAAAAGAACAGGCACCAAACCTTACTGTGATGATACACACCTGACTTTATAAAATTATTCTTCAAGGCTAAGAGGATAATATAGATTAAAAATTGTTCCCGTTTCCTTGGATGAGATAAAATCAACTTTACCCTTCAGGTACTTTTCTGTTAACAGTTTGACGCTGTATAAGCCTATTCCTCTTCCCTTACCTTTCGTAGAAAATGAACGCTGGAATAGTTGAAGTTGAATTGTTCTTGGCATTACCGAGATATTATGAATCCAAAAGTGAGTAAATCCGTTATCAACCTTAAATCCGATTGTAACACAGCCATCAGGATTTTCGACTTCGCAAGCATTTTTCAATAAATTAGTTAACACTCTTCCTAAAAGGGAAACATCGGTAATCATTATAAAATCTTCTGCTTGACTTGAAATCTGTATGTTAACATTTTTTGAAAAGTCATATTGTTTAACTAAGTTAATAACTCCCTGTATAATCTCAATTGCACTTATTTTATTTAATTCAAGAATCAATGATGAAGTTTCGGCTTCAACCAACTGTCTTTGTGTCTTGATTTCTTCCAATAGCTTTGTTGTGAAATTTTTTATAAGTGATTTATAATTTGTCAACTGTTCGGGAAGCTCGTATTCCAGAATTTCCATTAATGATTTGATTGAACTGGCAATATTTAATATATCATGAAAAAATATCTGTTCAAGAATTTCCTTTCTTTTTTCACTTGATATATCCATAACTGAAAACATAATAAAATGGTTACCACTGAAAAACACAGGATTTGACCAGACTTTCAAATCAAATGCATTTCCTGTATCCTTTTGGATAATCCTGCATTCCTGAATGTCTTTTTTATTGTCTAATGACGAAACAATAGCTTTAAAGACTCCACATTCATTGCAAAATTCAGTAGAGCCGCAACCGTATTCATTCTCAAAAGCATGAATACAATTTAACACTTCACCCGGCCTTTTTCCAATAACTTCACCCTGGGAGCCATAACCAAGGAAATTAAGAAGGCTGATATTACAGTATATAATTTGCCTTTGTGAGTTTAATATCATTACAATATCAGGCACCATGTCCAATAAATTATTCAATTTGACAGGTTCGGAAATAGTCATTACCTGATGGGATAACTCACTAGGTTCAACTTTAATATGTGATATTTCATTCATAATTATTAAAATTTAACCTGTTGTTAATAATTAGTTAAAACTTATCACCTATTGTAGGATTTTTATAAAATATCAAGAAAAAAAAACAAATCAAACACAAAAGTTAAAATCGTTATTATTAATTTTGAATAAAATGATAAATTAACTTGTTAAAATTCTGACTAACATACAATTATTTATATACATTTTCAAAATTTTATATTTAGGAAGGTTTGGGTTATATGAGATTAAATTCGATTAAAGCTTTTCTTATTAAAGCAGTTATAACTATTCTGCTATTTCTTTCAGTTACGCCTGTGTTTGCAAGCGAAGCTGAATTAAAAATTCCGGTTTTACTACCACATCAGTTCAATTTATTATTAATTGGAATTGCTGTTTGCGTTCTCGGTATGATTTTCGGGATGTATGAATTTTTTCATCTAAAAAAACTTAAAGCACACAACTCTATGCTCGAAGTTGCAGAGCTAATTTTCCAGACAGCCAAAACATACCTCATCCAGCAGGGAAAATTCCTTGTTCTGCTATTTTTACTTGTCGGCACTGCCATAGCTGTATATTTCGGAGTCCTGAGCAAAGATGAAGCAGGCCACACGATGGGATTTGGTGGAGTGCTTATTATTCTTGGCTGGTCTGTTGTGGGTATTTTGGGCTCTTATGCTGTTGCATGGTTTGGCATCAGGGTCAATACACTTGCAAACAGCAGAATGGCTTTTGCATCACTCGAGAAAAAACCTTTGAAGCTTTTAAACATACCACTTCAGGCAGGTATGAGCATCGGTGTTCTTTTAATTTGTGTCGAACTTATTATGATGCTTATCATTTTACTTTTCATACCAAGGGAATATGCCGGAGCATGTTTCATCGGTTTTGCAATCGGTGAATCGCTTGGAGCAAGTGCCTTACGTATTGCAGGCGGTATTTTCACAAAGATTGCCGACATAGGCTCCGACCTGATGAAAATCGTATTTAATCTTAAAGAAGATGACCCAAGCAATCCGGGTGTTATAGCGGATTGTGTTGGTGATAATGCGGGCGATAGTGTCGGGCCAACAGCAGACGGTTTTGAAACTTATGGTGTAACGGGCGTTGCACTTATCAGTTTTATTGTTCTTGCTGTTTTTTCACAAGAAAATCAAAAAGAACTGTTAACATGGATTTTCATAATGCGTATTGCAATGATATTAACATCACTCGCAGCATTTTACATTAATAAATTCATCAGCAAAATTAGGTATTCAAATAAAGATGAGCTTGATTTTGAAGTGCCATTGACCTCCCTTGTCTGGATTACTTCAATCCTTTCAATAATAATAACTTTTGTTATCAGCTACTGGCAATTATACGGTTTGAAGGACCCGGCTGGAAATCCGACAAATATATGGCTTGTTCTTGCTGTCATCATTAGCTGTGGTACATTGGGTGCCGCATTAATTCCTGAATTCACTAAAATATTTACCAGCACCAAAGCAAGACATACTAAGGAAGTTGTAATTGCATCCCGTGAAGGAGGTCCTTCGTTAACAATTCTATCAGGACTTGTTTCAGGCAACTTCAGTGCCTTTTGGCTGGGTATGGTTTTCTTCGTACTAATGTTCATTGCATATCAGGCAAGCACTTATGGATTGAATCAATTTATGTCTTATGAATCTATATTTGCATTCGGTCTTGTTGCATTCGGATTTCTCGGAATGGGACCTGTTACAATTGCCGTTGACAGCTATGGCCCCGTAACAGATAATGCACAATCAATTTATGAATTGTCAATGATTGAAGGCATATCCGGAATAGACAAAGAAATTGAAAAAGATTTTGGCTTCAAACCGAATTTTGACAGGGCAAAAGATTATCTCGAAGCAAACGATGGAGCAGGAAATACATTCAAAGCCACCTCAAAGCCTGTACTAATAGGTACTGCCGTTGTCGGTGCTACGACTATGATTTTCTCACTCATACTCGTTCTAAAGAAAGTCTTGCTTCCTCCGGGTGCTGAAATCACAGACATTTTAAACATTTTGAATCCATACACAATACTTGGATTCATCTGCGGTGGTGCTGTTATATACTGGTTCACAGGTGCTTCCATGCAGGCTGTTACGACAGGTGCATATAAAGCTGTCGAGTTTATTAAACAGCATATCAAACTTGATTCAAAATCTTCAGTTGAAAATTCAAAAGAAGTAGTTAAGATTTGCACTCAATACGCGCAGAAAGGTATGTTCAACATATTTGTTGCGATTTTCTCTTTCGCACTTGCGTTTGCATGTTTCTCAACATCGAGCAAGCCCGCTGACCCGACAAATTTAAGTTCGGCAATGCCTGCGGCATTCTTCATCAGTTACCTGATTTCAATAGCAATATTCGGATTGTTCCAGGCAGTGTTCATGGCTAATGCAGGCGGTTGCTGGGACAATGCTAAGAAGATTGTCGAGATTGACCTGAAGGAAAAAGGAACTCCCTTGCATGAGGCAACGGTGATTGGCGACACTGTCGGCGACCCGTTCAAAGACACATCATCGGTTGCTTTGAACCCAATCATCAAGTTTACGACATTGTTCGGATTGCTTGCGATGGAAATAGCAATCGTTCCCGATTTCGTCGGTACTGCCCCTTATGTAGGTGGATTCTTCTTCATACTTGCTTTGACATTTGTCTATAGGTCATTCTTCTCGATGAGAATACCACCAAAGCCCGTAGAAGCCACAAAATAGAAAAACATCATTATTGTTCATAAAAGCCCGTATGTTTATTCATGCGGGTTTTTTTTTTGCTGTCATTCTGAGAGTAGCGAAGAATCTTTTAGCTTTATCTGAAAATTATATCAAAGAACGAATTTTTTTAATTTCCTCACCCGAACCCTCTACCATTGTGAGAGGGGAAAATCCCCCTGAATCCCCCTTTTACAAAGTGGTAAAGTTTACCCAAAATCGTTTTGGTGGGAGAGGAGGGGGGATTTGGTTATCGCAGAAGTCATCTGAAAGATGACGAGTGTAAGGATTTGTAAATTCTCTTGTTATCGAGATTTCATTGCTTTCAGGATTAGCCGAAGCAATTAATTTGTCCTGTTTTGTCTCGTTTTGTCCTATTTTTTTTAATTTTTCCATAACTGTTTAGTAATAATTGTTGATTTATAAGAAATATTCATTATTGTGAATATGGAATATTTGTCTCATTTTGTCCTGTTTTGTCCGAATTTGTCCTATTGTTGTCCTGTTGGTTGTTACTATTTTGGACATCATCGGCTGTTAATTTATTCAGTGCATCCACATCTAATTTGTAGTCATTTTTTGTGAAGGCAGAGGGCAGAACCGGGGATATTTTCTCTTTCAAATCGGGAGGCGTCATGGACGGAGCCCATGAGCCGGAAATCCTGTCCCTGAAAACTTTTACGATATCTAATCGTTGCCCTGAAACATCTTTGATGATGTCGGAGACGGAAAAATTCTGCATCTTCATCATATAGGCGAGTAGGCGGGCGACTTTATTGAGAAAGTCCATTTTTTCTTTAACGTCGGGCAGATTATATGCCTTGTCATAATAGGTGAGGTAGTTTTGCAATTGGTCGAGAGCATCCTGATAGGAAGCGGAAAGTGAGATTCGCTGGTTGATTTTTCTGTAGTTTAATTCGGACATATCTGCGGATGTTTCGTTGTAAAGATCCCTGTAAATCTGCCTGTCGAAGAAGAAGGCACGTTGTTTCCAGTTCCATTTTTTGGCGATGCGGCAAATAGTGCGTGGTGAATAGCCGGAAATTTTTGCGACACGGGTGAAAGAACGGTCATGCCGCATGTCAACGTAGATGCAAAAAAGGAAATAGACTTTTTCGGATTCCTCGGGCTGACGAAACCAAGGGTATTCTTTTTGTTTTGGCTGTTCCTGAGTTGTTTTTTCTTCGTCCATTTTTTTTCTCCTTTGAAAATTTTTTACGGTAAAATTAAGTGAGTAGATATGATATATATAGAAAACGGTTTTAAAAGGATTTTAAAATGGTTTGGAAAATATAGACTATTAGACTGTAGACTATTAGACTGTAAGGAAGAAGAAATTTATTTGACACAAAGGGCAGGGAGGGAAGACATAAATGACATGAAGGACGTAAATTGTCTGAACAGGATTTGTGGGATTAAATGATGGACAGGATTTTTTTTTAAATATATATTGTATTTTTAATAGTATTTGATTAAGTTTAGTAATTCAATATATGATTTGAAAAAAGAATGATTATACAACTCTTCTAAAAGTCTATCGTTATGAGCAACATAAATGATTTTATGAAAAACGCTAAAGGATTATCAAAAAATCCGCTGGGAATTATTGCATTGTTTATCTCAATGATTTATGGTTTTGCTTGTTTAGTACTTGGAGTGAGTTTAAATAACCTCAATACACTTTGTGAAAGATTACCTTTGATTTGGTTTATTATAATTTTTCCATTATTTATGTTAGGCACTTTTATATTTCTTGTTGTTAAACACCATGAAAAACTTTATGCTCCAAGCGAATACAGATATGAAAGAAATTTTTTTGGTTCACCATCAAATAAAGAGGTACCCTCTGATTTAGATAATTTAATAGTATATGTTGAATCAACCGAAATAGATACAATACAAAAGAAAGAGATTATAGAAGAAATTAAAAAAGTTAAAGAAAAATCAAAAACGATACCAATACCAATAAATAATTTGTGGAATCTAAATCATTGGGGAAGTAATTGTGCTAGTATTATTGATAATAAGATGGTATTTACTGGAACATCAGCACCAGAAGGAAAAGATGGTTCACATATAAATTTATTTAATATTCTTGAAAATGGTAAAACTTATGAAATATCATGTTTTGCAAAATCTGATATTGGTACAGAAGCAAAATTTCAATTGTGGTGCCATGATCAAAAAGATCCAAATTCTAGTAGAACTACTGTTGCAACTGATTATAAGATACCCTCGTACAATGGCGAGAAATTCAGTTTGAACTTTAAAGCTGAGTACAATAATGATATAAGAATTCATTTACAATATTTACCAGGAAAGGGAAGAATCGAAGTTCGTGATGTAAGAATTTCAGAATTGAAAGCATAATATAAACAATTGGTACCAATGCATTATAAGATAGATTGTATTTAATTAAATTTAATATAATTAATAAAGGAGATTTGAAATGCAATGGGTTTGGACATGGAGTGGCTTTTTTTTGGTTATCTCAATGATGGAAATCTTTGGACATATGATGGAAAGCATATTGGGAAACTTCACAATGATGAAATTTACAGTGCGAATGGGCAGTATATTGGCGAACTTAAAAACAACAATCGTCTAATTACCAATATATCCAAGAAAACAAAAATAATGTTTTCCTTTTCACCATGTGGTCAAAGAATTAGTTATGTAAAATATACAGATTATGTTGGTAATGTTATGTATGTCGGGTATGAAGATTTTCCATCACCAGATAGTTTTTAGATATATGAATGTTAGTCAATTGCCATAAAATTTTTAAGAATTCATATAAGATTGAATGATTATCATATAAATTTTTTTTTAATATTTCATAAAATATTAAGATTTTTATTTTTAAATAATAATGTAAGAACTTATGGATTCACAAACCCAAACTTCAGAACCTATGTTGAAAGACAAGACTGTCGAGAATGCTAGAACTGGTTACAATACTGCAATTAACCTTTGGATTTATGAAGGTACTCTTATTTGGAACAAGTTTACAGCAATGGTTTATGCCAATACTATTTTGCTTATTACGATTGGTGTTATTATAACGGGAAACCGGTGGCGAGAGTTATGTCTAATATTATTTGTTCTATGTTTTTTAGGAATTATCCTTTGTATATGTTGGTATATTATGAATAAACGTAGTTTTAAATTTTATAAATACTGGATTATGTCGGCTCGCGAACTAGAAGAACAATATCTTGAACCAATAAAAATAATAAGTAGGGGTGGAGATTATGCTGATAATAAAGAAGTAAAAATAAGTCTTGATACAGGTGATATGCATCTTATAATAAAAGGTATGGCAAAAAGGAAAGTTGAAAATGTTGTTAATGTCATTATTTGTATTTTCATATTTGTTTACATTGTTATTATGT
Source organism: Ignavibacteria bacterium RIFOXYC2_FULL_35_21 (assembly GCA_001804705.1). Lineage (GTDB taxonomy): Bacteria > Bacteroidota > Ignavibacteria > Kapaibacteriales > UBA2268 > XYC2-FULL-35-21. The sequence goes on from MHAY01000005.1 coordinate 47,830, forward strand.
TTCATTATCTGATTTTTTTAAAATAAAAATTACTTTGGTTTATACTTTCTTTATTGAAAAATAAATTATATTAGTTGTATATTATTATAATATAAAAATGAGTAAGAATTATTATTAATTAATATTATTTCATTCTTTCTTATTTTCACAGATTTTCCACCACATCTCCTCATACTTCTTGATAGGCTTCAATCTGTCAATAATATATAATCCCTACAGGATAAAGGTAATTGTTGTTGTTTTGTTTTCTACTAAAATATAATCACTACGTGATAAACCGCCATTCAACACTCAAAACTCAACACTCAAAACTTCCACTTGATATTGCACCCAATACTCGGCTTCTGCTCCTGGCTCACAGGCATCCCGGCGAGAATGTTGTCGAGTGCTGAACGAATGGATTTTTGTTTTTAAATCGGATATAGTTAATTTAACAAGTGTTATTTTTTTTCGTGAAAACAATTGGTACTTTTGAGTGAGCAAATTATGAAATTCAATTATGACAAAGAAACAGATGCTCTTTATATAAATTTTATTGATGAGCCCGGGGTTGATTCATTCGAAATGGCTCCTGATTATATAGTTGATGTTGATGCAACTGGACGGGTTTTGGGGCTTGAAGTTCTTAATGTGAAGAAAAAATTTAATTTTGATTCTATAATATTCAATAGCCTACCGGTTAAGGATGTACAGTTTGTCGGTCAACCTATTTAATAATATTAAGCTATCATTTAGAGTTTTCTATTAATATATAATCACTACGTGATAAACCGCCATTCAACACTCAACACTTCCATTTGATATTGCATCCGATGCTCGGCTTCTGCTCTTGGCTCACATGTTTCCCTGCGAGAATGTTATCGAGTGCTGAACGAATGTCGGAACCTGTAACAGCCATTCCATTGCCCGGTCGGGAGTCATCGAATTGCCCGCGATAAACAAGCTTCAAATCTTTGTCGAACACGTAGAAATCTGGTGTGCATGCGGCTTTGTAGGCTTTGGCAACTTCCTGGGACTCATCAAAAAGATAAGGAAATTTATAGCCGAGTTCTTCAGCAGTGAGCTTCATACTCTCAGGAGAATCTTCGGGATAATTCTCAACATCATTAGAGCTGATGCCGATAAATGAAATCCCTTTTAGCAAATAGTTATTTGATAATGAGACTAATTCAGAATTGATGTGTTTGACATAAGGGCAGTGATTGCATAAGAACATAATAACCGTTGCAAGAGCCGATTTCAATTCGCCGAGTGAAAGTGTATTTCCCGAAACAGTGTCGAACAATGTGAAAACGGGTGCCGCTATCCCCAGCGGGAGCATATTTGATGGTGTTGCTGACATAATTTTCCTAATTCATTATTAAAATAAAACAAATAAAAACATTAAACGTGGTTTACCAAAATTTTATTTGAAGGCGAGAAGAAAATAATTGAGCAAACAGGAAGATATAGAATACAAAGCGATTGACCTGAAAATCCTGAAACGGCTTCTGGTCTATCTCAAGCCATATAAGAAGTGGGTTGCGGTTTCTGTTGTTATTACGATTATCTCATCAGCACTTGCACCTGTTCTGCCTTACCTGACAAAAATCGCTGTTGATGAGTACATTGAACCGAAGAATTGGAATGGTTTGATTGGAATAATATTTGCAATTGGTGTTCTTTTACTTCTGAATGCTTTTCTGAGGTTTGTACTGACATACCTAATGCAATGGCTCGGGCAGAAGGTTCTCTTTGATGTCCGCATGTCTGTGTTCAGGCATATTCAATCGCTGAACATGAGGTTTTACGATACTAATCCAGTAGGAAGACTCGTTACACGTGTTACAAATGATGTTGAAGGATTGAATGAACTTTTCTCCCAGGGTGTGGTGATGATTGCTGCAGACATCATGCTTATATTCTGGATAATTGGTTTTATGTTCTACACCAACTGGGAACTCAGCCTTCTGACCTTATCAATAGTACCAATACTGTTATTATCAACAGTTATTTTCAGAAAAAGAGTGAGAGTGCTGTTCCGTGACATCAGGCTCAGAGTAGCTGAAATGAATACTTTTTTGAATGAGTTCGTTTCAGGAATTAATACCGTGAAGGTTTTTACACAGGAAGAAAATCAGAATAAAAAGTTTGACAGTATAAATGCAAAACATAAAGAGCTTTGGGTCAGGACAGTATTTTATTATGCGATATTCTTTCCGACAGTCGAAATGCTCAGTGCTATTGCACTCGGAATTGTGTTATGGTATGCCGCCGGAAATATACTTTCGGGAATAATGACTGTGGGTATTTTGATAGCATTCACACAATATGCAGAAATGTTTTTCAGGCCTATAAGAGACCTGACCGAGAAGTTCACAACATTACAGAGCGCTATGGCATCGGCAGAGCGAATACTCAGTATCCTCGATACAAAAGACATAGCTGATGATAAGCCGGATGCAAAAGATATGCTGGGATTTCATAAGGCAATTGAATTTAAGAATGTGTCATTCAGTTACGATTCTGCAAAATGGGTTTTGAAGGATGTAACTTTCACAGTCAATAAAGGCGAGACTGTCGCAATAGTGGGAGCCACTGGGGCAGGGAAGACTTCGATAATAAATTTGCTTTGCAGGTTCTATGATTACAATGAAGGTGAGATTCTCATTGATGAAACAGATATTAGGAACTTAAATCAAAATTCGCTGAGGGAACATTTTGCTTTGGTGATGCAGGATGTATATTTATTTTCAAGAACGCTCGCTGAAAATATTTCACTTGGTAAGGAACATGTTAGTGATGAAGATATACGAAGAGCTGCATCAGCACTCGGTGCCGCAGAATTTATCGAAAGGCTTACATCGGGATACGATACCGAAATGATAGACAGAGGCTCGGCACTTTCGGCAGGGCAGAGGCAGTTAATAGCCTTTTGCAGAGCTTATGCTATGAATCCCGAAATTTTGATTTTAGATGAGGCAACATCAAATATTGATTCCGAAACTGAAAGAATAATTGAACAATCACTCGAAAAACTTTTGGAGAATAGAACATCAATTATCATTGCACACCGCCTGTCAACAATCCGCAGAGCGGATAAAATCATCGTTCTGCATAAAGGTACAATCAGGGAAATCGGAACACACAGAGAATTGTTAGCATTAAATGGAATCTATGCAAGACTGTACCAATTGCAGTTTAAAGAGCAAATTGCGGCGTGAGTATAATGAATTTTGAATGTTAGATGTTGAATTTTGAATTGAAAATAGTAGGCATAAAGAGAGATTATTTATGCAGTGATTTTAAATTGGGATAAATCTTTCATTAAATCTTGAACCGAACCATGTTTTACATTACCAGCATTATAGTTTACTTCAGCTTCACGAACTGCATTAATAAGTTTCTCTCTCTTACTTTGATTAACCTGCTTTTGAAAAATATCAACGAGATACTCCTGGGATTCAATATCAAGAGTAGAAAAATCCTCAACTATTGTATTAATATCGTTTTTATTCATAATATTTCCTTTTTTATTCAGAAAACGATAAGATATCATTATTATTTTTTTTACTAGAAATAACCAATATAATAACTTAAAAAAAAAGAATTAATATTAGCAGATTAAAGCATCCCGGCTCTTTTTCTGAGGAACCATTCAATAGCAAAACACAGGATTGAAATGATTAAAAGTAGTGGATAATTCCAGAGAGCCGATTCATTGCGGATTGTTACACTTTTAGGTGCAAAATTTCTAAGTTTTTCCAAATCATTTAGGAATGATGTTGCATCGTTAGTGAGATAGAATTTTCCTCCCGTTCTTTCGGAGATTGTTCGTAGTAAAGAGGAATTCATTCTCAAATCCTGAAATTCAAGTGCGATTTGACCGACATTGAATCTGCCTTTGTCAGAGCCAATCCTGCGGCTATTAATTTCGGCGTTTCCTGTGAAGAAGTAATCGCTTTCCGGAAGTCCTTCAAGTTTGCCCGTGTATCTTCCGTTGCCAATCGAAGTCAGTGTCAAATCCCGTTCCTGATTTCCACCAGCAACTTTAACTTGTACATTTGCATTTTCAATAGGTGTATAGGCGGCATCATAGATTTGTCCTATGAACTCGACTGTTTCATTGTTAGTATAAAGTTTTTTTGTTGTTCTGATTATTACCTGTTTGTTATCCTGCGGGGTTGATAGCCATTTCCTACTGTTCGCCATGATTATATCGAACAAATCAGGTGTCTCTGTTCTTCCTTTCGAAACTTCTGAAGCATAGCCAAGCAGTTTCCATCTGAATAATCCGTAGCATAAAAATGCAATTGTTTTTTTATTTCCGAAGGAACGGGTAAGTATGAGCGGTTCTTTTAAGGGTGCATTATTTACCTTCAATCCTGAAACGATTTCACTTTCAGGTTTGACTTTCACAAAAGTTTCAGTCCGAAAAACCGGAGGGAGCTGATTCCACAGGTCAATATCGCTGTCCTTGCCTGTTACTCTGAGCAGGGGATTAGAGGCATACTCAGGTTTTACATCAGGTACTGCAAGAAATTCCTGCGGCTTGGATGAAATTGTTGTGAATGGGAGATAATCCTCAATCGCTTTCAGTTTATTATAATCCAAATATTGCGAAGCTACGAATAAAAGAGGTTTACCTCTTTCAAGTTCTTTCTTGATTATTTGCATAACATTCGGAGGTGTCTCTGTGATAGGAAATCCGATTAGGACGAGCATCTCAGCGTCCTTAAGGTCAGCTTCAGATGGCTGTCTGTCATAAAATTCAGAGCCTTTCTTTTGAATAAATGAAACAATCTCAACACCCTTTTCGGAAAGGAATGAATTTTTTACAAAGGAAAAATCAGGATTAATCGAACCTGCAAAAATTGCGATTTTTCTTTTATTCTTCAATACATTTACAAACTCATTAGCTGAATTGTTTTTTGTGGTTATCTCATTTTTTAGAGAGCTAATACTGGCAGTGAGTTTTCTGATTCCCTCTTGCTTCGGCGAATATTCGAAGACTGCAGTGAAAGATTTTCTATCAGGATTTACAGAAAATTTTTGTTCAGCAATTTGAACACCATTATCGAGAAGTTTAAGTGTTAGCACACCTTCATTATAGCCGCTGACTTTTACGTTGATATTTACCGGCACAGGATTATTGATATAAATATTCTCATTTGTGATGATTGACTGAAGAGAGACATCACGCGGTTCGGATGAGTCACCAATGCCAATTGTGAAAACCGGCTTACCGAAAAACTCTGCATCGTAAATCGGATTATTTCCTGTATTGAAAGCACCGTCAGTTATTAATAGGACTGCCTGGATATTTTCTTTTTCTGCAATTGATGAGACCCATTTCAATGCCTTTGCAATATCTGTCATCTGTCCATTGAAATTAATTTCCTTAAATGTAAATTCTTCTGGTGAGTATATATCACTGCTGAACAGGGTAGTTTTCAATTTGTCTTTATCAAATGAAAGAAAATTTGAATTTTCAATTGCTTTACGAAAAATAATTTTCCTGTCCCCAAGAGCATCCGATTGACTAACAGATAGTGAATTATCGAGGAGTACAGCCAGTTTCGGTGGTTCCTGAGTACCCCTGATAATTGTTAGTATTGGTTCAAATAAAATGAATAATAAAAGTGAAAGACCTACAGACCTTAATGCAATTAATACAATTTTTCTTGCAGAACTGATTGGAGGAACTGTCGTACGATAAGAAAAAATCGAAAATGTAACAGCAATTAAAATTAATAAAACTGTAAGCCACCAGGGACCGGTAATTCCAAGATAATATGAGTTCATATTTTGTTTTAATTCATTGGTATTTCAATTATGAGCAATTCTGTTTTTTCGACAGCCTTAAATTTTAATTCGGTTATATCATAAATCGAGATTGAATCACGCTTATCAAGAATTTCACCGGCAGTTTCAATTTTGCCTTTTGTGAGCATAACAAAAATACCGTTATCTGTATTCTTTAAATTATATTCTATTTCTAAGTTGCCTTCTAAGTCTGCTAAACTGATGTATGCATCCTGATTAATCCATAATGTATGTTCCGATTTTTCTGGAGATACAAGTAATTGAAATTTATTTTTTCTCTGTGAAGTATCGAACAATTTTTGGTCATATATTGGCTTAATATCTTTTTCCTTCGGGAAAATCCAAATCTGGAAAAGAGAAACAGGTTCTATTTCGGAATTGTTGAACTCAGAATGCCAAATGCCGGAACCGGCTGACATAATCTGTACCTCACCCGGTTTTATTGTTTGAGTATGTTCTTCACTATCGGTATGTCGCAATTCGCCGGATAGTGGAATCGTAATGATTTCCATATTATCATGGGGATGTAAACCGAAACCTGTACCCGGTGCAACGGTATCATCATTCAGGACTCTTAATTTTCCGAAATGAATTCTTTTATCATCGTAATACCCGGAAAAGCTGAAAGTATGGTATGTTTTGAGCCACCCATAATCAAAATATCCCCTTGTATTACTTCTATATATTTCTTTTTTCATAGTTTTCTTTGTGAAGCGTTAATAAATCTGAACGAATAACGATTAAGCGGATTAAAGATTTTTATTTAGATAATTGGCAATAAGAAGCGGAATGAGTTTTCACAAGTGAAAAAAAATGATTAAATTGCATATTCATTTCGGGGTGTAGCTCAGCCCGGTAGAGTACTACGTTCGGGACGTAGGAGCCGGAGGTTCGAATCCTCTCACCCCGACAAATAGAAAATTTTATATTGATGTATTTTCTTATTTTATAAATAGCTACAAGATTTAAAATTAATATCGCTTAGCAGAATATTTAACATTTTTAACTTTTAATTTAAATTGTAATAAGCAAACTATAATACATAAGCTTTCAAATATATTTTAGAAATTATATAATTATACAAGATATTGATTGCTTACATTGTTAATCCTTCCCCTTGATTTTATTCATTTTTTTATTTAATTTAAATATATTGCTTAATGATTTAATATTTAATACTCATTTATTGAAGATAAATATTATTAGTTGTAGAATTTAAATAAGAAAAAATGATAATATTTAAATAATCAGATTATAAAATAAATTACTTCTTCTTTAAAATGGGAAATACAACCAATCTTATTGTATTCCGTATAGACGAATTGCGTTTTGCTGTATCTCTGGAAAAAGTATTAAAGGTAATTGCTGTTGTTGAGATTACACCATTACCCGAGGCACCGATTTTTATCAGGGGTATAATAAATATGGAAGGCAGAATAATACCTGTAGCCGACCTCAGAATGCGAGTCGGAATTGCCGAAAAAACCATTCGACTAACCGACCAGATTATTGTGGCATCCACTCCAAACAGGTTTATCGGTTTACTTGTTGATTCGACAGAGGGCATCAAAAGTTTTTTAGAGTCTGAGATAATCCCTTATGGCGAAGTTATGCCTTCTCTAAAGCATATAAATGGAATTGCCAAAATAACAGGTGATATTATATATATAACAAATTTGGATGAGTTTTTATCTCTCGAAGAAGAAATCATTTTGGATAATGCTTTAAAAAGTGTGTAAACAAATAAATCCAAATTATCCAATAAATATGAAATTTTTTTTTGTATATGATGAACAGGATTGTTATTCTCAGGAGTGAAACGAAGAAGAATCTAAAAAATCCCATTTAATCCCTCTTTGAGAAAAGAGGGAAAGATTTTTACTTCGTTCGGAATGACGAAAAAAATAATTTACTTTAATTATTATCCATTTGGTATGAAACATATTCAGGAAAATAGTGCATATCAGCTTAGCGGGTTAATTTCCGCTAAATTTGGATTGAATTTTCCGAAGGAACGGTTCAGAGACCTTGAGAATGGGTTGAACAAGGCAAAGAAAGATTTTGGTTTTGATGACCTCGTTCAATTCGTTGACTGGCTTCTTGGAATCGAATTAACATCCGCTCAAATTGAACAACTCGCATCTCATTTCACAATTGGCGAAACTTATTTTTTCAGAGATATAAAATATTTCAATGCAATTGAAAAAATATTAAAGGAGGAATTAATACCCCAAAAATCAAACCTGGATAAAAGGCTCAGAATCTGGTCTGCCGGCTGTTCAACGGGTGAAGAACCTTATTCGATTGCAATTATGGCAAATCGAATACTTGCTGACTTAAAAGACTGGAACATTACAATCGTCGGAACAGACATAAACACCAAATCTCTAAAGAAGGCTCAAGGTGGCATATATAAAGAGTGGTCATTTCGTAACCCGCCTGACTGGCTGAAAGCCGATTATTTTACGGAGTCTTCAAAAGGCAGTTATCAAATCAATCAGAGCATTAAAGATATGTTAACTTTCCAATACCACAATCTTGCCATTGACCCATACCCTTCCTTAATTAATAATCTTTTTGCATTTGATATTATTTTCTGCAGAAATGTTATGATGTATTTCACGCAGGATTTAATGTCAATTGTAATCGAAAAATTTTATCATTCACTAAATGATTCAGGATTGCTCATAGTCAGTCCTAGCGAAGCCTCCCATATTCTATTCGGAGCTTATGAAACTCTGTATTATCCGGATGTTATCTTGTATAAAAAAATTAGAACTGATTATATTCCTGAGAAATTGCATCAAATAGACAAAGAAAATTATTTTCATTTAGATAAAGAAATTGCCGATTATGATTTATTCCCGGTACAAAAAAAGTCAAAGAAAGTAAATAATGCCCCTAAGAAAATTCCCCAAGAGATTGAAAAGAAGGTTTATAAAAGAATTGATATTTCATTTTCGCAAACAGCAGAACCGATGGAGAATGCAATGAATCTATTTAAAAGTGGGCATTATGACGAAGCAGAAAAATTATTAAAATCAATTCTTTCATCGGATAAAAAAAATACCGGAGCAATGTCTTTGCTTTCTAATATTTACGGTAACAGGGGTTTAACCGAAGAAGCCAACACCTGGTCGCAAAAAGCAATTGATGCAGATAAACTGAATCCTGAACCTTATTATTTACAGGCAATGCTCCTTCAGGAAACCGGAAAAACGGAAGAAGCTGCCGCCCGGCTCAAAAAGGTTCTGTATCTCGATTCAAAGTCTGTTCTTGCACATTTCGGGCTTGGGAATTTACTTTTTAAACAAGGGAAAATTTCAGAATCAAACAGGCATTTTAAAAATGTTAGTAAATTACTTTGTGATTACGATGATAATGAAATAATTGGTGAATCTGACGGCATTACAGCCGGAAGATTTAAAGAAATAATAAATAAAATAATTGAAAAGAATTATGAACGGGTTCATTAATGACTAAATCATCTTCAAAAAGTTTTGACTGGGATAAAGTAAAAGATGTTGTACTAAGGGCAGAAAATCTCAGTAAAGGGTTTGCTGACAGTACAACCGTTAAAAGTGTATTGAAACAAAGGGCGGCTTTACTCGCTAAAGAGCCAAGAGTAGTAATGGACATTGAACAGCTTGACATTATCGAGTTTCAATTATCGAATGAGGTCTATGCTTTTGAACTCTGCTACGTAAAAGAGGTTTATCCATTAAAGGAATTTACACCTGTGCCTTGTACGCCTGCATTAATTGTCGGTATCGTAAATGTCCGGGGCAGAGTCGTGTCTGTCGTTGATATCAGAAGATTTTTCTCGTTACCTGACAAAGGAATCAGCGATTTTAATAAAATAATAATAATTGAAAATTCCGATATGCAATTCGGTGTGCTTGCCGATTCGATTGTTGATGTCTGTCCGGTAAGAGTTGATGAATTGCAAACCGAACTGCCGCAAGCCAAAGGAATAAGCAGTGATTTTCTGAAAGGGGTTACAAAGGATGGGGTTATTATTTTAAATACAGAGAAAATTCTTACGGATAAAAGATTTGTTATCAAGGAAGAGGTTATGTGAGTGAATAATGAATAATGAATAATGAATAATTGAGGAAAATGATTGATAGGATATTCTTCGCTAAGCACAGAATGACAAAAAGGAATAATGAGAAAAGATAATTAAATAAATTAAAATTGTAAAACTTTTATATGGAGTTGTTATGAAATGGCTGATGAATATGGGTATCCGCAACAAGCTGCTTCTCGGCTTTGGTACAATGATTGTCTTATTGCTGATAATAGTTGTAATAGCAAATTCTGTGATGGGTGAAATGAAGGAATCACAGGACAAGATATTGCATGAAGATTTCGAGGCTGCTGTTGCTTTAAAAGATGCAAGGGCAAATCAAAATGGAACGAGAACAGACATTTTATATATGATATTAGTAAAGGACAAACAGAAACAAGATTTATATTATGATGACCTTAAAAAACGTTCTAAACAGAATGATAATAATATTAAAATAATAAGAAATTATGCAGACAACCATCTGGAAATGAAATCAATGATTACAGATTATATTAATACACGTTTATTATACAATGAATCAAGAGATAATGAAATTATACCTTTGATTCACTCTGGCAACTATGAGGGTGCATTAAAAATAGTTATGAGTACCCAATACGAACGAGATAATAAACTTAGAGAAATCGCAGAAGAAGCAATGGTTATTTTAGAAAATATAACAAAGAAAAATGTTGATAAATCCGACAACGATGCTGCAAATGCTAAATTATTATTTATCATTCTTGCAATCATTTCTGTTATACTCGGGTTTGGTATTACTTTCATTTATAATAATATACTTGCAAAACCCTTGCGTGTTGTTTCGGGTGTATCCGAATCGGTAGCGGGCGGCGATTTAACAGTCAGGATTGAATCGGCTGAACGCAGGGACGAAGTAGGATTATTAAATAAATCCTTCGCAAAGATGGTTGATTCACTGAGTGTCATTACAAAAGAAACAAACGAAGGAATAAATGTGTTGTCAACATCGGCAAGCGAGATTGCTGCCGCTTCTGCACAAGTTGCACGAAGTGCCACAGAAACAGCAACGGCGATTTCCGAAACAAGCACTACAGTAGAAGAAGTCAAGCAAACTTCCGATTTAGTCAGCCAAAAGGCAAAATATGTAAATGACCTTGCTGTTAAGACGTTGCAAATATCAGAAGGAGGAGCAAGGTCTGTTGAAGAAAATATAGAAGCAATGAACCTAATCAGGGAACAAATGGAAAGCGTTGCCGAAAAGATTATTCTGTTGAGCGAAAAAGGACAGGCAATCGGAGAAATAGCGGCTTCTGTTAATGATATCGCCGAGCAGGTCAATTTGTTGGCTGTGAATGCGGCTATCGAGGCGGCAAGAGCAGGCGAACAAGGCAAAGGTTTCAGCGTGGTTGCACAGGAAGTAAAAGAGCTTGCCGACCAGGCGAAAAAAGCAACTTCCCAGGTGAGGCTGATTCTTGGAGAAGTTCAGAAAGCAACAAGCTCGGCGGTAATGGCTACCGAACAAGGCAACAGGGCGGTTGAAAACGGGGTAAAGCAGGCTCTCGAAGCCGGGGAATCAATAAAAATGCTTGCCGAAAATATTTCCGAAGCACGACAGGCCGCAACCCAGGTTTCGGCTTCTACACAACAGCAATTGGTTGGCATGGAGCAAATTGTCGTTGCCATCGAGAGCATTAAGCAGGCAAGCTCCGAAAATGTTGCCAGTACCAGGCAGGTTGAGATTTCGGCTGAAAACCTTAAAATGCTCGGAAGCAAATTAAAGGAGTTTGCAGATAGGTACAAGGTCTGAGAATTATTAATTTTAAATTTTGAATTTTGAATTTAAATGTAGAATGCAAAATGTAAAATGAAGGGGTAGATTCCGGATCTGCCCCGGTGAAAACGGAAATGGAAAAATAAAATGTAGGGGCAAGCCTGTGTGTCTGCCCAATTAAAAATAAAATGCAAAATGTAGAATGATAATGTAGGGGCAGGTTCTAAACCTAACCGAAAAAATTATTATTATAAAATGATTTTCAAAAATAATGAATGCAAAGGAAAAAGAATTTCAGAAAAAACTTCTGACGACATTCCGAATCGAGGCAGAAGAACATTTGAAAGCCTTATCAAGTGGATTACTTCTCCTCGAAAAAGCCGATTCTGATACCATGAGCAGTGTAATAGAATCTGTATTTCGTGATGCACATAGCCTCAAAGGTGCCGCCAGAGCTGTTAATCTGAGAACAATCGAAAAGATATGCCAGTCTCTCGAAAGCGTTTTTTCTGCTATGAAAAAAAACGAGCTTGCTCCTCTGCCTAATATGTTCGACATTTTTCACAAAGCTGTCAATCAAATCAGTGAGATTCTTTTAATTGCCGATACCGATATAAAAACTAATACGATGAAAAATATTGATGGAATAATCAATCAGGTAGATGGTATTATTAAGAAATCCTCCGATAATCTTTCAGTTATTGAACAAGTTAAACAGCACAGTCAAAATGTCGAGAAAGAAGCTCTGTCTCTAATTACACCTGTTAGTGATTTTCAAATTGAATCAGGTTACCTTAAAATTTCATCTCAAAAGCTCAATTCATTGATGTTGCAGGCTCAGGAATTGCAGTCGGTGAAATTGCAGAATAAAAGGAATATTAATGAACTGAAGGAAGTGAATTCACTCATAGATTTATGGACAAAGCAATCGCAGAATATTAAGTCATTGGTAAAAACACTTCAGTTTGGTTTGATGCATAAGGAATTAAATTTAGATGAGAAAAACAGGAAAGAATACAATGATACTTTGACAAAAATCTCCGGTTTTTTCGAGTGGAGTACGGATTTTATTAAGAATATAGACAGAAAAATCAGGGTTATACAAAGCGAACAAATTCAGGATGATTTTATGTTCGGGGCAATGGCTGACAATTTGCTGGAAGATATGAAAAATATTCAGCTTCTTAAATTCTCCTCTTTGCTTGAAATATTTCCGAAGATGCTCAGAGACCTTTCGCACAGTAAAGGAAAAGAAGCAGAGCTTGAGGTTGTTGGCTCAGAAATCGAAATTGACAGGAGAATACTCGAGGAAATCAAAGACCCTTTGATACATATTATTCGTAATTGCATTGACCACGGAATTGAAAAACCATCCGAAAGAATACAAAAAGGGAAACCAATTAAAGGCTTAATCAAAATAAATATCTCGCAGACTGATGCCGATAAAATAAAAATTGATATATCCGATGATGGTGCAGGGATTGATTTTACAAACGTGAAAGCATCTGCAATAAAGCTTGGACTAAGTACTCAGGAAGAAATTGAAAAACTCAGCAACAATGAGGTTTTGCAATTTGTGTTTGTGTCCGGTGTGTCAACAAGCCAGTTTATTACCGATTTGTCCGGGAGGGGGTTAGGACTTTCAATAGTAAAAGATAAAATTGAGAAGTTAAACGGCGAAGTAAATATCGAAACAGTTGAAAATGAAGGAACGAGTTTCAGACTTATACTGCCCGTTACTACTGCAACAATCGGCGGGTTAATAGTTAAGGAATGTGAACAGGATTTTGTTATCCCTTCGATTTATATCGAATTGGTATTGAGAATCAAAAGAAACGAAATAAAATCAATAGAAAATCAGAATGTTTTCAAATATTCTGAGCAATTCATTCCGCTAGTAAAGTTGTCAGACGTGTTACAATTGTCCAGGAAAACGTTAGGGCAGAACAACGTTCTGTCTCTACCAGGCTTTGAGGAATCAATAAAAATCATTGTTCTGAACTCGCAGCAGAAAAAAGTAGGATTTCAGGTTGATGAAATTATCAATGAACAGGAAGTTATTGTGAAAGAGCTTGGCAGACAGTTATCGAGAGTTAGGAACATATACGGAGCAACGACAGTTGGAAGCAGGGAATTGGTTTTAATCCTAAATGTTCCTGATTTGATAAAATCAACAATTGCCGCTCCTGAACTTTACAAAGCTCCGGCAGTTTTGGAAGAGGAGAGAAAACATAAAAGAGTATTGGTAGTCGAGGATTCGATAACGGCAAGGACCCTTTTAAGGGGGATATTGGAATCTTCGGGATTTGACGTCAGGACTGCCGTTGACGGATTGGATGCCATAACTACATTAAAGGGTGAAAGTTTCGATTTGGTAATCTCAGATATAGATATGCCAAATATGAATGGCTTTATATTAACCGAAAAAATTCGGGCAGATAAGAAATTGTCTGATTTGCCGGTTATACTTGTTACCTCCCTCGATTCACGCTCGGACCGTGAAAGAGGTATAGATGCCGGTGCAAATGCTTATATTGTGAAAAGCAGTTTTGACGAGAGCAATTTGATAGAGGTAATCAAGAGGTTGATTTAATTTATTTAATGTAGGGGGCAGATATATATGTCTGCCCAAATAAAATCAAATTAATAATTGAAAATTCATAATTGATAATGATAATATTTAAAATGTAGTGACAGAACACTGTTCTGTTCTCTTTTGAACGAAAAGAGGGTTAATGATAAAAGTATTAATTGTTGATGATTCTGCTGTCGAGATGGAGTTCCTGGATTTTATGCTAAGTTCCCATTCCGATATTAAGGTAATAGGAAAGGCTAAAGATGGAGAAGAAGCCATACAATCTCTAGCCCATACTAAACCTGATGTTATTACAATGGACATACACATGCCCAAAATGGACGGGTATGAAACAACAAAGATAATCATGGAAACAAATCCCGTTCCGATTGTTATTGTGAGTGCAAGTTCAGGCAAAGAGGTAGATAAAACTTATAAAGCAATCCAGGCTGGTGCATTGGCTTTTGTTGAAAAACCCGTTGGCTTTGACCATCCGGATTTTGATAAAGTGAAAAATAATTTGATTGAGACGGTTAAACTGATGTCTGAGGTAAAAGTTGTTAAACGGAGATTTAAGCCCGAAGTAGAAACCAAGCCTTCTGCCTCTTCGGCAAATAATTTTAAAGGATTGATGCAGAAAGATTATTCGATTATTGTAATCGGAGTATCAACAGGAGGCCCTGCTGTATTACAAGAGTTACTATCTAAGCTTCCAAAGAACTTCTCGATTCCAATAATTATTGTTCAGCATATAGCATCGGGATTTTTGCCCGGTTTAATAGACTGGTTGTCAGATTGTACATTATTAAATTATAAAGTACCTGCTCAAAACGAAGTCATTCAACAGGGTTATGTTTATTTTGCTCCCGATGACTACAATATTGGAATAACAAATAATAATAGCATTGTTTTATCAAATGATGAGATGGAAAATGGATTAAGGCCATCTGTATCGTATCTGTTTCGCTCAACAGCAAACACTATTGGTGAAAAGGCTATTGGTATAATAATGACAGGTATGGGAAAGGATGGTGCTGCAGAACTTAAATTAATGCGCGATAAAGGAGCTTTGACTATAGCTCAGGATAAAGAAAGCTCAATTGTATTCGGAATGCCCAAAGAGTCTATTAAATTAGATGCCGCACAATATATTTTGCCACCTGAGAGAATTGCGTCCCTTTTAATTCGACTTGACAGAAATAAAATATGAGGTAAAAAAATGAAAACCATAAAAAATGACAAGAAAAAGAAACCGGATATACTGATAGTAGAGGATAGCCCGACACAATCGCTAAAGATTAAACAGCTTTTGGAAGACGCTAAATATAAAGTAAGGCTTGCTACGAACGGAAGCGATGCTCTTGCCCAGGTTAAAGTAAAAATACCCGATTTAATTATTAGCGATATAATGATGCCTATAATGGATGGGTATAGTATGTCGAAGGCGTTAAAAGCCGAACCCCTATACAAAGATTTACCAATTATTCTGACAACGTCTCTGTCCGAATCCGAAGATATTTTGGTAAGCCTTGAGTGCGGGGCTGACATGTTTATTTCCAAACCTTATGATGATAATTATCTGCTCCATCAAGTGCAATTAATATTATCCAATCAAACAGAAATTCAGGGGACCGAAAGCAGAGACGGGTTCGAAATAAGCTATTTAAATAAAAAATATAAGATTAAGAAAGATTTTTATCGGGTTATCAACTTACTATTAAATACGTATGAAACTGCAGTAGGAAAAAACAGGGAATTGATAGATGCGCAGAACGAATTAATCAGGCTTAATAACAACCTTGAAGAACTGGTCAACCAGAGAACTGCTGCTTTACTCGATGAAATAGCCGAACGTAAAATTATCGAAAAGGAACTAAGAAAAAGCGAAGAGAAGTACCGAATGCTTCTGAATACTTTGCAGGAAGGTATTTGGGTGATTGACGGCAACGAAAACACGACCTTTGTTAATGAAATCTTACCGGCAATGCTAGGCTATACTTCGAGAGAGATGATAGGAAAGAGTCTTTATTATTTTATGGACGGAACATGGGGAGAAATTGCCAAAAAACAGATGGAAAGGCGTAAGCAGGGAGTTTACGAGCAGGTTGAATTTGAATTAATGAAGAAGGACGGCACCCGAATCCAGGCATTATTGGAAGCAGGGCCTATGTATGATGAAAAAGGAAATTACATCGGTGCAATTGCAGGAGTGATTGAAATTACGGAAAGGAAGCGGCACGAACTGCAACTAAAAAATCTAAATACTGTACTGAAAGCTATAAGAAATGTTAATCAATTAATTGTAAGAGAGGCTGATAAAGGAGAGTTAATCAGGAAAGCATGCAAAATACTGGTAGAGACAGGAAGTTTTCGTAATGCATTTATAACACTTTTTGATGAAAGTAATGATTTTCTTGATTTTGCAGAATGGGGAGATATTCCTCACACAGAAAAAATAATTGAAAATTTAAAGAAAGGAAATTTCCCTCTTTGTTATAAAGATGCACTTGAAAATCCTAATAAAATAGCTACAAGACATCCAATCAAAGATTGTAAGAATTGTGAATTCATGGAAATTAGTTTACTTAACGGAACAAAATCTCTTACATCTGTGCTGACATATAAAGATAAGATTTACGGTTTTATGACAATATCCATTCCTGAGGATTTCATTGAAGTTGAAGAAGGATTTAAGGTCATCGAAGAAGTTGTAGGTGACATCTCATACGCCTTATATAACTTTGATATTAAAGATAAGCAGAAAAAGGGGGAAGAATTTATTGCATGGCAGGAAAAATATTTTGAATATTTACTTGAAAATGCTAATGTATGGCTGGATGCTATTGATACTGAGGGAAAGCTGATATTCTGGAACAAGAAAGCTGAAGAAATTACCGGTTACAAAAGAGATTATATTATTGGTAACCGGAGTAAATGGGATTTGATGTATCCTGATAATGGGAAAGGAAAAGAATTACTCGAATACTGCAAAAACCTTATCAAAGAAAATCAGACAATAAAAGATGTTGAAACTGAAATAACGACTGCAACCGGAGAGAAGAGGATGATATCCTGGTCATCTAACCTGATTTATGATGAGCAAGGAAAAGTCAAGGGGAGTATGTTTGTTGGGGAAGATGTAACGGAAAGAAAAAAAGCTGAAAAAGAAATAATTACTGCTAAAGAGCGAGCTGAGGAGATGAATCGCCTCAAATCGAGTTTTCTTGCAAACATGAGCCATGAACTTAGAACACCGATGAACGGAATACTTGGGTTTTCAGAGATTTTAAAAGCCGAAGACCAACTCGATTCAATCAGAGAGATTGCCCTGGTAATTAATAAGAGTGGTAAAAGGTTGATGAACACTTTAAATTCAATTTTGAGTCTATCGAGAATGGAGGCGGGTGAGTTGAAATCAGATGAGCATGTATTGAACGTGTTGGAATTGGCTAATAATTCGGTTGAATTATTTAAGGTCGAAGCAAAGAAAAAAAGCCTGGAATTGATACTGGAATCGAAATATGATGCTATATATTTGAGAACAGATGAAAGAATGGTATCTGACATAATAAATAATCTTGTTAATAATGCAATTAAGTTTACACATCATGGGAGCATTACTGTAAGAGTAGAAACAGAAGATATAGACTTACAGAAATATGTAGTCATTGACATAATTGATACCGGTATTGGGATCGAAGAAAAATATTTCGATACAATTTTTGACGAGTTCAGGCAGGTTAGCGAAGGATTAAGCAGAAGCTTTGAAGGAACAGGTCTGGGATTGACAATATGCAAGAGATATGCCGAAATGCTTGGAGGCTCTATCAGTCTCAAAAGCAGGTTAAACGAAGGTTCTACATTCACCTTAAAAATCCCTCTTGTTTATAACAAAGATTATGAATTGCAGGTGTCAAGAAAAGTAGAGGAAGGCTTGCCGGTTACAATACAACAGGAGGTTGAATCGGACAATAAGCCTAAAATATTATATGTAGAGGATGACGATATATCAATAGTTCTTATCGAAAAGCTATTGAAACACAGATACGAATTGGATTATGCTTCAAATGCCGCCCAGGCTGTGAAGATAGCAAAGGAGAATCAGTATAAATTAATCTTGATGGATATAAATCTTGGCAAAGGTGAAAGCGGTATGGACGCAACAAGAGAAATAAGGAAACTGGATTATTATAAAAATGTTCCCATTATAGCTGTTACTGCATTCGCAATGTATGGCGACAAAGAGGAATTTATTAATGGCGGATGCTATGATTATTTATCAAAACCATTTGACAATGAAAGTCTGATAAATCTAATCGAAAAATATATAGGGTAAGAGTAAGCGGTATCGCTCGACTTGTCAAATTGAAATTGCCGTTATGTGCTGTGTTTTTTATTACATTCACACGTGTTTTACAGTAGTTCTCTCAAGGCTCCTCCGAGCTTTTTTGACAACAAGGTAATGTGTTATGGGTTGTGGATTGTGGTTTTGTATTTATCTCAAATACACCACCCTCTTTGTTAAAGCCCTGTCTCTTGCAATGAAGCGAAGCAAATATATACCGCTTGGCTCTAATGACATATCGAATGAGAATTGAGACCAGCCCCCGACATTCTGCAAATTTGAAATGATTCTACCATCGAGACTGCAAAGCAAGACTGACT
Organism: Ignavibacteria bacterium RIFOXYC2_FULL_35_21; assembly: GCA_001804705.1. Taxonomy (GTDB): domain Bacteria; phylum Bacteroidota; class Ignavibacteria; order Kapaibacteriales; family UBA2268; genus XYC2-FULL-35-21. The sequence continues at coordinate 66,700 of MHAY01000005.1, forward strand.
GAACATCAATCTCAGCTTTCTTTGTAATCAGGAGTGTACTGCCCATTTGTTGTGTATAAAAATAGTTATCAGCTTCTTCATAGGTTGTGGGGTTGTTTCCGTTTTCTGTGTAATCTTCGAGAACGACAGAAGCTAAATTATTATCATAATACAATCGGCAAATATTATTATTAGTTGCTAGGTCATAAATAGTTAAATTAAAATTTTTCATTTCTACAGTACCGCCTAATAGTGTTGCTGTCATATCATTGGTTAAGGTCTTTGATGATTTGTCCAGAAGATTATGACCTGTAATTGCTCCACTGCATATCCTGATTATACATGCATCATATCTGTCATCATTATTCAAATCCATAATCCATAAGTTTGATTCATATAAGCATGTGTCATTAACATTTTTGCATTTTATTGAGACAGGCTTCTTAGAATAAAGTTGGACACAACTTAGAATAATAATAATTATAATAATTATTATATAATTGCTTTTCATTTTTCTACTCCAATTTTGTTATTTTTTTACTTATTAATTCATTACCAGCACTAATAACAAGTAAGTATGAACCCGTACTTATTTTATTATTCATATCAAATGTAGTCGTATGTTTTCCACTATCAAGAAAACCGAGGCTCTTTGTATAAATATTATTACCAAGAATATCGTACAAGTCAATATTAACGACAGAAGCAATTTTATTTTCAAATTCAATGTTGAATAATGATGAGAATGGGTTAGGATAAATCTGAAAATCATCATTTATACCATCATCACTGACACGCACTAAATCCGGGTGTAGTACAAATACTCCATAATTACTACTTACAGTCATCCAAATATTACCAGTGCTATCTAATGCTAAATTATCAATGTAATGCCCATCATAATAAGCCCATACTTGCTTGTAAAATTTTGTAAAAGTCTTCCCATCGAATTTTATCAATCCCGAATATTCAGTACCAATCCAAAGATTATTTTTTTTATCTAATAATAGAGAGTAAATTCTATTTTCCTGAAGTTCTGAATTTGAAGTATCATATTTAGTCCAGGTTGTTCCATCGTAATAATAAACACCATTGGATGTTCCAATCCATATATTACCTTTATCATCAGGAGCAAATGAAGAAATATATCTTTCATAAAAACCTTTAGAAGAATCTATCTTTTCCAATACACCTTCATTACTATTTTTAAATAATCCATTATTTGTTCCTATCCATAAATTATTGTTTGCATCAAAAGCCATCCCGTTAATATAATTTGCTTTATTTGTTGTGTCAAATCTGATTACATGCCACAATGAATCATAATAACCAATAAAATTGCTTTTGGGGGGCATGCCTTTTTTAAACATTCCTGCCCACATTTTATTATTATTATCAAACACAATAGGCATTAATAAATTGGTAGAAGAATCTAAGCCAATTGAATCAATTGTTACCCATAATAGACCATCAAATTTAGCAGAACCATTGGAAGTAAAACTAACATAAATATTTCCTAATTTGTCTGTTGTGATAAATGGGACAGCATTTTCCTTGAAATTTTCAGTTTTTTTATTAATATTTTCCCATTTAATTCCATCATAAACTGCCAAACCGCCAGACTCATTATATGGAAATGTACTAATGTAAACCTTTCCATTTGTTGAAACAGTAATTCCAGTCGCTAAATCTGATGGCAAAGCATTCCCAAAATTATAAACTGTCCAAATGTTATCTTGTGCTGAAAGTGAAATTGAAAATATTATTAACGATGATATTATGCTTAATAAATAAGTTAATAATGTCAATGTGAATTCTTTTCTTAACATAGCAATACCTTTATTTTATTATTAATTAATATAATCTAAATTTTCACAAAACGAACAACTCTATCCGCTATCTTTACAAAATACACGCCTGAACTCAGTCTGCTGACATCTATTCTATCTTTGTATTCTGATTCGTAAACTTTAATACCAAGTGCGGAAAAGATTTCGACTTTATAAAATGTATTGCTTGATATTATATTCAAATAATCGGATGATGGATTTGGATTAATAATCAATTCAAAGTTATCTAGATTCTTATCTGGAACATTTGTGAGAGTTGTGTCTTTGAATTTTGCAATATAAAATTTATAAATGTCTTTGTAGCCAATACCAATAAAATTATCGCTATCGATGAAGTGAAGATGTCTTATACCGCTTTTAGTGAACTGATTATATTCTTGAAATTCAAAATCGGATATAAAATCTAAATCTCTATTAACCTGATAAAGAAGAATTTTATGCTTATAATTATAAAATCCTCCGGAAGTATCTGTTATGGTATAACCATTAGCAATAATGTTACCTTTTGGTGTCTTAAGCAATCCAAAAAAGAAAACACCAGAATTCTTTTTTGGTATATCAACTTTTTTTATTATCTCGCCTGTGTCATTAATTTTAACAAAAATATATCTTGCATTACTAATTTTTTGCCCAATTATTATATATTCTCTATTATCCATTTGCACAATTCCTTTTGGATTAAAGGGTTCGTCATTCACAGGAACTTCAATTTTTTTGGTTATATTCCCATCCTTATCAACTTCTATAATTTGTATTCTGAAATCATTATTATCAATAAATTTGAATGATAGGATCAGAATGTTATTATCATTTGTTATCTTTAAATCAGAAAAATAATATTTATCATTATTACCAAGTGTATCTATTCCTTTTCTCCAAATTAATTTACCAAGTGAATCATAGCAGGAAATTAGTAAATGATTATTTTTAATAAATGTTACGCTATCAATTTTGATGTTTTCTTTCAAAGTAGCATTGAAGAATTTGTTATTAATTGAAATCGTATTATTATTATTTGCATTTGGAGTAGTATTTATTTTAAAAGAAACTGAATCATAGAATTTATCATTATAAATATCGTAAGGGTATTCAATGCCTGTAGAATCTCCGTTTTTTAATATATTAAATATAAAAGGAATTGAATTTTGATATGAATCATAATTATAATTCGTTGCACATAACATTTTATATCCGTTTTCTGATTGGTACAAAGAAACTGGGAGTAACATATTACCGGTAAAATATTTCTTAAATGATAGCAAATTACCACTCGTTTCATATTTGATAAAGCCGGCATTCATAAATGGAACAATTCCTGGATCTAAAGCTGTAATAATATTACCATCTGAATCAATCATTGTTGGTAAGAATGATAATGCTAAAGGCTCATTTACAAGGTCATATTCTCGTTCCCATATAATAGATTGAGAATAGCAAACGGATGTAATTAATATAAAAAGAAAAATTTTAAATGGCATAATTTGCTCCAAACCTTAATTAATTTAATCATATTATTTTTTAGATAAGGGAGTATGATTTATATTAATCATTCCCCCTAATTTTTTTACAATTCTAATTAATTGTCAATATAACAACTAAAACCACAAGGAGAAGGTGGCCCAATGAGCCATTCAGGTCCATAACCCTCGAAGGGATTGTATAAAGGTGATTTATTTCTGCAATCCCCTTCAGTGACATATTGAGTAGTAGGTTTACCAATCAATTCAGGACTATTTGTATTCCTATTCCAACACCATATCGCTTCTGTAACACAACAACCATTTTCTTCACAAGGAGTATATTTCAAATGAATCCAACTATATTGTTCTCCTGGGCCAGGCAGTTTCATTGCCCATCTCCAGGAATTACAGCCTCCAGGAGTTATAGTTTTACATGTATATGTGTTTGGGCAAATATAATCATTAGGATGTTGAAAGTGATAAGCAGTAAAATAATCCCTCGATATTTGTTCAAAAGCACTTCTCCACATTATTGCTAAATTTCTCCCATCTGCATAATTGCCAAAAGGAACAAGAAAATAATAAACTGCTTCACATTCTGGAGTCCAGAAAAAAGATATCGTACTTAAACTAAAATATGTAATACCATCACAAACCATATAATCCCATTCAATTTCAATATCGCAACCTGGGAAATTTGGGTCATTATATGTAGTATTACCACCTGTATGCCAATAGTCACAATTTGTTCCGGTAATATCGCAAGGGTCCTGTGCTTTTACCTGTCCAATAATTGCAAACAATGCAATCATAACTGTTAATAATAAAAATTTTTTCATAAAACACCTTAAAATTGTTATTAAAGAGAAAAATTAATATTATTGTCTTAATTTTGCTCTTATCCGCATTAAAGGTACAAACTGTAAGTGCGGATAAGAGACTCCGTGCTCAGCCAGTGGGAGCAATCCCACTGGTTTTATTTTATCTGCTAATGCTCGTCAGTTGACATGTTTCGCTGATTATCTTGCTGTAAATTGAATGTTGCATATACCTCCTTTTTTTTTGTTTAATAAATATATTAATTTTTATATGTCTCATTTCGCAGTGCTGTCCTTGCTTTTCTGGTTATGCTATTATTTATAATTTTAATAATCCAACTCCTCAATCGGAATTTACTGTTTTTATCAATACCAGTCAATAGTGACAAAATCTACTGACAATTTCTACTGACATTATCTCTCCCAAATTTTTTCTAAATAACTTTTGTACCGGGTTTGATTCTTATCATCATTCTGCAATTGTGTCTTACATTCGTATGCACTTACACCTGTACATCTTTTGAATGCACGCCTAAATGTTCTTATGTTTGAATATCCTGCTTTCGAGGATATTCTATTTATTGATATGTAATCTCCCTTCAATTGTGCTAAAACAAACTCCATACGTAGATTTTCTAAAATTTTAGAAGGGCACAAATTCTTTGGGTACATGAAAATTCTGCAAATATGATATTATATTATAATTTTCCCGGTACATAAATATCCTTAATAATTTATTACACTATTTTTTTTCAAATCTTAATTCATCATCATTTTTATTTCCTCGTTAATACATTACCATCATACTTGAAAAATTTATTTAAGACCGATGCTTTATAAGAATTCAGGATGTCTTCAATGTCCTTGATTGTGTGTGCATCCAGGATTTGCACTATGTAGCTGTCCAGCATAACGAGGGTCTCCTCCGAAACAGCAACGGTTCTGTTTTTTACATCCTGATTTAATATTTCAAAAGCATAGCCTGTGGCAATTACCATATCATGGAAATGCCTGTCGTTGAATAAATCGTTACTTGCCAAACAGGCAGGGTCTCCGCCTCTTTGAATAGCTCTGCCTTTATTATGCTTAAAGCCGAAAGCTATGCGAATAAAAAATTCCCAATCTAATGTCATCTATACTCCATTATAATATTAGTTAGTTGATAACAGCTATTGCATTTTTAAGCTTTTTATATAATTCCTTTCCCTTGTCAGTAAAGTCCAGGTAATGATATTCAACAATTTGTTCTTCGGTGAAATTTTTTCCATTGATAATGATGTAACCGGCTTTTTCGAGCTGAAGCAAAAATTTTGAATTTAATATTTTATTTAACCCCGGCTCAAAAAACAATCCCCAGCCTTTTGTCTTAGCGATTTTATCGAGAATAATATATAAAAAAATGTCCTGTTTGTTCATATTTATAACTTCCTCATTATTTAATAAACCTCAACACAAAACTTAAAACACAACACTCAAAATTCAACATTTTATTAGGCTCACCTCACATACATCACTCTCTTCGTTAATACTTTTTCTCTTGCAATGAAGCGAAGCAGATACATTCCACTTGGCTCTAATGACATATCAAAAGAAAACTGAGACCAGCCCTCTACGTTCTGCAAATGTGAAATTATTTTCCCTTCCAAACTGCAAAGCAAAACAGATTGCACATCAATCTCTGCTTTCTTAGTTATAAGAAGTGTGCTTCCCATTTGTTGTGTGTAAAAATAATTATCAGCTTCTTCGTAGGTTTTATGGTCGCTGCTTTGTTCTGTGTAATCTTCAAGTATAGCTTTTGATATTTGATTGTCGTAATATAGTTTGTGTGTGTATTTGAAACTGTTTGTGTCATAAATGAGAATTGTGAAATTCTTAGCTGCGATACTGCCTTGAGTGAGATATGCTGATTGATTTTCATTAATTTCATTAACTGAATTTATTGATAAAGAAAATGCAACCGGTTGATTCACACAACCATTATGAATAAGAATATCATAAATATTGTCGCTATTTGCATCGATGAGCCAAATTTTTGTTCCCAAATCGCAATTATCAGATGAATTTAATAATGACAAGGATAGTGGCTGCTTAGCAAACAAATGTGATAAGCAAATTGAAAAAATAAATAATATTAAGAATTTCGTTTTCATAAAAAACCTCATATAAACTATTTTACCAAAACAAAAGATTTAGAATAAATACCCTGCCTGTCCTGTAACACAATATAATATACACCGCTTGTCAACGATGATAAATTCAGTTCTAATACTTTATTTCCATAAATTAGCTGTGCAGACCTTGTTAAATCAGCAAGCTCAATACCCATTGAATTGTATAATTTTAGACCTAAAACATTAAATGGTTCAAAATTAAATCGTATAATACACCTTTCTGATGCAGGATTGGGGAATATGGACAGTCCAACTTTGTTTAGGTTTGGATAAAAATCATTTACACCAACCGTTAACACAGTTGTAAAGGCATAAACACCATTACCGGACGATGTGTCATTATTTTTAGACTGAAGATAAACCCAGTAAGTTGTATTTGGTTCAAGAAGTGTTGAATCAAGCAGGTAAAAGTTTACTACTATATTTGTATCTGTTTTAATTAACACAGGAATCGGTGGATAAGGAGGATTTGGATTTAATATTTTATAAAGAATCATAACATATTTTGTTGCTCCCGGTACACTGTCCCATCGTAATGTTGTATTAACAGGAATGCCTGAATCATTCAGAGCCGGATAAGTTAATAATGGAGGATAGAGAGCACCTTCGTGAGTTATCGTCCAAAATAAAGGATATTCAAAAGACCAATCACTTTCCGTGGTGTCGGCAATTGCTTTTATCCAGCAATTATAATAAGAATTGTAATTGAGATTGTTCAGGACAATTGTAGTATCTGAAATTAATGTATCTAAATCGGGATTATCGAAACTTGCAAGCCCTGTCTCATTAATTGCTCCCGATATCCTAAACCTATATTTCTTGGCATTGTTTATAGATGTCCAACTTAATTGGACATTATTCACAGTTTTATATTGGCGATTCACAGGACTATAAAAATGTGGGGGATATAAGACTAATTTATTTTCTGTTATTAGAACAAAATTTTGTTTAGCTAAAGCCACTGCAAAATCTATTGAAGGGTAGATAATACCAGCAAAACCCTCTTGATCTTGGGAAATGTCGGGATAATTTTCTGAAAAAGGGAATAATTCCTGCACCCAAGATTCCCCTCCGTCATTTGTTTTAAAAATCGAACCCCAAAATTCAGTTAAAAATCCGTTTAATGAATCGCAAAAATCAATATCCGAATACTTATAAGTCGTATTTCTAAAATGAATTTTAAACTGTAAATTTATATTGTCAATTACACGCCAGTTTTCACCACCATCGTTTGATTTTAATATGTGATGAGTTTCTTTAGTATTATCATTATATCGTCCAAAGCCAATTATCTTATCTTTTGTTAAGAATTTATATCCTTGTAAGATATAATTTTCTAATTTATAATTTTGCCAACTTTTCCCTCCGTCTGATGAACGATAGAAAATAGTATTGCGGTCTTCGACTTTTTTACAAGCTAATATTTCTGGAGAAAAAGCTTTCAATTTATATACATCTTCTGGTAAAGGTAAACTATTATAAGTTTTCCAGCAATCATTTGTTATACGTAAACTATCATGGAGAGTATCTTTTCTGTTAAAGTAATTGTCATGTTCATATTTTATCATAACACCATTTATTGAATCGAACATGATTACAGAGCCTAAAGTTACATTTGAATCAAGAATTTTTCTTTGGAATGTATTTCCTCCGTCAGTAGAAATTATCATCAAGCTGCTATATCTATCCCATGTTGAATTTTCATAATACCCCAGATAAGTTCGGTTATATCCTACAGCGATTATCACATTCTCTGAAGGATGTGCAAGACTATTAATTTCATCAAGTCCGTAAATAGAATCATAATCAGTATAATGTCCATGAATAGTATCATAATAAATAACCTTGTGATTTTTGCCATCATTATTATAAAGTTTTATTTCAAAACTATAATAATGAAATCCACTTGGATACACCCTATCTATATTTTCCCAAATTATGAAATCATTCTTGTTATTAACACTTATAAAGCCGTAACTCAAATCTGTTGAATCTAAATACTCCCATTTCGTTATGTTTTGGGAATAAAGCTCCGCAGAGTTGATGTTCATAATAAATGCAATGCTCATTAAGCTGAAAATTGATTTCATGGTATTTCTCCAATTATTTGAAATAATTTGTTATGTTTCAAAATACAATAACAATAAAAAAGATAAAATGTTACAATTGAATAAATTATTTTCTTCATGATTTTTATTATCATAGGGGCCAGGCAATCCTGTCCCCTATGATATACCACGTTCGTTTAGTTCTCACTCACAATAATTAAAACAATTTTGTGGATCGTAACATGGAACTGAAGTATAACAAGATACTTTTCTTGCAACTGCTTTTAAATTACCCCCTTCATTAACAACATTAACAGCCCAAAAGCACCAGCAACATGATGTTTCATCACAAGGTATTAAATAAGGCTGCTCACCGCCTCCAGGTCCGGGAATCGGGCCGCTCCATCGCCAACAAGCTGCAACTGAAACCTGATATTCTTGATAAAAATCTAATTCAAGAGGATTAGGAAGACATGTATTTGTGGAATTATTCTGTAAAAGAGCCTTTGTAGCTCCATCAAGTAAGGTTATAGGATCTGTTGTCCCTCCTAAAAAACCAGGAGGCTGTGGCGCTGATACGTTTATTATTTTGAATAAGCATTGATCATTACAATCCACTCCCGTTCTATAAGTAACTAAGTATGAGCATTGTAAATTTGGAGGTATGCTAAATCCCCAAACCTGGTCACCTGACCAAATCACTGGGCCATCGCATCATGGCGGTACTTCACATAATACCTGTGAATATACTTTTATTGTTGCTATTGCAACAAATATAATAACGAATATTAATGCTAATTTTCTCATAGTGAAATTCCTTTAAAAGTTTGTAAAAATTTAATATTATTGTCTTAATTTTGCTCTTATCCGCATTAAAGGTACAAACTGTAAGTGCGGGTAAGAGACTATGTGCTCAGCCGGTGGGAGAAATCCCACTGGCTCTGTTTTTTTATCTGCTAATGCTCGTCAATTGACATGTTTCGCTGTGAATACTGATTAGAATTGATTTTCCATACACCTCCTTTTTTTTTAAAATTTTAATTATTTTTTCACTTTAAAGCTTACTGCATATTTAGCATCATTCACATGCAGGGTAGCAAGCCGGTTGATATTGATAGTCGCACTCGCCGGGGACTGAACGCTTCGGGTCGTATATGACTACTTTAGTTCCATTCACATAGCATACTGTGAAGTATTTAAGACAGCATTCTATATACACACATGGTATAAGCAATCCCGCAGGTACATCAATCACCGGAGGTTCTTTTGCTCCATCTTTGAGGTCGCCGGGTCCGATTGGAAATGTCGGCGTCCAGCAGCCACCGACCATCACACGATAGTTTGGGAAGCAAGTATCCTGAGTCGAATCTGTTGGAGGATAATTCATTGGGTTATCATACACAAGTTGAGACATTGCAGATTCAAGCATCTGGGCAATAGACATCGTTTGACCGCAAATCTGTCCACCACCATAGCCGTTCACAAATTCGATTTCCTCGATGAATACATCATGGAAAGAGCCACAGGCAATCCTTATCCTGTAATGCACGATGACAGGTTCGCCGCATGGTAAAGTAATCAAGTGAGTAAAAGCCGGAGAAGTAGGAAGCGGATTCCACAGATCTTTAGGGCAATCCGGATAGCAGAAAGTAACCTGAGATTGAGCCGGTGTACAAAAAATTAAGATTGCTGAAAATAATCCGATAAAAACAGCAATGTTTCTAAGAATTTTGTTAATCCTTAAGGATAATAATAAGTTTTGCATTTAGACCTCCAAATTGATTTAATAAAAAAATCCACAGATGTGGTTTTAACTAAGCGATTTTCGCTTCTTTATAAAAAATTTTATATTATCGGTTATAAACATTCAAAAAAGTATGTGAAAATTAATAAACTCAATCAATACATATCTGCTCTATAGATTCAAGTAAACGTGATTGTATTCTCAATACGGTTTCTTCAGGTCATTATAAAATTTTCTGCCTTTTTCAGTGAATTCTAAATTCGTGTATTCGATAATGTTGTTCTCGTCGATATTCTTCCCATTAATTATTATGAATCCGCCTTTCTCAAGCTGAAGCATGAATTGAGTGCATAATCCCTTATTCACACCCGGTTCAAGAAACACACCCCAGCCATTCATTTTCTCTATTTTATCGAGAATAATATATAATTCGTTATCCTGGTAATTCATAATAGTCCCCGAATAATTCATAATAGTCCCCGATGTTTGAGAAATTATAATTTTTTCTTTCATAATTTTTAAATAATAATTTTCTTAATTAATTACATTCCCTTTAATAAACAGCAAGGTTTGCTGAGAACCATTCAGGTAAACAGTGTCCTGGTAAAAGCCCGGAGTAATTAATTGCGTTTTAAAAACTGCGAAAATCCTGTTATCGGAATTATTTTGTTTCGGTGGTATTACAATCGGAAAACCATTTTCAGGACTTATACTAAATGCAAAATTGTTCTTCAATTTTATATTATAAATAATAATCTGATAATAATCAGACCGATTATTTAATAACACCTTGATAGTATCTTCACGTTGACTGATTACATCCCCGAAATCAATAGTTTTTAAATCGAGGAAAGCAAGTGAATCTTCCTTAGAAACAGCAGGAAGAATAGGAATTTTATTTATATTATCCCCTAGATCCATAATGTCTGAGCATGAATTGAGCATTACAATAATTGTTGCCATCATTAAAATTTTTGAAAATGTTTTCATAATTATTATCCTTTCATTATTTTACTTAATATTTATCTAACATAAATAACTCTCTTCGTTAAAGCCCTGTCTCTTGCAATGAAGCGGAGCAGATACATTCCGCTTGGCTCTAATGACATATCGAATGAAAACTGGGACCAGCCCACGACATTCTGCAAATTTGAAATGATTCGACCATCGAGACTGCAAAGAAAAACCGACTGAACATCTATATCAGCTTTCTTTGTAATCAGTAGTGTACTGCCC
>MHAY01000006.1 GCA_001804705.1 Ignavibacteria bacterium RIFOXYC2_FULL_35_21
GGACACCCTTGTCTTTAGCTAACGATTCCCACTATCAAGGCTCGTTCGGGACTTTCACCCTGTAGTTATAGTTCATGCCAGGCACACAAAAAAAAGCGGGCTGAACCGAAGTTCAACCCGCATAAATAACGACTCGTTCCGGAAATTATCGAACGATTGTGAACACCTGGTATGCAAAGTCTGTTCCGTTGTATATCTTGAGGATATACGAGCCGGAAGCGAGCTTCGATACGGGTATATTAACCTGATAATTTCCATTGTCGTAGAATTTCTTATTGCAGAAGCTGGCAACAACTCTACCCTGAAGGTCTGCTACCTCTATTGTAAATGCTGATGCTGTGCTTACACTGAGATTGAACATAATGTCAAAGAATGCCGGGTTTGGAGAAATATTTGTAACCTGGAATCCACTTGCTGTATAAGTTTCATCGACACCGACAACTGAGAAAGGACTTGGATTGCCGGTTCCTGTATTTGTATTGTAATTAGCTACAACTGCATCACCATTGAACCCACATACATGGACATAATATAATGTACCTTCGATTAGGTTTGTAACGGTTAATGTATTACCTGCATCCTTGAAAATAACAAAAGCATTACCGATTTCTGAACCAACCGTTCCATATGCAGCGTTTTCTGAATAACCAATACCATCAATAGGTAGGTCGCCTGTGCCAATCTGGTCTGTTGCTTTCATAACCACGAGTCTCTTATTACCGTCTCCGTTTGTCCAACTAATTGTAACCTGTGATAATGCTGTGCTTCCATCTTTACTATAGTAAGATGAAACATTATCAAATTTGATATCAGCATCCTGTGTTAACGGTTCAGGTGCAAGGAAGTTGGCAGTCAACATACAATCGGGCATGCCGGTTGCACTTGAAATAAGCTGAACATTAGCCTCACCGCTTGCGTTTGTATAAACAATGCCTGAAATGGTAACCTTGTTATCATTTGCCGGAATTGTTCCCATGGTCGTACCTGATAATGTGCCTTGGCTGCCGGCGGCGGCGGCGACAGTAACATCTACAGGTGCAATAGGATTAATCGGCTGTTGTGTTGACTGGTCAACGCATGTAACCGTTATATCGAACGGCTGTCCGGAAACAACCTGTGTTGCATCTAATGTACATTGCAGTCCGTAAGTAACAATCGGGTTAAATATGATTTCGATTGAATGGTCGCTACTTACATCTGTAAATTCCCACTCTGTAATTTTTCCCTGGCTTTCACCATTAATTAGAACATCAGCTATCTCGTATCCGGCATTAGGGGTAAAAGTAAACGCCTGGTCGTCACCTTCGATAACGCTGACTGCACCGCTTGGGCTAATTGTACCGCCTGTTCCTGCTGTTGCAGTAATGGTGTACCTGTTCATCGGAACAAATGATGCTGTTAAGGTGTGGTCTGCCGTAACATAGTAGAAACTGTATTCAAGTTCAGGATTCACTACAGCACCGTCAACTTGAATTTCACCAAGCTTGTAGCCATGGTCGGGAGTAATAACGAATCTTGCGTTTTCTCCATAAAATACGGAATATTCGCCATTAGTAGGAACCGGCTCTTCCCATCCATCGAGAGAAATAGTTCCGTGATTACCCGCAGTAGCCGTAATGGTGAAGCCAATTCTCTGGAACTTCGCTTCTACTTCATGGTCGGCTCTGACAGTTGTCAGCGGCAGATTAGCAACAGCTCCCTGGCTCATATGGTCAAGAAGAACATCCGTGGTTACCCAGCCGACATCGGGTGTTATTGTAAAGTTAAGGTCTGTTCCTGAATTTACAATAATCAAACCATCATCGGATTCGTAGGTAAGCGTTCCTGTCGGGAATACCTTGCCTCCTTCGATTACACGGGCATTCTTCACAACAACATTATACCTGTCAATTTTAAATAGTGCCTGGAGTTTCCAGTCATTAGTAATATCCAAGAACGTAAGTCGCATTGCACCATGAAGCGGTATGTTGCCCCACAAGGTAACATCTCCATTTGACAGATTAATAGCTTTTACAGTGTCAATACTCCAATCAATATCCGGTGTAATAATAAACGGATATTGTGCATGGTCAAACACCTTAACAGGATAATCCGGTACAATTGTACCGCCTATGCCGACAACTTCGGGTGTTATTGTCCAGGCATAGAATGTAGCATGTGCTGTATGAGCATAAGACATATCCAAATTAAAAGTAACGACGGGCCATGCCGATAAGTCAAGCCCCGGATGAGGATAACCCGGCAGAGTCGGGTCCATAACGTCATATCCGTCAATGTACAAATGAGCAACTTTGTAATTTGCATCGGGAATAATTACAACAGGGAATAGAGTTCCCCATATAATATCCGTAGAACCAAGCGGATTGATTGTACCGTGCTGTTCGGCAGATGTAAACAGGTTCATCATACTTACAACATCCAATGTCCAGTCTTCATTCAGGTTTGCAAAAGGATAGCCCGGCTGGCCAAGTGCAATTGTCTGCCCTTGTCCAGAATTAAGAACGGGAATATTAACAACACCTGAAATCGCACCGGTCGCAGTTATAGTTGAAATATAAGCACCGGGGAAAGGTGTACAGGTAAAACTCGGATTTGCACCAACAGCATAATATGACATTCCGGTCGGATTCATGAATGCTCCATAACCTGTAGCAATAATTTGATTGCCATAAATAGCACTTAATGTCTGTGTAGCGTTAACTACTCCGAAGTGCTGTGTGTGAACCGGTCTTGTAACAGAACCCACAGACGCACCATTGATAGTAACATTAACAATATGCTTCCCCGGGTCAGGTGTTACCGTATAATCCCTGTTTACATCAAGACCGGGTTTGAAAGGTCCGTAAGTAGCACTTGGTGCTATTGTACCACCTGCTGTTTGGGTGACATAAATATAGCATGGAAGCATATACCAAAATACAGTTCTTCCAACATAATATGTACCTGTTGCATAATTATAGCTATAATAACTCCAGTATCCGCTTGACATATAACCATAATTGTAGTAATTACGTGAAGGGCGTAAATAGAATCCACTGCCGCCAACATTTGTGTACCAACCTGATGTATAATAAGGAAGACTAATATAGCTATAATATATACCTGCTTGAGGATAGTCAAACATGCTATATATTCCCCAGGTAGTGCCTGCCGGAACAAAAATATCCTGAATTTGCTGGCCATGTTGGTTCCGGCCGTCACTGATATTACAAATTTGATCTCCGTTTGTTCCATAAGAATCAACTTTCCACCTTGGCATCATTTTGTATGTGGAATTAACATAAACCGTATCATAAAAATACTGTCCGTTATAAGATGGAGCATAATTAAACTGATAAATCTGGTGACTCGTTTTGAAATTTCCGGATGTCCATCCATTTGATTTCCGCAAAGCAACTATCCAGAAATCTCTCGGGGCTGTGAACCAATAACCACTGTAGCAATAGTTCCAACCACCAAGTGCAGTATAATACGGTCCTACTGTAATAGGAGTACTGCCCGGCGGCTGTGCATTAGTTTCGCTGAAAAGCATCAGCATAAGCGCAGCAAATAAAATTGCCGAATAAGTAAATTTCTTAAACATAATTAAACCTCCATAGTTTGTGATTGATAATTTATTTTGCAAAATGCGATTAATTCTCCAAAATACGCTTCTATCCTTGTGTTTCGGTCTTTTTTACACTTGTTTTCAAAAAAGCGCACCTTTCCTTAATTAAATGACACATAAGAATAGAAAAGGTCTCAAAAAAAATGTATATTTTTTCGAGAGAATATTAACTATAGAAAATTGAGTTGCTTCTTTAAGCCCCTTTCTGTGCCTCAGAAAAAGAAATAAAAACTAACATTTAACCAATTACAAACCGTAAAATAATAAAAAAATGAACTAAAAAACAAGTGAATTTTAATTTATTGCTTATATTGTTGCATATAAGTAAAATAAAGCCTTATTTTTATTGTATTTAGTAATAATTTTATTTTAAATAAAATTTATGATTTATTCATATTACAAAAAAACCTTTAAAATCTTAAAAAAAAATTGTCATTCTTTTATGTTGGATGAATAGCCACTATTTTTAAATAATGGTAATGGTTCATCACCACAAATCGGGATTTATCCCAGGAAGAATTTGTAGGGACACGGCATGCCGTGTCCCTACCATAAAACCTCCACTATCTAAAGATAGAGGCTATTCAAATTTTTACTAATATTTATCGGTATTGCTTAGGTTTTTTTTAATTTGCGAAACGACGGTTATTCATTTAAAAAATAGTAACTACTCAGCAGATAAAAAATAGAACACGGATAACACAGATGTAACGGATTAACACAGATAAAAATGGAAATTCTTCATAAAGATATTACAGAGAAAATGAGCAAGGTGTTTTACAAAGTATATAATGAACTCGGGTTTGGTTTTTTAGAGAAGGTGTATGAAAATGCTTTGTATCTTGAATTGGCAGCGATGGGCTTATTTTGCGAAAAGCAAAAGCCAATCAAAGTACATTACAACGGAAAAATTGTTGGTGAATATTTTGCGGATATAATTGTTAATGGTAGTGTTATCCTTGAACTGAAAGCCGCAGAAGCATTAGCGGAAGAACACGAATTACAGTTGATTAATTATCTTAAAGCAACCGGGATAGAGGTTGGACTGCTTTTGAATTTTGGTAAAAAACCACAGTTTAAAAGAAAATTGTTTACGAATGATAAAAAGAAAATCAAATTCGTTTAAACCTGTCTAATCCGTGTCATCGGTGTTCTATTTACCAAGTAAGTATCGGGTGAGTAGTTACAAAAAATATATAAAAAATGAAAAACAAAATTATAAACCGCAATGTTTTAATACTTCTGATAACAGTTATTGTAACAGTTATGCTCTGGCAATTTCAAACCGGAAGATATATCATTTATCCTTTCACAATACTCGGAACATGGTTTCATGAAATGGGACATGGATTGACAGCAATTATTCTTGGAGGTAGTTTCAATTACCTGGAGCTTTTTCCCGATGGTTCCGGGTTGGCTGTGCATACCGGGAATTTATTGTTTGGCAGCATTGGCAGAGCTGTAGTTGCTGCAGGCGGGCCTGTTTTCCCTATTATCATCGGTTCTGTATTAATCATTGCATCGGTAAAATTCAAATCGTCAAATATTATATTGTTTGCTTTTGGATTGTTAATGTTTGTTTCCGTTGCCTTGTGGGTGAGAACTTTATTCGGCATAGCCTCAATATCGTTAATTGGAGCAGTATTGCTTATAATTTCATTAAGGGCAAACAAGAATGTCAGTTCGTTTATCCTTCAACTCTTGGGCATAGAAGCATGTGTGAGTTTCTATCTCAATATAGGTTACTATTTTTCAAGCGGAGGTATAATCGAAGGAACATCATATCATTCAGACACACAGGTGATAGCAAACAACCTTCTCCTGCCTTACTGGTTCTGGGGTGGAATGATTGTTGCGTTATCTATTTTCGTAATATTTTACAGTTTGAAAATAATCGTTAATATGGATAATACACAGAAAGCTGATTTTATTCAATCAGTTTGATTCCAAGTTCCTTTAATTGAATATCATCAACATTAGATGGTGCACCGTCCATAAGTGACAGCCCGCTTGTCGTTTTGGGGAAAGCAATCACGTCACGGATGTTTTCAGTACCTGTCAAAATCATAACAATTCTATCAAGGCCTAATGCAATTCCTCCATGCGGCGGACATCCATACTTCAATGCTTCAAGCAGAAATCCGAATTTAGAATCCGCTTCTTCTTTACTGAGTCCGAGCAGATTAAACATTTTCTCCTGTATTTCCCTGTTATGAATTCTGATACTGCCGCCCCCGACTTCGGCACCGTTGATTACTACGTCATAAGCCTTGGCTCTCGCTTTCGCCGGTTCTGAATCGAGTAATGAAATATCTTCATCCATAGGTGAAGTGAATGGGTGGTGCATAGCGGCATATCTTCCCGAATCCTCGTCAAATTCGAGAAGTGGAAAATCCAAAATCCATAGAAAGGAAAATTTATTTTTAACTGCATCTATTATTCCTGTTTGCTTTGCAATTTCAAGTCTCAATGCACCGAGAATAGTACATGCTCTTGCCCAAATGTCAGATGAGAATAAAAGGAGGTCCCCGTTTTCGCAATTTGTGCGTTTTTTTATTTCTTCGATTTCATTTTGCTTGAGAAATTTTGCAATAGGAGAATTAATTTCACCATCAACTATTTTCAGCCATGCTATTCCTTTTGCTCCGTATTTCTTTGCAAGTTCTGTGAGCTCGTCAATTTTTTTTCTTGAAAAATCAGCACAACCTTTTGCATTCAGAACCTTGACAACTCCACCGCCATTCACAGTATCGGAAAAAACTTTAAATTCAGAATTTTTCACAATATCGGAAACATCTGTTAATTCGATTTCAAATCTTAAATCGGGTTTGTCGCTTCCGTACCGGTTCATTGCTTCATCATAGCTCATCCTGAGGAATGGCGTCAGCACTTCAATTCCGAGAACTTCTTTCCAGAGCCTTGCAAAAAATCCTTCAGTCATCGAGAGTACATCTTCTCTTTCGATGAATGACATTTCGAGGTCAATCTGTGTAAATTCAGGCTGGCGGTCAGAACGCAGGTCTTCGTCGCGAAAGCATTTCACAATCTGTACATATCGGTCGAAACCTGCCATCATCAGGATTTGCTTGTAAAGTTGTGGTGATTGCGGGAGAGCATAAAACCTTCCTTTATAAATCCTGCTTGGTACAAGATAATCCCTTGCACCTTCGGGTGTGGATTTCATTAAAAACGGTGTTTCAACTTCAATAAAATTATTTTCGTTGAAATATTTGTGAACAACCTGGTACACATCATTTCTGACAATGAATTGCTTTTGCAGGCTGTGGCGGCGTAAATCGAGGAATCTGTATTTGAGTTTTATTTCTTCGCTTGTTCCGATATCATCAACAATTTCAAACGGAGGCAGTTCTGCTTTATTTATTATTCCGAAATCTTCGAGTTGAATTTCAATCAATCCGGTAGGAATATTCGGGTTGGGATTCTCCCTCATTCTGACTTTTCCTTTTGCCCAAATCACAAATTCGGACTTTATTTCCTTTGACCTTTCGGCAAGCTCCGCCTGGGTTTCAGGATGAATAACAAGTTGAGTGATGCCGTACCTGTCGCGCAAATCAATAAAGATTAATCCGCCAAGGTCGCGGACAGTCTGAACCCAGCCGTTAAGTATAACTATTTTGTCACAATCTTCTTTACGAAGGTTGCCGCATGTATCTGTTCTTTTAAGAAAATTCATATTATAAAATGTAAAATGGAATAAATTTTTACAAAAATAAGAAATTTTGAAGTGTGTGGATTATCATTCTTATTCGAAAAGGTTTCTCTGTAAACCGGATAGCCGTATTATTGATAATAATGTACCGATTTTAATTTCCTTATGATTTGGGACAGGAATAGTAATAGTGCTTTCAGTCATTTTTTTTTGCATAATGATGTGACTACCTTTCTGCCTTAGATAAACAAAGCCATAAACTTCAAGAATTTTACATACATCTTTAGCTGATAGAATTCTCAGTTTCCCCAATCTCAACCTCAATTGGTGTAATGTAAATTTCGCTTTTGAGTCTTTGCTTAATTTCTTCATCGGAAGCATATTCGAAGAAAAGTTCAATTGCTTCTTTTAAATTCGTCCTTGCTTCTTCTATTGTATAACCTTGGCTGGCTATGTCTAATTCAGGGCAAAGAGACACATACATGTCATCTTCGCGTTCTATCAATGCTGTAAAAGTTGGTTTCATATCTTATCCTAATAATAATATCTTTTATTAACGATTTGGCCTGAAGTGAATAATAATTAAATCGGAAGTTGAAATCTTCCTTCGAGAATTCCTTTAACAGTTATATCTTCATCTAAATCTTCCCATCGAAGTGCCATACCATTTAACCTGAGCGTTACTTTTTTTAACTCATCGTCAGTTGCACTTTTTAATATTCTGAATCTATTAGCCGGAAAACCAATAATTCTACCGTCGGTCAGTTCAATATATATTTTTCTATCCTGTGACCATACTGTAATGGCTACCGGTTCAGTTTCAGTTAATGTTTGATATGTTGTGGAACTCATAATATTTTTCAATTAAATATTTATCATTTTCAAAAATATGTTTTTCAATAATTCGCACATCATGCGGTTTAATTCCATTATTTTTCGATAAACGAATTGGAACTAACCAAAACTTGCATTCACCGTCAGGTGGTTCAATATGAATATCAGGTGGTTCATTATACTCATCGGAATAGAAATGAAACCTCATATTACCAATTCTTAAGACAGTTGGCACAGAATTTTAGTTTATGTTTACAACAATTTCTTAAAAATAATTAAATAGAAATAAAAATATCAAATATTTATTTTATCATTTATAGCTTATAAAATATTTTCTATTTTAATTTCATCTAAATAGCTTCTGCCAATATTTGTAAATACAATTCTGTGTTTAGTACTTAATGGCATGAATTTTTTATAGTCCTCATCATCAGAATCATAAAAGGCGATTATAGGAGTATCGAATGCCGATGCGATATGGACCAAAGAGGTGTTGGGTGTAATCAGCAATTTTGTTCTTTTAACTAATGATATGACATCATTGATTGAACGGGAATTGAATAAATGTAATTTAATAAATTTTTTGGAAAGCACTTTTGCCATTTCATTTTCTGCCGGTGCAAAAGAAAGAACCAATCTATTTTCATTTATAATTTTATCAATTATTTCTGACCATTTTTCAACTGTGAGCATCCTGCTTTTACTTCCTGCAGACAGATTAATCACTATAAATTTCTCAATACCATTCTCACTAAGAAATGAGTCCACATAAACATCTGTATCAATATTAGTAAAAAGTTCCGGTCTTGGTATAATTTCGCCAATAGAAATTGACAATGGTTTTAAAGAATTGAATATTCTTCTTATACTATGCAACCCGGAATTTTCAATATCAGACGGAATTGAAATATTGAATATTTTCCTTTTATTTCCATTAAAACCGATTTTCGTTTCAGCTTTGACAAATCCCGCAATAAGCCTGCCTTCAGTAGAGTGGTGGTCTTTAGGGTCAATATAAAAATCATATCTGGTTTTCCTGATTTCTGTAATTGTTTTTAATAACTTAAGCGGTGATTTGTCATAGACAATAATATTATTTACTTTTGGATTACCCTTTAAAACCTGGTAATTATTTCTTCCGGATATTATATCAATAATAGAATCGGGATACTTCTCTTTAACAGCCTTGATAGCCGATGTCAGAAGCACAATGTCACCGATTCTGCCGAGTTGAATAAAAAGGAATTTCATTTTTTATTATTATTAGTAAAATTAAAATTAATAAAATAATCGTTATTTGATATGTTTGTTTTTGTTTAAATGTTTCAAATATTGTAAAATTTAATACGTATTTAAAAAAAATAACAAGGTAATTTAATATGGAAACTGTCGAAAGCAAAATTCAGAAATTAAAACCCGAACAGAAGAAGGAAGTAAATGACTTCATTGATTTTTTACTTAACAGAAAAATCTCGAAGAAGAAGAAAAAACCATCCTTTGCATGGTTCGGTTGTTTGAAAGAATACCGTGATACATTCACTTCATTGGAATTGCAAAAAAAATCATTGGAATGGAGATTATAATTTTAAAACGAAATTTAATACCTGAAAAAAATTATCAATTATCAATTGTCAATTATTAATTCTTCAAATGCCTGAATAACCTCCTCAACACTTATATCCGAAAGATTGCCGCTTGTTGACCTAAGTGATTTATATTGATGCCAAGGCATAGGTTCTTCTCCACTTACTAAAAGATACAGAGCTATGCATGGCTTTTTCCATGCTGAAGCAAAATGAACTGCGGCAGTATCCGGAGTAAAAATAATATCACAGGTTGAAAGCAGCGAAGCATAGTCATGGACTTTACTTGTTAAGGGAGCCCTACGAGCACCTGTTTTCTTGCAAATATCATTTGATAAACCCGTAAAAACCAAAGTTGAAAATAAGAAAATTTCAACATCATTATATCTCTTCAATAATTCTCTTATAAAACGGATATGATTTTCCTTTCCCCAGAATCTGGCTTTCGATGAACCTAAAAGATTTATTCCAAGTCTGACTGCCTTGGTTTTTGCACCCATTCTTGTTTCTGCTTTCTTTTGGTCTTCTTTATCTATTAGATATTCGAGCGATAAATCAATCTCAGATGTATAAATACCAAAAGCAGTCAGTAAATTTGCTATCCTTTCGACCACATAGACTGAACGCTTATCCCGAAGCGGCACAACGTGAGTATATGAACTTCGATTCTCTTTGTCAATCCCAATTATAAGAGGGATTCTGAGATATTTAGTAAAAAATGAAGATGTTGTTGAAGAACTGTCAAACATATCAATTACAATATCATAATTTTCTTTTCTCAGTTGCCTGATGAGCCTGAATATTGAAATAATTTCCTTATCATAAATCCAAATTTTATTAGTGTATTTATTGATAGCCTTATGAACACCGTGATTTTTACGGCTGAGGATAATATCAATCCGCCCTTCCGGGAATTTGTTCCTTAATGCTCTTATAGTCGGAACACTGAACAGCACATCACCAATCCTATCCTGGCGGAGAAGAAGGATTTTGCAATTATCAGGCAAATGAAAAACATCTTCAGGTTGAGTAATCACAATAGGATTCAGATTCAAAGAAACATATTTTTTCAGTTTCTTTTTCAAAGCCAGTTCAATTCTTTTGAGGAAATTGTCTTTATATACAACCATGATAAATTATTTACAAAAAAAGTTTAACTTATATAATAATTTCTTATTAATAAAATAAATTAATTTATTGATTTAACCTTATCGTTGATAAAAAATTAATTTTATTCCTTCTTACACCAACAAATTATATTTTCAGTATATAATCTTGATGAATTCTTTGCTTCAATTTGTCGGACAATTCTTATGAAAGCCCTGATTATATCCCATAAGAAATGTCGCATTCTCCCCTCTAAAGAATTAGGAGCCGGTCCTGATTCCTTTATTTTAATATCAGTAAAACCCGTTAATCTTAAAAACTGACGAAGAGAATCTTCAGCGAAAATAGTGAAATGAGTCAAGTCACCATATATAACCTGTCCGGGGAAAAGCCCTTGTCCATTTGGGGTTTGAATTACAAAAATCCCATCCTTCTTTAATGCCTTACTAATAAGAGGCAAAAGTTTTAATATTTCATTTTTAGTAAAATGTTCGATGAAATCTATTGCAATTATAGCTGAATAATTATTTTCTTTTCCAGTTAAAAATTCAAATACATCATTACAAAACACTTGAAGATTTAAACTTTTTGCAATTTCACATTGCTCAGGTGAGACATCAATGCCATGTAAATTCTTATACCCTAAATTTTCTAAATATTTCATAAAATATCCCGGGCCACATCCAATATCAAGTATTGAATCTTCAGGTAGAATTTTTGAAAACATTGGTTTGAAATGATAATCACACCAACTCCAATACTCTTTAACTCTTTTATCGCTTAAATTTAATTGTTGAGTTTTAAAGCCTGAAACATAACGGGAATACAAAAATTGCCTAAGTTCTTCCATAATTGTATTTAAAAATATAAGATATTATATAATACTATTTTTTCTCTGCAATATAAATAATTATCAAAATTTATTATAATTATTGATTTGAGATAGTAAAATTTCTGTGGCTTCCAAAATCTGAGCAGGTTCGATAGTATTAACCGTTTGATTGTCTTTGCTGATTACTATGCTGAAGGGGACATTGAAAGGATACCATGCCCTTGCACTTTCAAACCATGAGTAAATGCCTACAACAGGCACACCAACAGCGGCGGCTATATGTATAGTAGCAGTATCAGGTGTTATTATAAATTTTGCTCCTGCAAGAAATGCGACAAACTCAGATAATTTCAATTTTAGTTCTATGCAATTGGGTTTATTTACATTAGATACGACTTTTTCGATGTTTGCATTATCATCCTGGCTCCCGGTTATGAAAACCAGCGTATTTTTATATTTCTCACACAATACATTACAAACATTTTCTATGGTATCTAATGATAGCTTATTTCTTGCCGTATATGCTGAAATATTGACAATGCAATAATTCAATACTGACTGATTGATTGTATCATCCTTAAGAGCAAATTGCGTTATTAGTCTATTCTTGTTTGGAATGTATCTTAAATGGAATTTTTCAAGAAGTGATACAATACTTCTATAATCTTTTTCGAAAATATAAATATAAGGCAGATATGCAGATTCATCCGGTTTGTTTACAGGTTCAATATTTTCGGTTACAAATTTCAACATATTTTGAGACCAGTGAGTATCTCCGGATTCAATTTTTGTCTGCCTGTTAAATACAAGGCCATAAATTTCTTTTCTTGTCGGGTGCATCACTGTAATTTTCTCAGCATCGGGAGCAATAATTCTTGCAAATAGCGCAGAATAGGTAGTTCTTGTGAAGTCGAGAGCAATTACAACATCATACTTTCTTTTTCTCAATTTAAATAATTTAATTGTTGACGTATGGATTATTTTTTTGTGATGAACAGGAAATGTTGAAGTTACATTTGGGTCATTCATCACAACAAAATCATTTCTGAAAGAAGTCAGGACATCAATTTCAACATCTGGCAAAGCGGATTTGAGCCAGCCGATAACCGGTGTTGAAACAATATAATCACCAATGCCATCCTGCCTGAAAATAATCACTCTTTTTATATTACTGCCGTCTATTTTTTCCGTTCGAGCATCCCATTTTTTTCTGTTACCCAGTATCCTGAAAATAATATTTTTTATTTTATATGATATTCGCTTTGATTCATCAATTAGGGCAGGATTATTTTCAGAGTTAATTTTATTAAAAAATTCACTGTGGTTCAGGTGAGTTATTATCTGTGTATTATCAAACTTTGGAGCCATTTTAATCCTTAATTTTTATTCCAAAGTTCCCAAAGAAAAACGTATTTTAAAAATGTATAGACATAACTGCTGAATCCTGCGAGAATTCCCCTGAAACCATCAAGAAAGCCAAGATTAATAATATATAGTCTTATAAATGCTATAATTGGATTAAGCAGAAGGTTATACAAATGAAATTTTTTTCCTTTATCAAAATAGGATCGAGCAGATTGCCTTGCATAATCAATAGTCTTGTTGAAATGATGTTTAATGTCCTTGTAAGAGTAATGAACTAAATATCCTTTTAATAATTTTGATTCTCCATCAATATGCAATTCATCGTGAGGATTTAATCCCTTCCATACCGGATTGGCACTTTTCTTTACAAGCCTTATTTTCTTGTCGGGCTGCCAGGCATGTTTGAGAAGTTTTCCTAAATAAAATGTCTTTCGATTTAAAATATATCCATCACATATAGGATTAGTTATAGCACTGATAATTTGCGTTTTCAATTCATCCGAAACAACTTCATCAGCATCAAGCGATAAGAGCCATTTCTGAGAACATTTGTCCAATGCTGAATTTTTTTGGCCTATGTGACCTTTCCATGTTTCAGAAAATATCTTTGCACCATACTTTTCAACTATTTTCAATGTATTATCGGTCGAACCTGAATCAATAATGATGATTTCTGAGGCAATATCTGCCATACTTTCAAGAGTTCTTCCTATATTTTCTTCCTCGTTGAATGTGATAATTGCAACTGATAAAGGAAGTTTAGTCATATTATTTCACCTCGATAAAATCTTTGAATTCACCTATTCTCAAGCCAGTTGACTTCTCTATTTTATCTGAAAACTTCATAAGCAATGGTTTCCTTTTTAATTTTGCAGGGTCAAAATGTTTTGTCCAGTTCTTATCCCCATTAATTCGATTATCCATAATTTGGGGATGTGAACCCGAGTATTTTTCAAGTTCATAGGCAGTTGTGTAATCAAAATTATTTTTTGATTCAGTTGAATTTAAGTCAAAAATTTTATCCTTATGATAATACATTTGAGTATAATTATATTTCATATTTTGTGTTGCCGGAGGCTTCACCCAACCGTAATGAAAAACCCGGACATTAGTTTGTTTTGCCTTAAGCTTTCTGAAATTATTTCTTTCTTTAAAACGGAAACCCTGGGCGTCGCCCCAGGAAATAACTTTCCCCGTGTTTTTAAATGCACGAATTTCCCTTCGATACCACTGTCTTCCTATACCAATATAATCATAAGAGCCATAGAAATGCAAGTAACGAAAGAGTAAAGCCTCGATATTCGGATTTGAATCGGCAGATTTTATTTCATTAATAATTATATCGTAATCACCTTCGTGTAAGACCTCATCAGCCTGGAGGTAAATGCACCAATCTCCTTTACATTCATTAAGTGCTATATTGGTTTGTTGCGAGTATATTAATCCTCCATCCCGCAGAGAATTATCCCATTCGGTTTCAATTATTCTTATTTTATTCTGTTGAAGGCTTTTTAAGTAAGTTATTGAGTCGTCATCTGACTTTCCTGCGGCAATGATTAGCTCATCACATAAAGGCAGGAGTGAATGTAAAGATTCATAAATCGGGTAACCGAAAATAAGTGCATTTCTAACAAATGTAAAACCCGAAATTTTCACACTATTCCATAAATTTTAATTTTTTATAAATATTACTTGATTTTAAAATTACAATTTATTAAATTTGAATTAATCCGTTCTTACGGAGGTATATGTTAAATTATTTTTTTGGGGGGCTTTCGTGCCCCCTTTTTTTGGTAAGAAATATTAGAAAAAAAACAGCGAATAACTTACTGCCACCGTTTTTATATTTTAAATATTAATTAGCTAAGTTTCTGCCTGATTTTACGTTCTGACATACCACGAAGATAATAAAGTTTTGCCCTTCGGACTGCACCTTTGCGAACAAGCTCGATTCCCTGGAGCATTGGTGAAAAAAGTGGAAATACCCTTTCGACGCCGACTCCGTTCGAAACTTTTCTTACGCGGAATGTTGCACTGACACCGCTTCCGTGCCTTCCGATAACGATGCCTTTGAAATTCTGGATTCTCTCCTTTTCGCCTTCGACAACTCTTACGGCAACATTAACTGTGTCACCGGGCCTGAAATCCGGCACTTCAATGTAATTATCTCCGTCTCTTTGCTTTCTTATATCAACGGCACGTTCTTTTGCCATTGATTCTATTAACATCATCTGGTTCATTTTTATTCCTTCAAAATAATAGAGCTACAAAAATACTGCTATTTTATATTTTAACCAAAACATTTCAATAGAATCCCTATAAATAAGTTAAATTCAATCCAAAAGTTTCTCTTTAAAAGTGAAACTTTTTAAAATAGTTTCATAAAAAAGAAGAAACTTTAGTATATTTGTATTATGAATAAAAGGGATTTTATTAAAGATATAATAGTAGATTTTCATAATTCAACAATTAGGGGAGTAAAATCACGTATTGTTGAAATACCGGTTAATTCCAATAAAATAATAACTCTTGTCGGCTCTCGAAGAAGCGGAAAAACGTACCTGATGCTGGACACAATTCTTTCTCTCTACAGCCAAATTAATAGTAAAGAAAATATTCTTTATTTCAATTTTGAAGATGAGAGGTTAAACTTAGAAAAAGGTGAGACAGAATTAATTCTGCAATCGTATCTTGAACTATATCCAGACCTTGATTTATCAAAATGTTATTTCTTTTTTGATGAGATTCAAAATGTACCAGATTGGGAAAAATTCATCAGGAGAATCTATGACAAGGTTACAAGAAATATATATGTTACCGGTTCTAATTCCAGTTTCCTGAGTAGTGACATTGCAACTGCTCTTAGAGGAAGAACAATTAAAACTGAGGTATTCCCATTATCATTTAAAGAGTATCTGAATTTTCTTGATTTAAATTTATTATCTCATGGCTCAAAGAATAGAGCGTCACTCAAAAATTATTTTATGGATTACTTACTAAAAGGAGGCTATCCCGAAACTATTAATATGAGTGAAGATATAAGGGATAAAACATTGCAGGAATACTACTATGTCTTACTTTATAAAGATTTAATCGAACGCTATAATATATCAAACACACAGATTTTGAAATATTTTCTCAAGAGATTAGTTTCAAACTTATCGAGTGTTTGTTCAATAAACAAAATATATAATGAAATAAAATCATCGGGATATAATGTCCCAAAAAATCTTCTGTACGACATATTTGACTGGTCCGAATCAGTATTCTTTTCATTTAAGCTATCGAAATTCAGCAGCTCAATAATTAAACAAAATAATACAGAAAAAAAAGTATATATCATTGATAATGGATTGGTTAATACACTGTCTTTCAGCTTTTTTAACGATTATGGTAAATTACTTGAAAACGCTGTTTATTTGCATTTGAGAAGAATGTATGTCGGAAATTTGTATTTTTATAAAAACCAATCTGAGTGTGATTTTGTAGTTTTTTCCAAAGATAAGGTGACCGGCATTATTCAGGTATGTTTTGATTTAAGTGATGATAAAACTTACCAAAGAGAAGTCAAGGGATTATTGGATGCCTGCAAATTCTTTGATTTAAATGAAGGAACAATTGTCTCAATGGATGAGGAAAGAGAACTGAAAATTGGAAATGTGTCAATAAATATAGTCCCTGCTTATAAATTCTTCTTAAAATAATACAATTAATAAATCAAATGGTCTTGTAAAATCTAATAAGATAATTATCTCAACCCAAAATTATTCTTATTATTATTTTATTTAACTATTTTTGTAGTCTAAGTTTATTAATATTAATGGTATGGATTTGGCTGAATCGGTAAAAAATAAATTTCCTGATTTTACTAAGATTAAATTCGAAGAGAATTATCCGCTTCCTGATTTGATGAAGTGGAAAAAGGAACTTGAAAAGAAAACAGGTAAGACTATTGAAGAGCTTTCCCATAAGTCTCTTGAAAATATTCTGATTAAACCACTATATACAGCAGAAGACCTGGAAGGATTGGAACATCTTGATTTTGGTGCAGGCATCCCCCCGTTTCTAAGGGGACCATATCCGACAATGTACATTACAAATCCTTGGACGATTAGGCAATATGCAGGTTTTTCAACTGCCGAAGAAAGTAATGCTTTTTACAGAAGGAATATAGCTGCCGGTCAAAAGGGATTATCTGTGGCATTTGACCTTGCAACGCACAGGGGATATGATTCAGACCATCCGCGTGTTGTCGGTGATGTGGGTAAAGCCGGCGTTGCAATTGACTCAATATTGGATATGAACATCCTTTTCAATGAAATTCCACTTGACGAAATGTCAGTTTCTATGACAATGAACGGCGCAGTTCTGCCTGTTTTGGCGTTTTATATCGTTTCAGCAGAAGAACAGGGGGTTAATCAAAAACATCTTTCCGGAACGATTCAGAACGACATTCTCAAAGAATATATGGTAAGAAATACCTATATTTATCCTCCTGAGCCATCAATGAGAATAATTACAGATATATTTGCTTATACTTCTAAAAATATGCCTAAGTTCAATTGCATCTCTGTTTCAGGATACCACATGCAGGAAGCAGGTGCCACAGCCGACCTTGAGATGGGCTATACACTTGCAGATGGTTTGGAATATGTCAGGACAGGATTGAAAGCAGGACTTAGTATTGATGACTTTGCCCCGAGAATCTCCTTCTTCTGGGGTATTGGAAAAAATTATTTCATGGAAATAGCCAAGCTCAGAGCCGCTCGAATGCTCTGGGCGAAATTAATAAAACAATTTGAGCCCAAAGACCCTCGCTCAATGGCTCTCAGGGCTCATTGCCAGACTTCGGGATGGAGCCTCACAGAACAAGACCCGTTTAATAATATTATTCGTACTTGCATAGAAGCTATGGCGGCTGTGATGGGACACACTCAATCACTTCATACAAATTCTCTTGATGAGGCAATAGCCTTGCCGACTGATTTTTCAGCAAGAATTGCCCGCAACACTCAACTCTATCTCCAAAAGGAGACAGGTATTTGCAATGTGATTGACCCCTGGGCTGGTTCTTACTATGTCGAAAGGCTTACTCATGAACTTATGCACAAAGCATGGGGGCATATTCAGGAAGTTGAATCCCTTGGAGGTATGACAAAGGCAATAGAGACAGGACTGCCTAAAATGAGGATTGAAGAAGCTTCTGCGAGGCGTCAGGCAAGAATTGATTCAGGAAAAGAGGTGATAGTTGGTGTAAATAAATACCAGCTCGAAACTGAGGACCTGATTGAAATTCTCGAAGTGGATAATAGTGCCGTAAGAGATCAACAATTAAAAAGATTGAAGGAATTGAGGGATTCGAGAGACGATAATAAAGTTAAAGAAACACTGGAAGCTCTGACTCATTCAGCAAAAACTGGTAAAGGTAACCTTCTCGATTTATCAATAAAATCCGCAAGAGCAAGGGCAAGCCTTAGCGAAATATCCTTTGCACTTGAAAAAGTGTTTGGGAGGCATAAGGCAGTGATTCGGTCTATTTCAGGAGTTTACAGTTCTGAATTTTCAGGGAAAGACGAAATTCAAAAAGTGAGAAAACTGACTGACAAATTCGAAAAAACAGAAGGTAGGCGACCCCGAATTCTCGTTGCAAAGATGGGACAGGACGGACATGACCGTGGCTCTAAGGTGATTTCAACAGCATTTGCCGATCTCGGCTTTGACGTTGATATTGGTCCCCTGTTCCAGACTCCGGATGAAACAGCAAGACAGGCTATAGAAAATGATGTTCATATTGTCGGTGCAAGCTCACTTGCAGGTGGGCATAAAACTCTTGTACCTCAACTTATTGATGAACTGAAAAAGCTTGGCAGGGAAGATATAATGGTTGTCGTAGGAGGTGTGATTCCTCCGCATGATTATGATTTTCTCTATAATGCCGGAGTAACAGCCATCTTCGGTCCTGGAACAGTTATACCAGTTGCAGCACAAAAAGTGATGGAGGAATTATTTAGCAGAATATCATAAATAATATGTTATCCCTTTGCGTTTCGATAAAATTATAAAAGGAAAAACAAAAGAATACGTTATAACATTAAAATAAAATCTATTAATTTAAGGTGAATTTATGTTAGTTGAAGTTGAAGAAAAAAAGTTCTATGGATTAATAAAAAAGGCAGTATCAGAAGTATTCGATGAAAAAATGCTCGATTTAAAATTAAGCTTAATCCCACTTGCAGATGACGAGGAAATGGAAGAAGTAAGGAACTTGTTCCATTCGCCTGATAAATACAAGGAACAGGAATATGTTAAGGTTGATTTGTAATGTGGGAAATACAATTCAACCGGGATGCTCTTAAATTCTTTAACAAACTTGATAATAAATTATCATCACAAATTAAAGATAAACTGAACAACATTAAACAATGGATTGTAAAGAATGAATCTGTGAATATTGATATAAAGAAATTAAGAGGAGAATGGGAAGGATTTTATAGATTAAGACAAGGAAACATTAGAATTATATTAAATTTTGATAAAGAAAAACATATCATTACAGTTCACGAAATCGCTTTGAGAGGTGATATTTATTAAAATGTTATTTACCAAAGGAAAATTCACTTACTTAATAATCCTCTTTTTGCTTTGCTCAAATTACTTCTGCTCTGCCCAAACCGGTATATGGGAAGAATTGTATCCTACGAATTCACCATCACCTAGATTAGGATTTGGAATGGCTGAAATTGGTGATGGTAAAGTTATAATTTTTGGAGGAATGGATGAAAATAATGTTTTTGATGAAACCTGGATTTATGATTTTAAGGAAAATAATTGGACAGAAATAAAGAATGACATTCATCCAGGTAAAAGGAAAGCACATCGCATGGCAAGAATAACTAAAGATAAAGTTCTAATGTTTGGTGGTGAAAGTTATGAAACTACAAACTCTGAATTAATGAACGATACATGGATTTTTAATTTGGGAACTCTTAAATGGACTGAAAAGAAACCTGTTAAAAATCCACTTTCGAGATATGATTTCGTATTGTCACAGATTTCTGATGGTAAGGTATTGTTATTTGGTGGTGATATTGGTGCGGGGGATTATGTCTCCGATACATGGATTTATGATATTCAAGAAAATAATTGGATTAATATTAGTACTAATTATCCTTATAGACCACCACCCTGTGCAAATGCTATAATGGCACAAATTGATGCCGGAAAAACTCTTTTTTATGGTGGCTGGCAATTTCAATATTTAACTGATACATGGCTTTTTAATTTATTAGAACAAAAGTGGATCAAAATAGAACCCCTTTCCAACCCAGGTAATATGGGAAATTCATCGATGTCAAATATCAATAAAAGTGAAGTTGTGTTTTGGGGTGGTGACCATGATGGATGGGGAAATTATGATGAATTATGGCTTTTTGATTTAAATGATTCTTCTTGGAAAAATATACATACAAATATTAAACCCGACGGTAGATTTTTACATCAAATTGTAAAAATTGAAGATAATAAATTACTTTTATTTGGTGGGTATAATAATAGAACTGGATTAAATCATAACGATACATGGCTCTTTACACTTCAACCAAATGATTACAAAGAGGATGAATTTAAAACAGACAACATTATCAAATCATATATAATTTCTGATAATGAAAATAAATTGAAAATAAAAATCAGCAATGTTGGTACTGTTGATTATCAATTTTATGATATATTCGGAAATAAATTATTAGAAAAAGAAGTTTTGTTTGTAAATAGTGATAATGAAATTATAAATGTTGATGTACGAGGATTTCCAAACGGATTGTATTTTTTCATAACACATCAAAACAATAATGTTGAAGTGGCAAAGGTTTTGATAAGTAGGTAAAATAAACACCATAGGTGTTAAACATTAGTAGCAAAAGGTTAAAAGACGTAACGACAACACCGTAGGTGTTGAACATTAGTAGAATAAGAACAAACACTAAGAGACAACTCCGTAGGAGTTGAACGTTTGTAACGTAATGACATTGTACAAGACGACAACACCATAGGTGTTGAACGATTGTAAAATTAGGAAGATATATGCAAAAAAAACAAAAAAGAGCATCACATAAGCCCGAATGGGCATCCGGAGGTAAATCAGAAGGTTTTACCACTCAGGTTATGGATGGAATTAAAGACAATACAAAAAAAAGTAAGTCTAAAAAGAATATCAAAACAAAAAAAATAACAACCGATGATTTCGTTATTGGTGTACTTGAAGATAACAGGACTGTCCTCGCTCAGGCAATAACTCTAATCGAAAGTAATTCAGTAAAACATATAGAAAAAGCTCAGGAACTGCTTGGTAAAATTCTACACAAAACAGGTAAATCAATCAGAATTGGAATCACGGGTGCACCGGGTGTTGGCAAAAGCACATTCATCGAGTCATTCGGAACTTACCTCTGTGATAATGGACATAAAGTAGCAGTTCTTGCTATAGACCCAAGCAGCAGTCGTTCGCGAGGCTCTATTCTCGGAGATAAAACAAGAATGGAAAATCTTTCACGGAATCCAAATGCTTTTATAAGACCATCTCCATCCGGTGGTACACTCGGCGGAGTAACCCGCAA
This sequence comes from Ignavibacteria bacterium RIFOXYC2_FULL_35_21, assembly GCA_001804705.1. GTDB lineage: Bacteria > Bacteroidota > Ignavibacteria > Kapaibacteriales > UBA2268 > XYC2-FULL-35-21. The sequence continues at coordinate 21,614 of MHAY01000006.1, forward strand.
GACAAGGGAATCTATTATGCTTTGTGAGGCGGCTGGATTTGATGTAATCATCGTTGAAACTATCGGTGTCGGGCAGAGTGAAATCACAGTCCGTTCAATGGTTGATTTTTATCTTCTTCTCATCTTACCCGGTGGTGGTGATGAACTTCAGGGACTTAAAAAAGGTGCTGTGGAACTTGCGGATGCTGTTGCTATAAATAAAGCAGATGGAGATAATATTAAATCAGCTTATCTCACAAAAGAACAATATAAGCAGGCTGTTCATTATCTGTTACCAGCAACGGAAGGATGGGAGACTCAGGTTTTCACTTGCTCGGGATTAACCGACCAGGGAATTGAACAGCTATGGAATATGATAATTGAATTTGAAAAGAAAACAAAAAAATTGGGTGTATTTGAGTTGCGGCGTAAAGAGCAGACACTCGATTGGGTATATGCTATGGTCGAGGAATCTCTGAAAAACAGATTCTATGGTAATTCAAAAGTAGAGAAAAAGAGAATTGAAATTGATAAGAAACTGCTGGATGGAAAAATCACTCCCACAATTGCAGTGAATGAATTAATGAAAATGTATTTTGAATAAATAATCGTTCTTTATATCTTTATTGAATAGCCACTATCTTTAGATAGTGGAGTAATATTATAACTCATGTTCGCTAAAGACCTATATAAAATGATGATAAAAAAATAGAAAATAGATTATAGATGATAGAAAATAGTAATTACAAATGGAGAATAGCAAAAAAAGTTTTAGGGAAAATATGGCTGATCGGCTGTTGGAGTTTCCTGCAAGAATTATAAAAGTTGAAGGGCAACTTTGCAAAACATATGCAGGGAAGCATATTTATGGACAATTATTTCGTGCGGGAACCTCATCAGGTGCGAATTATGAAGAATCAGTTGCTGCTGAATCCAAAGCTGATTTCATCCATAAAACACAATTGGTGTTAAAAGAGATGAGGGAATCAAATTATTGGCTTCGATTAATAAAAAAAACAAAACTGCTCAATGAAGATAATTCTGATTTGAAATTTCTTTTACAGGAAAGTTTTGAATTTATTAAAATATTCAGCAGTTCACTTGTAACAGCAAAACGCAATAGAAAATGAAAATAAATCTTTTATTTTTTCTTTTTTCTATTTGCTTTTTTCAATTTTAAATATGTATATCATCAATAAATTATTTTTGATGGATTCATGCTTATTCAGGAATGACATTAGAAAAGAAAATGAAGCTATTAATCGGAACAAATAATCAGAATAAAGTAAGGGAAATAAAAGAAATCCTTGATAGAGAATTTCCCCGTAAGTTTGTAATACTGACACCCGCTGATGTTTTGGATAACCAAATCAATATTGAGGAAACAGGAAAAACATTGGAAGAAAATGCTTATCTGAAATCATCTGAATTTTATTCATTGACAAAAATTCCTTCTATATCTGATGACACAGGATTAGAAATTGAAGCATTGAAAGGTGAGCCGGGTGTTAATTCTGCAAGGTACTCAGGTGAGCATAGTAACGATGCAGAGAACAGAAAGAAAGTGCTGAATCTTTTAAATGGTAATCCTGTAGAAAAACGTAAAGCCCGTTTCAGGACTGTAATCTGCTATGTCGAGGAGGGAAAAACAGAATACATTGAAGGAATATGCAGTGGCAGAATAATTGAGGAAGAACGAGGCACAAGTGGTTTTGGTTATGATTCAATATTTGTACCTGATGGATACGTCAAGACATTTGCCGAAATGACAGCAGAAGAGAAAAACATACTCAGCCACAGGGGCAAGGCAGTGAGAAATTTGGTTGAGTTTTTGAAAACTTTATAAGATACTAAGATTACAATGAGATTGATTTCTACTAAATATAATATCTCAATAATATTAATCCTCTTATCACCCTTCAGCTACTGCTCTGCTCAAACCGGTATTTGGGAAGAATTAAAGCCAGCTAATTCACCTCCACCAAGAGCATCTTTTGGTATGGCTGAAATTGGAAATAATAAAGTTTTAATTTTTGGTGGTATATATAATAGCAAAATATACGACGATACCTGGATTTATGATTATAGTACTAATAATTGGACAGAAATAATAAATGATATGTATCCACCCAAAAGATTTGATCTAAAAATGTCAAGAATCAATCATAGTAAAGTATTATTATTTGGAGGCAGTGATCCTATCAATCTTATAGATGGTGGTTATAAAGATGATACTTGGATTTTTGATCTAGAGACACTTTCTTGGACTGAGATAAAACCACAATTAAAACCATCACCAAGAAGAAATTTTTGTTTAACTCAACTTTATGAGAATATAGTATTATTATTTGGAGGAGATACAATTCAAGCTCATTACGCTAATGATACTTGGATCTTTAATCTCAATAAAAACAATTGGGAAGAATTATATATAGATTATTTTACAAGACCACCACAATACGAAGGAGCAATACTTGCAATGTTAGATACAGGAAAATTATTATTTTATGGAGGATGGCAATTTAAACTTTTAGACCAAACATGGATATTTAATTTTAATGAAAATAAATGGAATAAAATTATACCAAAAAGTAAATCTATTCCTATTGCCAGTTCTTCTATGACAAATATAGGAAAAAATGAAGTAGTTTTTTGGGGAGGAGATTCAAAAGATTCTAATGGAACTGGTAATTATAATAAAATGTGGGTGTTTTGTTTAAATGATTCATCTTGGAGAAATGTTCAGACTCTTGATAATCCTGACGGTAGATTTTTCCATAATATAATTAATTTAGGTAATAATAAAATATTATTATTTGGGGGGAGTAATAATCGTAGTAATATATGGCATAATGACACATGGATTTTTACACTTCAACCAAATGATATCAAGGAAAATAATTATACTTCAAATAACAATATCAAATCATATTTGATTACAGATAAAGAAAATAAACTGAAAATAAAATCCAGCAATGACGGTAAATTGGATTATCAACTATACGATATTTTCGGAAATAAATTATTAGAAAAAGAGGATTTATTTATAAATAGTGATGATGAAATTATAAATGTTGATGTGAGTGAATTTACAAATGGATTGTATTTTTTCATAACACATCAAAATAATAATATAGAAGTTTCAAAGGTTTTGATTAGCAGGTAAATATAAACGTTCAATCCCTATGGGATTGATGTATTGGGTACGGTATTTTAGTTACTAACGTTCAATCCCTACGGGATTGCTAAAAAATGATATGTTACTAATTTTCAATATCTCAGGAATTGTAAGAAAAAACAACACCGTAGGTGTTGAACATTAGTAATATAATATCATATCACTAAATGACAACTCCGTAGGAGTTGAACGATAAAGGAAAAATATAATATTAAAGTAGTATAGTTTGAAAAAAATATTCATATCGGCAGGCGACCCTTCGGGTGATGCTCATGGAGCAAGACTGATGGCTGAGTTGAAGTCATTAATAACAGATATCGAGTTCATTGGTATCGGTGGTAATACCATGTGCAAAGAAGGATTGAAGCCGGTGGTCAGCTTAGAGCAGGTCTCCGTTGTCGGTTTCTGGGAAGTTGCAAAGAAGTATTTCTTCTTCAAAAACCTACTAAAAAATTGTAAAAGGATTTTGAAAGATGAGAAAATAGATGCATTCATTCCAATTGATTATCCCGGATTCAACATCCGTCTTGCGACACACTCAAAACAACTTGGAATACCTGTCATTTATTACATAGCTCCTCAGCTTTGGGCTTGGGGTGAAGGCAGGGCAAAGAAACTTGCTGATGTAACTGATTTGCTTTTGTCCGTATTCCCTTTTGAAACTGAATTTTTCAGGAAATACAATATCAGAACTGAATTTGTCGGTCATCCCCTGCTCGATAACCCTGACTTTTCAGTTATCCCTAATAATATTGACAGGAACAAAAATCTTATAGCATTTCTTCCAGGAAGCAGGAAACAAGAAATACAAAGGCATTTACCAATGTTTAATTCAATTGCAAGAATTCTGAAAAAAAAGAAACCTGAATTGGAGTTTGGTATATCTGTATCATCCACTGTTAATAAAGATGAATATGAGCCATATTTAAGTGAATTTAAAGAATGGCAATTATGGGATGATTCAAAATTGTTGATGAAAAAAGCTTATGTTGGAATAGTTAAGACAGGCACATCCACACTCGAAGCATCTCTGTGCGGAATGCCATTCACGATGATTTTAAAAACATCTCTCCTTTCTTATACTCTTGGAAAAAGCTTGGTAAAACTTGATAACATCTCACTTGTAAACATACTCGCCGGGAAAAAAGTTGTAAATGAATATGTTCAGTCGGAAGCAAAGCCTGAGATTATTTCAAATGAAATTATTTCACTTCTGAATGACAGAAACAGGTATGAAGCATTGCAAAGTGAGTTTTTGGAAATCAGAAAAATGCTCGGTGAACAAGGAGCTTCAAAAAGAGCAGCTGAACTTATCAAAAAAGAATTGAAATGGTAATGGGATTAAAATTATCACATAGATTCAGTATTTTTCTTCTAAGATTAATCAGCAAAACCTGGAGATATGAAATTGACGGGAACATACCTGAAAAACCGGCAATCATAGCTTTCTGGCATGGATTAATGCTGCCAGTATGGAAATATTTCAGCAAACACGAGCCCATTGCAGTTGTCAGCCTCAGCAAAGATGGAGAAATATTATCAGATATTTTAGAAAAATGGAAATACACATTGATTCGCGGCTCTTCTTCAAAAGGAGGCAAGGAAGTATTAGAATCAATTGTTGAACAAGCAAATGACGGATTAACACTTATCACACCCGACGGGCCGCAGGGGCCAATCCATGAATTCAAAGCCGGAGGCGTGATTGCATCACAGAGAAGCGGTGTCCCGTTGATTTTGTGTGGTGTGAAAATAAAATGGAAATTCACATTCAAAAAAAGTTGGGACAGGTTCTCATTCCCCTACCCTTTCTCAAAAATAATTTTAAATTTTTCAAAGCCAATGAAATTTGACAAAGATGCGGATAAAGAAGAAATTGATAAATTGCTTAAGGATTGTGAAAATAAATTGAAAGAATTATCAGAAAGTTATCATGAATAGCCCCCATCTTCAGATGGGGGAGGGTGTTTGATTTCATCATGACTTTAGTCACTTATTGCATTAAGAGGATAAATCCCAATGGTGATTGAGTAACACCTCCACTACTTAAAAGTAGTGGCTTTTCAATTAAATCAATTAAAGTTTATTTATGCTACAATTATTATCTAAAATATACGGCAGTGTCGTTAATGCTAAGAACAAAAGCTACGACAATGGCAAAGCAGAAATTGTGAAATGCAGTGTCCCTGTCATAAGTGTAGGCAATCTCACGACAGGGGGAACCGGCAAAACTCCATTTGTTATTTTTCTTGCAATTCATTTGCTTGAATCAGGTATAAGGCCTGTAATAATTGGGAAAGGTTATCGCAAGAAAAGAAGTGGTTATGTTCTTGTTTCTGATGGCAGTTTTGTTGTCAACGACCCTGACTTAGCAGGTGATGAGATGTTGCTAATTGCAAAAAAAGTAAAAGTTCCTGTAGTTGCACACGAGAGTAAGAGTGATGCCGCATTAATTGCAGAGAAGCATTTCAGTCCTGATTTGATTATAATTGACGATGGTTTCCAGCACCGCAGGCTTTATAGGGATATAGATATTTTACTTATTGACTCTGATACCCTCACAAATCAGAACTTACTGCCTGCTGGAAGGCTTCGCGAACCCCTGAGTGCTGCATCCAGAGCAGATGTTATTGTTGAAATAGGTGAAATTGCACAGGATGAGATTATAAAAAAGTATTTAATTAATAATCAGAAAATATTTAAAGCAGTAATCACTCCTGAGACATTAATTGGGTCGGATGGAAAAACAATTGATGACGATGAAATTAAAAAAATTAAGAAAAAAGTTATTGCAGTTTCAGGTATTGCAAATCCCGAGAGGTTCGACAACACATTATTGTTAAATGGTTATAATGTGCTAAAACATATTAAATTCCGTGACCACAAAAGATATACTCAATTTGATATTGATGCTATTATTAAGGTATGTAAAAAAGAAGGAACGGATAAAATCATCACAACAGAAAAAGATTATGTTAAAATCCAAAAGTTCATTAGTATTTTTGAAAAAAATAATATTGAATGTTGCGTTTTCCCAATTAAAATTGAATTAAAAGAAAACCAAGATGAATTCAAGGATGATATTTTATCAAAAATTGAAGGCTTTAAAGGGCGATGAGTAAAATAAATATAAAAAGAAACGGTTTACTTCTGCTAATACTGATTAGCACATCATTATTTTTAACAAGCTGTGATATTTTCGGAAGGGACGTAAAAATCGCTTTATCGAAAGGCAGTGAACATAAAGGATATGAAAAGTATGGAGAGTGGCTGAATAAAATTGATGATGATGTTGATTGTTTAGATTTATATGATTTGAATTTTAAAGAAGCATTGGAAGAGCTTGAAGACTGCGACGGCCTTCTTCTTACCGGCGGGCCTGATGTTCATCCAGAGAGATACGGCAAAGGCTGGGATACTCTGAGATGTGAAATTGACAGCCGAAGAGACACACTTGAGTTTATGCTAATCAAAAAAGCAATGGAAAAGAAAATTCCGATTCTGGGAATTTGCAGGGGCGAACAAATATTGAATGTGGCATTGGGAGGTACTCTAATCGTTGATATTCCTAAGGATTACGATACTATGGTAGTACACAGGTGCGGCAATCCTGACACCTGCTTTCACGAAATAAAAGTTCTGGATGGCAGCCTGTTGCATAAACTTACTGGTACATCAATTGCTAAGGTAAACAGCAACCATCATCAGGCAGTTGACAAGATTGCTGAAGAACTGATTGTTACGGCAAGGTCCAGAGATGGCCTGATTGAAGCTTATGAATGGGCTAAGCCCGATGGGAAGCCATTTATGATGGCTGTTCAATGGCATCCTGAGAGGCTAGATGATAATAGCCCAATGTCAAAGCCAATTGGAAAGTATTTTATTGAGAAATCAAAAGAGTATAAAAAAAGGAAATAATTTTTTAAAATTAGCAGATAGCCACGAGATTCAATTGTTTGATATTTAATATTGTAGTAAAAATTTTGACACGATAAAAATAAAATAAACTACAAAAAAAACAATAAAATCTCTACTTTGAAAAAATTACTTTTATTATAAATTGTAAATAAAATTTTGTAGCCAAAAATAATTTGTGCAACAATTAGTTATTATTTGTGTTATTACTTTTATTAGAAAATTAATTTTATAATAATAAATGAAAGTTTGGCCTGTACCGGACAGTTACTCTAAGGAAATCCCGAAAAACGGGCAGATAGGCTCGTTCTGGGAAGACCGTGGAGACAGGCGCCATTGCGGAGTTGACATACATGCCCCCGATGGGGCAGAAGTCGTAGCGATTGATGGTGGCAAAGTTATTGACTTTGGTGTGTTCACATCACCCGAAATGCACCCTTACTGGCGAAAAACATATTATATTATAATTAAAACATCACAAAACATACTTTTCAAATACGGTGAATTGAAGGAAGTATATATTAACGTCGGTGAGTTTGTCGAGACCGGACAGCCAATCGGCAGGGTGGGCACTGTTATTTCAGAGAAAGACGTTACCTACAAAGACCCCTATTTTGTCCGTGAGCTTGCCGAAAAAGGCTCGATGTGCATGCTGCATCTCGAAGTTTATAAGGCACCGGTAACCGCAGTTCATCCATATTTAGCCGGAAGCTTTTTCGGAGAGCATCTTCCCGAATCCTTAATAGACCCGTCTCTTTTCCTCAACGGAATATCAAAAAAAGGCAACGGTAATGGCGATAATCAATAACTACTGTAATTAAATAAATTCTTCGTGTTGAGTGTTGGTTTTTAATTGTAGGGGTTGAAAATATTCAACCCATTTTAATGTTGAGTTGTAGGGATTTAAAATTTTAAATCACATTATAAATTATAAATTTTGAATTTTAAATTCATTGAAAATTGAAAATTGAAAAATTGAAAATTCTTCGTGTTGAGTGCTGAATTGAGTTCATAAAATATTTATTTCCATTCAGCGTTATTTAATCATATTACTGTATTAACAAATAAAATAATTCTGAATTATCCTGTGAACATTATAAATTATAATAAGGATACTCGTATAATAATATTATTTTTTTCACTTCTCTCACATTGATGAGTTAAAGCATCCCAATGAAATTGTTTTTGTTAAATATATCGCATAGGTTCTAAGATGATGAGATGGTTATTTGCAATTTTGATGGCAATTCTCCTGTTGAGTTTCAATTCATACTCACAATGGGAAAAGGCAAACGGAGGTAAAGAATTACCTGATTCCACAGCCATTTCGGCTATTATGACTAACGGAAACACAGTAATTGCGGCTACTGCTAAAGGTGTGTATGTATCAACAAACAATGGAGAAAACTGGGTTTTAAAGAACAACGGGTTATCAGACCCTACTCAAATAACTGCATTAGGTTTAAAAGGCAATCTCATTTTTGCAGGAACTTATGAGATTGGTATTTATGTTTCATCAGATAATGGTAATATCTGGATAAAAAAGGACAACGGAATGTCGGGAGAAGGAATTAATTGCTTTTTTGTGAATAATAATAATATTTATGCAGGAACCTCCAGTGGCATTTATATGTCATCTGACAATGGGAATAATTGGATTCCAAAAAATCAAGGCATCACCGAGTATGAATATACGGGCATTAATTCACTAGCAATTAAAGACAGCACTATATTTGCAGGTACTTCTGACGGCGTTTATGCTTCAACAAATAACGGTGATAACTGGTCACGTAAAAATTTTCAGGTGAATGTATCATCAATCGTTGTGAATAAAAATAACATTTACATTAGCGGTGATGGTTACAATACAGGTATTCATGTTTCAACAGACAATGGCAGTACATGGGTTGCCAAAAACACAGGCATGGATATTTCAGAATCAACTAAATTTTATCTTTTGTCTTATGGTGACAGCGTCTATACCGGAGCTTCAAGGCAAGGTGTTTTTCTGACAAACGATAATGGCAATAACTGGATACAGTATAGCGATGGACTTTCTCCTTATGTACAGGGATTTGAACTCATGCTGGCTACAAATGAAAAATATCTGTTTGTCGGCTCTACAGGAGCTACAGGATATTGTACTCTTTGGAGAAGACTGCATAATGAACCTGAAATTTCAGTCGAAGAGGATTATACAATGCCTGGCATTTTGCAGGCTTATCCAAACCCCTCCTCCGATTACATATTCATTAAATGCGACGGTGATGTGTCATTGAATCAAAGCATAAAAATATATGACATCCTTGGTAACACAGTCTGGCAGGGCATTATGGAAGGTGAACCAATACGAATTGATATATCGTCATTCCCAACTGGTGTATATTATGTGAATGTAAATGGCAGTACTAAAATGTTTGTGAGGAATTGAAAATTATTAAACATTAAAATTAAAACACATAAAAATTCTTAGCGAGCTTTGCGATTCATTTGCGTCATTGCGTGAAACGATTATTCCTGATGAGGGTTTCCGGCTATGGATGCTGAAACGAGTTCAGCATGGCTTTCATGCTGTTATTCAACATTAAACACTCTAAACTTAAAATTAATTAAGAATTCAGATAATCGAGGATTTCGAAATCTCAGTCATGTCCTGCTGTTCTGCTATGTCCCTTTTGATTATGACAAGTGTTTTGTCATCATTGTAAAGAGATTCGGCAGTATATTTCTGCACGTCTTCAATAATTAAAAGAGCTATGTTTTCTGAAGTTTCGTTATGGTTTTTCCTGATTAATTCCTGAAGCCTTTCCTCGCCATACATAATTCCGTTTCCGTCCTGGCTTTCGGTGATTCCGTCCGTATATAATACAAGTACATCACCGGGATGCATGCGAATGTTTTCGACTCCGAAGCTTTGATGCTCGGACAAACCAAGCATAGCACCTGTGGCATCAAGGTACATGAAGCTGTCATGGTCGGGCCTGTAATGAATGGGGGCGCAATGGCCGGCATTTGCATATAACAAAAGCCGATTCGAGACATTTGTCAATTCGCAATAAAACAGCGTAACAAACCGCTCATAGACAAATGTTTCCCATATAAGCGTATTCAAACGTGAAAACAGATGTGAAATCTTAGTCGCAAAACGTGTTCCCATCCTGATTGCACCGGATACGAACAAAGCCTGAATGGCGGCGGGTAAACCTTTGCTCGAGGCATCAGCTATGACTATACCGAGATTATCTTCACCCTCATATAGATTTTTCAGGTAGTCAAAGTAATCGCCGCCTACTTCGCTGTCGGGTGTACATATCCCGTATATGTCATAATCTAAAAATCGAATCTTATGCTCTGGCAAAAGGTTTCTCTGAATTTCGGAAGCCTTGAGCAAATCCTGGCGAATCTTCTTTTCGACCGACTGCCCGGAGACACCGCGAATAGCAATAGTCGCAATCCCGCTTATGATATTTAATGTCTCGTAAAAGCTCTGGAGCATTTCGGGAGCATTGAAGCCCAAAGCGTATTTATAGTATTTACTGCCTTTTAGCCTTATGAGTTCACCGACACCTGTTAAAGAATAAGAATAAATACCTTTCAGTTTCAGAAGCTCATCCGATTCATAATGGAGTATGGTTCTTTCTTTAGGTAATTTGTTCAACACAGGCTGGTCCTCGATTGATAGGGAATAGCCTTTGGGAATCTTATCAACCTTCCCGAATTGATAACTCAGGCTATAAGAGTAATCCTGGGGATTTAATTCCCAGATTCTGCCTCCGATAATTCCAAATTCCTTGTGATTGACAATATCTTTAACAAGCGATTTCAACAAGCTCAACTCATTCTTGAAATTCTGTGAAGTAAGCTTTTCAAGAAATTTGTAAGTGTTTCTCTGACTTAAATAATTTTGCTGCATAAATTTCTTTGATTTACTATTGTTGGGATACGAGAATTAAACATTATTATTTAAAGCTGTTTTTAATTAAGCGAATACCTTTTCTAAAATATAATTAAAATCTATACAATTTTTTATTTGTCTTAATAATAATTCATCTGCTGTTTCATACAAAATTATGTTATATTCATACATCTCGGTAAGCTTGTAATATACTTCCATCTTTAGCATTATTGATGTATAGTCTTTAATAAATGAAAATGTATTTGGCTTGATTATAAATTTCCCTTTTTCCCGGTTACACAATGGATGATATAAATCCATTCTTCTTTCGGTATTCATCACAAAACAGATAATGTCGTCATCATCATATTCGGCACTGGACAAAGCGATAAAGTATTTACCCTTTGTTCCATCCAGGTTTGTTGCTTTTTTATCGAGGAAGGCCTGACCTTTATTATATCCTGCCATCAGCTTTTAATTCTTTTTGCAAAGTAAAAAATTCTCTTATATTGTCAATATCTATAGAAGAATCCTTATCTAATGCAAGCTCATAATCAATCAATTGAAACATTCCTTTTGTATTTTTTGTTTTATCCCATGGTAAATTTTTGAAGTGGGAAGCCTCTGTCATAACATTAGCATCTGCATCTTCAAATATTTCTCCTACTTGTTTAAGCATTTCTTTTTCATAAAATGAGAAGCAGCCCAAATCAATATTCCTACTTTTTAGATTAATGGTATATATGGGATTTGATAACTCATCATTACCTTTCTCTTTTATAAATTGTAATTCCTTATTATAAAATTCAGGCAATTCATTATTTGAAATCTTTTGATACAAGTCTTTTGGAACCGGTCCGAATGGGTAAGTATAGTAATCAAGACATGTAACACTTAATCCGTGTTTTCCGAAATACATAAAATCAAGAAAATATAATAGCTTGAACAGTTTTGTCAAACGAACATTTTTTGTATTTTTTAAAAAATACTTAATAGCATTGAGAATTTTTTGGTCTGTTATTCTTTCCATGATTCTTTTTAATATGAATAACTTTCAACAATGAAAACGAAATTGATACTACAATTATTTTGATTATTTATTTTATTACAAAATAAAATGCAAATTGATAATTAAAAGAATAAAAAAAAGCCGGTTAATCTTAATTCCAAAGAATCACCGGCTTTTAAAAGTTTTTAATTATTTACTTTGAAATTAGTCCTGCTTTTATTAATGCCGCCTGAATCTTCTTCTTGTTTTCAGGTGTTACGGGCAGTAACGGAAGCCTTATAGAATCTTTAATCATCTTCATCAGAACCAAAGCACATTTTACCGGTGCAGGATTCGGTTCGATGAAATTCAATTCCATCAATTCAAATAAATCATAATGAATCTTCTTTGCTTCTGCAAATTTACCTGCAAGGGCGTAGCGTACCATATCGCCGAATTTCTTAGGTGCATAATTTGAAATAACCGATACAATTCCTTTGCCTCCTGCCGCAATAACAGGCAGTGTCAAAGAATCATCACCCGATAATAAAGAAAAATGCTTGGGTGAATTTTTAATAATATCCATCATTTGAACTAAGTTACCCGATGCTTCTTTTGTAGCTACTACATTTGGGCAAGCATTAGCAACCGCAAGCTGTGTTTCTGCAAGCATATTAACTCCCGTCCTGCCGGGTATATTATAAATAATAATCGGGAAATTCGGAACAGCCGTTGCAATCAATCTGAAATGCTCGAATAGTGAACGCTGAGACGGTTTAATATAATATGGCACGACAACAAGTGCAGCACTGGCTCCATGTTCACGGGCAAAGACTGTTAAATTCAAGGTCTCTTCGGTTTCATAAGTACCCGTCGCCGCAATAATTGGAACCTTTCCTTTGGCATATTCAACGGCTTCTTTATAAATCCCCATTTTATCTTTGAGGGTTAGGGTTGCACTCTCTCCTGTTGTGCCGCATACAACAATTCCTTCTACCTTGCTTTTAATCTGGAAGTCAATCAGCTTTTCGAGCGTCTTGAAATCAACAGAGCCATCAGTTTTGAATGGTGTGGCTAATGCAGTGATTGTGCCACTTGCAGTAAAATTTTTCATATTAAACTCCTGTTCATTTTTTCCTTATTATTATTTTCTAATTACCAATTTTTATCTGCTTATTTATCATTTATTTATTTTAATTCAATTACATAGAAAAAATTGTACCAAATTTATATTTTTCTATAAATAGGGCCATATTTTGTCAATTGGCTTTCAATCATGTCAATTCTAAAGCTATCCATAATTCCAATTTCAAAATCTTGATATTTAGTAATTGTTTCAATAAATCTATTTCTTTCGAACTGCTTTATTCTTAATAAAGTTACATGTGGTGTGAAAGCTCTTTTTTCAGGCTTGTATCCATGTGAAACCAGTATATTTTCCATTTTCTTTTGTGCCGATAAGACAATTCCATCATCATTTTGAATTTTCATATAAAGCACCTTTGGGAAATTTGGCTTTGGCAGCACAGATAATCCTTTTATTGAAAGTTTTGACTGGTAATCTATCAAATAATCTTTTAATGAATTCCTGAATTCGTCAATTTGGCTTGTTTCCACATTCCCAAGAAATTGGTAAGTAAAATGAAGGTTGTTCAGTTCTACCCATTTCCCACTGCAACATGTATCGAAATCATACTGAACTGATTTGAATTTTGATTCAAACAATGAAGGAGCTACGAATGTTCCGATGAAAAGTCTTTTTGTTTCCATACTTTTTTTTAAAATGAAACAAAATAAATGCAAATATATCATTTTGCAAAGAACATTTACAATGACAAACTTTTTTCAGCGTCAATTCTATTTTCTTTTTATAAAATTTTGAGGAGATTATTTATGGCAAATCCACAATGGGTAATAGATTTATTTGGTTCAATAGACAGTATGGATTCGGATAAATTCGCATCATTTCTCACTGATGACTGCGAGTTTACATTCGGCAATGCAGACAGTGTTATAGGAAATGAAAACGTAAAAACAGCAGTTGCAGGTTTTTTCAGTAGTATAAAGGCACTCAGCCATACCGATATTGAAAGCTTTATTGATGGGAATGTCACTATTTCACGGGGTATTGTTACCTATACAAGGCATAATGATACCAAGCTGACTGTTGATTATTGCAATATTTTCAGGTTGAATGGCAAAAAAATTCAGAAATACACTATTTATGTTGACATTTCACAATTGTATGCATGATGTAATAAAAACTACTCTTTAAATAATTTATTTGAATCAGCCTGCGACATAGTCCGCAGGTTGAATAATCAAATAGTATTCATGATTAATTCGTTTAAAATCCTAACCGAATAATATTATTTCCATATTATATTATCATAAATTGTCAGTCTGAGTCAATGACCACCGCCGATGGGATGGTAAAGCAAAAATATGACAAATTAGAATCGTTCTTTATATTTTTTTGTATAGCCACTATCTTTAGATAGTAGAGGTTTATAGCCATAAATTTCCGACGTAGAGACAGGTCTCAGACCTGTCTCTACAGAGTTCAATCCCTATTTGTGAGAATGAACTCTCACCACTACTTAAAAGTAATGGCTATTCATTATTTATTCTTTATGTGTCATTAACAGCGAAGTCGAAGACTGATTGGTACATTATTATTGCACATTTCGACGGAGTTTATCTTGAACAAAGTGAAAGGCTCAATGTGACATTTCATTTAGGAAATGATATTAGAGGTGCTGTATTTTCAATTTAATACACAGGAAAATAAGTTACCGGATAAGGCTCCGACAGCAGGAGAAATAGTTATTTGGATAGCACGGCTGTGAGGTTTTGCAGCTCGTAAAAGTGACAGAATACCTGGTGTTAAAACGTTGTGGCCTGACTTTTTGAGTTTGGAATACATGGTGAAAGGCTGGGTTGCGCCTCGTTCACATTTTTGTAAGTTGTCGGAGTATATAAAATCCTTTTCTCATTAACCTTATACTTGTGGGTAATGATAATCACTAACGTGTGAAGTTAATAAGAATAGCACCAAGTTTCAACTTGGTTAAATGTCAAGATGTTATGATGATTTTATTACCATGTGGGCCCTGAGGGACTTGAACCCCCAACCTACGGATTATGAGTCCGGCGCTCTAACCAGTTGAGCTAAGGGCCCCCGTTATGTGTCATTTCAAAACGACTTTAAAAAAGGACTGCAAATTTACGAAAACTTTTGTTTCTTTTCAATAAATTTCAATAATTAAACAGTCCGAGGAATAGTCCGAATTGCGCATACAAGCCGCTTGCATTTACGTTTTTAGGAACATTTTCGAGTGCTGCATTTTGATTAAATTTCCAATCACCCATCAACGAATATGAATAACCTGCACTTCCTCTTAAAGCAATAAAAGGTGTTACAGCGAACTCTACATTAAGATGAGGTTGGATGAGCCAATATCGGGCTTCAGCCCTGCTCATGAAGTTATTGGAATCTACATCTTCGCCAAAATTAGTCCAGTTTATTTCTTTTGTCGTTCTGTAATATTCGATTGCCATAGTACCCCAACCAAGGTTGACTCCGGCTAATATTGCAAGCCGACGGGTAGGAACATAAGCATAATCAAATGAAATTCCGTTGAAGCTGACCGTATAGTCAATACTTCTCGTAGTATCTGCATTTACAGCTTTGATTGTTTTTGAACCACCGGCACCAAAGAAGCCAAGTCTCATATTTGGAATTATTCCGATAGCAGTGAACCCTTCCGCACCGGGCATAAAAATAGAGCCATTCAGTCTTTCACTCCTCATTTCCTTGAAGCCATCAACAATACGTTGATTCATCTCATCGAAATTTGCAAAGAAAAATGTTCCTGTGAAACCACCCGCAATTGCGAAATATGGAATTTTCTCCTCCTTAATCGGTGAGCTTTCAAATGACAAATCAAGACTATCGAGCATATCGTCCTGCGACCATGCAATTATAGAACTGAACATAATTAATGCTAAAGCAAAAATTTTAATTCTCATAAGTTTCCCCGTTATTATTTATTTGATTATTTTCAAAATTAATCAATCTAAGTTATAAGAACACACTTTTATTAGATGTGCCGTTTCATTGAGAAAACGAAACGAATATGATTAAGATTTATTCTTTGGAGAATTATATTATTCCTTAAATTTATAAACCTTATTTTTAAACCTATAACCTTAGTAAAAAAGTCAACAGATGCGTCAAACCTTATTACCTTATTAAAGTGTTAATAAGGTTTGTTGGTTAGGCTTGGATTGTTACTAAGGTTCAGGGGATGCTATAAGGTTTTTCATTTGTGCAAATAGATTTTGTAAGTAATAATCTTTTATTTATTACGTTACTTCACTATTAATTATTCAGAAATTTATAACAAATTCAGAATCAAAATGAACATTACTTTTCCGGATGGAAGTGTCAGGGATTATCCCGCAGGAATAACAGGTATGGAAATTGCAAAATCCATTTCCGAAGGACTTGCCAGGGAAGCTCTGGGTATATTTGTAAATGAAAAAAAATATGATTTGTCGCGTGCAATAAACGAAGACGCATCAATACGCATAGTTACATTCAATGATGAAGAAGGCAAGGAAATTTTCTGGCATTCATCTGCACACCTGATGGCAGAGGCAATTCAAAGCATATACCCGGGTGTTAAGTTCGGCGTTGGTCCAGCAATCGAGAACGGCTTTTATTATGATGTTGATTTGCCCGAAGGAGCGGTCATATCTCTCGATAATCTTCCTCAAATTGAAGAAAAAATGCGTGAGCTTGCTAAGAAAGAATCCGAATACAAAAGAATTGAAATATCGTGGGAAGATGCAGTAAAGCATTTCAAAAAAGTAGGCGATGAGTACAAACTTGAACTCCTGGATGGATTGAAGAATGATGAAATCACTTTTTATCAGCAGGGTAATTTTATAGATTTATGCCGCGGCACACACGTTCCCAATTCCCGAATGTTAAAGAATGTAAAGCTGATGTCAGTTGCCGGTGCATACTGGAAGGGTGATTCAAGCAGAAAAATGATGACAAGGGTGTATGGAATTACTTTTCCCAAGAAGTCAATGCTCGACGAACATCTTTTGATGCTCGAAGAAGCAAAGAAAAGAGACCACCGCAAACTCGGAAGAGAGCTTGAATTATTTATTATATCACCTGAAGTCGGTGTGGGACTTCCGGTCTGGCTTCCGAAAGGTACGATAGTCCGCCGGATTCTTGAAAATTTTATAAGTGGCGAATTGAAAAAGCGTGGCTATAAAGAAGTCATTACTCCTCACATAGGAAATTTGAATTTATATAAAACATCGGGTCATTATCCCTATTATTCTGAATCTCAGTTCGCACCGATAAAAGTCGAGGATGAAGAATACATGCTGAAACCGATGAACTGTCCCCATCATCATTCTATTTATGCATCCAGGCCAAGAAGCTATAAAGAACTACCATTAAGGCTGGCAGAGTTCGGCACTGTCTACAGATATGAGCAATCAGGCGAATTGACAGGCATGATTCGTGTTCGCGGATTCACACAGGATGATGCTCATATATACTGCATGCCTGAGCAACTTAAAGATGAATTGAAGAATAACATTGACCTGACTCAGCTTGTATTCAGGACATTTGGAATGGAAGTAACAACAAGGCTTTCGTTCCGCGATGATACCGAAGGTAAATACGTGGGTGCTTTAGAGACATGGAAAACAGCAGAAAGAATCATCAAAGAAGTTGCCGATGAAATCGATTTGAATTATAAAATAGGAATAGGCGAAGCATCTTTCTACGGACCCAAAATTGATTTCATAGTTAAGGATTCGATTGGACGTAAGTGGCAGTTGGGTACTGTACAGGTGGATTATGTAATGCCTGAAAGATTTAAGCTTGAATACACAGGTGAAGATAACCAGAAGCATAGACCTGTTGTTATTCACAGGGCACCGTTTGGTTCGATGGAAAGATTCATGTCAATTTTAATCGAACATTTTTCCGGCAATTTCCCCTTCTGGATTTCTCCTGTTCAGGCAAGTATTCTACCCATAAGCGACAAACAGCATGATTATGCACAGGAAATTGAGCAAAAGTTAGACAAGCTCGGATTCAGGATTTCGATAGATTTACGAAGCGAGAAAGTGAACCGTAAAATCGCAGAATCAGAACAGCAGAAAATACCTTTTGCATTAATTATAGGACAGAAGGAAGCCGACAGCGGTACAGTTTCAATTCGTCAGCACGGCAAAGGCGATTTAGGCGCAATGGCAATTGATAAAGTAGTCAATCTGTTTAATGATTTGAATAAACCGGGAATGGTTGAATAAAAATAATATTTATTATATTCGTTGATATAACAAGTAATAATAATTTGGAAAGATAATGAGAACATTTTCAGCAGTTATCGAAAAGTGCAATGACACCGGTTTTTTTGTGGGTTATATCCCGGGATTTCCTGGCGCTCATTCGCAAGGAGAAACTATTGATGAACTAAGGATAAATCTGAAAGAAGTTGTTGAGATGCTTCTCGAAGATGGAGAGCCACTGTTAGAAAGCGAGTTTATAGGAACTCAAAACTTAGTTCTGGATTAAAATGAGTAGATATCCCGTTTTAAAACCTCATGAATTAATTAAGGTTCTAAAATTCTTAGGATTCGAGGAAATCCGCCAAAAAGGTTCTCATAAACAATTCCGCAATTCAGACGGAAGAACAACCACAGTACCAATACACAAAGGAAGAGACATATCACCAATTCTACTAAGACAAATAATGAAAGAAATAAATATTGAGCTTGAAGAATTACAGAAATATATGTGATATTAGTTGAATAGGTAACTAATTATTACTCAATAGTTGAATAATTCTAAATGTTTTAATTCGTAAAATTAAACCAAATAAAATTAAGATATTGCCGTTCTTCACTTCATAAAGTGCAAGAATATTATCAATTTCAATAGGTTTCACAATGAAACATATAATCATTGCTTTATTGTTATTGCTTGTTATATCATGTTCTGATAACCCGACTACAGTACATTTCAATAACGTAAACAGGACATATCTCCATGCTTATGATTTTGCCCGTAATTTTTTTATTATTGATACAAGTTATAAATCTGTCATTGAAGAGTATTACAAATTGGGGTATATCCCACAAGCTGTCGCACCTTTGAGAATAAAAGAAATTGAAGTATGGGAATCAAATAATAATTTTAATGATTCATCTGTTACATTTATTGGGATAGCTTTTGCCGACCTTGAAACAAAGAAATATCTTATGGGAGAACGGTATAACGAATCTTTATTACATATACCACCAACATCCGGTATTGTTGAAATGTCAAATTTCGTAAAATTAGACTCATCAAAATATACTATTGATTATAATTTGGGGATATTACATTTAAAGGAACTTAAATATGATAGATATTATGCTGTTTCATACAGGGTTGATGGAGCAACAAAAGTGAGTGATGATGATGAATACTATGGTACTATGTCGAACTTGGCAAATCCAAAAGATACATTAATACTCAAATTAATTTACAGACCAAATTTACTCCCTGCTTATAGAACACTTTGGCAGAGACAATTAAAGAATTATTATTCATTTGATACCAAGGATATTGATGTAAATAAAACTGATGTAAAAATGTATTATATAAAGCATATTAACGATACAACTGATGTGTTGGACAGCCTGCCTGACAAGCTCGTAACTATTCTTGGTGTTGACAGGTTAAATAATTCAACCGGCAATCCTGTACCCGACGGTAAATTTGATTGGTATCATCCCAACTTTTACAAAGAAGAAGGAATTATAATATTCCCTTCACTTCAACCGTTTAATGAAGGATTAAAATCATATTTTCAGAAAATCAACCGAAATGATTTGATTGAAAAATATATTTTTCCTGAAGTATATTACAATACTTATGAAGAAGCCAGGTCTAATACTGCTAAAGATAGGTTTTTGATAGTCATTGAAACAGAAAAATAAAAAAATTATTAGATTTATTATGAAAAGAAATTGTCAAATATTAGTAATAATACTATTCTTATTATTTCCTTTTGGAAAATTTTTATTCTGCTCAGATACAACAGAAGAAATATTACCACTTAAAATTGGTAATGAATGGATTGAGAATATTTGCCGTTATAACAGCAATGCTGATGTTAATTGTCATAAAAGAATAACTAAGGTTATTGCTGATACTTTAATTAATTCAGAAAAATTTTATGTTCTCGAAGTAAGTGATTCAACCGGTAAAGTACAAGCCCGAAATTACTATGTAAATGAATCCGACGGCTTATATATATTTAATAATGATAGATTTGTTATGATATTAAAATATCCTGTTCAGGCAGGAGAAATATTCAAAGGAGCTACTGATAGTGTTAAAGTTGACAGTATTGATGTAACAGTTCAAATTTCCGGAAAAAATTACAATTGCATAAAATATAGTATTGAAAAAACTAATATAGTTTATTATAAGATGTTCATATATTGTTCACCAGGCATCGGGCGAGTTGTTTATGAAATTTATGATTTGAATGATGGGAAAAATAAACTTGCAGAAAAATGGGAATTATTGGATTTTAAAATAAAATGACAAAATATAATTCCGTTATACCTGATAATTCTCAAATTCATATTTGAATAATGTATCTAAGGGAAATCTTTTTGATGCATTGAGTATTTCAATCCCGACTATTTCATCTTTATCGGTTACATCCAGATTTACACCTTCAGATATTTCAATTGCACCATCAGGCTTTAGGTTAGAAAGAAGGATATATGCAGCATCTACCTCTTTATCGTATTGAACTTTCATTTTTTTTCCCTTTATATGGAAAGATAGTAATAATAGTAATTTTTAACAATTCCTTTTTAAGTACTATTTTAATAGGATACTTATACTTTTTAATATACTCATCATCTATAATATTTATTATCGAACCCATAGAATAATTTGATAAATCATATTTGTTGATGATTGCTAATATATTCTCAACACTAATTTTATATAATTTAGCTCTTCGTTTAGCATGACGTGAAAAATAAATATCAATTTTAAATTTATATTTCTTTTTTTAACAAATTTACAAGTTCTTTCTACCTCATACTTATATTCGATAATTGAGAATACACTTCAGCATAGCATTTCAGTTGGTCTTTCAGGCTGAGACTGCTGATGTAATTCATTGCATTGCTGTAAATTTTTTCGGTCTGTGTTTTCGACAGGCTCTTCAAATCTATCGGCTGTCCGTCAATTTCACGAATGAAGAATTGTTTTGTGTTGGCAATCTCCATCAATGCACGGAAAATATCTTCGTTGTAAAAACCGAATTTGTCCGTGATTAATGAGAACTGAATATCGGCTATGCACCAGTATTTCAGCTTGTCAAATATTCGGTTGCTCCTGTTCTGGTCTTTGGATTCGTGGAGATAAACAGCAATCTGATTCAGAAGATACTCTCTTTCTTTTTTATTCAGCATTTCATACATCGCTTCGGGGGATGTCCATTCGTTCTTGTAAGAGTCGCTCAGCTTGTCAATCTGGATAATCGCATATGGCCTTAATTCTTCCGATGAAAAAATCGCCTTGAAAAGCGATTTATCGTACTTTTTGTACAGTTCATTCAATTGCTTTTTTTCTGCACTGTCCTTTTCATCGGCCGTCTTCGCAGTTTGCGAATACAGTATAAACACAACAAGGAAAAAGCCTGCAACTGATAGCGGCAGATAATTCAATATATGTTTTTTCATGACAACCTCTCAACTTTAAAATAGAAAGTTCATTTATGCTCAATAAAGCTCCCCTCCCACACACAGGAGGGGATACTATGAGCATGGCAAAAAACGGCGGCTATTCACTCACAAGTATATATTAACCAATTTTCGTGCCAATAGGGAAATAAATGAATTTATGAAAATATGACTTTGTTAGAAAGCATTAATTCTATATTTTTGTTTCATATTGTTTCATAATGTTTCAATTTTTCAATAATGGCATCATATAAGAAGGAAAAAGAAGTTTTAAAAATACTTAATATTTCAAGAACGACTTTATGGCGTTTGAAGAAAAAAGGATTACCACATATTAAAGTTGGTGATTCAGTTAGATATGTAATAGATGAAGTACGAGATTGGATCGCTTCAGAACCAACAACATCTTATCAGTCCTCGTTAGAATTGAGTAATCAAATTGAAGAAATTCAAATTGAGAAAGAAAGAATACTTAATCATTATAATATAGATCTAGATTACCTTTTCGAAAGTAATTATTTCTATTTAAAAAAAATATTAAAAGATAATGAAATTATTAAGTTAAAATCAACTTTGAAAAGTTATAAAGATGATGGCCTTCCTAACCAAGAAATAGTCAGGATTTTTAGCAAAGAATATATAAAATTTATACGAAGTAAATATAGAGAACAAACCCGTCTAAGTGAATTTGATGAGAAGTTAAATAATTTTCTTAATCAAAAAGATAGAACCATAAAAGTAATATGGGGTGATGCTTATAAAGTTTTAAGAAAACTTGAAAGTGAATCTATACAATTAATGGTTACATCACCACCATATTTTAACGCAAGGGCATACTCTCAATGGGATGATTTAAATATATATCTTAATGATATGAGAAATATAATTCGAGAAAGTTATAGAGTTCTTGATAATCACAGAGTATGGGTATTTAATGTTGGAGATATTTTCGATAATGACCAGATTACTACTAAATCCGTTTGGGGAAAAAGGCGAATACCTCTAGGAGCATATTTTATTAAAATATTTGAAGAAGAAGGATTTGAATTTGTTGATGATATAATTTGGGATAAAGGAGAGGTGGAAAGTAAAAGACATATGAATAATGGAATTAATTATCCATTATACCAATATCCATTGAATTGTTACGAACATTTATTAATATTTCATAAGCATAGATTAGATAAAAGTAAAATTCCTTGTCCCGTTTGTGGTTCTTTGAAGGTAAATGGGAATACACAATCTGAAATTGGTGTTCAAAGTTGGGAATGTAAAAATCGAAATTGTTTTATTAGAAGTCCCCATAATAGAGGTAAAAGATTTTCATTGAGAACAAACCTTATGCAATATAATCACGATAATGATAAAGATAATTTAATTGATTCAAAAACAATTAATATGTGGAGAAGAGATATAGTAAAATTTCCACCTGTTATAAAAATAAATCAAAATGGTGAAAACATATTAGGTCATTCTGCACCATTTCCTGAAGATATTCCAAGTATGGCAATAAAATACTTTACTTATGTAGGTGAAAATGTTATGGATCCATTTGCAGGGAGTTTTACTGTACCAATAGTTGCTCAAAAATTAAACCGTGTTGGAATTGGAATTGAAATAAATAAGGATTTATTTAGAAAAGCAATATTGAAAAGAATCAACAATTCATTGAATGTTTTTGAATCAGGAGATACATTTGAAGAATTTGATGTTTCTTAAAAATCTCCTTTTATAAATCTATTTAACTTTGCAAAAACATCAACTTTTTGTAACTGTTTTTCTATTTCAATAATCTTATTAATTTCTTTTCTTTTTCTTGCTTTTTCAAGGTCAAAAGTACATTTATTATATTCAATTTCATTAAAAAATGATTGGCTTTTATTTGTTGGTGGATGTAACCGAGCATTTTGATAAATAAGTTTAGAGGCAGATTCGGATAACATCTCATTATTAAATTCATCTACGGACATTACCCAAAAATTATGTTTTTCTTTATAATCTTCAAAAGTTCTTGAATACACAACTAAAAAGTGTCTCTCATCATCAATTAAATCTTGTAATTTGAAATTAAATCCAATTTTTCCACCTTCTTCTTCATGTGAAGATTTCACTTGAATTGTACGAATAATCAAAGCGTAATCAATACTATCACATCCAGGATTTTGACATTTTGTATTTCTTGGTTTTATCTCACTTCCGCATATTTTACATACCGGATATTCAACACAATTATTACTTCCACATTTGACACAACTTCTTGTTTGACTACTAAAACTATGTTTGCAGAAATTACATGTAAACTGATAATTTCTTTGGCCACTTGTTGTAATAAGATTAGAAGTCATCTTTGTATCACATTTAGGGCAATCGTGCTCAGTAGTATATTTATTGAAAATATAACCACAATCGAGGCATTTTCTAGTTTTTAGATAATCCTTCTGGTTTAAATCTTTTAAAAAATTTTTACAATTCTTATCACTACAGCTAACAATATGTTTAGATTCCCAATCACTAAAACATTTTTTACATACAAATTTTTGGGCAATAAAGTCAATCCTTGTATCAAAGTAGGGTCTATAAACAAACCAATTTCTTTTTGCTAATTCAAAGGCTACCATATTTTCGCCAATACTACCAAAAAGACCACTTTTAATATCCTGATTCAGCATAAGATTTTTCTATCTAAATAGTTGTATAACAGAAAATTTTATCAAATATAAGAAAAATTCTTTATTTTCAAAATAATTCTACTTCACCGGCACAGCAATCTTATACACATCCCCTTTTGACGGTTTTGGGAGCTTCCTTTCAAGAATCCAGGGGTTGAGAATTTTTATGTCTTTGTATGTTGTGCCTTGTTCTGATGCCCATTTCGAGAGGTTTGGTATTTCTTCATTACATTCGATATATTTTACATTATCGGGTTTATATTTTTCGTTGTTGTCAATTCTGAAACCGTACTTCTCAGGATTTGACATGATTTCCTTGATGACAACTATCCTGAGAATATACCTTGAGGTTTCTTCATTCAGGAATAAATCGAAAAAGCCGTTGCCGTTCTGGTAATCGAGGTGTGAGCTGACGTTTGTGTTGCCCATGTTATATCCCGCCGCAGACAATAGCCATGACTTATGCTGTTGGTAGCCGTCTTTCAGATATTTGCATGCGGCTTCTGTGCTTTTTTCGGGATGCCGCCTTTCGTCAACGTAATCATCCACCTGCAGACGATAAGCACGGGCTGTTGCCGGCATGAACTGCCACAAACCGACAGCACCTTTCGAGGAACGCGACATGTATAATGCACTTTCAGCTACAGAAAGATATTTTAAATCATCGGGCATATTCTTTTCTTTGATGATTTTCTCAAACATCGGAAAATATCTTCCCGAACGTTTGATATAAAGTATTACCTGACCCGGTTGTTGAAGAAGGAGGTAAAATTCACGCTCTGCCCTTTCCCGAACCTCAGGAATATCGAGAGGTACTTTCTCTCCGCAAAAATCAAGCTGTGCAGGTAGTTTCAGTGATGACAGATAAGTAAAATAATTCTGTGCTTTGAGTACAGAAATTGAAAATAAAAATGATAGAACTACAAAAGTTAAAACAAATTTTTTCATAATTATTACTTTAACGAAACATCAATAATCTCATGACAGAGTAGTTTATCTCTCTCGTCATTAGTAGCAATTATTACGCCAGCTCCCGCTGATGTTTGCTTTTCGATTATTACGTGAATGCTTCCGACACCCGCAGAATCGAGATTGGTCATAGGTTCGTCGAACAGGAGAATTTCGCATTCTCTTTGCAGAGCAAGAATATATTTCATTCTTTGTTTCATGCCGGATGAAAATGTTCTAATCAGGTCATCCTTTTTTTTGTGAAGATTAAATGTTTCGAGAAGTTCATTTGCTCTATTCAAATCGAAAGTTGTTCCTGTTAATCCCGACATGATTTTTATATGTTCGATAGGTGTAAATTCATCATACAAATTCAGGTAGGGAGCGACATATCCGAAATGCTGAAAATAATCTTCTTTTTTTATTATAGCATCATCAACTTTTAGCTCAACTTTTCCACTCGTAGGTTTCAGGATACTGCAAAGTATTTTCAGAAATGTGGTTTTTCCTGAACCGTTGGGACCGGCAACACCGATTATTTTCCCATTTGATAGTTCAAGATTAATATTAGAAATAATTGTCTTATTTCTGCTGAATGCTTTCGATATATTTTCTGCTTTTAATTGAAAATTATTCATGAAAAAATATTATCCTTTTTTTTAAAATGAAAATGTCATTCCGCACTTGATGCGGAATCCATAGGCATTAACACAAATGGATGCTGAACTAAATTCAGGCATGACAAACTCAGAATGTCATTCCGCACTAGATGCGGAATCCATAGGCATTAATCCAAGTTGGATGCTGAACTGATCCCCACTTTCGTGAGGACAAGGTTTAGCATGACATCGCCTATATATACTGTATCGGTTAAAATAATAATTCTTAAATTGCTATGTTTCAGAATACAATTTAATTAATATAAAGATGGCATTAAAATTAGTAAAAGTTATAAACGCTCCCAATTCAAATTTACTAGCCCAACTGAATGAGGAACAAAAAAATGCAGTAACAACAGTGGAAGGGCCGTTACTGATTGTTGCAGGTGCTGGTAGCGGCAAGACCCGCGTATTGACTCACCGTGTAGCTTATCTGATTGAGCAGGGAATAAATCCATATAACATTCTTGCACTCACTTTCACAAATAAAGCGGCAAGAGAGATGCTCGACAGGATTTCACATATCGTTCCTTCGGATTCCGTAAATAAAGTCTGGGCAGGAACTTTCCATTCAATTTTTGCTCGTCTTCTTAGATACGAAGCAAGTCATATAGGGTACACAAGTTCATTCTCTATTTACGACACAGATGATTCTCTGAGTGTCGTTAAAAATGTGATGAATACACTTGGGATAAATCATCAGAAATATTCACCTCAAAGTATGAGGGGTAGAATTTCCTGGGCAAAGAACCAGATGATTGACAGCGAAAAATATTCCAACTCTGCCGACAGCGATTTGGAAAAACAGACTGCCACTGTCTATGATGCTTATGAAAAATTGCTCATCGTTAACAATGCGATGGACTTCGATGATTTGCTAATCAATATGATTAATGCACTGCAAATTTCGGATGAGACGCTTGAAAAATATCAAAACAGGTTTAAATACATTCTCGTTGATGAGTACCAGGACACAAACCGTGCCCAGTATGTTGTGATTAATATGCTTGCACGCAAACATAAAAACATTTGCGTTGTCGGTGATGATGCACAGAGTATTTATCGCTGGCGTGGTGCTGATATCCGTAATATTCTCGATTTTCAGAAAGATTATGCTGATGCAAAAGTTGTGAGGCTTGAACAGAATTACCGTTCAACGAAAACTATACTTGGTGCAGCGGATTCAGTTATAAAATTTAATCGTAAGCAGCTTCATAAAACACTGTGGACAGATAATGCTGACGGAGACCCTGTAAAGGTGATTGAAACAATTGACGACAGAGATGAGGCTGAGAGAATAGCCGGAATTGTTAAGGAAAATTCAAAAGACGGTGGATTCACTCACAAAGATTATGCAGTACTATACAGGACAAATGCCCAATCTCTTGCTCTCGAAAATGCGTTTAAGAAAGCACAAATACCTTATGTTATCATCGGGGGCATATCTTTCTATAAGAGAAAAGAAGTAAAAGATGTGCTGGCATATCTCAAACTTTTGGTTAACAAACAAGATTCGGAATCATTGCTGAGAGTAATCAACGAACCTCCACGAGGTATTGGGCCTACATCTTTGAAATATATTAGAGGATTTGCTGAAAAAATTTCAATTTCCTTATATGATGCATTTCTCCGTGTAAACGAAAATGATTCTCTTCAGCAAAGGGCAAAAGAAGCAGTAAATAAATTCGTTGAACTAATTGAGAAATACCGTTCTGAAATAGGTAAGACAGAACCTGCCAAGCTTATAGAACAGTATATAGGCGAAACGGGGATTTTGCAGATGTACCGCGAAATTAATACGGAAGACTCTCTCGACAGATGGAACAACATACAACAGTTTCTATCCGATTTCATAGACTACTTCAACAGAAATGAAGATGCACAATTCGAGGATTATCTGAACCAGTTATCCTTACTGACTGACATTGATGAAAAAGACACAAGCCAGGAACAGGTTAAGCTAATGACACTTCATTCTGCAAAAGGGCTGGAATTTCCTGTTGTCATTATTGCAGGACTCGAACATGGTTTACTTCCGCTTCTCCGGGCTGACAGCCATTTTGAAGAAGAGGAGGAAGAACGCAGGTTGTTTTATGTCGGAATAACCAGGGCAGAAAAACTGCTTTATCTTACCTATGCAGGAAGAAGGCTTAGATTCGGTTCTTATTCCGGTTCATCTCCATCAAAGTTCTTGAATGAGATTGACCGGAAATTTCTCGATTATGCAAAAAAGAAAAACAATGATTTACCTTTTAATTCATTTAAAACGAAAACCAAAAAAAGTAAAATTTTCTATGCTATAAATCCAAAAGAAACTCACTCATTTCAACAATCCGCAGAGACAATCATATTTCGCACAGGTGATTGGGTGAACCATTCGCATTTCGGCAAGGGAAAAATAATGGCAGTTGTTGGCACAGGAAATAATGCAAAAGCTGTAGTGAATTTCAATTCAGTCGGCAAGAAAGTGTTGATGCTTCAATATGCTAAGCTGGAAAAACTTTGAATGAATATTGTAAAATGCAAAATGTAGAATGTAAAATTGAATGAAATTTATCATAAAACCAATTTTTCAATATTAATCACTTAATTAACTTTTAAAAATTCATTATTAATTAGTCACTCATGTTACGCAGTTATTATTATCCTTGGCTTATAAAGTTCAATCCCAATAGGTTTATAGATAATTTCAGTTATGTTTTAATATAGACGTTCAACTCCTACTGAGTTGGACTCTGATTATTTATTGTCTGTTACAGATGTTTAACTCCTATTGAGTCGGTTGGACAGAAAATTTTCTGTCCCTACAATTGGAATTTAATTACAATCACAGAGTGATTGAACGTTTGTAATAAAATATATCCGAAATTAGCGACAACTCTATAGGAGTTGAACGTCTGTATTAAAACATAACTGAAATTAGTGATAATCCCATTAGTATTGAACTTTGTAGAATAAGGATAATAATAACTGTGTAACGTGAGTTAATTAGTAAATAAATCGGTTTATATTTATAATAATGAAGGAAGCATTATATCTGCTTCCTTCATTATGGTGTATTAAAAAAGTTCGCATGTACAATTATAATAACACGAAAATTTCAGTTTGTTTGCAAAATTTAGGTTAATCTGTTTTCTTTGTGATTTTCATTTCAACTTTAACTTTAGGTGCACTTCCGTCACATGGAACGCTGACTATCTTATCAACAACGTCCATTCCGGTAATGACCTTACCATAAACAGTGTACTGCTTATTGAGATGAGGAGCCGCAGCTACACAAATGAAAAACTGGGATGTAGCACTATTCGGGTCAGGAGTTCTTGCGGCTGACAATATACCTCTCTCGTGTGATATATCATTAAATTCTGCTGGAACAGTTTTTTGGCCCGGTTCACCCATTCCCCATGTTTCCTTGGGTTTGCTCTTTGAATTTGGGTCGCCTCCCTGAATCATAAAACCGGGAATTACTCTGTGGAATGCTGTTCCATCATAAAATTTGATGCCGACCAAACTATCGAAGTTATGGCAATGCTTGGGGGCAACATCAGGAAATAATTCTAATATGATATTTCCAAAATCTACATCACCCTGCTTTACGCTAATCACATATTGCGGATTTTTCTTTTCTTCCATTTTTACCTTCTTTTTATTATTACTCGTTTCTGTACAAAATGTAACAGATGTTAAAACCAATCCAATTAAAAATAATCTCAGAAATGTTTTCATGTAAATAAACCTCCTTATAATAAAAAATTTTTGTTTTTAGACTTGATTTCAAATGTTTTATTGTTGTTTTCAAATAATTTACAACTATCATAGCAAAATTCTATACTAATAGATTGAGTAAATTCAAGTCTAGTTAGTATATTTATTACTTTTAGAATATACGAATACCTTTATTAAGGATTTCAGACTGAATAAAAAAACTATCCAATGAAGAACTATCGAGTGGTAAAATGGACAAACGAATGTCAACTTTGCGGTATAAACCTCTTATTTTTTCTTTATCTTTAAAACGGTTTCCTTCAAAACTATCCGATACAACAGCAATATCAATATCGCTCCATTCGTTTTCTATTCCTCTTGAATATGAACCGTACAGATAGGCTTCCTTGACAGGGTATCCTGTTTCTTCTAATAAATTAATATATTTCCTTGCAATTTCTAATATTTCAGGTTTAACAGCATCCATTGATACATCTCTTTGATATTTTTAAAATTTGATTCTGTAAATTCTTTAGTACAAATTTTATAGAACTCCAGTTTTTCATCTGGATATCATGCTTCGATATGAAAATCATTAAACCTCTCAAGCATTTTAAGTTTTTCTTCAGTAAATTTCATATTGATTAATTGGGATAGTCTGACTAAGTCATGAATTTTTGGTGGAACTTTATTGACATCATTTACAAAGTGTGCTTTTAAAATTATTTCAACTACTAAATGTCCTATAAACAAACACCAATCATATTTTCTTGATTCTAACAATGCTTGAGCTGTCTCCAAATCATGTTTTGCAGATTTCACCCAGTAGCTAATATTTTCTTCCTTAGTCATAAACAAATTTACGAAAAAAACACACAATAATTATTTGTGTGTTTCCCAGCTTACTTACATTATTAAATCATATTAAGATAGAAGAATGTTAAATGAATAATATTTCAAATATTAAATTCAGTCTTATTCCTTCTTGTTCCTTCTTCTGTTGGGGTCAAGTTCCATCTTACGCAGTCTAATATTTTCTGGTGTAATCTCAATCAGTTCATCTTCTGCAATAAATTCGATACACTGGTCAAGCGAAAGTTTTCTGCAGGGCCTAAGAACGACAGTTGCATCGGAGTTCGATGCTCTCATATTCGTAAGCTTTTTCTCTTTTGTAATATTCACAATCAAATCCTGAGTTTTATTTCTTTCGCCAACAATCATTCCCGGATAAACTTCGTATCCCGGTTCGATGAATAACTCGCCTCTGTCTTCCATACCATAAGCGGCATTGGCTGTGGCTCTTCCCTGCCTGTCAGCAACCAAGGCTCCTGATGACCTCTGCGGTATAGGGCCATACCATGGTTCGTATCCGTCAAACAAGGTATTCATAACTCCTGCACCTTTAGTGTCTGTTAGGAATTGGCTTCTGAAACCAATTAATCCTCGTGAAGGTATCCTGAATTCCATATTAACCCTACCGCTTCCACTGTTCGTAATATTTGCCATCACGCCTTTTCTGACTGATAACTTTGATGTCAAAATACCAATATGCTCTTCGGGTATATCGAGCAAAAGTAATTCCACAGGCTCACAGAGTTTCCCGTCAATATCTTTTGTAATTACCTGCGGCTTTGAAACCAAAAACTCATATCCTTCACGTCTTATTGTTTCGATTAACACCGCCATCTGAAGTTCTCCCCTGCCGCATACTTCGAAAGCATCTGTCCTGTCGAGATATTTCAGTTCGATTGCGACGTTTCTTAGTGTTTCTCTTTCGAGTCTTTCTTTAAGGTGGCGTGTAGTCAGGAACTTGCCTTCCCTCCCGGCAAATGGGCTGTCATTCACATAAAATATCATTGATAGTGTAGGCTCGTCAACTTTTATTCTCGGCAGAGGTTTCGGATTTTCATTCGAGGTAATTGTATCCCCAATCTCAAGATTTTCTACACCTGCTAATGCTATAATATCTCCTGCTTCAACCTGGGTAACCTGCTTTTTCTTCAATCCCTGGAAATTAAACAGAGCTGAAAATTTTATACCGGTTATGGTTTTGTCTTCCACCACCAAAGAATAAGTTTTGTTCATTTCGAGTATGCCATGTGAAAGCCTTCCGATTGCAATCTGGCCGACATAAGAATCATAGTCAAGATTAGTAACGAGAAACTGAGGCACTTCATTGTCATCAGCATCGGGCCCGGGAATTTCCGATATAATTGCATCAAATAATGGCTTCAGGTCTTCGGAATTATCACCTATTTCATTATGAGCTACACCTGTCTTTGCATTTGTGTATAGTATCTTGAATTCGATTTGCTCATCCTGTGCATCAAGGTCAATGAATAAATCATATACTT
This sequence comes from Ignavibacteria bacterium RIFOXYC2_FULL_35_21, assembly GCA_001804705.1. GTDB lineage: Bacteria > Bacteroidota > Ignavibacteria > Kapaibacteriales > UBA2268 > XYC2-FULL-35-21. The sequence goes on from MHAY01000006.1 coordinate 53,696, forward strand.
CATTAATCACCTGTTGAATTCTTGCATCGGGACGGTCAATTTTGTTAATCACAAGAATAATCGGAAGCTTTTTTGCAAGTGCTTTCTTGACTACAAATCTGGTCTGAGGCAAGGGACCTTCGCTTGCGTCAACGAGAATTAAAGCACCGTCAACGAGATTTAAGCTTCTTTCCACCTCGCCACCGAAGTCGGCATGTCCGGGTGTATCAACGATATTAATTTTTACATCATTATAAAATATCGAGGTATTCTTCGCCATTATTGTTATGCCGCGTTCCTTCTCGAGGTCCATCGAATCCATGATTCTATCTTCGACAACCTGGTTATCCCTGAAAGTTCCGCTTTGCTTGAGCATACCGTCAACAAGTGTAGTCTTACCATGGTCAACATGTGCAATAATTGCAATGTTACGTAAATTTTCTTTTCTCATAAAAACTTCAATTAAAAAAACCTATATGACAAAACAGATGGGAATAAATTGTAAAATATTTTTACTTATGCCTGTTATCATAATTGAAAATTTGTACAGTATATTGAACAATATTCATCTTTTTTATTCAGTATACTGAACAAAATAAACATTTCATAAACAAATTTTAATTGAATATTATGATTGTCAAATAAAGATACCATATTACAATTATGTTTGGAATTAAAAGGTCGATCAGGATTACTAATTAATTAAATCAATTAATCCAAGAGATGTTATCCTTAATATTATAAAATAATTTTTTAACTTTGAAATTCTTTGAATAAGTAATATCTTTTGTTTATTCAAAGTTAACTTATATAAAAAATCGAGATAGAAAAAGGTAATGGTATTAAAAATATCACTGAAGATGAGACTGACTTTCTGGTACAGTACAATCGTGGTCGTATCACTCTCACTCTTTGGTGTATATATGTATTTGTCCGTTTCAAATGAATTGCATGCAAATCTGGATGCCTCATTAGCTAATGTCGCAATGTCTCTCGATGATATCATTAAAGAAAATACAATAGAAGCGATTAAGCAAAAAACTGAAAAAAGACCAAAGGTATCGCAGGATAAATTTGCACTTTTCAGGGAAGACGAAAAAAGAAGATTTGTAGGTCCGCTCAGGCCCGGCAGGGAGCTAAAGGAACCGGATGAAGACAAAGGAATGGTATGGTCGGCTATATACCAGCACATTCTCTTGGAACCAAAGAATTACTTCCTTCAGATTGCCGACACAAACAATCATATTGTCTGGAGGTCAGAAAATCTAAAATCCGATTCACTGCCGGTAATAATGTATTATTCCCTCAAAATGCAGGTTACAAGCGATTCGGTGTTGGTAAAAGGTTCGTCATCTTATTCAATACCACCATCAATAATCACCTTACATGAAGATGTTGATTCTGCTTTTTCTTATGTTGACTTAACCGGAGAAGAGTTGAGGCTGTTCGTTAAAAGGACAAATAATGCTGTTATCTCTATTGGCTATACATCGAGTGTAATCGAGAATCAGCTTCGGCAGTTGTTTATCGCATTGCTTGTTGCCTTCCCGCTCATTCTTGTTGTTTCAATTGCCGGTGGATTCTTCCTCGCAAAAATTTCTCTGCGTCCAGTTGATGAAATTACACAAACAGCAACAGATATAACTGCAAAGCACCTGAGTAAGCGTCTTCCCGAACATCAAATCAACGATGAAATCGGCAGGCTCACACGCACTCTTAATGCAATGATTGAAAGGCTTGAAAATTCTTTCATTCAAATCAGGCAGTTTACTTCGGATGCTTCTCATGAGCTTAAAACACCTTTGACAATTCTAAGAGGCGAACTTGAAATTGCACTCCACAGCCAGAAAACCACCGAAGAGTACGAAGGGGTCCTTGTTAGTGCATTAGAAGAAGTCCAGAGATTGTCTAATGTCGTTGAAACTCTTCTCGAGCTTTCACGTGCCGATACGGGACAAGTGAGACTGAGCATCGAAGAAGGGGATTTATCGAAATTGCTCAATGACATTGTCGAGGATTCAATAATTTTAGCCGAATCAAAAGATATTAAAATTCAATCCGATATAGAGCAAAATCTGATTATTGATTTCGATTCGGCAAGGATTCATCAGGCTGTGTTGAATGTTGTTGACAATGCGATTAAATATACCCCAAATGGAGGAAAAATTTCAATCGAGCTGAAAAAAGGAAAAATTCTCAGCGAAATTATCGTTACAGATAACGGCATCGGTATGGAAGAAGAAGAGCTGGAGCATATCTTTGATAGATTTTACAGAATTGATAAGGCAAGGTCAAGTGATGTACAGGGCTTTGGACTTGGATTGTCAATTGTACATTGGATTGTTGAAGCTCATAGAGGAAAAATTGAGATTAAAAGTAAGCTAAATGAAGGAACTGTTTTTACAATACTTTTACCCAATAATCACGGATTATTTGTTTAAGAAAATAAAAAATTTATTATTTATCTTATGTATATTACTCTCTTCGTCAATGCCTTATCCCTACCTATGAAACGGAGAAGGTACATCCCGCTTGGCTCAAAATACATATCAAATGAAAACTGAGAAGTACCTACAGCTTATAATAAGATTCAAAAACTTACTGAGCGTAGTGGAAAAGTAAGAAATATAACTTACCTAACAATAACAACAGGTACAGCCTTTGTATCACCACCTAACTTAACACTAATAATATACACTCCACTTTGTTGATTTTTTGTTAGCCAAGTAATTTCACCTGAATAATTATTTATTTGATTAAAAAGAATTTGTTTTCTATCCGATACCACATTTCCCATTATATCATACACTTCAATAATTGCATCATTAATATTATTACTCATATCCCAATAAAACTTAGTTTTAACATAATCTTGTGTTGGATTCGGGTATGGTTTAGATAAATATAAATAATTTGAAACTTCAACCTGTTCGTCAACATTTGTAACTCTCTTTGGTTTAGCAAACCATTTAATATTCGATTTCATTAATGAATCATAAGCAGATAAAATAATTAAACTGTCATTTTTAATAAATTGTGTAAACTGGCTATATCTTGATTTTGGAGTTATATTTATCCAATCTGTTGGATGCTTTTCAATATCATCATTCTGATATTGTTCATAATATCTATTTGAATCAGTATAGATTAATGTCCCGATAAAGACTTTATTATCAAAACCACTAATGCTTGTAATATACATATCACCAGTTAATATTGAAAACAGTTTCACTATCTGTTTTGTGATTAAATCAAGTTTATAAATTTCACAGTATGCTTTTTTATTAATGATATACTTATAGCCAATGATAAGTTTATCATTGAATCTAATAATATTAAATGTTGGAGGAATTCTTCCTGGAATAAATAACTTAAAATCATTTTTATTCCAATTCTTACCAGCATCACTCGAAGTAATTAAACTATAATACAAGCTATCATAAACAATGAACGTACTATCTTTTGGATATTTATAATTTCCTATAAATGCAATTAATACATCATTATATGAATCAATAAAAAGTATCTGTGTCGAATCAATATATGATAATCTTTCAGCTCCAAGAGTATCATCAAACTGATAAACCAATGAATATTTAAGTTTATTTAAAGTACCTTGGAATGCGAAAATAGTTTTATCATTGAGTGTACAAAATTTTGGAGACTCACCATAGAAATATCCGCTAAATTCGTTAACATTTTTTAACATAACAGTTTCGCAACCATTATTAGTATATGCAAAATTTGTATCTCCCTGATAAAGAGTAAATCCATAAAATAAACCGTTCATTTTATCTTTAAAATAAGTGCCGTTTTCACCCCAATTACTCTGAAATATTTTAGATGAAAATTTTGGCTCATAGTTTTTTTGTGGTAACCAAGTTATTCCACCATTTCTTGTACTAATAAATTTTGCATATTTTGAAATTCGATTCGCATTATTACTTTCAAATCTTATTATATCACCATAATCATTACTAATATTAAAATGAGACTTCAATTCCCAAATTTGGCCCCCATTAAAAGACATATATATCAATTTATCTTTACCTACTGCAATAATAATATCTTGGCTTAAAAAAGATACTTCTATGATATTTAAAGAGCTTATATATCTGTCATGGCCGGGGTACTTAATATGAAAATAATTATGATTTTGTTTGTCTATTTTTATAAAATATAATGAATCGAGATAGGTTGAAGCATTGATGATATTATATAATTCATATAAATTATTATTATAAGAAGTATAAATTCCCTTCTTAATCGGAGAAAATATAAATTCAACATTGTTGCCGTCATATTGATAAAGATTATTACTAAGCTCAAAATAAGTATTATAATCATCGGAAAATAAATTTTTAATAACAGGACAATCCGTACATATTCCTAAATTTTTTAAATCTATTATATCGCTGTTATCGTTTTGTAAATTTATTACTCCAAGCTTTCCGTTTCCTGCAGAATAAACAATATTATTAGCACTAATAGTAAAATCATAATATGTAGTATCGGAAGTTAATTTATATTCTTTCATCTTTTCAATATTTGTATTAAATACCATTATTGTATTTTTGCTAAGACAATACAGGTTGTTATTATATGCAATTATTTTATAAAATTCAGTTTCAAAACCACCATCATAAGCCTTCCAATTATTTCCATCATCAGTTGACTTAATGATATATTGTTTATTGACAACACCATAAAAATCATTTCCAATATTAGTTATGCTCACAATATTAAACGAATCATTAAGATTAACCTGTGACCAATTATTCCCGTTATCAGTTGAACGAACAATTACTCCCCCCTCGCCATAAGAGAGAATAGTCCTGCCATTGTAAGCAGAACCATTATAATTAGTCGAAACCCTGTAATAATCAAGACTATCAAAAATATATTCATTTGCCAACGATATTAGTGGTAGAATTAAAATCAACATTATTATTAAATTCTTGTTCATTACAATTCTCCTTTAAATATGAAAATTCGTATAGGCACCAACCATTAAAGATTGTTGCCTATATTTAATCTGTTTTTATTTACTCTTCGCATGGAATTTTAAAACAATCGGTAATCCAATATTCATCCATAGTTTTTCCTGGTGGTGGTATCTCAGGTTTAGTTGTAGGACAAATATAAGTACCTTCTTCATAACTATTTACAAGTGTTCTAATTAATTTTGGTGGATTATATCTATAATCGTATGATATGTGGTAAACATATACACACCAGTTTGTATTACAACTCCATTTCCGTAAACGGTAAACATCTTCTCCATATGGTGGTACTTGTTTATTTTCCCAATACATACAACTAGGAATTTTAATCACTTCTATAACATAATCAGGATCCGGTGGTATAGGATTACAAGCTAAATCCGCAATTGTAGTAATTTGATCCCTAACCCAAATGTTTAATGTCTGATCATCAATATAATCCATACAATGCCCATCAACGGTTGTTTCCTCCATCAACTCAATTTCAAAAGTTGCTTGATTATTTGCTTCATCCCATTTACAACAATAATAAACTGTAATATCACAAAAATTTTGTTCATCAATCCAATATCTCAGAAATGCCTCTTTAAGTGTGTATCCATCTGGGCATTCTATAGTAGGTTCTTGCCCTAAGACAGTTAAACTGCTGATTATAGCTACTAATGCTATAATAAAAAAAGAAAATTTGGTTTTCATTTTAATTCTCCTTAAAAAAATTTAAACAAAAATATTTTTTTCATATTTTTGTTCTTGTACCGCATTCTATGACTCGAAAACTATTGTTTGCGGACAAGAACAGTCGTGTTCAGAGTCAGTGAATTTATTTCACTGACTCTTTTAATTTGTTCATCAACGCTTTAAGACATTGATATAGTTTGTTAATTTCGTTATGCTGTGTAAAATCCATAAACCTCCCTTAGTTTGTGGTTGAATTTTATTTATCTAACTACTGAATACTACCCGAAAGGGAAATGCAATCAGCACTGATTCATTGCAAATATAATCTTTTGTCTATCAATAATTTATTGTTTTTTTATTGTTTTTTTATTGGATTTTTATTGTTGTAAATTTATTCATTTGCAGCAACAAAAATATAACCTCTCCCATGTTCTGTTACTATTATTTTAGGTCGCTTTGGTACTTCTTCTATTTTTTCACGAATGTTGTTGATATGCCATCTGACCTGATTTTCATCTAAAGGGTAATCTTTTCCCCATATTTCATCTATTATTGATTTCTGATTAAATATTTTATTAGGATTTTCTATAAAAAGTTCTAATATCCTGTACTCGATGTTTGAAAGGGAGATTCTTTTATTGTTTACTAATACAATTTTATTTCGGGTATCAATGCAAATATTTCCAACTTGAATATTGTCATTATATCCTCGGTCCCTTTTATTGAGAAATTTTCTGAGTTTTGCCAATAGAAGTTGTTCGTCGAATTTGGTTTTGATCATGTAATCATCAGCACCGTTATCGAATGCCTTATCTATTTCAGCTTTGCTTTCTAACGCAGATATGACAATAACAGTTGTTGCTGTTAAATTTCTTATTGCTTTTAAAACTTCGATACCGTCCATGTCGGGAAGCATTAAATCCAAAAGTATAACATCATATTCTTCATTAATTTTCTCGAGTGCTTCGCAACCGTTCTCGGCTTCGATTACAAGGTAATCTTTATTCTCAAGCATGATTTTAAGCGGAGTCCTGCAGGTTTCCTCATCCTCGACAATAAGAATTTTAATGCGCTTACTCATCAGAGATTACTAACAGAAATATATTGCTTACTATCAAAATTTTTATTAAAAATTTATTAATTACGATTATTTATATCGAAATATTCTATTCTTTAATGTATTCAGTTTCTGATTTCCTGTTAAGAGTACATCGAAATTAGTAAAAAATTATTAAAAAAAAAAGTATTTTTATGGGGGGGGGAATCCCTTGAAATATAACGATTTACAGATGTTGTGGAAATTCCCTGTTTATTTACTTATATTAAATAATTTTAAAAATATTAAGATAAATTGTAATTTTAAAATTCATTAAAAATTTAAGTTGATAATTGAAAATTCTTATAAAATCAAATTAGCGTGAATAATTAAACTAATTAATAAATTACTGATATTAAATAAGGAGTTAAAATGGCTGAACAAAGAAAGAAGAAGGAACATTACAAAATCGCATGGTTACCCGGAGACGGCATTGGTATTGAAGTTTTGGAAGCGGCACAAATTGTTCTCGATAAATTAAATTTGAATGCAGAGTACATTCATGGAGATATAGGATGGGAATTTTGGTGCAAAGAAGCAGACGCACTTCCGCAAAGAACTCTCGATTTGCTTAACAGTGTTGATGCGGCAATGTTCGGAGCTATTACATCTAAACCTGTTAAAGCCGCAGAGGCAGAGCTTATTCCCGAACTTCAGGGAAAAGGACTTATATACCGTTCACCGATTGTAAGAATGAGACAATTTTTCGATTTATACATCTGCCTGCGTCCCACAAAGGCGTATCCGGGCAATCCCTTGAACTTCAGAGATGATATTAATCTTGTTATGTTCAGGGAAAACACCGAGGATTTATATTCAGGTGTCGAGTTTAATCCTGTACCCGAAGTGCTTTCTGATGTGTTGAGTAAAATCTCAAAACCTTTCTCAGCATTCAAGGATTTACAAAATGATGAGTATGCAATTTCATGTAAAATTAATACTCAGAAAGGCTGTGAGCGGATTATCAGGGCGGCTTATGAGTTTTCACGAAAATTCGGTAGAAAGAAAGTTACGATTGTTCATAAGGCAAATGTAGTAAGAGCGACAGATGGGCTTTTTCTCGAAATCGGCAAAGAAGTCGCTAAGGAATTTCCGGAAATTCAGTTCGATGAAGCAAACGTTGACGCAATGACAATGTGGCTTTTGAAAAATCCGAACAATTATGATGTTCTTGTCGCTCCTAATCTTTATGGCGATATCGTCTCTGATTTATGTGCTCAGATGGTCGGCGGTCTCGGATTCGGTTGCTCAGGTAATATCGGTGATAAACTTGCTGTATTCGAACCGACACATGGCTCTGCTCCAAAATATACAGGGATGTACAAAGTTAATCCTATTGCGACTATTCTTGCGGCAAAAATGATGCTCGACTGGCTCGGCGAAACTGAAAAAGCTGATGCTCTCGAAAAAGCCACGGCTGATGTAATCAAAGAAGGAAAAGTCAGAACTTATGATATGGGAGGCTCAGCAAAGACACTAGATGTAGCAATTGCAATAGCTGAGAAATTGTGATAATAATTTGTCATTCTGAATGGAACGAAGTGGAATGAAGAATCTGAGTTGATATTTTATGAGATTCTTCGCTACGCTCAGAATGACAAAAAGTAAAATATATAGAAAAAAGAATTATGAACTTCGAAAATTTTAATAATATTAAAATCCATGATGTCGGGATGAGAGACGGATTGCAAATGGAAAGCGAATCCGTTGACATTGAAACTAAAATCGAATGGATTGAAGAACTAATCAAATCAGGTATTGATATTGTCCAGGTTGGCTCATTTGTTCATACCGGGAAAGTGCCACAGATGGCAGACACTGACGATTTATTCCAACATTTCAACCAACAGGAAAACAAACCGCAAAAGACAATACTATCAGCCCTTGTTCTGAATGAAAAAGGAATTGAACGAGGAATTAAATGTGGTGTTGCTCTGTTCTGCATGGGTATTTCGGCAAGTGAGACTCATTCAATGAAGAACACAGGAATGAGTACATCAGAAGCACAAGTCAGAATTATCAATATGGCAAAAGAGTTGATGAGTGCTGATAAACGTGTTCAGGTGTCTGTTCAATCTGCATTCGGCTGTGGATTTGAAGGAGATATTCCGGAAGAAAAAGTAATCGGAATAGTTAAAGAATATCTGAATGCAGGAATCAGAAACATAAGTCTTGCAGACACAGCAGGACACGGAAATCCTGCGAAAGTGCATCGGCTATATTCTGCAATTAGAAATATGGATAAGGACATTGAAATGGCTTGCCACTTCCATAACACTTATGCTATGGGCATCGCCAATTGTCTTGTTGCAATCGAGGAGGGTGTGAGATATATCGAGACTGCATTCGGAGGGCTTGGCGGTTGTCCGTTTACAAAATTAGCGACAGGTAATGTATGTACGGAAGACTTTGTCCATACGCTTCAGAACATGGGATTTCGTCAGGACATTGACCTGGATAGATTAATTAAAATAGCAATACATGCAAGCGGATTTTTCGTTAAAGACCTTCCAGGATTTGTTTATAAATCGGGAGCTATTAAACGTTAGATTATACGTTATTTTAAAAAAAGACTAAAATTTTCAATTTCAAATTTTTAATTTTCATTGAATTTAAAATGAATAAATTTTCAAATTACTCGGATATACTATATGAATCTTTTAAATTATTTTAATTAAAACATTGAAAATTTATTGAAAATTGCAAAATTGAAAATTCAAAATTTTAGAAATATAAATTCTGTTCACATTGAAGGAAATTTATGAAATTGTTAGAAGGAATAAGAGTACTTGATTTAACAAATGTGCTGTCAGGACCATTCACCACGCTTCATCTTGCGTGGCTCGGTGCTGAAGTAATAAAAATAGAAAATCCCACTGAAGGCGACCTCGCGCGCAAGCTCGGGTGCGTACCCGAATATAACAAAAAGCTGATGGGTACAAGCTTCATCGCACAAAATGCAAACAAAAAATCTGTTACTCTGAATCTCAAGAAAGAAAAAGCAAAGGAGATTTTTATAAAACTTGTAAAAACATCTGACATTCTTGTCGAGAATTTTCGCCCGGGTGTCATGGACAGGCTTGGTATTGGCTATGATACCATAAAAGAAATAAATCCCCGATTAATATACTGTGCGATTTCAGGATTCGGACAAACAGGACCCGATGCCTTCAAACCTGCGTACGACCAGATTATCCAGGGATTGAGCGGCGTTATGGCTATAAATGGCGACGAAAGACTTAACCCTCTTCGTGCCGGATTTCCTCTATGCGATACAGTTGGAGGATTGAACGCTGCATTTGCCATTATGGCAGCTTTATACCACAGGGAAAGAACAGGGGAAGGACAATTCATTGATGTTGCTATGCTCGATTCGATTATGCCTTTGATGGGATGGGTTGCCGCGAATCTACTCATCGGAGGTCAACAGCCACAGCTTCTCGGCAATGACAATTTTACTGCTGCACCATCGGGTACATTTAAAACAAAAGACGGATATATTAATATAGCCGCAAACAAACAGGAACAGTGGGAAGCAGTAACTGAATTGTTGGGTATGCCTGAATTAAAAGAAGACCCAAGATTCAAAGAAAGAGATGCACGAAAGAAAAACCGATTTGAACTTACACCATTACTCGAAGTAAAGCTTGTGCAAAACACCACTGAATATTGGGTTGATTTACTTAACGAGCATGATGTTCCATCGGGTGCAATTCTCTCGCTGGAAGCCGCATTAACCTCACCTCAGGTTGAATACAGAAAAACATTCAGCACTCAAAACATTAAAGGTATTGGTGATGTAAGATTATTTAATATGACAGCAAAATTCGAGAAAACTCCCGGCTACGTGGATTCGCCTCCACCTTTGCTATCGGAGCATACGAGTGAAATTTTATTACAACTTGAATATTCATCAGAAGTATTAAATGATTTGAAGAAAGAAGGAGTAATATAAATAGAATCCCCTGTCAGGAGTTACTCCTGACAGAATAAGAAATGAAGGTGTAATATAAAATTTAATTTAATCCGTCATATTAAATATTGTATTTTATATCAAGAAGGTTCAATATGAAAAAAATATATATACTATTTCTCATAATATTACTTTTACAATCATTCATATTTATTTCCTGCAATAGCGAAACCTCGCCCACAGTTGACAAAATAATGTCGGAATACTTTCCAACAACAATCGGCAACTGGTGGAAATATGAAAACTGGGTGCTTGATTCAAACGGTTTACGTACTAAAAATATCTCTGTGGATTCAGTCGTAGTCGAAAACATAATATATTATGAAGGAAAAAATTCAGTTGTGCTTGTAACGTATAGTTCCCGTGACGATACGGTAATAAAAAGCACAAATTATATAGCAATAGAAGGAAGCAAATTATTAGCCTATATGAATCTCACTTTTTCAGACGGGGACTCGATCCCATGGATTACAGCCGCAGACCTTGACGGCAGCGAATGGCTGATGGTAGAAAAAGACATCATAAATGAAAACAACCAAGTCAAAAATGAGTTTTATATTAAAATCAGTGGGTCAAAAGGTGCTGTTCTTGATTTTAATTTTAAAAGCGACATATTAAAGGTGCAGGAATTTATGACTTATTACATACAACGTACCAGCACAATCATGCCCAAAGATACTGTCAAAACCGACATGGAAAGTTCATATCAGGATTTATACTGCAAGGGAATAGGGCAGGTTTACAGCAAATACATGATGGTGAAAAATCTTGGTTATGAACGCCAGGGTTATGAAACAACTTTGATTGATTATTATGTAAAATAAAAGATAGGGTTTTACATCTTATAAATTATAATTCCGATAGGAATATTAGACTGAACAACATAGCACAGAGTTTCGAAATAAAAGTAAATTAAATATAGATTTTCGAAGGTGCGAATATGAAACAAGTTTTATCTTTATTTTCATTATTTATCCTTAATGTTATTTTCCTTTTTTTATTTTCAGGATGTGACAAGTCTTTAATTTATACTCCGGACAGCGAGTGGAAATTTTCAGTAAAGAAATCTAATGATAATGCTATTAATACTATTATCTTAAAAATTTTATCTCCAAAAAAAATCGAGTGGAAATATTTTGTAAAAGACTCTAATTCTTTTACTGATATAATCGAGCGTTCAGATGCTTTGGAAACAACAGAATTACTTTTTATTTCGGAAAAATCAATAAGTCTTCCAAGCAGCGGTGATTTTAAACTTACGGGATTAATCCCTAACCCTCAAATTCGTTTTCCAATTTCTATTGGCCAGACAATTAAAATAAAGAAATCTCTTAAAGAGGAATGGACTCTTAAAGAAGGAAGGAAAAAATACAATGGTAATAAAGTTACCGGGAAAATTGAAGTTGCTGGTAAAATATATTATAACAATCCTATTGTCAAAGACTCCTGTTGGGTTTTGAATGCTATAGGTGAAAGTTCCGTCGGTTCCTTCAAAGCAAAATATTATTTCAATGAAAAATCTGGTTTTGTATATTTTTATTATGATTTTAATGAATATAAAATAGAAATGGAATTGATTCCGATGAAATAGAAATACTCATAGATTTCGAAATAAAATGTTTGATAGTTAATTTTTTTAATATTTTTATAATTTAACCTTATAAATTCCTTACAACCTTAGTAACAAGTACTATTAGACCACATCAAACCTTATTTCCTTACATAATAAAAAAGCAAAAATAAAATAAGCTAATAAGGTTTCAGTCTTTGTTGTAAGGTTTGTTACTAAGGTTAAATGGATATGATAAGGTTTTTTTTGTTTGATATTGAACTATATAATAAATGCTCGATAAAAAATTAGTAAAAATACTCGATAACATTGCGATTCTCCTTGAAATCAAGGGCGAAAATCCTTTCAAGTCACGTGCCTATTCTAATGCGGCAACTCTAATCAGGGAGAACCAGATTGATGTTTTCAAAGAGGTGCAGGATGGAACTCTCGGAAATATTAAAGGCTTTGGTGAAGCACTTGTCAAAAAGCTGACAGATTATGTGCAGAACGGGAAAATGAGCTACTACGAAAAGCTCACTTCGGAAATCCCGGAAAGCCTCGTTGACATCATAAAAATTAACAGCATGGGTCCTAAAAAAACAAAACTTGTTTACGAGGAACTTGGTATTAAAACTGTTAATGAACTTGAAGATAGCTGTTTGAATGGCTCTCTTGCAAAAGTCAAAGGATTCACAGATAAAACAATCGAAATCATTCTGAACAGCATAGCACATAAAAAAGCGTCTAAAGGACTTTTTCTTCAAAATTCAGTTATTGAATATGCAGAGAAATTGTTAAATCAATTGAAATCCGACTATGATATTATTGATGCAGAAATCAGCGGCTCCTACAGACGATTTGCAGAAACAATTTCAGAACTACAAATTATCGCATCAACTAAAAATCCTGAAACAATTAACGAAAAATTCAAATCCATCTTTGGTGCTGAACTAAAAGGTAGTCAATTAAAATTAACGACAAATGAAAATGTTCCCGTAACAATTGAATTCATAAAACCTGAGGAATATATTTTCAAACTGCATGAATCAACTGGTTCTGATGATTATATTTCTGCATTTAATAATCTGATTAAAGAAAAAGGAAAAAAATCGTATTCCTATTTCAAATCAGAGGTTGAATTGTATAATGAAATTGGTATTCAGTTTGTTACTCCTGAACTGAGAGAAAGCAGTAAAGCTCTCGAAAAAGCAAAACAATTCAAAATTCCGAAATTGATTGGGAACTCGGACTTGAAAGGTATGCTTCACGTCCATTCCAACTGGAGCGACGGCAGAAACACTATTCTCGAAATGGCACTCAAATCAAAAGAACTTGGATTTGAATATATCGTAATGTGCGACCACAGCCGCAGTGCGGGTTACACTAACGGGCTATCAATTGAAAGAGTTCAGGCACAACATGAAGAAATTAATAAACTGAACAATGAAAATCACGGTATAAAAATTCTTAAGGGAATAGAATCCGATATACTCAATGACGGCAGTCTCGATTATCCCGAAGAAGTGCTTGATTCTTTAGACATCGTAGTTGCTTCCATACATTCATCATTCAATATGTCAAAATCAAAGATGACAAAAAGAATAATTGCGGCTCTTGCAAGTCCTTTCACAACAATTCTTGGGCATCCGACAGGTCGCCTTCTTACATCGAGACAGCCTTACGAAGTTGACATCAGAGAAATCATTGATGCCGCCGCCGATTATGGAAAAATCATAGAAATAAATTCAAATCCATACAGGCTCGACCTCTCATGGGAGAATGTGATTTATGCAAAAGAGAAGGGGGTGAAAATAGCAATCAATCCCGATTCGCATAAAACCACAACACTTGAAGATGTATTCATCGGGGTAAAAGTCGCCCGCAAAGGCTGGCTCGAAGCCAAAGATGTCGTCAATTGCCTCGACTATGATGATTTTATGAGAGAAGTAGTCAAAAAATAATGAACCCCAAGATAAAGCTTGGGGCTAATTTAAAATTCAAAATTTATAATTTTTTCATTTCTTCCCGTCCTTATGCTGGGCATCCACAACAGCAATGGCGACCATATCGAGAATCTCCTTGACTTCGCATCCTCTTTGAAGTACATGAACCGATTTGCTCAATCCTCTTAGAATCGGCCCTATAGCATTTGCTCCGCCGATTCTCATAAGAAGCTTATAAGCGACATTACCTGAAGTCAAATTTGGAAATATAAGAACATTTGCCCCATCTTTTAAAACGCTAAACGGGTAATCTTCGTTGATAATTTCCGGCACAACTGCAGTATCAGCCTGCATTTCACCATCAACAATAAAATCAGGCTTGCGTTCTCTTATAAGCTTTAATGCATTCATCATTTTGGTTGGTATCGGACCCCTTTCAGAACCAAAGTTGCTGTAAGAAAGCAATGCTACTCTTGGTTTAATATCAAAATGCTTGACGAATGAAGCAGCCTGCATTGTTATGTCTGCTAATGCTTCGGCGTCAGGCTCAATATTAACGGTTGTATCTGCAAGGAAATATGTATTTTTCTTTGTTGATAGAATATATAATCCTGAAACCACATTATATCTCGTGTCCCTTCCAATTATTTCCAGTGCCGGTTTGATAGTTTCCGGATAATGAGAAGTTAGGCCTGAAATCATACCATCTGCATCTCCCATGTGGACCATCATAGAACCGAAATAATTTTTGTTTGTCAGCAGTCTCTTAGTTGCTTCATTTTTTGTTATTCCTTTCCTGTGGCGGAGCTTGTGGTATTCATCAATATAAGCATCGAGTTTATCGAAAGATTTAGGATTTATTACTTCAATACCTTCGAGGTCATAACCATTTTCTTTAGCAACCGATAAAACTCTTTCTTCATTACCGAGTAGTATCGGTGCCGCTATTGACTCATCAATACTAAGCTGTGCCGCTTTGATGATCCTTGCCTCCTCACCTTCGGGAAAAACGATTCTTTTCTTTTTGGTGCGGGCTTTACTGTAAATCGGTGTCATAATCCTTTCTGCCCTGCCCATGCGTATATCGAGCTGTCGCCTATACTCATCGAAATTTTCAATTGGTTTTAAAGCTACTCCGGTGTCCATAGCGGCTTTTGCAACAGCAGGAGCAACCCATGTCAAAACACGCGGGTCAAACGGTTTTGGGATTATGTAATCTCTGCCAAAAGTCATTTCCTTGCCGCCATAAGCTCTTTTTACGACATCGGGAACTTCTTCCCTTGCAAGCTTTGCAAGTGCATAAGATGCAGCTTTTTTCATTTCTTCGTTTATTGCAGTTGCTCGTACGTCGAGGGCACCCCTGAAAATAAAAGGAAAACCGAGAACATTATTAACCTGGTTAGGATAGTCTGACCTTCCGGTTGCCATAATTACGTCTTTTCTTGCATCAAAAGCATCCTCGTATGAGATTTCCGGATCGGGATTTGCCATTGCAAAAATAATTGGATTTTTTGCCATTGACTTAACCATTTCTTTGGTTACGCAATCACCTTTTGAAAGGCCGAAGAATAAGTCAGCACCGGCAAGAGTTTCCTCAAGTGTTCTTTTGTCGGTTTTCACGGCAAATTCTTCTTTGAACTCATTCATTCCCTTTGTTCTGCCTTTATAAATAACGCCTGTAGAGTCGCACAGTATAACATTCTCTTTCTTCACTCCAAGGCTGATGTGAAACTTTGCACAAGCTATGCCCGCAGCACCGGCACCATTATACACAACTTTTATTTCACTCATTTTCTTGCCTGCCAATTCGACGGCATTAATCATTGCCGCACCACTTATAATCGCAGTTCCATGCTGGTCATCGTGGAAAACAGGAATTTTCATTGTCTTTTTCAATGCTTCTTCAATATAAAAACATTCGGGGCCTTTAATATCTTCGAGATTAATTCCGCCGAATGTTGGCTCGAGAACCTGGCAAACCCTGATTACTTCATCAACATCTTTTGATTTAAGTTCTATATCAAAAACATCTATATCGGCAAATGTTTTGAACAGCACTCCCTTACCTTCCATTACGGGTTTTCCTGCTTCAGGACCAATATCTCCTAGTCCTAATACTGCAGTACCATTTGAAATAACACCTACAAGATTGCCCTTTGCTGTGTACTCGTAAACCATACTGATGTCCTTCTCGATTTCGCGGCAAGGTTCTGCAACACCGGGTGTGTAAGCCAATGATAAGTCTCTTTGTGTAATACAAGGTTTGGTAATTACAACTTCGATTTTGCCCTTTCTTCCTGAACTGTGGTATTCGAGGGCATCTTCCTTTCTTATCTTCATTTGTTCACCTAATCTGAATTTTGTTAATGGTTATTGTTTATAATTATAGCTAAAAAAGAAACAAATTTAACAATAAAATAACTCATAATAAAAGTGTGTGTATTAGGTGTTGCTAATTTATATTTGTTTTAAACTGAACTAGTGCCTGTTTTCTGTTTAACATCATATAATTTATTCATCAGTTAGCTTTTACTATCTATATATATATTAATTATACAAATATTTTAAATTTTTGTATATTGGTTTGGGTGAATAAGTGAATGAAAAATAAATTCAAAATAAGAGCGGATGCCTGGAAAAGTAATAAGAGCCTAAGTGATATTGGCATTATTATTCTGATTGCTATAGTTGTCCTGTTATTAATCTATATCCTCGAAGATTTTCAAAAGCTTGGACAAAAGCTTAAACAATTCAATGATTACCAGCTCACCGTTACTTTCGTCCTTATGTTTGTAATATCAATATCTTTGGTTGTATTTTCATTCAGAAGATGGAGAGAAACAAAGCTTGAGGTCATCGAAAGAAAAGCCGCAGACAGCAGGATGCAGAGAAGCCGCGCCCAGCTTGCTGCTGTCTTAGACGGAGTGCCGGATATGATTGTGCAAGTAGATACAAATAACCGCATTTTATGGGCTAATAAAGAAGCATTAAGTAAAAATCCTGATGCAATCGGACTGAGCTTTGACGCCGCATTTTCCGTCGTCAGCGAATCTTTCATGGACAATTACTGTGCATGGGCTATGGAATCCGGGAAAATCGAGAAAGGAATTAAATATCTGCCTGCTATGTATGGTGTCGAGGGAGAAAGTTACTGGGAAGGTATTGCAGTTCCGTTAAGAGGGAATGACGGCAAAATATTCGGAGCTATTGCTATTGCACGCGACGTCAGCGAAAGAATGAGAATCGAACATACTTATAACCTGCTGGCTTCCATTGTTGAATCAACCGATTTTGCTATTTATGGTATCACCTTTAGTGGAACGATTCTCACTTGGAATAATGGTGCTGAAAAAACTTATGGATACAAATCCTCCGAAATTGTCGGCAAATCAATTTCGGTTCTTGTCCCGCTCGATTACCGCAATGAAATGATGAGGACTATTGACAAGGTAATCCGTAAGCAGACTGTCGAAAGACTTGAATCGGAGCGAATCACGAAGGAAGGGAACATGATTTATGTTTCGATTTCTATTTGCCCTTTTGTTGATGCTACCGGCATGAACATTGGTGTATCGGCAATCGAGAGAGATATAACAGAATCCAAAATGTCTGAAGAAGCAATAAAAGAAAGCGAAGAAAAATTCAGGACACTCGTTACTACAGCCCCTGACGGGATAATTGTAACAGATTCTACCGGGAAGATTGTTGAAGTTAACATGGCATTTACACAAATTTTCGGATTTAACCGATTGGAAATGATTGGTGAAACTCTACCAAAATTTTTACCCGATAACGAGAATCGTGCAAGAGCAATCGAGATGCTCAGAAGAATTAAGGAAGAAGATAATATTATAGTAGGTGAGTTCGATATCTTTTCAAGAAACGGAGCAGCTATACCAGTCGAAGTTTCTGTTTCTCCTTTGAAAGATGACAGAATGAACTTTGCAGGAATGATTGCTATTGTCCGCGACGTCAGCGCCCGAAAGCATTATGAAAATGAATTAAGGAATTCCCGTGAGCAACTGAGAAATCTTGCTATCCACCTTCAGACTGCAAGGGAAGACGAGAAGAAAAGGATTGCATTCGAAATTCATGATGAGCTTGGATACGCTTTGACAGCTTTAAAGCTCGACCTGGCTTGGCTCGTCAAGAAGATGAACGTAAAAGACCCTAACCTTGGCAAAAAAAGCAAAGAAATGTCGGAATTGATTGAAACCACTATTAAGAAAGTACGCTCGATTTCTACCCAGTTGAGGCCTTCGATACTCGACCATTTTGGCCTTGCCGCTGCAATCGAATGGCAGGCAAACGAGTTCCAGAAAAGAACGGCAATCAGGTGTAAACTGGCTTTGGAGCATGTTGACTTTGTTTTTGATGATACTAATTCAACGGCAATGTTCAGGATATTCCAGGAAGCCTTGACAAACATTGCACGTCATGCAAAAGCAACAAGAGTTGATGTCAATTTATACCAAAATGAAAACGAAGTCGTCTTAAAGGTCAGTGATAATGGAATGGGAATTCCAAAGGAACAGTTGGAAAACCATAAATCAATGGGTTTGATTAGTATAAAAGAAAGGGCGAGCTTTCTGGGAGGCACAGTTGATATTAGCGGTGAAGAAGGACTTGGAACCACCGTTACACTGAAAATACCTGCGAAAAAGATGGAGGATGTGAATGATTAGAATTATCATAGCCGATGACCATTCGGTTGTCCGCAGAGGCCTGAAGCAAATATTCGATGAAACTCATGACCTGCAGGTCGTTGATGAAGCAAGTTCAGGCAATGAACTTCTCGATAAAGTCAGGCATAACAGTTATGACGTTGTTATTCTCGATATATCAATGCCCGGCAAGGATGGCCTGGATACATTAAAAGAATTGAAAAATCTTAAACCCGAACTTCCTGTACTTGTTTTTACTGTTTTTCCCGAAGAACAATATGCCGTAAGAATCCTAAAAGCCGGTGCCGCCGGTTACCTGAATAAAGAAAGCGAACCGGAGGAAATGCTCGATGCCATCAGGAAAGTTTCTCAAGGCAGAAAATATATTTCACCAGGATTAGCGGAATTATTAGCCGCCAACCTCGATATCAGCGGTGAGACACCTATACACGACTCGCTATCAGACAGAGAATTTCAGGTTATGTGTATGATTGCATCCGGTAAAACTATTTCAGATATTGCAAAAGAACTTTCTCTCAGTATTAACACAATCAGTACTTACAGAATCAGAATTCTGGAAAAACTCAACCTGAAAAACAATGCCGAAATCACTCACTATGCTCTCAAAAACAGGCTTGTTGATTAACTTTCAGTTAAAATCTTCAGCTAAAATGTAGTATTAATACTACATTCGAAAACTTTAAAATTCTACAACAAAATAGTTATTTCTGCTATATTTTTTAAGAATTATTTCCCATTATTTTGTAACGTGATTACAGCACTTAATTGTGCTAATATATTTATCTGAAGGATGCCGGGTTAAAATTTTTATATAAATCTTTACGAACCTTCATAGTACACCAGGCATCCTTTTTTTAATTCCTCCCATAATTCATTTCGATTTGGAATAATAATTGCTTTTTCATTGTTTGTGGTATTGCCTATCCTATGATAGGCACCCATTTATTTTATGAAAATGTATAAAAGAGATAAAAATGAAATCAGGAAAAAGGATATTATTAAGTATTATTTCGGTTATAACTTTAACTTTTATCAGTTTATTTATTTATATTTCATTTTTTTCAAACAACACTCCAAAAGCAGGCCAATCGAAAATATTAAAAGAAAATGTCAGAAATGACAGCATGTCATTCAAAGAATTAGACAGGCTTTTTTCTGCAACGAATGACGGACGATTAGATACTTCCACAAATGTAATAAATATCGCCGTTACGGGCTTGGATACAAGAATGGGAAGCGGATGCAATCATGCAGACGCAAATCATTTATTGAGAATTTTTCTTGATTCTTGTAAAATTGAAATTATCTCTATTCCAAGAGGAACCTTTGTCAAATCAGGATTTGCAGACACATCAGGTTTGAATTACCTTGCAAACTTAAGAGCAGGCAAAGGAAGAGAACGCTATTTGAAAGAAATCGCCAAAATTTGCAGTATCCCTAAAATTGATTATTACGTGGAATTTGGATTTTCTCAGGCATTAGGACTGTTCGAGCTTCTCGGATTCAAAGAAAATTCAGTGCAGACACTGAGACTGCTACGCTCACGACAGACATTCGGTTTAGGCGATTATCAGCGTTCATTTAATCAGGGTGAATTTATTCGACAGATGATACTTAGTAAATACAAAACAATAACTGGAATGCCGGGCGGCCTTGCAGTAAGAGCAGGACTTCTTCTTGTCGATACTGATTTATCTTATGGAATTGTTAAAGATATAGTTGAAAAGCTTAACAAGTCGGGATTCCCAAGGTCAGAAGCAGATATTTCTCACTACCTTAAACCGAAAATGAAGTATGATTTTCATTGTTTTGATTTCATCGGCAAGTCATCCCGTGATTCGCTTTACAGGCTGGTTATGCGAACTGCGAAGAATCTCGAAATTGATGACGGCGGTAAAAATAATAACGGGAGAATCAACCGAAGGGTGCTGAGAAAACTGAATGCAATTATTAGAAGCGCAGAAAGAGACTCACTCAGATATCCACAACTCGTTATCAGCCGCCTCGAAAGGGTATATGAGCAAAGAAGCTGGTATCAGATTGAAGATGCAAATTTGAGATATACGGTTATGAACAGAATTTGCTATCTTTTAATTTCTGCTTATGACAGAACTAACCAATCAAATAAAGCCCAATCTGTGAGAAATTTATTGGTTGTAGAGGAATACCTCAAAAATAATTACTAATTTCTAATGATGGCTGTCACCCTGAGCTCGTCGAAGGGCCTCTCTTCCTTGAGGAAGGGCAGGGTAGGTGTAAAAAAATAAAAGAAATACCTTTTCTTGTCTTTTTTATCCCAAATTATTATATTACTTTTATTATCTCAATAAAAGGAATTTAATATGCAATTTTTCAACTTAGCGGAAATCGAAGAAAAGGAACTGATACCCGGATATCATGCAAGATTCATCAACTCGGAAACGATGACATTTGCTCATTGGAGAATCGAGCAATCGGCTGAATTCCCCGAACACTCGCACCCTAACGAACAGGTTATTAACATGCTCGAAGGCGAGTTCATCATCAGGATTGATAACCATGATTACCAACTGCAAAAAGGTAATGTATTTATCATTCCTGCCGGCGTTCCCCATTCAGGCACAGCCATAACCGATTGCAAAACAATAGATGTATTTTATCCATTAAGAGCAGAGTATAAATAATAAATGATGAATTTTCCTTTCGAAAATCCCTAATTTTCAAATCCCATCCCTGTCAGGAGTTACTCCTGACAGAGTAAAATTAGAAAATAATTTTGCTATTTCCCTCGATTTCCATTAATTTTGTAATCTTATTAAAATGAAAGGAATTGAAATATGGCAAAAAAAGAAGCACGTCAGATAGTAATACTCGAATGTACGGAAGCCAAAAAAGAAGGCAAGCCGGCTTCACGCTATTCTACCACAAAGAACAAGCACAACACAACCGAAAGGCTTGAACTGAAAAAGTACAATCCATTCCTCCGCCGTCACACTCTGCATAAAGAAGTAAAGTAGTAAAAGATTTACATCATAAAAATATTTAAGGGATTGGGTTTATTCTCAATCCTTTTTTTTTATCCTATTGGACAAGCACCAAAAAAAATAATTTGAAAAAAGTGTTCGAAAATATAAATTATTTGTCTAATATTGGGTTGCGAAATGTTAAACATTGGAATAGGAAGAAAATATAATAGAAAAATAAAATTTTACATAAATAGTAAGCGTAGTCTTGCTTTTGTTCGGAGTCTAAAATCGTCAATTTTTAATCATCAAGAACAAAAGGGATACGTCCAAACTGGGCGTATTCTTTATGTCTTTGATGAGGGTGTTTGACGATACCTTGACTTTGGGCGTATGAGGATATGCCCGTTTTATTTTGTAAATAAAGTTTTTTAAATATATATTGAAAGTGTTTTATGAAAATTAAATTTTTTCTTTTGGTTTTGAGCATTGCCGCAATGTGGCAGTCAGTACAGGCACAGCCCGTGCCACAAGACAGTACTGATTTAGTTTGGTCTTTAAAGACAGACCAAAGTGCTGGTTTTTGGATGGTAAAATTTTCAAATACAGATTCACTTATTGTTGGACATGGATATGATTATGACTTATTCTTTGATGCCAAGACTGGGCAAGAGATTCAGAGAATACACAATGATAATGAAGTGTTTTTTATAAATAATGATAATAATTTTATTGTATTGAATCAATCAAGAACAAGATTTGATATTTATGATGCATTGAACTACACAATTATTGATTCAATCGAAAATGATGGTGTTATTATTAATGAATATCCTATAATAGATATGTCAAAAGATGGAAAATATTTGATAGCACCAATACCAAGAGGATTTAGGATATGGGATTTGACAACGAAAAGAATATTAAAAACAAAATTATTTCCGGATGAACCTAATTTAATAAGTGTGGGAGTGGATAATCCAAGATTCACATGTGACAACAATAAAATAGTAACACAATTCAGTAAAAAATATTTCAATCCCAATAATCCGAATCAACCCATAACAGTGGGAAGTTTCACAGTTTATGATTTTAATACCTTAGATAGTATTGACAGCTTTGGAAATCACAGAGGTTTTGTGCTATCTAAAACCTGCAAATATATAGCTTATGGGACTGGTGACCCTGACTTTGGTGTCGAGGTTTATGATTTCAATACAAAAGAATTTCTTTGGAAAATACCAATCAATGGTCCCAGCCTGACTGGAATTGAATTTTCACCTGATGATAAATATTTGGTTACTTCAAGTGGTCCAGATGCGAATGCGATATATATTTGGGATATAAATACAGAAAAAAAAGTCTACAGTTATCTTGGTAGTTCATTTTTAAATATTGATGTTTCTCATAATGGTAAATATATTATTGAAAGTGTTGGAAGATGGATTGAATTATTAAAATTTAATGATGGTAATACTTCAGTCCCCGGAGATAGTGAAATAACGCCACAAATTATTTATCCAAATCCATCAACAGGAGTAGCAACTATCCAATATCAACAACACTTTTCAGAAATTACAAATATTTACATAACAGGAATAAACGGTCAAATAATTAATTCGATTTTAAGTAACTTTCTCGAGGAAGGAAATAAAATTATAACCTTCAACACACAAGATATACCTGATGGAACCTATTTTATAAAAGTTGAGAATGTTCATCTCTCCTTGATTTTTAAATTAATTGTCAATAAGTAGGGAGATAAGAAATGAAACAATAATATAAGTAATCCAACTTCCTATATAATCAAATCCTAATATCTAATCATCCTGACAATTCCTTCTTTTAAAATATTTAGAATTGAATAATCCCAGATTATTCAATAGAAATTGATATGGTATAATTTAATGTCATGCTGAGCGAAGTCGAAGCATCTTTCCCCCCTTTTTCAAAGGGGGATCAAGGGGGTTTCAGAATCTTCGTCGTTTCACTTCTCAGAATGTCAGTCAGACACTTGCTTTTAGGATAATAATAAACTTCTATTGAATAATTTGGGATAATAATGCATTGAAACAATAAAAGGGGCTTCGCCTCTGGCAAAGCTCCTTCAATTCATATCAAAACAATAATTGGGGTTTTATGAATGTGTTACGAGCAATTCCTTCTTTGGCGTCAAAATCGAGAGAAAGCCGTCTAAAAACTTATAATCCAGCACTTCCCTGTTCTCTTTTCCATTCACCTTATCCGCCTTTTTCTTGCCATAGCTCATCGCAAAGCCTTCGCTCGAAATTGGTGCCAAATAGGAAAATTCTTGTCCGTTTTTTTCTTCGTTTTCTTTTTCGACTTTTGGTGTTTGTTTCACCTTACTGAATGCAAACGAAGCGTATTCAAACTCGTTAACGTATGTATAGTCATCAAATATTCTCATTTTCTTTTCCTCTAATCTTTCTTTTAAAAAAATAAATGCCTGGAATATTGGGGTTAGGTTATTTATATGATCTGTTAATCAAGGGTTTTTGAGGACAATCCCAGGCATCTATAAATTTAAAAGTACAATTCTATTATCAATCACAAATTTTGTCTTATTCTCTAAAGCTAAATAACGGATTATTTGAAAAAAACATTATAGTTAAAAACGTGATTTTTTTGTAGAAAATACATGAATCTTTTTGTAGGATATTTTATTCTGATATTGTAGCAATTACTACTACAATTGATTATATTTCAGTTATTTATGTATTCCAAAATATAATATATTTTTTTCTCTGAAAAAGTTAAATTTCCCCTAATTTCACCTATACCTTTACTAAGTCAATTTCCAAATTAAATTAATCTCTAAGTTCTCTAATATCAATAGATTAATACTTTTCCTTTTAATGTTTTACCATTTACATTTATAAAATAAATAAAGATGCCGGGCTCATACTGACTACAATCAATAAAATCGGGATTTTGCTTAATCTCATGTTTCAATATTTCTCTGCCCAAAAGGTCAAAAAGAGTAAAATATGATATCTTTTCATTTTTATCCAAATTTATAATAATTTTCCTGTTTTCTAAAAATTTAACAATAAAATCATTATCCTTGGTTTCATTAATATTTTCAAACTTCTGTGTCGTGAATCTCCAGGTATCCGACCAGGAGCTTGTGTCATCCTGATTTTCTGCCGATACATGCCAGTAATAAATTGTGTTGTAATTCAATCCGTTGTAATATTGTGAAGTAGAATCAATATTATTGCCTGTTATTACATTTGAAAGAAAGTCAGGATAAAATGATAATTCAAGATTATACTTGTCAGCATCGGCAACCGGGTTCCAAATGAGAAGTCCTGACAGAGGTACATCAACGGTATCTCTTAAAGGTGATAAAAGAATAGGGGCGCTTAAGACTTTCTTTTGTTCTGTAGTGAATGTATTTATATCGGACCATAAGCCTTCGTTATCGAAGTTCATTGCCTTGACCCGCCAGTAATATTTTCTGCCAAAATCAAGAACAGCAAGGCTGTAGCTTGTATCTGTTATACCTGTTTCATCAACGGCAATTGAATCGAATTCAGGTGTTTTCGAAATATTTATTTTGTAATATGTAGCTCCTGCAACTGAGTCCCATTCAAACAAACCTCTGACCGGAAAATCGGTTTCATTATCGGCAGGTTCTATCAATTCAGGAGACTTTAATAAAGTAGTGAAAGCCCGGGGATTCGACCAATTGCTCTCATTAGAGCCATACACGGATTTCAACCGCCAGTAATAAGTCTTGTTATTCTCAAGTCCGGTTAATATGAAAGAAGTATCTGAAGTAATTAATGAGTCAACTAAATTTAAT
>MHAY01000007.1:0-41140 GCA_001804705.1 Ignavibacteria bacterium RIFOXYC2_FULL_35_21
GGCGATAATTCGTTTGTTACTGATATTTAATCGCTACGCGATAAATTTGTTAAATGATTTATTATACAATAATTCAAATTTTAATTCAGTATTCATCATTCAGAATTTTTATTAAATATATAACCACAATTCGTAATTCGCAATTAATTAGAGAATTCCGTCTCAAGCATGTCCCAATACTGGTCGCAAAACTCTTCAATACCACTGTAATATTCTTTTGGATTTATTGTGAAATGCTGTAATATCTTTGAAAGTTTTGGTGGTATGTAAGGATATAATTTTGAGATGTTCATGACCCTGTAATTATGAAATGCTGAACTGTCAGAAGGCTCTAAGCTGTTTTTTACTTCATCCGAAAAATCATTTCCTTTTATAATCTGTCCGAATGTTTTGATGCCTTTCCCAACAGTATAGGAAAGAATATTACCCATGCTCCAGGTATCGAAATCGCTCACATCCTGCTTCAAATCGAAATCAATCCATTTATATTCACCTGTGCTTCTTTCAATTATTATGTGGTCGTTCCTGATGTCGCCGTGACAAAGTTTATTTTCATGAAGTAGCTGAATACCGAGAAAAGAATCATACAGTTTCCTGAGTATATCAGGTAAATCCTCGTAGAAGAACTGCTCGTGCGGTTTATTTATTGTATAAATATAATTGAACATCGTAATCCCCCTGATGAAATCAATCGCCCTTACAGCATTATTCATGTCATCATAATGGGCGATACCCTGCATGAAACGGGGGTTTCCCCTGACAAGTGCTAAAACCTCTGCTTCTTTCTCGGGGCTTCGGTAACATCTGATTTTCAGTATTCCTATATGAGCGGTAAATTCTTCATGGAAAACCATTTTTAAAATTTTTTCTTTTTTTGTTTCCATATCTATAGTGTTGAAAACCCAATATTTCGGCTGGTCGTCAATTCCGAACCGGGTTTCGCTCATGTTTCCTTTGACTAAGAAATCCTTGCCTCCGATGCGAATGATGTCACCCCTGATTATGTCCATCCACTGCGAGGTATCGGTCACAATTTTGAAACGCTGGGGCTTGACATCCCATCCTGTCAAATCTTTGATTCTAACTACCAGTTCTTCTTTTTCAGTCATAATTCAAAATTGAAATTTATTTGATTATGATAATTTTTTTTACAATGGAAATATCCTTTGATTGAAATTTTAAGAAATAAATACCAGTTGAAATTCCGGATATATCTAACTTGAGTTTATGTTTACCGAATATAGGATAATCTATTATTTCATTTTTTACGATATGACCGAGTTCATCACAAATTATAATTTCGGAATGTTCGGTGGACAGGTTATTAATCATAATTTCTAATATTTCAGATGCCGGTATAGGACTGATGATAATTGATGATTCATAATTATAATCTTCAACATTATTAACGCTGTCAAATATGAAAGAGAAAACATCAGACCACCGGCCTGAACCAAAGAAATTGCCTGATTTAACCCGCCAATAGTAGGTTTTTCCATTTACATGATTATCAAATGCAAATGTCGTGTCTTTGAGCAGTGAATCGTTAACCGGCAATGGGTAATTCACAAAGTCGTTATTATCTGAAAGTTGAAAATGATAATATTTTGTATTGGCTACCCAGTCCCAAATAAAATTTACATCGGGATTACTAATCAACGAACTGTCCAAAGGTGACAATAGGTTTGGTTTTTCAGGAACAAAAGGATTGTCATAATACAGCGAGGCTATTTCTCCTTCGCTTAGTACTTTTTTGAAAATATAAATATCATCAATTGCTCCTGAATAAGGTTCACTTCCTTTTCTTGAACCGATGTATAAAGATGTTGTGAAATTGAGCAGTGGTCCGGGTTTTTCTTCTGTCATTGTTAATACACCATTAATATAAGCTTTTGCAGTATCACCGTCATAAGTAAATGCGGCATGTTTCCAGGTATTAGCCTCGGGCCAGCCTGCCCAGCATTGATATAATCCTGCTTTCAAATAGAAAGTACAACCGAGAGCACCCCAATGATAAATTTCAAATACATTCAGAGCGGGCCCTGAATTTGTACCAATGAAAAACTTTTTTACTGTTGAGTTTTCGCCTTTGAACCAGAAAGCTACAGTTATTTCATTATGATTCAAATCTGCATCAGGAATAAAAATATAGTTGCCGCTTGAAAAGCTGAAAGCACTGTTGGGATTACCGTATCTATCAGGAACTGCCTGGGGACTACCTTTAAGAATACCATCCGGGAAACCGCCGCAGATTGAATTTGCAGCATTTTTGTTAAATGGGTAGAAAGCAAGAGTATCTCCAAAAGAATCTGCATAGATAGAAAAGGGTATAACGCTTGTGTCGGCAACTGAATTATCAGAAATATCAAAGAGCCGTAATTTAATATTGCTACTACACATTTTCGGTGCAACCCAGTAATGTAAATTATCAGATGCAAAAACAGAATCAGCAATTGTGAACCAATTAATACCATTATCAATTGTGTAATATATTCCGATATTATCAACCCCTGATGAGTTCCATTTAATTGGAATATAGTCTCCGGTTTTAAATGATTGATTATTGTTCGGATTTTGCAATACAACTTCGGGTTCAGAAGGAGCAGTCAAACACAGTGCCTGCTCAGCAGTATTCCTCATTAATACTGCATTTTTTTCATCGAAAACCATTTTGACCTGGTAACCCAATCCGAACTGGTTGTTAGTACCTCCGCAATAGCTCATTATCGAACCGGGATTAGGCCTTGGTGTAATCGAAGCGTCAAGACAACCTCCATTTATTGCATCAGTTGTTATACAAGTATCAGTGGGAGAGCCGAAGTAGCAGCTATGAGTATGCTGTCCGTTGAAATTATGCCCTAATTCATGTGCAACAATGTAAACATCGTAATTAAATGCCATGATTGGAAAGCTGTGACTTGCCTGAACAGAGCTGACTGAGAACCCGTATTCCTTGTTATCACATAGTGCATCAAAATAACCGAATCCTCCCCCGCCATAAGATATTGATGTCATGACATGGAAAACATCTCTCTGAACATCTGAATAATTCTCTTTCCAATATATACGTACTGTATCAGGTAAAGCATAGGCATTACCTTTGACATTGTATGGGTCAGCCGGATTGTCAGTCCAGTTTTTCAACCAGCTTAGTTTAATCGAAATGTTGAGTTGTTCTTCATAGATAACATCAACCATAGAGAAGATTGCTATTGCATAAGCCTGGGCTAATGCAGTATTACCTCCTGTTGCTTTGAAGAATTCAGTATCTGTTTCAACTGCAAGTTCAAGTTCGAGAAGTTCATTTGATAATGTATGTTCTATGGCTTTGAAATATTTTCCAGATTCAACTTTATTAAGATTATCAGTGAGGCAGCCTAAATCTTTAATGTCGTTAGGGAAATTCTCTTTGCTGACAATTTCCGATTCGGTATTACCATCAGTGAGATTAGGAGAAATGAAATATTGAATTACATCATTTTTCAAAACAGCACCGAATAATAAATTGTCTATGATAATTAGATTAGCTTTTTCTTCAGGATATCCATCAATTGTTCCTGAATACATAATGACATTGGGAGCATTTAATTTCATTTCACCTGTTTTAGTTTGAGTGAGGAATTTTATTTTTTCATCAACTATTGACTTTCTTTTTGTCAATTCTAGATTTACAAATTTGCCTTCAGTTAATTGAAGGTTTTTTATTATTAGATTCTTAGATTGATTAATTTGAGAAATAAAATTTCTATTTAAGGATATTTTTGATTTATCATTTTCATTTTTAATATTAAATATTTCATTTGCAGATGTTGAGAAAGTATATTCTTTATTAATTTTTTCAGCAAATAGATTATTGATTGTAAAAGATAGACTAAAAAACAAAACAAATACATACTTATAGCGTAAAACCATTCGGACCTCACTATTTCAAAAGAATACAAATTAAGTCCTGAATGTTTAAATCAAAAATATTCTTGAATATTTATTATTTTAATAAAAAAACACTTGACTTTTGTTTCAATATTGAGTAATTTTGTTACACAGTATTGATTAATTAATAATTATTTGTAATGCTTGATTCACTAATAACATCCAAAACACGTGTGAAGCTTCTGCTGAAGTTCTTCCTGAATCCCGGCACACGTGCTTATTTAAGAGAATTGTCAAAGGAATTCGGTGAATCAACTAATGCCGTAAGAATAGAATTAAACCGTTTGTCAAAAGCCGGTTTGCTAAAATCAGACAAAGATGGAAACACAAAACTGTACCATGCTAATACTCAGAATCCGTTATTTAATGAAATTCATAACCTTGTAAAAAAGTATCTTGGAATTGACTTTGTCGAAGGTATAATCAATAATCTCGGCAATGTGGAACTCGCATTTTTAACGGGTGATTATGCAAAAGGCAAAGACATTGGAATAATTGATATTGTCATTGTTGGAGATATTAACCAAAATTATCTGAATGAGCTGATTATTGTCGCCGAAGAAAATCTCAAAAGAAAAATCAGGCCCCTGGTTTTGAATACTAAAGAATACAAGCGGTTGAAAGAAAACCTGAAGCTCGACAAATCCCTTTTAATCTGGAATAGAAACGGAGGCAGGAATGGATAGTTGGACAACTGTAATAAAGCCAGTTAATAGCTGGTTTAATCTTAATCTCAGGGAAGTCTGGCAATACAGGGATTTAATCCGTTTGTTCTTTCATCGTGATTTTGTTGTGTTCTACAAGCAGACAATACTCGGTCCTTTGTGGTTTCTGATTCAGCCTTTACTGACGACAGTTGTCTATACGATTATCTTTGGCAAAATAGCAAATCTCCCGACAGATGGGATTCCGCATATTCTTTTTTACATGTCCGGAGCTGTGATTTGGAATTATTTCTCACTGTGCCTGACAAATACATCAAATACTTTTTCGCAAAATTCCGCAATTTTCGGGAAAGTGTATTTTCCCAGGCTTGTGATGCCGATTACATCAGTGATTACAAACCTCGTAACATTTTTTATTCAGTTACTGTTATTGTTAGCATTCTGGCTTTATTATTATTTTTACGGAAGCGGGATTCATATTAATAATATGCTTTTTATGTTTCCTTTACTGATTTTACAGATGGCACTCCTGGGATTGGGAACAGGTGTTTTAATATCATCATTAACGATTAAATACCGCGATTTAAGTTTTGTTGTAGGCTTCGGAGTACAGCTTTGGATGTATGCTACACCGATTGTTTATCCTTTGTCAATGATACCTGAAAAGTGGCAATGGCTCTCAATAATTAATCCTATGACTATGGTTGTGGAGACATTCAGATTAGGATTTCTTGGAAGCGGTTCGTTTGATTTAATGAGATATTTATTAAGCATTTTAATGACAGTACTTATTTTTTTAGTTGGTGTGATGCTCTTCAGCAGAGTAGAGAAATCGTTTATTGATAAGATATAAATAAAATAGAATATGAGACTAAGTGAGATTGAGAAGAAGGCATTGAATAATTCTCTTGAAGGAGTTGATGGAGAAGTCTATATTTTCGGTTCAAGAATTGATGATAATAAAAAGGGCGGGGATATAGATATCTTAATATTTTCAAATAATAGCCCATTTGAATTATCCCAAGAAGTATCTGTTCGTTTTTTTAAATTATGTGAAGAAAAAATTGATGTGATTGTGATGGATCCCAATCAGTTGACAAGAGAACAAGAAGCTTTTTTGAATACAATAGAAAAAATAAAATTGTTAAACAACAAGGTTGATTAACTATGGAAAAAGATATAAAAGAATTGTTAATTGTTTCGTTAGAGAAAGTGCACAAATCTATTGAAGCAGCTATTGACTCAATAATTAATGCGTCTGGATTTGATCCTTTCAAAGTATATACACTCAGGGAACAAGAACCTTATGATGCATTGACTATAAGATTTTCAAGAGCTGTTGAAGTCTGTTTGAAATTTTTCAGAACTTATGAAGTTTATCTTTTTGGAGAATCATCAGATACTATTAGAGACAGATTATTGAAAATGGAAAAAATTGGACTTATAAGTAATGTAGATTTATGGATTAATATGAGAGATGTTAGAAATAGGGTAGTTCATGATTATTTACCTGAAGAAATTAAAAAGACATATAATTTTATTACAAGTCTCTATTGTAAAGAATTAGAAAGTTTGAATAATAAAGTTAGTGATTTAAAATTTGAATAAAAATGAGACTGAATCAAAATGAGGAAGATTTATTTAATGAGCTCGAAAAAATCGAGTTCGATTTCAGTCTGGGTGATGATATAAATAAATTAGATAAAAAGGAAAAAGAAAAAATAATGAAGGCGATTGAAAATAAAAAAACCATTAATAATGAAGCTGATGATGTGAATAAAAAATGAATGAAATAAAAATAAATAACAGGTTAATTGGTGAAGCTCATAAGCCATTTGTGATTGCTGAAATAGGTATCAATCACGAAGGGAATTTCGATTTAGCTATTAAAATGGTTAATGATGCTCACAAAGCCGGATGTGAGTGTGTGAAGTTTCAGACTCACATAATAGAAGATGAAATGATACCTAATGAAGTTGTACCGGGTAATGCAAGTGAATCAATATGGGAAATTATGAAGAGATGCAGGCTGACTGAAGAAGAAGAAATAAAAATTAAAGAATATGTTGTATCATTGGGTATGATTTTTCTATCTACCCCATTTTCAAGAGCTGCAGCAGACAGGCTACAAAAACTCGGAGTTCCTGCTTACAAGATTGGTTCGGGTGAGTGTAACAACTATCCACTAATTGAGCATATCGCTAAATTCGGAAAGCCGGTAATTCTCAGCACAGGAATGAATGATATAAATTCAATACAATTATCTGTTGATATTTTGAGAAAATATAAAGTGCCTTATGCTTTAATGCACTGCACCTCGATGTACCCAACACCATACAATAAAGTGAGATTGGGAGCATTGAACGAGCTAAAAGAAAATTTCCCTGAAGCAGTGCTTGGATTGAGCGACCATTCATTGGGTATATACACTTGTCTGGGAGCAATTCCCCTGGGAGCAAGTATATTAGAAAAACATTTTACGTCGGATAGAAAATTACCGGGACCTGATAATCCAATTTCAATCGAACCTGATGAATTGAGGGAACTCATAATTGGAAGTGAAGCAATTCACAAAGCACTTGGGGGCACAAAAGAAATTCTGAAAGAAGAACAGCCGACGATTGATTTTGCTTATTCCTGTGTTGTGTCAATAAAAGAGATTAAAAAAGGAGAGCAGTTCAGCTATGAAAATATATGGGTGAAACGCCCCGGTACGGGAGAAATCAAAGCAGTGGATTTTGATAATGTAATCGGGAAAAAAGCTAAAAGAGATATTGAAGTTAATCAACAAATTAAGTGGGAAGATGTTGGACGATATTAGAAGGTGTCAGGAGTAACTCCTGACACGGATTGAAAAAAATAATTTCTTTAATTATGAATTATGAATTGTGAATTGTTAATTAGAATATAGATGGAGGTATTATGAAATACTGTAAAAAATGCCTGATGCCTGATACAAGGCCCGGAATAACATTTCATGAGGATGGTATGTGCGCACCATGCCATAACTATGAAAAACAAAAAACGACTGACTGGAATAAAAGACTGGAAGAGTTTGAAAAACTCTGCTCCAAATACAGAGGGAAATATGGAAATTATTATGATTGTGCCATAGCCGTTTCAGGCGGGAAAGATTCTACATTTCAGGTTTATTATATTAAGGAAGTGATGAAGATGAATCCTGTGCTTCTTGCTGTCGGGAATATTGATTGGACTGAAACAGGAAGGAAAAATCTTGCAAATCTTTCAGATACTTTTAGCTGTGATATTATTTCGATTACTCCGAATCATAATATAACAAGAATAATGGCAAAGAAAGCATTTATAGAATTAGGTTCGCCAACCTGGTATGCCGATGCCTTGATTTATGCTTATCCTTACAGGATGGCTATGAAACTAGGTTTACATTTGCTTTTTTATGGTGAGAATGTGAATTATCAATATGGTGGCAAATATGATGAAGAAACACCATCGGCAAAGTTACAGCCGCTCAATGATGTAGTCAAACCGGTTTGGGATTTGTGGCTGAAAGACGGGGATATAACTGAAAAAGAGCTTGAATCAGCTAAACAACCAACGCTTGATGAATGTGATAAACATGGCTTGGAGCCTGTTTATCTGAGCTACTACGTCCCATGGGACACACATCACAATTATGAAGTTGCAAAAAGATGGGGTTTCAGACATCTTGGTCACGAGTATATTCGAGAAGGCACAATCGAGCAGTACAATCAGATAGATTCAATCAGTTATTTGCTCAATCAATATCTGAAATATCCGAAATTCGGACACGCGTCTGCAACTGAAATGGCTTCACGATGGATTAGAGCAGGACTAAAAACACGCGAGGAAATGATCCCTTATGTGAAGCAATATGACAGAAATCTCGACCAGGGGATTGTTGACCGGTTCACAGAATTTATAAACATGAAGCCAAGAGAATTTTGGTCAATAATGGATAAATGGTATAACAAAGAATTATTCACTCAAGACAAAGATGGAGTCTGGCATGAGAGGTATGAGGTTGGAGTTGGGATTGTAAAATAATCAAGTAAAGTGTGATAATGGAAATTAATATTGCTAATAGTTTCGAATATGAAAATAACTTTTACCTGACAGCACAGTCAAGCCGCATGGCTCGTACCATTGCTCATTATGAGATTTATAAAAATATTCAACATCTCAATGGTGACATAGTTGAATGTGGAGTTTTCAAAGGTGTATCATTAATGCGATTCATAATGTTTATGCAACTTTTCGAGACTGATAAAACCAAAAAAATAATCGGTTTTGATACTTATGGCAAATTCCCTGAAAATGATTTTGAACAGGATAAAGAAGAATATGAAGAATTTATAACAGAAACCGGTGGAGGCATTTCAATTTCAAAAGAAGAATTGGAGAAATTTATTTTAAACAAAAATTTCTCGAATTACGAATTAGTTAAAGGAGACATAAATTTAACCGTTCCAAAATATGTATCCGAAAATCCTGATTTAAAAATTTCTCTTCTGAATATTGATACTGATATTTATGAACCTGCTAAAACAATACTGGAACACCTTGCTCCAAAAGTAGTTGTAGGTGGTATAATCATATTTGATGATTATGGAATTTTCCATGGTGAAACTCAGTTAGCCGATGAGTATTGCGAAAAGCATGGGTATAAATTAATTAATTTCCCGTTTAACAAAGTTCCTTCATATTTAATTAAAGAATGATGATATGAGAAAAATTGTATTTCTAACGGCAACCAGGGCGGATTTCGGAAAATTGAAATCCTTGATTGATATTACTTCTCATTCAAAGAAATTTGAGGTTCACATATTTGCTACGGGTATGCACATGAATCCCAAATATGGAAAAACCGTGAATGAAATTGAGCTTTGCGGCTTTCATAACATTTTCAAATTCTACAATCACGGCAATTATGATTCGATGGATTTAATACTTTCCCGAACAATAGAAGGATTTTCAGGATTTGTGAATGATATCAAACCGGATTTAATTGTTATTCACGGTGACAGGGTAGAAACACTTGCCGGAGCTATAGTAGGTGCATTGAACAATATTCTAACCGCTCACATTGAAGGCGGGGAGCTATCAGGAACGATTGACGAGTTAATCAGGCATTCGGTTACAAAACTATCACACATACATTTTGTCGCTAATGAGGAAGCCAAGAGAAGGGTGATTCAACTTGGAGAAATCGAATCATCTGTCTTTGTGATTGGCTCGCCTGACATTGATGTAATGCTATCAGATAAAATACCCCCAATGAATGAAGTTAAAAGATGGTATGAAATACCTTTTAATGAGTATGCTATACTTGTTTATCACCCGGTAACTACCGAACCGGATTTATTAAGGAAAAATGTAAAAAACGTGCTCAATGCTGTTCTGAAATCAGGTTTGAAATATGTCGTTATTTATCCAAACAATGACCATGGGACTGAAATTATATTGGAGGAATACGAGGTTCTTAAACATAATCCTGATTTCAAAATTTTTCCTTCAATGAGGTTCGAATATTTTTTAACATTATTAAAAAATTCTCTTTTTATCATAGGTAATTCAAGTGCAGGAATACGTGAAACAGGTGTTTATGGTGTTGGATGTATTAATATAGGCACAAGACAGAAAAACAGGGGCAATGCTGTTAATATTATTAATGTCTCTGATGATGAAAAATTAATTCATAACGCTATTAATCAAATCTCAGGAAAGAAATTTAAGAATTCTTTTAAATTTGGCGATGGCAATAGTATTGAGAAATTTTTTAATATAATAAATGGGAATGATGTTTGGGATATACCGCATCAGAAAATTTTTAATGATATTGTATAATATAGAATCTGAAAATTATGTATAATGGTAAAACAATTCTTGGATTAATACCTGCACGGGGAGGTAGCAAAGGTATCCCATGGAAAAATATTGTGGATTTGGGAGGGAAACCTCTTATATCCCGGACAATTGATGCTTCGTTAAAAAGTGAGTTTATTGACAGAACTATTGTAACGACCGACTCGGTAGAGATAGCAGGCATTTCAAAGAAATATGGTGCCGATGTGCCATTTCTCAGGCCCAATGAATTAGCTCTCGATGAATCGAATAGCTATGATGCAATTTTCCATGCTCTCGACTGGTTGAAGGAAAATGAAAATATTGAGTATGACTATATATGTTTGTTACAGCCAACATCACCATTCAGAAACCATTCGCATATAAATGAGGCAATCGAATATTTAATAAATAGCAAAGATGCTTTATCATTAATTTCAGTTACAGAAGCTCATGTCGGGCCTTACTGGATGGTAGAAAAAAATGAATTCGGTTTTCTGAAACATTTAGATGGATATGAAAAAGAGTTTGACAGGAGACAGGATATGCCACAGGTATTTGAATTCAATGGTGCAATATACCTGATGAGAACAGCAGATATGAGAACTTATCGCCATTATATGACAGACAAAACAATATATTACCTGATGGACAGGGAATCAGCATTAGATATTGATGAGCCGATTGATTTGGAGTTTGCTCGGTTTTTATTGGAGAAGGAAAAATTTTAAATGATTGTGATGTCATTCTGAACGAAGTGAAGAATCTCTTTTGAGGTAAGTAATGTACTTATACTATTATGTTTATATTATGACCAATAAATCAAAAACACTATATGTTGGTGTAACTAATGATATACAAAGACGAGTTCATGAACATAAGCTTAAAATATTTGAGGGCTTTACTAAGAAATATAATTTAACAAAACTTGCTTATTATGAAGTAAAAAATAATATTAATGAAGCAATAGCAAGAGAAAAGCAGATAAAAGGATGGTTAAGAGCTAAAAAGATTGCATTAATTGAAGCTGAAAATCCGAATTGGAATGATTTAAGTGATGGGTGGTATAATTAGATTCTTCACTTCGTTCAGAATGACAAATTAAATTTTTATGTCGGAAACAATAATAAAAATAGAGAATTTATATAAGGAATACCGGCTGGGCATCATCAGCACCGGTACTCTGTACCGCGATTTGCAAAGCTGGTGGGCTCGTGCTAGGGGGAAGGAAGACCCAAATTCTCTAATCTCTCAATCAACCGTTTTGAATAAAGAATTAAAACAGCATCTTCTTGCACTCGACGATATCTCATTCGATGTTCATAAAGGTGAAATCCTTGGAATCATAGGACCAAACGGAGCAGGCAAATCTACATTATTGAAAATTTTATCGAGAGTAACGACTCCGACAAAAGGATTAATAAAAATCAAAGGTAGAATCGGAAGCCTTCTCGAAGTGGGAACAGGATTTCATCCCGAACTGACAGGCAGGGAGAATATTTATCTGAACGGTGCAATCCTCGGGATGAGAAAATATGAGATAGATAAAAAGTTAGATGAAATCATCTGTTTTGCTGAAATGGAAAAATTTATTGATACGCCTGTTAAAAGATATTCATCAGGTATGTATGTACGTCTTGCTTTTGCAGTTGCCGCTCATCTTGAACCTGAAATATTAATTGTTGATGAGGTGCTTGCCGTTGGTGATGCACAATTCCAGAAGAAGTGCGTAGGAAAAATGAGTGAAGTATCGAAAAGCGAAGGCAGGACTGTGCTTTTCGTCAGTCATAACATGGGGACAATCAAACAGCTTTGCTCAAGATGCCTGCTGATTAACAAAGGTAAGCTAATTGCAAATGCTGACTCTGGTTCTGTTGTTGACCAATATTTGAACAATGTAAATAAAGAATTTGAATCACCTGAAAAAATATTCACAGAAGATTTGAACAAGGATTTTCAATTAATGTCTATCAAGCTGACAGATATGGAAGGAAAAATAAGACAAAGCTTTGAATGTGATGAAACTGTTACAATCGAGATGGATTGCTCTTACAGGAATCAGGTCCCCGGTATATACGGCTATCTGTCCTTAATAAAAGATGGCACTGAAATTTTACTTTCGGACACTTATGATATACCTGAAAGCTCGCTTATGGAACTAAATCCCGGGAAATACAAAATCAAAGTTAATATTCCACCCAGAACATTAGGACATGGCACTTATAATATTAATATCTATTTTATCAGCCACCAGTCTAACAAGGGGCAGTACGTTGACATGGCTGAATATGCCTGTTCTTTTACAATGAACGACACGGCAACTCAAAGAGGCAACAACAGAACAGGCTTTTTGAGCACTCTGCTAAAGTGGGAAATTGGGAAGGTGAGTAGATGATTGTATTATTAATTGCATCTTATGTTTCCATTCCTCCGGCACTAGCTTTGCTGACCGAAGTAAATGATGATTTTATGATTTTAACACCTGATAAAAATATATATGATTTCATGTCAATTATGTTTGATAAAAATAAGATTGAATTATTTGAAATACCAATTGCGAGTCTCAAAACATTTAATCCGGTAACACTGCTACACAATATTAAACAAATAAATAATTATAAGAAGAAGGTTCTACAGGTAATCAATTCTATTCATGATTGTGTCGTTTACTTTGATTTGGTTATGTATTGCGATTTTGAATTTTGGATAATTAAGAAATTATCAAAACGAAATAAAATATTTTATCTCCCGAGCACTGAAAGAAAGAATATTGCAATTGACCAACAGACAATGCTTGCATTATGGTATGGGTTTCTTAACAGAGCGATATACCATACAAAATTAAAACCATGCCTTCATGGTACCGATTTGACATTACTGCTGACAGATGATTTTTTACATGATGTAGGAGCAACAATATACCAGCAAATTATAGATTATAATAATTTGTCATTAAACATAAGAGATAAATTCAATTTAAAAATTGGTAAAGTACTTCTGCTTTGCGGAGGTGTAGTTGATTACATTGTTGAAAAAGAGAAATATATTAAAGCGGTAGATGAAATAATTGATTTTGTTATTGAGAAGTATGGAGAAGATAACATTTATATTAAGGCTCATCCAAGGTTCCAGGAGTATTATTCGAAAGAGAATCAATTAAAAAATATTCCGGCATTTTTACCTGCACCATTAGTTACGGATTTGACTGATATTGTGATAGGATATAGTTCAAGTGCCCTTTATGAATCTACATTAATAGGAAAGAAAGTAGTTTCTTTTTTGAAAATGATTGAACCAACAGATAAGAGAAAGTTCCCGGCACTCATTGAATTTCTCAATACAAACATGGATAAATCGAATCCGATATATTTTCCTGAAACAATTGATGAATTAAAATCTTTGCTTAATTCATTCGATAAAGGAGATAAAAATGATTAGACTAATTACCAGATTGATAACTTGGTTCGTTCTATTATTCAAAAGGTTCTTCATAAGCCAGGCATGGGAACATCTCCTAATAAGAGTTAGAAGAGAATATAATTATGATTATTGGAAAAGAAGGCTACAGTTATTGGGAGAAGATGTTCTATTCTATAAATATGTCGTTATTCATTCGCCTGAGAAAGTATCAATCAAATCGCACAGCCGAATCGGTGATTATGTTCTTATTTGGGGTGGTGGTGAAGTTGAAATCGGTGAAGGAGTATTAATCGCCGCACATTCAGTTATTACTTCGGAAGGACATGACCCCAATGCCGATTCATTCAGGGATTCAAGTTATTCCGGTAAGGTAACTATAAAAGATAATGTTTGGCTTGGTGCTGGGGTGTACGTTATGCCCGGTGTAACAATTGGTGAGAATTGTATTGTAGGTGCGGGTACCATCGTAACAAAAGATATTCCTGCAAACTCTATTGCAATTGGAAATCCTGCGAAAGTAATTAAATCAAGAGAGTAATTTTAATTGGGTGCTTTATGAATATATTTCGTGATTTTATTGGAAAAATAATCAGCTACCCTGCCGTTGCTAAGCAGAGAAGATTCTATAAAAATGAATTTGTCAGGAAAAGCATCTATATCGGAAAAAATGTTTCTTATGATGTCTTTTCAGATTTTGAGGGTCATAATTATTTTTATGATAATGTGAATTTGAATGCTTCTAAAGTTGGTTTGGGGACTTACATCGCTTTCAATTCTTTCATGCCACGCACTAAAATCGGAAGGTTTTGTGCAATTGGTGAAAATGTCAGGACGCATCTTGGATTGCACCCGTCGAAAGAATGGGTTTCTGTTCACCCCGCTTTTTTTTCAAACCTGGCTCAAGCAGGGTTTACATTCACGGACAAAAATCTTTTTGATGAGCATAAATATATTGATGATGATAAGAAATTCGTTGTTGAAATCGGTAATGATGTGTGGCTCGCTAACAATGTAATGATTTTGGATGGTGTGAAAATAGGAGATGGTGCAATTGTCGGTGCAGGTTCGATTGTAACAAAAGAAGTTGAGCCTTACTCGATTGTTGGAGGCGTTCCGGCAAAATTAATAAGAAAAAGATTTTCTGATGAACAGATTGAAAAACTAATGAAAATCAGGTGGTGGGACTGGGATTATGAGAAAATAAATGAGTACTCTCATTTATTTTCGAACATTAAGAAATTTATAGAATTATAACTATAAATAAGTTAACTCCAGATTATTCAATAGAAATTGATATGGTATAATTTAATGTCATGCTGAGCGAAGTCGAAGCATCTTTCCCCCTTTTTCAAAGGGGGATTAAGGGGGTTTCAGAATCTTCGTCGTTACACTTCTCAGAATGTCAGTCAGGCACTTGCTTTTAGGATAATAATAAACTTCTAATAAATAATTTGGGTTAACTGGATTCTGAACTAAGTTCAGAATGACAAATTCATTTTATTTGCTGAAATACAAATCCATCTTGAACCAGATATCGTCATAGATGAATTTATCGCCAAGGTCGCTGAATATACTGCTGGACTTGTACTTTATATTCCACTTTGTCCTGTCAATTGTAAATTTTGCACGTCCAAAAATTCCATTTTCTTCAAATCTTATAATAGCAGGAAATGAGATTGGCTTTTTAATACCCTTAATTGTCATGTCCCCATAGATTTTGAAGTTGATGTTTGAATTTTCACTATCCTTGTATGGCTCAGACTTTGTGATTTTAAAAAAAGATTTCTTATACTTTGACACATTGAAAAAGTCTTCCGATTTGAGATGTTTCACAAGCTTGGCATTATATTCTTTATCGTCTAAATCAGTATTGGCTATAGTTGTCATATCAACGACAAACTCACCTCCGGCAACGAGGTTATTTTTCATTTTTAAAAAACCTGAAAGAAATTTAATATTTCCAATGTGCGAGCCAAGAACTTTTTTTCCTTCCCACTCAATTGTACTTTTTTCAGGTAATAATTTGAAACTATCTACATCCTTCTGTGATAAAGTAATGTATTGAATAATGAAAAAAAATAAAATTGATAACTTATAAATCCCCTTCATAATAATTCTCCTTTACAAATCCTTTTTTCTTAATCTTGCAGCGAAGGCTCCGTCAATGTAGTGCTTATGCGGATAGGTTTGCATAAACCCGTCAGAACAGACCTCTGAGGGCAGGTATTTTTCGGCAGGGTCAAGCTCGAAATTTGGAAAAACCTCGAGGAACCATTTAATATTATCAGTGTTTTCTTCAGGTTCTAATGTGCATGTAGAGTAAAGAATAACGCCACCGGTTTTGACATGATGCACTGCATTAAGAAGTATTTTCCTTTGCTTTGACTGTAAAATCGGAATGTCTTCTCTTTCTCTTTTCCATTTAATATCCGGTTTTTTTGATATAGTCCCCAAACCTGAACAAGGCACATCGGCAAAAACTAAATCGAACTCCCGGTCGAATTCGACAGTTTCAGCATCTGCAGTCGTGGCTTTAATAATATCAAGCCCGAGTCTCTTTGCACCCTCTTCGATAAACCTCATTTTAGCCGAATATTTATCTATTGCAATAACCTCTCCCTGGTTTTTCATTAGCTCTGCGAGCAAAAAAGATTTGCCCCCGGGAGCAGCACATAAGTCTAATACATTTTGTCCCGGTTCCGGCATAGCAAGTTTAGCGGCTAGAGCTGCACTCGTATCCTGGATTGTCATCGCGCCTTCCTGAAAAATCCCGAGTGACCTGATATCTAATCTTGGCGACTTCAGAATAATTGATGTCGGTATAAATCTCGAAACAAAATATGAAATCCCTTTTTCATTTAAAAATTGCAGAATGCTTTCCTGAGTAGCTTTCAAAGTGTTTATACGAATGGGAATAAAGGGCCTCCTGTTATTTGCCGAAAGCAAAGCTTCTGCTTCCTGTTCACCAAATCTGTCGAGCCAACGCTTTACCATCCAGCGGGGATGGGAATAGACTACTGACAAGTAATACTGAAGGTCATCCTCACGTCCGGGGAACCTGACGTTTTCAATATTTCGTGCGACATTTCTCAATACGGCATTAACAAGCCCTGCTGTTTTTTCCCCCTGTATCTTTTTAACAATCTCGACAGATTCATTTACAGCCGCATGTAACGGTATCTTGTTAAGATATAATATTTGGTATATACCAACCCTAAGAGCATTTTTAACAATATTCAGGCATTTAAGGTAATCCCCCTGATAAAATCCTGTGAGTACCCAATCGAGCTTCCATTTCCAGCGGATTACCCCGTTGACAAGCTCTGTCAGCAATCCCCTATCCATTTGGTTAAAATTATTATTCCTGATTTCATTGTCGAGCAGTTTCTCAAGGTATGCATCGCTTCGTTCAAATCGGCTAAGAATTTTAACGGCTATTCCCCGCACTCCAATAAAATATGCTATTGATTCGTTACTTTCCGAAGTGGTTTTGTTCTGTTCAACAATTTCTGTGTTGTTTTCAATATTATCAACAGTGTATTCAGTTTCCATAAAAATTAAATAATTTTTTGTAAGATAAAAATAATATTTTATGTTTGATTAAATTAAGTTAGAATAAATACGGTGAATCCAGTGAAATTATTGTTTAAACTTTTTCTTGCATCATTTCTATTCTTCATTTTTGTGTTAAGTACATTAGGCCAAATTAAAAAGAAAGAGGACACACCTTTGTTGCCAACAGAGCAGATAAAAACAGAAGTAGGTGTCTTTATCGGGCTTGGCGGCAATAGCCAGTCCGGCATTTTCATTACTGATACTTGTAAATGCGAATTTGACAAAGGGCGAGGATTTGGATTTACAATAGGAGGTTTGTACGAATCTGAAATCATCAGGCGTTTGCGTTGGGGTGGTGCTTTAGCTTTTGACATTCGAAGCTTCTGGGCATCTTACAGAGAAAATGAATCAATTGAATTTTTTTCTGAACAAGTTGGAAGAAAAGTTAATGTTCCCGTCCATTTCCGTCATAAAGCAGAATCACAGGTTTTCTATCTAACATTTATGCCGTATTTAAAGTATGTTCCTTCAAAATTTATCTTCTTTAGATTTGGATTTGGCGGCTCTTTCGTCTTAGGTGCAGGTTTGAAACACACAAAAGAAATTCTTGATGAAACGGCAAGATTAAGCACTGGTGAGATTGTTAAAATTGAATATGAGAAGATAGGTGGTAAAATCGCTACTGTTGAGGATGGAGATTTTCCTGCTGCTAATTCAATGCAATTCTCGCTCGAACCTGCTATCGGCTTTACTTTTCCTTTCGGAAAGAAAATAAATTTCAGTCCTTTATTTCAATATTCAATTCCATTAACTAAATTTTCCGAAAACGGAACTGATGTAAAATTAAGTGCATGGAGAATAATGCTCGAGTTCAGGTACGATATTACACCTGAAGAGTAATAGATGTAGATATAATGATTTAATCCCACAATTGTGGATTTAATTCACCGAAGCTTGCTTCGTTTTCAACTAAATTTCTTATAGATACTTCGTAGATGCTACAGGGTATTTCATTTTCTTCTTTTGATAGTTAAGTGGCTAATAATTACTTATCTTTTATCATTATTCTGCGTTTTGGAAAAATTCTTAAGCAATTGATTTGGGTTTTCAATTTTTTTTTTTATATGATTTAAACAATTATTAACTTAGCAACAGAATATCCGATTTAATTTTAAAACCTGTAAATAAGGATTTAAAAAATTTTAGTCTTGACGAAAATTTGGCTATTTTAAGAATTAATAAAATTAAAGCCTTATAAACTTATAATATTATATAATTTTTTGCAGTTTGTCAATACAATATTGAAAATAGAAAATAAACGCAATTTTTTTTTTTTAGAATATGCTTATAAAACAATAAAAAATTTGTGAATTAAATCAAATTGGTTTAATTTATAGTTTATCAAAAATTTAACATGTCTAATTTTTGTACTTTTTTTGTAAGATTAAGGTTAGTTCTTTGTAATATGTGATGAAGATATGAGAATTGGATTTATATAGTACAATAAAAATATCAAAATTATTTATCTGCTATGTAAAGCCGGTTTCCGGTCATTTAATTCATATCTGCAATCATTCGGGTGAAAATAATAAAATTGATAAAAGATAAATATATTTAGGTAGGGCAGTATGCAACATGTATTCAAATTATCATTAGCATTATTATTCATAACATTATATCTAAGTGGTATAAACCTATATTCCAAAAACACTGCGACAGGGGCAGTAGAAGGAGCAACAGCTTCCAATATACAATATTACCTTTACGG
Organism: Ignavibacteria bacterium RIFOXYC2_FULL_35_21; assembly: GCA_001804705.1. Taxonomy (GTDB): domain Bacteria; phylum Bacteroidota; class Ignavibacteria; order Kapaibacteriales; family UBA2268; genus XYC2-FULL-35-21. The sequence goes on from MHAY01000007.1 coordinate 19,183, forward strand.
AGCCGTAATCGAATCGGCGGCTTTACCTGAACATCCACAGGAAGAAGGTATTTTCACAAAAAAAATCAGGATTATCAATCTTGGTCCTATTGTTAATTGGAAAGGGTTGGACTACGCACCAACTATTAGTGCAGACGGAAGAACCCTCTATTATGTTTCTAATAGGCCGGGTAGTATTCTCGATGAAAGCGATGACCCGTCCCACGATTTCTGGGGGGCAAAAAAACTTGACAGGCTCGATACGGTATTTTTCAAACCATTTAATATTGATACATCAAAGCAGTTTGGAAAGCAGGGTGTTAACACTCCTTTGAACGAGGGAGCGGCTTCCATTGCGGCAGACAGGCAGTCTCTGTACTTTACAGGTTGCAACAGGCCTGATGGTTTGGGAAGTTGTGATATCTACAAAACTACTATTGAAGGCGACAAATGGGGACGTCCGAAAAACCTCGGCAGATTTGTCAACTCAAAGAATTTTGATTCCCAGCCTTCAATCGCTCCCGACCAAAGCCGTATTTATTTTGTCTCGACAAGAGAAGGCCCAAACAGCACAGGAGATAACATTCCGGCAAATATGGATATTTGGTATTCAGACTGGGACTATGATGCTGAAGATTGGAAACCTGCTCAAAACCTTACTACTATAAATACAAAAAGGCAGGATGTTTCTCCATTTATAGCGGCAGATAATCAAACTTTGTTTTTCGCTTCCGATGGCCATTCTCCAAATTTTGGTGGCCTAGATTTTTACTATGTAAGATTTGACCCTGAGATAAATTCCTGGTCGAAACCTATTAATTTAGGCGACCAGATTAACACTAAGGATGACGAACAATTTATTACACTGCCTGCATCCGGTGACATTATTTATTTCTCATCCAGAAGAACCGACCTTTTGGGATATCAGGGTGATTTGGACATATTCATGGCTTTTGTGCCTACATTCTTCCGTGCTGTTAACCTGAAAGCAAACGTTATTGATGAATGCAGCCGTGCTAATATTCCTGCAACAATTACTGTAAAGAATCCGTTAACAGGAAGAATCGTCGAAGACAGCCTTACTATATTAAGGACGCAGTTTGAAATGGTTATTTCTAACACAGACTACGGCAATCCTAAGGATTCCATTCAATATGTTGACCTTGAGATTACTGCTGAAAATCCGAAGTATGGCAAGACTATTATGACTCAGCGCGTACATAAACCTTCCCTCACAGAAAATCCTGAAGAAGCGGCGAAGTTCGCCGATGAAATTAATGTAACGCTAACTCTTGGTCAGATGCCGGTTATTGCCACCCAGATTGAAGAAGCTCAACACGTCAAGGAAAACAAAGGCGAAGATGCAAATCTTGCAGGCTTCAATGGCCTTATTATGAAGGAAGTCAAAACATGGGATTTATATCCATTACTTAATTATGTATTCTTTGACCTTGGCACAGCTAAGTTTCCCGATAGATACGTGATTTTCAAATCTCCCGAAGATACTGAAGGCTTCAGCGATACGACTATCGTCGGCGGTACACTCGATAAATATTATCATATTCTCAATATTTACGGTTTCAGGATGAAGCAGTTCCCGGATTCCAAAATTGAGATTGTCGGGTGCAACGACGGGAAAACACCGGAAGAAAAGAAGCCTAACCTGTCGAAAGAAAGAGCCCAGCTTGTTTTCGATTACTTTAAAAATGTATGGGGCATTCCTGACAGCAGGATGAAACTGACCGTCAGAAATCAACCCCTTGTTATTTCAAACCTGAATGATTCGATGGGTATTGTCGAGAACAGACGCGTCGAAATCTTATGTTCCGACTGGAACATTATGAAGCCGATTTTTGACAAAGACCCAAAGACCTATCCTCAACCCGAAGACATGAATTTCTTATTGAAGAATGGTATCGAAGATGCACTTGTCGCAAAAAGAAGAGTTGAAATCAAACATGGTGAGGATATGTGGAAAGTTCTGCCGGATGTTGGTATAACCGATCCTACTTTCCCATGGGACTGGAGAGATGAAAAACGAAAATTCCCGAAAGACGAAATGTCTTACTTCGCAACTCTTGTTATTACGACTAATACAGGGTTCGAATGTAAATCAATGCCGGTGAAAATCCCTGTGATGCAGGTTAAGGTCGAGGAACAGCAGGTTGATAAGCTGAATGACAGTACTTGGGAAAAATACAGCCTCATACTGTTTCCGTTCGACAAAAGCGATGCAGGGCCGATTAACACAAGAATAATGGTAGATTATGTTTACGGAAGGTGCTTCCCTAATTCGAACATTGAAATTATCGGCCATACTGATGTTGTTGGTTTGTACGACCACAATAAAGGTTTATCCGAACGCAGGTCTAAGACCGTATATACAGGCATTATGAAAACAACCAAGGGTGCTTTTGGTGGTTTATCGAGCCGTGGGGTTGGCGAAGATGAACCGCTCTATACTAATGAGCTTCCCGAAGGAAGGTTCTACAACAGAACTGTGCAGGTGACTATAAAAACACCGCTCAACAAATAAGAGGACAATCTTATTAAAAAGAAAATGAAAAGGGGCGTTTATGCGTCCCTTTTTTTTAATGCAATCACACTTCGACAAGCTCAGTGTGACATTTTATTAAATATTAAAAAAATATGAATTCATCATTACCTAAAATTGCAATAGTTGGCTACGGCTCGATGGGCAGGGAAATCGAGAAAGCCGCAATCAGAAGGGGATTTAAGGTTACCGATATTTTTGAAATTGACAATCCCATTGATGAACGTCAAAAATATAACTTTGATGTGGCTATTGATTTTACTTTTCCTGATTCGGTTATTGAGAATATTAGAAAATTGAGCATACTCAGGAAAAACATCGTTATTGGTACTACCGGTTGGGATGCGCACACAGAAGAAATTAAAAAATATGTTAAAGCTCATGATATAGGGCTTGTCTATGGTTCAAATTTTTCTGTTGGTATGCAAATGTTTTTCAGGATAGTCGAACAAACTTCAAAATTGCTCGATAAAATTGAAAATTATGATGTTTCAGTACACGAAATTCACCACACACGCAAAAAGGACAGCCCAAGCGGTACTGCAAAAAGCCTTGCTGAAATCATATTGAAAAATGTAAATAGAAAGAAAAAAATCCTTGAAGAAACAGTTCACGGGAGCATTGCACCTGATATGCTTCATGTAACATCCTCCCGAGTCGGTGAGGTTACCGGGACGCATACGATAATGCTTGATTCGGATGCAGATTCTATCGAGCTGATTCACAGGGCTAAGAACCGAAGCGGTTTCGCACATGGAGCCTTGCTCGCCACAGAATGGATTCAAGGGAAAAAAGGCTTTCATGATTTCAAAGATGTAATGAGTGATTTGTGGAATAAAGTTTAAATTAAAATGAAAACTATCTTATTATTTATATTCTTTCTTATTATTTGTTCATGTTCAAGTGTCAGCCGGAACAAAGAAACGGCTGCAAAGACAACAATTCCCATTGATACAGCCAACGCACCTGTTATTGAATTGCTACCTCCTTTATTCGAAATACCAAAACCTGATGGAAAATTTGTCACAGAGACTTTGACAATCAAAAACACTGGCAAGAGTTTGCTCTTGATTGAAAGGGTGGATGCATCTTGCTATTGCGGCTCGTCAACAGTGCTGAACTCACGCATCGAACCCGGAATGGAAGGAAAAATCCTGCTTAACGTCAATCTCAGCGGCTTGTTTGACGACAACAACATTGTGCAGTTCACAATCCACAGCAACGCAAAAAACTCACCCACAGGATTGAATATGACTATATTGCCTGCTGTCAAGGACAGCTTGGAGAAAAAGGAGAAGTGATTATATCATCGCTCAACACTCAAAACTTTTACATAATGTATATAACTCTCTTCGTCATAGCCCTTTCTCTTGCAATGAAGCGAAGATGAATTACTATCTATCCACCATCACTTTTATATACTTTGTTTTTGTTCCATGATTGATTTTAATAAAATATATACCTGATTCCACATCGGAGCAATCCCACACAAGCCAGCCGCTGTATGAATTCTTTTTATCTATTCTTATTTTCTCTTTTCCTTCAATCTTTACTCCATAGATATTGTAAACAGCAATTTCATCTTTGTCAATATCAATGCTCAAATCCCAGTAGATTAGAGTTTTCACATAATTTTTTGCAGGTATCGGGAATGGAGGATATACATATAGGTAATTTTGTACTTCTATTTCATTTTCCTCGACACTATTAATAGGGTCCAAGGGTTTTAACCAATATATATTTGTTTCTGCAAGGTAACCTCTTGTCGAAGGATTGTTATCATCAGCATAACCAACAAAAAATTTATCACCAAACTTTTTAAAAGGAAAGTTTCTTATTCGTCCATTGTTGGGAAGTATTTGGTACCTCCATTTGCTTTTATCAAATAAGTCATTAGTATAAAATAGAGTATCTTGAAATGTTATATAAACCCAATTATTCTCGTTCTCGATTCCTACACCAAACCAAGTCCAATTTGAATCCGGATTGTTTGTTGTCCATTTGTAAACACTATCGAACTGATTATTACTAAGATTTACGGCATCAATTCTAAAGCTGGGTTCATCTTTATTAACATGGACTAACGCCAGATATTTCTGATTATTTATTTCAATTTCTTTAAAATTTTTACATGTTTCTGTGATTGGATACTTTTTTATGATTTCCCAATTAATCCCTTTATCGCTTGTAAAATTTACTTCACTTGTTCTGTCCCATCCATTAGCATTGTGAATTAAAAAAGTATTAGTATCTTTTGAAAATATATAGTCAATCACTTTTCCTGTTACTAACATAAAATTATTTATTATAAAATCTTTATCTAAATTATATATAGTTTCTCTTACAGTATCCTTTTTATAAAAAAAACCCTCTGTTATTATGTATTCATCATTTATTTTCTGTAGATTTGGTAATCTTTGTGCATTTTTATAACCACCAAATTCAGGACCATTGAGAAAAGTATAACCATTTATCCATTTGGAAATAAAACTTATACCATAATTTTCAGAAATGAGAACACGCGTTTGTTCTATAAAATACAATTTATTTTCTTTCTCATCAAAATATTTGAACCTGAAAATAAACCACGGATATCCTGATTTATAAAAACCATTTTTTATATCAACAACCGGCTTAAGAGTAATCGCATTATCATCTGTTCTGTAAATGAATGGTAAATACCTAAATTGATCTCCGGTAAAAAATAGAAAGGAACTTTCACCAATTTTTTCAGGTACCAAATATCTGCTCCAATTAGTAAATTCTGAAATTATTCTTATAGAACTATCTTTTATATTCACAAATTCAATTAGTTTATTTGCTCCAACAATAATTTGCGTATCATTAACAACAGAAAAATCATTTCCGTAACGATAATAATCTGTATTAGAAAATTTTGTTGTGTCAATAAGATATTTAGAATTTTTCTGAAGAAGATATAATTTGTCATTAATAATTTTATAAATTGAATATGGTTGGTATAGTTTCTCAAAAGGTTCAATTATTTTAAAATCTTTTGTCCTGTAAATTGAATCTAATCTTTTGCTTGTCGAATCATTAATTATATGGTCGGCTACAACCTGAAAATAAAAATATTGTAAATCAGTGTCAAGTTGATACCCTGTAAAATATTTATATGATGTGTCAAATAATACTGATTTAAAAAATGAAAATGTATCTAAAGGAGATAAATTGATATCGAATCTAATGAAGTTTGAAGAATCAGCTTCTGCTATAAGTTCATTATTAAAATAAGCAAGAGACCTTGGATATTTAGGGGTATAAAAAGAAATATTAATAGATAGTACCTTTGAATATAATTGAAATTCTTTTTTCAGTTTGAAATCATCAGTTATAGTAAATAATTTATTTCTACTTCTTAAAAAATATCCATCGGGATATTTAATAATTGCTAATACTGAATCACCTAAATTAGTAACAAATTCCCAATTCAATCCTTTGTTGTATGAACTGGCAACATCACCTGCATCATTAAGAGCGACCATTGTGGTATCGTCCCAGTATAATTTGAGAATAATACCCTTATCAAAAACCCTAACCTGTTTCCAATTCTGACCAAAGTCATAACTAATTAGCATAGAACCAAAATCACCAAAGGCAATTATTGTGTCATTTTTTGCTTCAACTCCCCTGAAATTAATTACAATTGGTATTATTTCAAACTTGTTTACTTCAGCCTGACAGTTTAAAGAAGCAATAATAAAAAAGAAATAAACAATATACTTTTTCATATTTTCACCTGTTAAAAGTTATTTTGTATTTAATAATACTGTAATAACAAAAAAATTTGCAAAATGTTACAGTCAAAAAATAATTAATTTTAAAATACCCATTCGATGATAATAGACCATCGAATGAGTATAGATTCATAATAAAATTCATCTCAATTTGAAAATTGAATTTTATTCTATTTCAAAATTTAAATTCTACTGACTACAAGGTGTTGATATAGGGAAACAATCCGTTGAATATCCTGGTTCAGGGTTAGGAGGCTCAGAACCTGAACAATTTTCTGTTTGGTTACACCAATAAGGGATTCCAACAGATATTGGTATTGGATTACCATCTTGATAGCACCAATGTGTTTCCTGGCAACAATCATACGAATGACAATTGTGATAAATAATTGTACCATTGTCATTTTCTTTATTCCAACATTTTGAATATGTCATTATAAGAACAATATAATCATTTAAGCCATTGCAAGGAGGTGGTACATTTCTACAAACTCCCCAAGAAAAAAAGTGTTCATATAAATAAGTCTCCAGAAAATTTATAAGATCATCAGTTCCCAATGACTCTGTACAGTTTGGGTTGATTTTATAAAATGCATCAATAATCAGACCTACCTGAGGGGCTGGCATAACACATTTATAACAATAAATTACTTCATACTGACAATTACTTATAGGAGTATAAACTGTGAATGTTACAGATGTAAACCCATCCGGACAATCTGAATAAACATTTGTGGTAAAACACAAGATAAATAATGCGACGATAGAAATTAAATACTTTTTCATAATAAGTCTCCTAAAAAAAATTTACAAATATTAGTTAATTTGCAAATCAGCCTCGGTGCTGATTTATAGCCGTCATTGAGGCAGCAGTAATAAACCACTGCGGAGCCAACGAGCTTCACCTCGTTGGTTCTTTTTTTTATGCTCTACAATGCTGCTGCATTGTGCCAATTTTATATTTTCCATAATCCTCCATCATTTGTTTAAACAATTTATTAATTTTTATATGTCTCATTTCGCTGTGCTGTCCTTGCTTTTTTTGGTTATGTTATTATTGATAAATTTATTAATCTAACTCCTCAATCGAAATTTACATTTTCTACATATATAAACCAAGTGGAATTTTCACCTGTAAAAATCGCCTGTAATTTTTCCGGATACTATTTCCATAATTCATTTATTAAATTATCTATGATTTCAACCTTGTTGGTTGCACTCATAATTTTTGTTCTATGCTCTTCGAAAGTATTTCCCAAACGCCTTTTGAAAGCTTTTCGGAATGTGCGGAAGTGAGGGGGAAAGAAGGACAAATCCTGCTTAACGTCAATCTCAGCGGTTTGTTTGACGACAACAACATTGTGCAGTTCACAATCCACAGCAACGCAAAAAACTCACCCACAGGATTGAATATGACTATATTGCCTGCTGTCAAGGACAGCTTGGAGAAAAAGGAGAAGTGATTATATCATCGCAATAAATCCAAACCTGATATTTTGCTTGTATTGCAGTTCTCTCTTTTGCTTTTCATCATAGATAAAATCCGCTCTTAAAATCACACCGAAGTATTTCAGTATTTTGATTTGAAATTCATTTTCAAATTTGATTGACCATACATCCAAATTTTTGAAGGTGCCGAAAGAATCTAACAAGCCTTTGTAGAACACGACTGAATCAATATTAAAGTACGTTTCTGTTTTCCATTGAATACCCGATTCAGGTTTATAGGCTTCTTTAATATTTGTTGTTTTTAGGTCATCTGTTAATTTAGTATAAATTTCTGCCCTTGTCTGTTTGAGTGAAACACCGATTCGCGACAACAAAGACAAATCGGTATAATAGCTGTAAGCCAAGCCGAAGCTTTCCTGCGAAATAACAGGGTCCCAAAAGGCAGAAGTTGGAGAAAGCCTTCCCTTGACATACATAAAACTTTCGGCTATTTGTGTCTCGACTGAAGAAGAAACAAAAGGGTCGAGAACCCAGCCTAATTGGTATCGAAGCACAATTTCACCATATATAACATTATCCGAGGGCCTAAGCTGAGCCGGAACACTGTCTGCAATCTTCTCGTAAAGGGCACCAAATGCAAACTTGTAATTAAGATTGATAAGCATTGTATCGAGACGCAATAAATTTTTTGTATCGAACGAGGAAGCCAGTTCAATTGATTTCACCTCACCCGTCCTCCAGTCGTTAATTGCAGACTGGGACAGGCTCAGGGAGAAGGTGGTTTGACTGTAAGTGTATGAAAAAAGGAAAAAAAATATAATGAATATAAAATATTTTTTATAAAAATGAATTTCATTACTTTTATTTTTCATTGTTCTTTATGTTCATAAAAAGATAATAATTCAAATTCTTAATAACATTTATGATTTATTTTTTTTCAATTATCAATATTTCAATATTTTCTTTTTCCTTTCGCAGAAGCAATCCGTAATGTTTCATAAGATTATCTTTGACTTTTTCAATTCCACCTGATATATCAAAGGAAAAATTATATTTATAAGATGTTTTATAAACATTTACAAAGGGAATTCCAAAGATATCTTCAAGATAAAAACTAAGAGCGTCTAGCGATGTATTTGCTGAGCTAAATAACGAATCAGAACTGCTTGAATGAGAAATATTGTCATAATCTGATGGATTTACCTTATAAAGATTTAATTTTGTAGAGTCTGCACAGATAATTTTTTCAACATCAAATTGTTTTATTATTGTATCTAATTTTAAATTGAAAATTGTTAAAAGTATATTTTTTAAAATTATCGAAGCCTTTTCGATATCATTATCAATTGAATTTAGGTAATTTAAATCCCAATTAATAGAATCCTTAAATATACATTCTAACCTTGTGGCATTAATGTTCAATAACTCTTGAAAAATATGACATAGTGGTTTATTAATATAATTGAAGACAACTCCACTATCAGATATGTCTCTGAAACTTTTTGTCATATTAGTTGTTAATGAAGGTTTCATATTTATAAAAATTGAGTTCAAATTTTTTGCTCTAGTATTAATATTTTCAATTATTTTCTTCGAATCGGTAATATTACTTAATGGTTCTTTAGTATTAGGCACAGAAATATTTGAAATTTTTTCTATTATACTATCATTCAAAAGAATTGGATGACCATCCCAAAGAATTTCATCTTTAGAGTTGATAATTATGATTCGTGGTATAGCTGTTACTTTAAATTTATTATGTAGCTCTTTTGTTGAATCAAGAAAAATAAATGTTTCTAATTTCTTTCTTTTGAGGAATAGTTCGACAATTTTTCGCTTTTCAGGAGTTATGCTAATAAAAATTTTAGATTTATTATTGAATTTATTTGCTAACTTATTTATATGAGGAAATGAGGAAATGCATGGGGCGCACCATGTTGCCCAAAAATCAAGAATAAATATAGTGCTATCAGAATATTGAGGTTTTGATTTTATCCAACTACTTTCTTTAAGAATTTCATAAATTTTCCTATCTTCATTCTGTAAATTCTGAATTGGTGCTGATAATATTTTCAATATAAATAAAATATTGAGTAATGAAATGTATAAAATTATTTTTTTCATTTTATTTACCTAACTAAAATATAAATCAATTCCTTACATATATTAAATATTTGGTAGATACCATCAAGATGGTATCTACCAATTTTTTTACTGATAAAAGCGATTTTGATCAACCCACTGGTCAAGAGCTGCTATTTCTAATCCTGACAATGCAGCTCGTTTTACCACATAATTATTTTCTGCGAGATTGAATTCTGTCTCATTCTGCTCATCAACAGCTTCAATTACCCAATCCAAAGCTGATACTAATTCAGTTGCTTCATTTGAATTTAAACTTTGAATAAAGGGCCTCAATTGATTAGTAAAATAATCTCTTTCACCATGTGCAAATATTGTTAATGTAAAAGATCCTCCTTCATCGCCCCCGGCCCCCCCTGGTGGGGGTGGAGGCACACATGTACATGATGGCGTTGTAGCTCCACCCATACATACTGCTATGTCTCCAGTAAGACAACCTACTGAACAAGTTCTACCGTTATCAGCTCGTGCTGAACAACTCGTTTCTGAAATAAGTTCTAATGAAGATGATAAGAACATTACAAGAAGAATTAAAATTACTGATAGTTTCATATTTTCACCTAAAAAATATTATTGGAACAATATTAATTATATCTTATATTTGCTCCTACATCCTGCATATTTTTCTCGCAAGATTTTGTATGCGGATTACAGCCGTTAGGCTATGAGCCGGCGGGAGAGCAAAATATGTAGCTCGTCGGCTCTTTTTTTTTATTTACTAATGCTCAGCAATATTAATTGCATTGTGCCAATTTTATATTTTCCATAATCCCCCATTATTAGTTTAAACACTATATTAATTTTTATATGTCTCATTTCGCTGTGCTGTCCTTGCTTTTCTGGTTATGTTATTATTGATAAATTTATTAATCTAACTCCTCAATCGAAATTTACGATTTTATTCAATACCAGTCAAAAGTCATTTTCGCATATAATTTTCGCATATAATTTTATTCGATTCTTAATGCCATAGCTCATTTATCAAATTCTTTATTAAAACATCTTTCTTAGAAGATTTTAATAATTTGGTTTTATAACATATAAAATTTTGTTTGAATCTTCTTTTGAATGCTTTTTGAAAAGTCCCAATGTTATTATAACCACATTCATTTGCAACATCAATAATATTGTAGTTGTTCTTTTTTAAGGATATTAAAGCATGTTCGAGTCTTAAATTTTCAATTAATTTTTTGGGGGTGCATTTGAAGTATTTAACTGTCAGGAAGTTCAAATTCATGGGAGTAATTGACAATTTTTCATGTAAATAATCCACATTGCACTCATATTTTAGGAAGTTGTCTTTTAAAGTTATTAATAGTTTTTTCAATTTTTCAGGGCAATGCCCATCCACGTTTATTTGGGCAGCACATCTTTTCGGTTTGCAATATTTACAAATTTCATTGAGCATAAATCACATTCTTTTGTGCGTAAAAAAAATCAAAATTTTCAATACTTTTTTAAAATTTGTCACCTTAATATGTATGTAGTTACTTTTTACAAAAAAAAAAGGCGGATTTTTCACACTTTTTTTGAAAATAATTTTTATCGCCTTCGTAAGTCCTTTAAAACAACAAAACTATTTTTTCTACTATTTTCCCCACCAGGTTCAATCTTAGTGTTAATCTTATAATTTTAATCACTATTGTCCGATATAAAAATTTAAAATTTTGAGAAATAGTATTATTTTCATAGGGTTCCCCCTTAAAAAAGGGAGTTAGGGGGTTGTTTTTCAATTTTACAGATGTTCCCAACATAATGTGAATTTTAATGATTATGCAAACAATATACAAAGATAAAATAATTATGAAACACAAGTACAGTTCTTAATTTTCGAACAATGACGAAATAAATAATAAACAACCCCCTAAACCCTTTTTTAAGGGGGAACTTTTTTCGGACAACAATAAATTTTAATAACAAAGTATTAAATTATTTAGTTAAAAGAATCTATCAACTAATATGTCTATATATGAAAAAAGCAAAATTTGGGTTATATTTTTTATTTTTTTTTAAATTGACTGTAACATTTTTGGTTTTTTTTTGTTATTGCATATAGAAGATGGACAGGGAATTCGAAAACCTTAGCGATACGGAACTCTTCATACTGCTGACGACCGATGAATCAAGGGCGGGCAAGGCGTTTGAGGAGATATACACGAGGCATTCCCCCCGTGTGTTTGCCTATTGCCAACGTTTTCTTGGCAACAGGGAAGAAGCTGAGGACGTTTTTCAGGAAACCTTTATCCGTTTTTATAACAGCAGGTTCAAAACGCGTAAGATGTCGAACCTTGCGGCTTTCCTGCTCAAAATAGCACGAAACCAGTGCGTTAATGCAATAAGGGAGCATAAGCACGAAGCTCGTTATAATGATGAAATTATGATTAGGCATGACGAAAGTGATGAAACTGATGAATTGCTTAATTTGATTAAAATGGCTATCGAGCTTCTGCCGGATGAATATAAGGAAATATTTATTATGAGAGAATATAACGGATTGAAATATACTGATATTGCCTATATAACAAATCAGTCAATTAATACCGTTAAGGTAAAAATTTTCAGGGCAAGGGAAAGAATCAGGCAAATCCTTCAGCCCTATTTATCGGAAATGTCGAAATAATTATTATTATTTATAGATGATTCAATTATGGAAGAAATAAACGGAAACACAGCATCGGAATTATTGAACCTCCTCATTGACGGGGAGCTCGAAAGCAGTCAGGAAGTTTCTCTTTATGCTTCATTGACCGAAAATGACGAATTAAGGAACGAAATGAGGGAATTGCTCGCTATTCGTGAATCAATTCACAAGGATACCGAAGCATTCACTCCTCCTCGAACCACGAAAAGAGCCGTTTTAACGGCTGTGGGGCTTACTCCCGGGGCAGTTGCTAATGCGCCTATAACCCAGGTCGCTATTCAAGCCGGCTTTTGGAGCGGCTTTTGGGCGAAAGTCTGGGTGCCTGTAGTTTCCGCCGTGGTTGCGACAATTATTACTTCCTTATTGTTTCTTAATTTCTATGACACCGGAAAAACCGTTTCTTCATCAGGAAGTGTATTAAAGAAAATTCCGGTGGTGAGTTCTTCAGAAAAAGTTGCACCTGAAAAACCGGCAAATATATTAAGCACAAACGGAATTAATAAATCTATAAGGAAAAATAGAAATATTGGAATAACAAATGCTTCGCGTGTTGTTCCTGCACCCAATGTCATATATAATGAAGACTATATCAGCAGCGATAATCAAACGATTCAGCCGATTGAGACTGCTTCCCTCGGAACTGAAATATATAAGACGAACAGCCTGAACTATTCCGAATCAAGAAATATTGGTATTCCTGTTATAGCACTTACTCCAAATCAATTTTCATCATTAAATCGAGGGAAATTGTCCGGCCTCGATATTACATTAATACTCAGGGGTATCTCAGCCAAGTCATACCCAACGGTTTACATGCCTTCACAATGGAATCCTATAATTTCTAATTTTAGTTTAGGAGGCTATGTTACTTTGGTTGACGGATTGGATGTCGGTATGGAAGCCGGATTGGAGAATTTTGGGCTTGTTTATTTCAATTATGAAACGATTAGGATTGACAAGAAGAATCCATTTTTATATTGGGCAGGAATCGGTTTGAAAGGTCAAATAACAAAGCATATTGAATTACTTGCAGGAGCTAAACCTTATGCACAGGTTTTTGTTGGCGGCACAAACATTGGCCCAAACATTAGAATGGCTGGCGGCTTGGAATATAGCTGGGACAACGGCTTAGGGTTTATTATCGGAATCGAAGGCAGTTCACTATTCTACAATGTTCAGGATAATTGGTACTCGACTGAAAAACTCGGGTTCACTTACGGGGTGTTGTATAGCTTCTAATGTATGAGTAATTTTGAAGTTAATGAAAAATAAAATTATCATATTAATCATATTAGCTTTGACAGGAACTTTTATTCTGTTTTCCTGCAAATCGCCTATGGATATTGATTCTCCTAATGATTTTGAACCGATTGCGAATAGGATAATTCCCGGCCAGACAGATATTATTTTTGATGAAAACGGCGAACAGATTTCTTTAGTAGTCAGAAGTACATCAGTACAAATTGATACGTCGAACCATATTCCTTATGTATGGATTGATTTTGTTTTTGAAGCCAACCAGAACTTTACAAATTATCAGGACAGTTTATGTATTTCACAATTTTCCATTAAGCTGGATTCCCTGCCAATTATTCCGTTTATTGATGACACTCTCGGCAGCCCCTCAGAAGGTTCCTGGTCTTGTTTTATTATTAGTAGCGGTGCGTCAGCCGATACATTATTTTCCGGTGAGGATAGGAACTTAACGAGAGTCTCCTTCACCTTTGATAAAGGAAGAAAAGAAATGAAAGCATTTATTTATGCAAGTCTGATTAAGAAACAACCATCGGTTACAAGCGATTTCAGGGCAACATTCACGTTTCTGTATTAGCAATTATTGCAAAAAAAAATCCAACACTCAACACTCAACACTTTTATTTCAGCACCACAAAGGGCTTGGAGTAATGCCTGCCGTTCAATTCAAGTACGGCGAAATAGACTCCTCCGGATAATGCCGAGACATCGAGCTGAATGTTATTGCCATTTATTTTTGTATGTGATATTGTCCCTGTCATATCCTCGCCAAAGCAATTGAATAGCTGAAAGTTTCTGCATAAACCTGCTTCGGAGAAGCTTATAGTACAGTTGGTGGTGGCAGGATTGGGAGAAATCCTGATATTATCAGTATTGACGGGCTTCTCGGCAACATCACTATGAGGTGAGGAACCCTCATAAATCGGGAAAAATGTTTCTGAAAATTGATATAAAGCACTATCGGGTTGCTCAATCTTCACTCTGAAATTGAAGCCTGTGGGATGATTTTCAGGTATTACCCAGTCGTATTCACCGAGTGATGCCTGCACACTTGTATCAATTGTGGTGAAAGTAGCGGAAGTCATGTCCCATAAATATATATTGACAGTATTATGGAAATAAGCTGTGTCCCATTTTATTGTTTTGGTTGTGTTCTGCCGCCAGAACTCACCGTTCTCACCGCCGTTGGGGTTGAACTCTGCATATAGTATTCCTGTCATTAATAATGAGAGGGAAAAAATAACGAGTAGTTTTGCAATTGAATTTTTCATTTTGAACCTCACCTTATAATTAAATTTTCAATTTTCAATTTTATAATTTTCAATTTAGTCTGTTAGCTGTTTAGACTGTTAGTCTGTTAGCGATATAAATTTTCAATATCCACAATTCCTAATTCCTAATTTTCACTAACAACTTCCAACTTCGTTCTTCCGTCTTTTTTCTATTACATTTTTTCTATTTTCTTTTTGCTATTTTCTATCTTCCGTCTTCCGTCTTCCAGCTTCCGTCTTCCGTCTTCCGTCTTCCGTCTTCCGTCTTCCGTCTTCCGTCTTCCGTCTTCCGTCTTCCGTCTTCCAGCTTCCAACTTTTCCAATTTCTCATTCCTAATTCCTAATTCACTTCACAATCACCAGAGGAATTGTTTCTACAATTTCATTTATGTTTATTTTAACATAATAATAGCCCTGCGGCAGTATTTCGCAATTTATCGTTTTTTCGTTTGTGCCTTCGGCGCTTTGCAGCTTTTGGCTGAAAACACAGTTGCCAAGCAAATCGAATATATTTATTTGCACTATTGTTTCAATCGGCGAGTGAAACCTTAATCTAAATTCATCCGAAGCGGGATTGGGTTCGATTTTAATTTCAATTTTTTGCTCTTGCTCTTTTACATCTGTAATACCCAGGTCACTCAGTTTTGCTCTGAATACACCTTTGGAAAGAGTACCTGCGAAAATATAATTTCCATTTATTATTATTGATGAAACTCCATCCGTTATTCCTGAATATTTTGGAATCCAAGAATTCCCATTGTCTGTGGATACATATACACCAACACCACTTGCAAAAATATAATTTCCCTTAATATATAAATAAACAACAAAAGTATCTTTAAAACTAAGATGTTTCCAATTATCACCATTGTCAGTAGATAAAAATATACCTTCAGACACAGCACCCGCAAAAATATTATCACCATTAACTGCTAAGGAGAATACCTTACTTTTCCACATTCCTATATTTTTAGCAATCCAATTATCTCCGTTGTCAGATGTCATATAAACACCGTACCTTGTGCCAGCAAAAATATTATTACCATTTACAGCCAATGAATAAACTTCTTTATTTGCTTTAAACTCAAGTAAACCATTGTTTTTTATTGTCCAATTATTTCCATAGTCGGTGGACAGATAAAATCCATTTATTGTATCTCTTTCTCCATAAGTGCCGGCATAAATATTTGATCCGTTTATTATTAATGAACCAACAACTTCCTTAAATAATGTATCCATACTAACAAGGTATGGTAATCCTTTACTTTTACGTTCCCAATTTTCACCTTTATCAGTTGAACGATATATCCCACTCATGTTTGAACCTGCAAAAATATAATTACCACTTAATGCTAATGACTCAATAGGGGACATCTGCCAATCAATTATTCCATTATTTTTGACGAGCCAATTATCTCCATTGTCAGTTGACATAAATATGCCAGCACCATTACCTGTATAAATATTAAAACCATCAGCTGCAAAGCCACCAATGCCACTACCTTCAAGACCGCTACCACAAGGCACCCATTGTGCATTTACGTGAATTGAAAACATTAGAGTTGTCAGCATGAATAAAGCAAGCTTTTTCATAATCGAATCCATTTTTTTGAGAAATATATTATATATAAAATTTTTTCTTTTCTCAAATCGCTGATGCGAATACCCTTCATTTGGGCAATTCTTGAATTGCCCCTACAACCAAAAATCCAATACCGAAATGTCAATCTTATAAACCAAAATCAAATACGCATCAATAATATATATAAAGACACATGAAACCAAAAAAAGTTTCAGAAAATCTAACTATTATTTACTGTAATAACAAAAAAAATTGCAAAATGTTACAGTAAATTTAATATATTTTTTCAAATCTGTCTGTATTTACTTCTGATAGTGCCATGTAATTCATTATTGCTCACTTATGTTCTGCAACTTTTTCTCTCTTTTCGTGTTATTTGTCATAAAGCAAGTAATAAATTTTCAGTAATTATAAATGAACAACAAATTGAGGAGAGTATTATGAAAAAATTTAATAACTATTTCGGAGCATTTTTTGCGGCTGCTTTAATGCTGCTGCTCACAGGTTCTTTTGCCTCTTATGCAATTGATGCACCCAACCCGCCGCAAAACCTGACAGCAGAATTGGACAGCACCGGTAAGGAAATTGCCGTAAAGCTCAGTTGGGAAAGAGATACGACAGGCACACAACCTAACTATTTCTTTATATATATGGCTCCAAAAGACAGCGATGACCCTAATGATTTCAGCTATATTGCAAAAGTACAAAATCAACACAATCAGCATAATTTCCATTTCCTGGTTCATCACCTCGATAACGGACATTACTCTTTCTATGTAACAGCAGTTCTTTATCACGAGAATCAGAAACTCGAAAGCAGCCCATCGAATATCGTGAAGATTGAAATGGTGCAGAGGCCCTATGTGCATGTAAAACCGGCAGAAACGTTACGGGGAATCATGGGTTTGACTTTTACTTTTACCGTGAAAGCCGAAAGTAATGTTGACTGTCCGATACTTTTTGAACTGGTTGATGGGCCCGACGGCATGACGATAGACCAGAGCTTAGGCTTAGTAACATGGATACCTTTGGCAAACGGGAAATTCAGTTTTAAAGTGAAAGCATGGCTCGAATGTGATGCGAGTGTAACAGGTTATGGCGAATTTAAGATTCAGGTTGGAAACGATGATAACCACAAGCCTTTTGTTCACATCGTTTCTAAACCCAACGAAAGAGGAATGCCCGGCGAGCCTTATATATACGAAGTAAAAGCCGAATCGAATATAAATTGCCCTATTCTTTTTGAATTGTTACCCGAACATCCGGATGGAATGGAAATCAACAGCCAAACCGGTGTAATAACATGGACACCTGGCTCTATCGGCTACTATCATGTGGGTGTGAGGGTTTTCCTCGAATGTCAGCCTGATGTCTATGCGAAACAGGTATTCACAATCAGGGTAGGCGATGACAGCAATTTTGCTTTTATTAAAATTACGTCTAAGCCAAATCTACATGCAAAACCAAATTCGGAGTATGAGTACGAAGTTGAAGCAGAATCGAATATTGACTGCAATATAATATATGAATTGCTTGAAGGTCCGGATGGAATGACAATGGATTCAACCGGAAAAGTCACCTGGCACACACCTGCTAATGGCACTTTCCCTGTGGCTGTTAAGGCAACATTAGAGTGCAGGCTTGATATTTCATTTACGCAAAGATTTACAATTAAAGTCGGCGAGGGTGATGATAAGCCGTTCTGTGCTTTGATTCAGGGACCTGCCACTTTTGAAAACGGCGACAGCGTAAAAGAAGGTGTCGTCAAGGCTGTGAAATTAGATTCAAATTCGAAGGAACACCCATTATATGTCGGTCAAATTAAAAATGGAGAGTTCTCGGTCAGAGTTAACGAGGGAACCTACATACTTAAATTCTCGGGTCCGCATTTTAAAGAAGAGTGGTATGAAAATGCAAGCTCAATGGACTCTGCAACCAGAGTGCCTGTTGTTTGCGGCGATACCATAACATTGAATGTCGTTCTCGACAAACTACCCGAACCGAAGCATTTCACAGTAACAGGCAAAGTTGTGGCAGAATCCGATAGTACCGGAATATATGCTAATGTCGAGTTCATTCCCGTTGAAAAGATGCACGGAAGGGAAGGCAATGAAGACAGTAAGAATGCTTTCCATACAAAGACAGATGGCCAGGGGAATTATGAAATATCATTGCCCAATACTTTCTCATATATAGCCCATGCTATCCATATGTCTGACGATAGAAAGTATGCCGGCCAATACTATGACCAGGTGTCAGACCCGCTCGAAGCAGACATTATCGTGTTGACCGGTGATTTATCAGGTATTGATTTCTACCTTAAAGCTATTGAAGAGAAGAATAATGGATTCAGCGGCGTAGTTGTTGATGATTTCGGTGTCGGAATCAGGGCAAGAGTAATTGCTCACCTGGTTAGTTCCAATGAACACAATAAAAGATTTAATAAAACCGTCGAGACTGACGAGCAGGGTAATTTTACTTTCTCAAACATGCTTGTCGGAAAATATGTTCTTCTGTCAATTCCTTATGAGAAAACATTAGTTCCCGGTTATTATAAGTTGAATGACTTTGTTGTGCATAAATGGCGTGATGCGACAAGAATTGAAGTCGGCGATTCAATCGGAGCTTCAATCGTAATCAAGCATAATGTCAGAACCGGTATTCTCGGTGTAGCACATGTAAATGGAAACATAACATCAGGAACATTGTCAATCGGTAAATCAGGAGATGAGACACAATCAGGAGAGCCTGTTGCCGGAGCATTCGTTTATGTTCTCGATGAAAATGGCGATGTCAGCGATTATATTTTCAGCGATAACTCAGGCAACTTTGAGCTTTCGGAGCTGGGTGTCGGCACATATACACTCGTTGCAGACAAAGTAGGTTACCTTACTTATGAACAGGAAGTTACAACCGATTATGAAACAAAATCAAATGTATCGCTCGACTTCTCGATGACAGAACAACCGACTGATGTTACAGATGAAACAATCAATGTTAATGATGCTGTTATTTACCCATCGCCTGTCGAATCGAAAGCAACGATTAAGTTTAATTCATCCGAAGGGACCGGAAAACTTCTATTATACGGTTCAAATGGCATGCAGCTTGAAGTCCGCAGTGTTCAGACAGTTGAAGGTGAAAATCAAATTGAACTGAACATGAGCAATTTACCAACAGGAGCATATTTTGTGAGAATAATTACTCATAACAGAATCATAACAGTACCTGTGAGAGTTGTGAGATAAAAAATCAGGACTACCTGAATGAGGGAGTGTTCAGCCGGGGAGAAATCTCCGGCTTTTTTTTGTATAAATTATAAATCACATTTTTTCTTATATTTGCTCTTGCTCAATCTTGTGTTTCATTCTAAAAGAGAAATATGTCGGTACTACAGAAAATTAATTCTACAAATGTCAAAACAGTGACAAATCAAATCGAATCCACTGACCGCCAAATAGACAAACTTGTCTATGAACTCTACGCCTTAACCGACGACGAAATCAAGGTGGTGGGGGGAGAATAATAGTGAGATGGGAAAAGAAAATCAATATAACGAAAATGGATTTATACCTCTGCATGGAGGCTATCAGAAATTGCTTTCATATAAAAAATCGGAAATAATATATGACGGCACAGTTCATTTCTGCAAAAGATTTTACACCAAATATGACAGAACTATTGACCAAATGGTTCAGGCAGCACGTTCTTGCAAACAAAACATAGCAGAAGCAAGTATGGCATCCGGAACTTCAAAAGAAACAGAAATTAAACTTACTAATGTTGCCAGAGCAAGTCTTGAAGAATTGCTGATTGACTATAAGGATTTTCTGAGAACTAATAACTATAAAGAATGGGATAAGACACATCCTTATGAAAAAAGAGTACGAGAACTAAATAGAGACCCTGAAGGAAATTATGAAACATTTCGTAAAGGTATCGAAAATGAAAATCCGGAAATTTGTGCAAATGTTATGATAGGTTTAATAAAAGTAACTTCTTACCTGCTTAATAGGCAAATAAAAAGATTAGAAGAAGATTTTCTCAAAGAAGGCGGTTTGCGTGAAAGAATGACACGAGCGAGGTTGACACAACGAAATAAAGAACAAAGATGACTTACACGACACACCTGTCATTTTAGTACTTATAGTCCTTTAAGTCTTTTCATGTTTTGAAATCAATCATCCCAATCACACAAATCCCAGTTCCGACAACTTGCGTCTCTGAGTGAGATTAACCCCATGCTTCAGCATGGGGGGTGAAGACACGAGACCAGGGGCTACATCCGAGCCACCCCACACTAAAGTGTGGGTTTAACCAAATCATCCCAATCACATTAATTACCGTTCAGACAACTTGCGTCTCTGTGTGAGAATAACCCCATGCTTCAGCATGGGGGGGTGAAGACACGAGACCAGGGGCTACATCCGAGCCACCCCACACTAAAGTGTGGGTTTAACCAAATCATCCCAATCACATAAATCACCGTTCAGACAATTTACGTCTCTGAGTGAGATTAACCCCATGCTTCAGCATGGGGGGAAGACACGAGACCAGGGGCTACATCCGAGCCACCCCACACTAAAGTGTAGGGTTAACCAAATCATCCTAATCACATAAATCACCGTTCCGACAACTTGCGTCTCTGAGTGAGATTAACCCCATGCTTCAGCATGGGGGTGAAGACTCGAGACCAGGGGCTACATCCGAGCCACCCAACACTAAAGTGTAGGGTTAACCAAATCATCCCAATCACATTAATTACCGTTCAGACAACTTGCTTCTCTGTGTGAGAATAACCCCATGCTTCAGCATGGGGGGTGAAGACACGAGACCAGACCAGGGGCTACATCCGAGCCACCCCACACTAAAGTGTAGGGTTAACCAAATCATCCCAATCACATAAATCACACAAATCACAGTTCCGACAACTTGCGTCTCTGAGTGAGATTAACCCCATGCTTCAGCATGGGGGGGTGAAGACACGAGACCAGGGGCTACATCCGAGCCACCCAACACTAAAGTGTAGGGTTAACCAAATCATCCCAATCACATTAATTACCGTTCAGACAACTTGCTTCTCTGTGTGAGAATAACCCCATGCTTCAGCATGGGGGGTGAAGACACGAGACCAGACCAGGGGCTACATCCGAGCCACCCCACACTAAAGTGTAGGGTTAACCAAATCATCCCAATCACATAAATCACACAAATCACAGTTCCGACAACTTGCGTCTCTGAGTGAGATTAACCCCATGCTTCAGCATGGGGGGAAGACACGAGACCAGGGGCTACATCCGAGCCACCCCACACTAAAGTGTAGGGTTA
>MHAY01000007.1:41160-48000 GCA_001804705.1 Ignavibacteria bacterium RIFOXYC2_FULL_35_21
ACCTACAGTCTAAACAACTACAGTCTAACAGTCTATATTTTTAAAACCATTTTAAAACCGTTTTCTTGACATATCACTCCCTCAACCTTATCTTTGCACCGCATGTTCTTTGCTAAATTATGTCGGGCTGTATCAGCCGTTACCGGATAGCATTGCCCCCTTTTTCAAAGGGGGTTCGGGGGTTTTCTCCCTTTACTAAAGGGAGATTAAGAGAGATTTTTCAATAAAATACATCCACAATTAGTAATTGACCAAAGTTGTCCTATTTTGCCGAACCAAATAGGACATCAATAGGACAAAATGAGACAAAACAGGACAAATATTCCATATTCACAATATTTTAACTCCTTACAAATCAATTTTATTTCTCGTTAGCAAACCAAAAAATAAAAAAAATAGGACAAAACAAGACAAAACAGGACATTTCCAATTTTCCCACTTTACTAAAGGGGGATTCAGGGGGATTA
The DNA here is from genome assembly GCA_001804705.1 of Ignavibacteria bacterium RIFOXYC2_FULL_35_21. Taxonomy (GTDB): domain Bacteria; phylum Bacteroidota; class Ignavibacteria; order Kapaibacteriales; family UBA2268; genus XYC2-FULL-35-21. The sequence continues at coordinate 41,628 of MHAY01000007.1, forward strand.
TTAAATCAATTTATCCACCATTCAAAATTCAAAACTCAAAATTTAAAATTGATTCAAACCTGCTCCGGATGCACAATTCTGCTCATTTTTTGCTACTTCTAACCACTTTTCAATGAATTTATAGTGTATCTAATTTTTAAATTTAGAATTGAAAATTTATTGAAAATTGAAAATTAGAAATTGAAAATTAAAAAAACAAAACTCTGTCAAACCTGCTCCGGATGCACAATTCTGCTCATTTTTGGCTCAATATAACCACAATTCAGCTTTCTTAATTGTCAATTATTAATTGATAATTATTAATTATTGATTGCTTTTTTAATAAATCCACCTGCTTTATCGAGGCGGGCTTTTGCCTGCTGTGCGTCAACATCAGCCAATAGCATGACAAGTGCTGTTTTGACATGTCCCCCGCTCTCATTAAGAGTTTTATCGGCAGTGTCATAATCAATATCAGCAAGCATCATAAGTATGCGTTTAGCTCTCTCATTCAGTTTTGCATTAGTTAGTTGCAGGTCAACCATAACATTGCCAAGTGTTTTTCCCAACCGAACCATCGAAGCAGTTGTCAGCATGTTCAGCACAAGCTTTTGTGCTGTACCCGATTTCATGCGTGTCGAGCCGGTGATTACTTCGGGACCAACGACCGGGCAAATCATAATATCGGCAGCCATTCCGTTCTCGATGGCTTTTTTCTTCGGAACAGTAGTAATCAATATTGAAAATATTTTTCTTTTTCCTGCCTCATCCAAAGCACCTTTGACAAACGGAGTCCTGCCGGATGCAGCAATACCGCAAACTACATCAGGCGGTTTAATTTTCCTGACATCAAATACTCTTGCACCGTTTTCAGGAATATCCTCTGCACCTTCCTGTGCCTTAAAAACGGCTTTAGGCCCTCCTGCAATTATTGCCTGAACCAATTCAGGTTCAGTTCCAAATGTAGGCGGACACTCTGCCGCATCAACAATACCCAGTCTGCCGCTTGTGCCTGCACCGAAATAGAAAAGCCTGCCGCCTGCCTTGAAGGAATCAACAAGTCTGTCAACTGCTTTTGTGATTTTAGGAATTTCTTTACGGACTGCTGATGCCACTGTTGAATCTTCATCATTAATCATCACGAGGATTTCTCTCGTCGAAGCAAGGTCAATGTTCTCAGTGCGAGGATTTTTCTGCTCCGTTTCGAGAGAAGCTATCTCAAAAAATAAATCGCTTTCAGGCATATTTTCAATTATAATTAATATTAATAATACAAGTTGAAAATATCAAAAATGAAGCCAAAAGGAGAGAAAACGAATAAAAATAAACATAAGACCATCACGTTACATATATTTGTAAATTAATTAATACTTAGGGATGTAAAATGCTATTAAATTGTATTGTTATTAAAGAGGACAATTCTTATAGCTCATTATGTCCTGATGTTGATGTTGCTTCTGAAGGAGAAACGCTCATCGAGGCAAAAAATAATCTTATCGAGGCTGTTTCACTTTATATAGACTCGGCAATCGAGTCACATCTTCCTATCATCAGAACTATTCCTGACTCTGAGAATCCTGCTATAATTTCTCCTGAAATAATTTTAGACAGGTCTAATATTAAAGTAAATGTTGATGTTGAAGAATATGCCTAAGCTTGGTACTTATACTCCAAAAGAAATAATATCAGCATTGAACCGATGATTTTATTCACCGGTTCATGCAATTCTTAATTTAATCTGTCGCAGGAAGATTTAATGCACTCATCACCTGCTCGTAATTCTTAACATCAACGCCTTTAGCTTTTAGCATGCTGTATGGAGTATCAGCAATTATAATTGCCTTAATCACACAATTCCATGTCGGCTTGCGGGGATTTGTCGGATGAGTGTCTATCCATTGAATTGATAGAGTATAATCCGAGTGCCAGGGCTGATATTCGGTGGTATATGCCTGGCCGTTATCCCGGTATAAGCTGGTGGTCGGCAAAGAAATCCATGACAATTTTCCTGAAGTTTCCTTGAGATAAAAAAGCACTGCACCGAAGTCAACAATATCCGGTGTTACCAAATTGCAGTCCTTGTCGTAGTACCAAAGGTTTGGGTCATTGGATGCAATCCAGTCATTCGGATAAATAGTATAGATAAAGTATTTCACATTAGCATTTCCTGCAGGCCCCTGGGGGCCCATCGGGCCATCGCCTACGTCTATGCAGGCGTTTAACATAATAAGTGCCGCAAATTCGAGTATAGCAACAATAAAATTAATTTTTTTCATCTCTAATCCTTTCACAAAAAGAAAAAACAATTTAATCACTTGTACAAATAAACGCTTTTTTTTGATTTAAGTTACGTTATTTGAATTACTTTAAATATTACTTTAATTGTGTATTTAATTAATTCTGACAGAAATCAGATGATATTTTCAAAAAAAAAATATAGAAAAAAATAATTTTCTTTATCAATAAAATTTAATTATATTATAAGATTAAAATCTATCTTAATAAATTTATAAAATTAGACTAGTTTACATATATGTAAACTAATATGACAGTCTGCTGAATTATGACAATCGGAGAAAGATTAAATTTATTCGCATGCAGTTGCTACCGGTCTCAATATAATTTTGCAAATTATCTCGGGATTAGCAAGAGTTATTTAAACCGGATAATCAACGAGAAAATCAACACCGGCCTCGATATTATTTCAAAATTTATTTCTTCGGGTGTGTCTGTTAACTGGCTATTGGAAGGCAAAGGCTCGATGTTTGCCAACAATAATACAGGAATGAACCTGAAAAACAAACTTATCAGTTCAGGAACTGAGCCAGGTACTTTAATGTCAGTCAGGCTTCTAAGCTGGATATGTGAAAACTATGATAACCTCGAAAGATTTTGCAATTTTTTGAAAATTGATTTTTATAAATATTACAAAATAATTTTTGAAGATTCCATACCTGATACTGAATTTATTGATACAGTTAGAAAAGCCGGATGCAACATTGACTGGCTTTATACAGGCAAAGGTTCTTGCTATAATAACAACCCATCAGGAACAATTTTGCAATTTCGTAAGTTGAATAAAAATAATAAAGTAATTGATTCATTAGAAAAAGAAGACTTTGAAACGAAAGAAATTGACTCAATGCCTGGTGAAGTAATTTTACCCGAATAAATTTTAAGTTTGGTTCCTAAAATAGATAAACACAAGAAAGGATAAATATATGAAAACAATTTTCTTAATCCTGATGTTAATACTCTTCAATGTACTTTTTACGTTTGCCGAAGAAAGCAAATTAGATAATTTACTGAATGAGCTTAAGAAAGCGAAGGGTAACGAAAGAGTTGACATGCTTAATAGAATATCCGAAATATTGATGATTGATAATCCGGTTAAAGCCAGGCCATACATTGATGAGGCTTTGCTGTTATCAGGCTTTTCGAATTATTATAAAGGAGAAGGAAAAGCATTATTGAATCTTGGCGTAACGGAAGCTATTCTTGGAAACAATGATAAAGCAGAATCGGCTTTTAACAAAGCTTTAAATTTATATCAAACACAGGATGATAAATATGGAATTATTGCCGCTAAAAATAATTTAGGACATCTTAATTCAATAATGGGAGAATATAAAGAGGCATTGGTACTACTAACCCAGGCATACGAACAGAGTAAAAAGTATGGATACAAAGAACAACTTTCGGCAGCCAGCCATAATCTCGGTAATCTTTATGATGATATTAACGATTACAATAAAGCTATCGAATATTTAAGTATTTCATCCCAATTAAGTAAGCAATTGAAGAATTACAGTGATTTGGCACTTTCACTAAATAGTATCGGTGTTATTTATAATAATATTAGGGATAATAATAAAGCATTATCATATTATTATAATGCTCTAAATTATATTGATACGAATGATAATATTTCTACGTCTGAGTTAATATTTAACAACCTTGCCGTAGTTTTTTCGGAGCAGGGAGACCATAAAAAAGCACTTGAATATTATCTTAAAAGCCTGAGATTAGCCGAAAGAATTCATAAACCATTGTCAATAGCTGTCAGTTATTCTAATATAGGAGATGAATATATAAAAATCGCCGATATGAAAAAAGCCAAATTCTACATTGATATGGCTATTTATCAATTAAAAAACCTCGATTCACCCTCTGACTTAGCTTACGCTTATGCTGTGCGGGGAAGCTATTATATGGATAATCATAATTACAAAAATGCCGAAGCTGACTTATCTGTTTCTTTGAAAATGTATGAGGAGCTTGGTTCTTTAAGGGATGAGAAAGAAGTATTGTCATTGCTCTCCGAATCGTACATAATGTCAAATAACCGATCTCTTGCTTCAAAATCTTTTCAGGAATTCAGAAAAGTAAACGATAAACTTCTTTTTGAGGAAAGGTCTTCTTCGCTCCTAATCGAAAATGCTAAAATTGAAGCCATGGCCGAAATTGAAAGACTGAACATAGACCTGACATTTGAAAAAGAAAGAACCATCAGATTGTCTCTCATTCTTTTTTCAATATTAACATTCATCGCTTTAAGCATAACCTTCTTCTTTGTTGCAAAGAAGATGAACCGGGAGCTTAATGTTAAAACTGCCGAATTGAATACATTGAAAGAAAACAGCAAATTCCTCAACGAATCTTTTGCAAAAGATATTAAAGAACAGATGTTCCAACTCGGTTACTATATCATTGATTCGGATAAAAATCCTCATTATCAGATGATGAAAAAATCTTATGATAATATTGCACATAGCATTAACGATACTTTATTAAAATTTAATACTTATGCTTAATAATCATATTTGGAGGTGAACATGGCAGAGTATCCCGAAAATTACATCTATCAAAGCTCCGATAAAACTCTGCACTGGGACGGAGTTCAGGATGCAGAAGAATACCGTATCGAATTCACCACTAATCCACAGCAGACACAGACTGGCCTGCCGCTTACAGCGGTGGTACCGATTTAAGCTGTACATTCGATGTATCTCCTGCTACATTTGCCTTAAGAGGAAAAGTTAAGAAAAGTGGAAGATGGAATACTTACAGCCCTATCGAATATGTTGTGGTTTCTCCATAAAAAATCTTTTACTACAATTAAAATCCATTTTATTCTGTAAATAGCCACTACTTTTGAGTTGGGGTAATTTCAATACCTACAGAAAAGGGATTTATATTTGTATATACATGTCTGAAGCCTTTCTCTACATCATATTAAAGTTGCAATATCCCATCACTATATAAAAATAGCGGCAATTATAAAAAATAATTCTATTCTATAAAAGACTCAAAAGCCTGATTAGCTTTGTGTTTTCATACACAATGAAATATATATGTCTAAAATTGTTGAATTTATTTTTATAATTTTCAAAAAATAATTTGCAAATCTCTTTACCTTTTTTTATATTTCCATAATGAATAAATGTAAGATAAGTTATTGAAAATCGTATAGTTTACATATATGTAAATTTGCCGTACTGGAATATTATTTTCATAACTCTTTGTAAGTTATTCACTTAAGTTCTGTTTTAGGGTTAGTCAAACGTGAAAATTATATGTAAGTTATTGAAAATAAAATGAATTCAGGTAAAAGTATGGCAGACAGGTTAGTAAGGTTTATTCGTAAAAGTTTATTTAGTGAAATTATAGCTCTCTGTAATCCCGAGGAAAATTGGTCTCCAAGACAAAAAGATGATGCCATTCAAGACATTGAAAACGGCGAACATAGCTATTATATTCCATGGGGTGAAAAAAGAATTGAAATCAGGGTGGCAGAAGGAATCAATGGTAAATACCTCAGTGCCGACCAGGAAAATCTCGTCATGCAAAGTCTTGAACAAGTAAGGATGAATTAAATGCAAAATGCAAAATGCAAAATGTAGAATTCTGAATGGAAAATTCTTGTAGCGTTCTTAGCTTAACCTTTGCGAACTTTGCGTGAAAAAAAAGAGAATATGTTTCTCGCAAAGACGCTAAGAAACCGCTAAGGCCGCTAAGATATAAATTGTAAGTGTTGGGTGTTGGGTGTTGAGTGTAAAATGAAAAATGTAAAATGCAAAATGCAAAATGCAAAATGAAGGATGGGTATGTAGTACGATTATTGCTTAATTGTGAATTGATAAATAATTGAAACCGGATTGCTGCGAAATGAATATATATAATATAAAGGAACACATAATTACTGAATTATTTTAGAATGGCGATGGGAGAAAAAAAATAATTATAATCTCTTATTCCTTTATACAAAATTTTATGAAATTATTTTGTAGCAATAATAAATAGATGAGAGTGTTAACATAAGATAGATATTTTTATTATATTTGTATTATGTTAAACAAACCAAGTGGAAGAATTATGGAAATATCTTGCAAAT
>MHAY01000008.1 GCA_001804705.1 Ignavibacteria bacterium RIFOXYC2_FULL_35_21
GGAGTGAATCGGCACTAACTGAATCTAATACAATGGCAGGCACATTAAATCCTACATCCCAATATTTTTTAGCATAAACATTACCTTTTGCTTCAGGATAATATCTCCATCCGGTATTATCCCAAAACGCAGAATCACAATTTGCAGATGGATATCTTATACCACATGTGTCAAAGACTATTGCTGAGTCTTGATTTACTAATTGACCTGTTGGAGGGTAAGATAGTGGTGGACACCAGCAGGTATCTGTTAACTGTGCTTTTGCTTTATGTGGCAAAGCAACAAACAAAATAGCAAAAATAAACAACATTAAAATAAATTTAGTTTTCATATTGAACCTTTTTAAATTTGATATACAATTTTTTTCAGAAATCTAAATTTTTATTTCTATATTCCTATTCAGCACATTTACATATATGTAAATGTCAATTTTATAATATTTACATAAGGAACAATGCTAAATATTAAATACAAAGAAAGATGATTATTTCCAAATGTTTTTTTCCAAAATGTAAAATATTTTTTTCATTTGTGTTTCTAGTTTAAGTGATTGAAGCTCGATTATTGTTAGTAGGCCTATGTTCTCGGAGATTTCAAAATCTTTTGTTGGAACTAAATTATTTAATACTAAAACTGTCTATACAACACTTTTGCATCAGTAATTAAATTAGTAAATGAAAAATCAATCATTTTTCAGACAATATTCCTATATGGTAGATTTACATATATGTAAATGGAAATTTTAATGTTTCTCTCTCGCAATTATGTGAATAACAAGTACCAATCAGGTGTTATAGCATCTTACCCTTTTCAAAATTGCTAAGAATATAGAACCAGAGCAGGTTCCATAAAATTAATATACTAGCTTTGTAGAGCAGTATTTTGTCTATGGTTCAACAACTACTTCAACATATTCGATTGGACCGTAAATACCCCATGGCCCTTTATCTCTCGTTCTTCCACGAACAGAATATGTTCCTTGAGAATGAATAAAAATACAAAAAGTATCATTACCTCCTGTATAAGCAATTTGCCATTCAACTTTTTGAGGGTCTGTCGAATATTCAATTTCATATTCTATTGCACCTTCCACTCCATCCCAATGCAGTGTTTGGTCAGAACTCTGATAACGAAAATTTGACGGATAATCAGCCATAAATACTCCTTTCACTAATTTGAATTAATATCAATATTATATTTTACTAATACATCTGAGATAGAATGTGAAACATCATCAAACGAGGATTTCAATAATTCGTAATTTTTGCTGTCATTTGATTCAAGGATATAATTACCAAGTAAATACATTCTGTCTTTTACATCAGTAGAAAAAGAATCATATAAGTTTCTGTTGTTCACTTTAACGAAATCCAATAATTGTTTATTCTGATACAATTTGTTTAATAATCTCTTTCTGGCAAAGAAAAACACTACTATCATAGAAAGTAAAGTAATTATTGATACAATGATTAATAATAATTTTGCAGATTTTTCTTTTTCAAGTTTTAGTTCTGAATCTAATTTTTCAACTTGAGTTAAAGCATCAATTTTAGCATTTGTAATCTCCAATGATTTGATTCTTTCTAAAAAAAATAATGAGTCATTAAAACTGTTATATTTCAATAATGCATTGTTGGCTAAGAGACTATTATTTGATATTATGTAAGTTTGAGCCAATAAGAAATAAGCATCTCTTTGACCATTTATTAAATCGAGTTCTTTATAAATAGCAAGTGCAGCTGATAAATCATACTTCGCTAATTCTGATAAATTAATATCTTTAAAAAAACTACCTCTCACTAAGTATGCAGCACCTAAATCAATAGGTGAGTCTATCGTTTTTAATATTTTAATTGATTTGTTTATAAAATCAATTGCTTTTTCTTTTTCTTTGGTTTTGATATATTCATTGCCAATATTCAAATATGTTACAGCGATACTTAATGTATCTTGAATAACTTTAGATTTTTTCAAACTTTTAAAATAGAATTTTAAAGCTTCTTTGCTATCTCCTTTCTCAGAATATATTAATCCTATGTTATTATATATTGTTTCTATAAGACTTTTATCGTTCAAAGAATCGGTATAACTAAGAGCTTCAAAGTATGCTGATAGTGATTTATCATATAGTTTTAAATTATAATAAATATTACCTATTGAATTAATTGATTTAACTAAATTCTTTATATGTTTTAAATTTTCCAGTATTTCAACTGATTTTGACAAGTATTCAAGTGCTTTATTATTATCATTCATTTCTTTATATAGTTGACCAAGAGCCATGTTAGATAATGCAATTTCTTCGTTAAAATGATATTTCTTGCTTAGTTTCAATGTTTGGTCAAGAATTATTAATGCATTCTTGTAATCTCCTAATATAGTTTTAATATGCCCTATACTAATATTTGATTTTATTATTCCCAAATTATCAGAATGATTCTTATAAATTTTCAATGTTTGATTAAATGTTTCTTCGGCTTTTGTGTTATTACCTAATACTGATTCAGTTACCCCAAGGTTTAACAATGCTTGACCTTCACCTTGATAGTAACCAAGTTCTTTGCTTAATTTTAAAGCTTGATAGATATAATTCCTTGCTTCTTGTGGTTTATCTTCCCTCAAAATTTTAGATATTTCATTAAGGCAGTCAACTCTTTCTTTACCTTGTTTTGTTGATAAATTCTTTATTAATACTTTCTCCTCATTATTTGCATTTAAGAACAGAAAATTTATAAATATCAGAAATAAGATTGTATATACTGATTTCATTTCATTTCTCCGAGTTGATGAAAATATTTTTAATAAAATAAATCCTCATTAGCACTTTTTAAGATTAATATTTACATGAATATTTTTACTTTTCATTTTTAAAATCGTACCGGCGGGATTATTTCCAAAACGTGAACCCTGACCGGTATGCAGCCATTTAATATTACATCCTGCCTCATTAAGTATCTCAAGATATTCTAAGTCAGGCATAGCAATTTCATAAATAATATTATAGCTTTTATTAAATTCTATTTGAAATATTTTACAGAAATTTTCAAGATTGTCGTAATTTTCGCAAATCCAACTTATCACTCTATTATTTGTATCATTACGTGTTATTTTGTTTGAATCCGATACTGTTTTCTTTAATTTTTCTCCTTCAGAATTTGTTGAATACATCGAACCAGTACCATTCAATAACCAATCAAGAGAGACACCGGCAAGATTGAATTTAGACAGAATATCTACACCAGGACTGTGTCTATTATTTATAATTCTATTCAAATAAGTAGGGTCTATATCAACTTGCTTGGCAAAAAATAATTGAGACTTATAACAAGTCTGAATAAAGAGTTTTATTCTTATCCCAATATTCATTTTCAAAATATTTTATATTAATAAAATCTATATTCTTCTTTAGGATATTTACATATGTGTAAATGTCCGAAATTGATTATTAAACATCAATTCACAATAAAGTTAAAACATACTAAATATTTAGATTAAAACAAAATTATTTTCTTTGAAGCTTTTAGTTATAAGCTTTCATCCACCACCTTGCCCAACAATCCAACCAATTCTTCTGTGTTGAACGGCTTTGATATATAATGTGAGCATCCATTTGCTAAGAATTTTTCCTTGTCACCTGCCATAGCATAGGCAGTAAGGGCTATTATTGGAGTATTGATATACTCAGGTAATTTCTTGATTTCTTGTGATACCTCTAAGCCGTTCATTCCTCTACCTAAATTTATATCCATCAAAATCGCTGAATAATGCTTACTTTTAATCATTTCCAAAGCATCAACTCCGTTTGTTGCCAATTCTACATTATATAATTCTCTTAATATTCTTTTTACTAAATTTCTGCTGCCAAAATCATCTTCAACTGATAATATGTATGGTCTCTCTATTGCTTCCTGCTCCGGTTCAGGCTTTTGAACTATTGTTGTATGAGTTGGAATTGGAATTTTAATCGTAAATGTTGACCCTTTCTCAATAGTGCTTTCGACAGTTATTTCTCCGTCCATTTTTTCTATGAACATCTTTGTAACTGTCAAACCCAAGCCTGTACCTTCATAAGAACGGTTTAATCCTTCGCTTGCTTGACGAAATTCTTCCCAAATTAAATTAAGTTTGGATTCAGGAATACCTATGCCTGTATCATTTACTTTTATTATAGCATATTCCCTGTCCTGATATTCTTCTTCACAAATTTCAATTGTGATACCTCCTGTATTGGTAAACTTTACTGCATTACTTATTAAGTTGCTGATTGATTGATATAGCAGTCTCTCATCGTGAACGAACTTTATTGAACCTGTTTTAAATATTGTATTGATAAACAGATTTTTTTCATTTGCATCTTGTCTGTATTTTTCAATAACGTCTTTTGTGGTATTTATAATATCAAACTCACCGTATTCATCATACATTTTTCCCGCTTCAATTCTCGATATGTCGAGTATCAAATTGAGTGTCTCCATTAATCTTGAGCCGCTTTGAAGTATTAAAGCAGAAAGTTCCTGTATGTCTTCATCTTTGTAATTATCCTTTATTATTCTTGTAAAACCTATTATTCCAGCCATTGGTGTTCTTAATTCGTGGCTCATGTTTGCAAGAAAGTTTGATTTCAACCTGTTCATTTCCTCTGCCTTTACTTTCGCTTCAATCAAGTCCTGTTCGGCTTTTTCACGTTTTTCTCTCAACTCGATAGCATGAAGTGCAAAAGAAATATCACTCACTACTTCATCGAATACTTTGTAATTTTCTTCAGGCTCGATAAAGTCGGACTTGACTGCAAGATTAATGAATCCGTAAATTTTATCGTCATTCTCTAATTTGCCGACTAAAAATTTGGTCACGTCTTCATTCGGAAAACCGGCAATGGCACATTCATTACAATGTGTCTTGGGATTATACACACTGATTTTCTCAGTACTGTCCCATAATTCAGTGTAACATTTTGGAAATTTACCGTTTCTGATTTCATCAATAAGTTGAGTAAATTGACTGTCGAGGTTAGATTCGGCGAATAATTCCAATTGTTTTGAACTGTCAACCAATACAATAAAAGCATACTTATAGCCGCCTGACTGAACGAGCAATTCACACGCCTTTTTAATTAACAATTCCTTTTCGGTTTCTTTGACTATTAATTGGTTTATACTGCGAATAGCCATAAGAACACGGTTAAGATTCTTTATGTAAATCTCTGTCTTTTTTCTTTCCGTTATGTTTTCAATCAAAACTGCGAATTGATTAAGTTTTGTTCTATATGCTGAGACATAGAAGTGTTTGTCAAGCGGTTTTGAGTAATCCTCAAATTGAGTGGGATTGCCTGTGAGAACTACTTCGCCATATCTTTGAATCCAAAATTCTTCAATATCAGGAATAACTTCTCTTACTGTCTTGCCTATAACCATTTCCCTTGTAAGACTTGTTAATGTTGTGAATGAATCATTAACATCCAAAAAGGTATAATCAACTGGTTTACCGGTATCATCCAGATTAATCTCATGCAGAGCCAAACCCTGATTCATTGATGAATATAGTTGGTGATATTTTTCTTCGCTTTCCTGAATTTGATTTTCTATTATTTTTTTATCAGTGATATCCTCGACAGAGCCTTCATAGAATATTATCTCATTATTATCATCCCTTATTGCTCTAGCACTTTCCCTGACATGCAATACGGAGCCGTCTTTACGTTTCCATGCTGATTCAATCCCTTTTATGAAACCATATTCGGACATAAGTCTTTTAAATGTTTCTCTCGGATAAGAAGGTTCAAAGCCGTCCTTTTCCAAATCTCGCTTTGTTAGTTCCTCTAATGAATTATAACCAAGCATATTGACCATTGCCTGGTTTGCAAGTATGATCTTCCCATCAGGCGTAGTTCTGTAAAGTCCGATAGTAGAGTTATCGAACAAGGCTTTGTATTGGTAGGAGTTTGATGAATCGTGTATTCCTTTTTTAGACATATAATATCTCTGAATGTAAACAATACTCAAAACAAAATGCTATTTACAACTCAATGCATTATTATTATCCCTATTGTTTTATATTCATTCTCTGCCCATAGAACAGCATAGTATAATCCTTCTTTTAATTCATAAGTATAGTATTCACGCTTATAAAATCCTTTTTCCTGTTTTTCACTAAATATCTTGTCAACCAAATGACCCATATGGTCATAAAGTTCCAATTTAACATAAGCAGATTGTAAAAGTTCATAATCAAAAGTAATTAACTTGTTAGCAGGATTAGGATGTGCATTAAAATTTCCTATATACATTATTGATTTCAGAGGTGAAACACTACAAATACTATCATAACAGAAATAATCTACTAAATTATTGGTAGAATCATACAATCTAACATTTAATTGTAAAGGACTATCTGTAGGTACACAGTGAGTTGTTAGATACAAACCATTCCCACTAAAATCAAACGGAGGATCAACACTTGGATCAAGGAAATTACTATATATATTTGTGTATAAAGAATCAGGAATATGAACTGTGATACCATACACTGGTGTATCGTTGCCTCTCGATTTAACATATATGTCACCACAACAGAAAATTGTATCAGTAAATTTATTTACTTGTAATTGAAGTGTTCCATTTGTTGGAGCCTTGAAATGTAATGTTTTCGTACATAAAATATTACCAAGAGAATCTTTAAATCTATATTCATAATCTAAATCATAACCAGTCATAAAAAAATACGGGTCTGCAAAAGAACTTATCAAACTATCTTCACCATTTGTTTGAACATTGCTAATCCATGTATAATTATGTGTAATATCCACCAAATCATAACTATAAATACAAGGTGATAAACCATCCAAATAAATACCATAATTCAATCTATCAACCTCTATACCCTCATTGGTACAACGACCAATAATTCTACTTAAAAATTGAACTTTTATACTATCACATTTATTACAATCCACAACGAACTCTTTTGAACATACTATTGAACTGTCCTTCATTAATTCTACAATCACTGAATCAATTCCATCACGAATACATAAACTCATACTGATTGCGCCTTGATTAAATCCGTTTCCATTTACTGTTGAATCTATTCCTTCACCCTTAAATGTCATTTGCCAGCTATCAGCAATACAAGTATCTATCGGTGGGCTATTTAGCATATAACTACATTCATTACAAGCACAGCTATCCATTCCTGCAACAAAATTAATTTGGTCGCATATTGCTATGTTATTTATTGAATTGAGAATGCTATCACAAGCAATAAATCTACCGTTTACAACAGTACCAATGCGGAAATTCATATTGAGATTATTATTAGCCGGAGTACAAATATTTATCATCAAAGAATCACCATCAAATAAATCGCCGTTCATAAGATAATAATTATTTTCACCTTGATTAACAGTAGAAGCATCCCAAACAGGATTAGATGTTATTGACAATGTATCAGGGTTGTCCGTTGTGTACTCCAATGCCAAATTTAAACTATCATAATAGCATAGAGAATCATTTTTGATTTTTATGTTCCAACAATAAATACCATCATTACAAGTTCTATCTCCAACCTCAACGCCAATATTTTCGGTAATATGCTGACAACCGGAACAAGCTGTGTCTTGATTTCCAGCAATACTGCCGATTTCCATTCTCAATATTTTCCCTTGGCCCGGTAATAATTTCGCTATCAATGTCTCATCATCTTTTAGGACTGTATCAATCATGTGATAAAATTGAGGTTCTCTCCATCTTTGATTATTAAGAGTATCGCTGTCATAACCAAGTTCCTGAACGATGAAATAATATCCGTTATATACTCTTGAGTCGGTAGAATATGGGAAAGGTATTTGAAGCTCCCTGCATCCAAGCCGTTTCCACCAGAAACTTCGCCACCAAAGAGAATCGGCAGAATTAGTTGTATCTGGAGAAATACCGCATAGTCTCTCAAGTTCAGCAGTTGAATAAAATTTCATATTTGAATCAATTGTACTGTCCGGCATGATTAAAGTTCGTATTAAAGGGTCAGTTCTTCTGTTCTGAATACCAAAAAAAACAACATTACTTGTCAAGTTTGTATCGTTTGAATGACGAAGTAATGTTATGTCAAAAAAAGAATTGTTAGAACTATCAGGCTGTGCATCCCAGGTTTGATTTAATTCATCCCAAATTTTTCTTGTTTTAATATGGTCTATATCAGTATATTCGTTAAGCTTACAAGTTAATCCTATTGGAAAAATTGGATCTTCTTCGCACCAAGTTAAAAATCCTTTACCATACCATGCGGCAAGCCGTAAATCGAGCAGTGTGTCTTCGACTGCGGCAATCCACATATTATGTTTCATTATCTCAGCCCTGACACTTTTTAATCCGATATAAATATGATTTTCGTCTATTCCCATTGTTTCAAAATCATAGTAACTGCTATCATACCATTTATGAAAACCATTGGGGTCATTATTGACATTTATATAATCTCCCCCAATGCTGTCAGAATATACTAATTCTTTACCTTGTAATTGAGATTGTACGCGTGCCGATTTCAAACCAAGAAATCGTGGTAATTTTGTTGTATCATTATAAATATGAAGTGTATCATCATTATAATGTATTGTTGTTTTCTGCCAATAAAGAATACCTTTTGTACCCAGAATAATCGGCATATTCATCATCCAACGAACTTCTTCTCCGGTTTTTGGCCTATCACCAGTACCATTTTTAAGAGTAAATGGTAAACTGTTATCAGTAGTATCGCAAATCCAATCTTCTGATTGTACCCAAAGATTAGCCCACCAGGGTTTTTCATTAAATATTAATTTTTTGTTTTTGTAGTAATTATTATAAATACGGCGTTCTGCCTGAAACATGGGGCCATATTCATAATTATATAACTGGTCACCATAAAATCGCTCATAAACCAACGGGTCTTCAAGCGGCGGTATTGTATCGTATCCCCATAAAAAAGTATCATACTTGGAATTCAAAGTATCCCAAAAAAATCTGCTTTTAGTTGAATCAATAACATTAATTTTACCAGCCCATCCCCATAAATAATTAAATGTTTCACCACGTAATCCGGGATTTATTTCCGAACCATGTTTTGTGTAAGGCATTGCAACAGTTCCACCAAAATTTATATTAGAACCGTTCCAAAATTCCTGGAAACCTGTTGCATGAAGATAATAAGGCGATGAATAAGGTATTGGTGTTAAGGGCATATATGCATAGGATTCAACTGAGGCTAATGTGTCAATAAGCATATTGAAATAGCGCACTGCCCCCCACTCGGAAGGCACCATTTCGTCATTGCCATAAAAGCGGTATATCCTCAAACTGTCCTGGTTATGATTTAAATCATTTATTACCCAGTCGAGTGCTTGCCTGACAGTATCATCATACACACCCCAGAAAACTTTTCTTGCTCTCAGTGTTTCAAGCCTGATATAATCAATTCCGACATCTAAATTTCCCCAATAAGTTACTTCAACATCAATGCTTGAAATATGAGCATTCATTTGATACCTGTTTTCCCACCAGTCGTTTTTGAAACGGGGATTATTGTTATAATTCCCAGTTACTTCATCAATTGTTCCATCAAAAAAAGCGAAAGCAGAAAGTGTTATACTTGTGTGATTTGCATCTGATAGTTTTAACATTTCTCCTGTTATAGCGAATTCAGTTGTTTGTGTTGAATCCCGCCGTAAGTTTCTATAATATCCCCTGAAATGGTTATTTATTGAACCTTTTATAGAATCATTTTGATTAAAACTTTGTTCCGGAATTGAATCAAATTTTACATAACCATAATCTACACTATCAATTTGTTCATAATAAGAAATTTTATAAGGTATTCTTATTATCAATATCGTATCGTTAAGATGATTCTCGACACTATCCATATTAAGAGCTCTTAGATTGATTGTCAAATACCATTGCTTGCCGTTGAATGGATGAAAAATAACTTTGTCACTATCACTGTTTTCGGTTATATGATTTGTCCAGCCAATATCATTCCCGTTATAATCGAGCCATCTGATAATACCTCCATTCCAAATACTGTCGAGTACAAGCTCGGGCCCATTAGTCAGGTTACTTTCATAGAGTTTGAATCTATCAAAATCAATTCCTGAACTTACTGTATCACCAACTGTAAAATTCCTGTTTAAAAAACCGAAAACCGCTCCTGTTGTGTCTCCAAATCTTGGTTTAAAATTATCGGTTGGGTCAACTATTATTGTAGGCTCTAAATAAAGACTTCTTGCATTAAAAACCACATCCGAATTTCCACCTCCTATAACTCCGCCGCCGAGCTGAAAGACAATTTGAGTATTTCTCATGTTATGAATATTTGTTGACCAAATATCAGGACAATGATAGAAATTAATAAACATGCTTGCATCGAAAACCGAATCAGTGGCACCCCAATTCCATCCACGTATAAAGTTAGGGAGATTCCTGTTAATCATCCTGGTAGTATCCACATTTCTTAACACAGGTGGTGTTAAAAAATCCTGGGAATTGGTTTTTGTAAAAAGCAATACAAAAACAATAACTAAAAATATATAAAATTGTTTCATTTCTTATCTCCCTACTTATTGACAATTAATTTAAAAACTAAGGAGAGATGAGTATTCTCAACTTTTACAAAGTATATTCCATTCGATATGTCTTGAGTATTGAAATCAATCGTCTTTATTCCTTCTTCGAGATAATTATTCAGAATTGGTTTTACTATTTGACCGTTTATTCCTGTTATATACATATTTGTGTTTTCTGAAAAGGGTTGTTGATACTGGATTGTTGCAATTCCGGTTGTTGGATTTGGGTAAATTATTTGTGGTGTAATACCACTATCACCCGGTACTGTATTTATACCAAATTTAGCTTCCCGTAATGTTAAGCGACTGGCACTACTTGAAACAATAAATTCACCATCATGGCTCACATCAATACAATCTCTTGAACCTATACCATAATCATAAGTTTCATTACCAATTTCTATGCTCCAAATTTTTAAAGCATTTGTTCCTGGACCATTTGAAGTAACCAAATATTTATCATCGGGTGAAAATTCAATTCCGGTCAGGCTGGGTCCATTGATAGGCAATTTCCAAAGAAATTCTTTTGTATTGAAATCATAGACCTCGACACCATAGTTGGGGTCACCTGTATTGAATGCTATTTTTATACAATTATTAGATAATTCAAAATAAACCATTTCTTTATATACATCAATACTATCTAATGAATTGAAATCAAAAATTGAATGATATATTTTTCTTATAGGATTATTTGGATTTGAGGGATTTTTATACTCTTTATAGTGTGTAGCAATAATTCTGTTATCACAAAGAAATTTAATGTTATAAATATTAAATTTTTGAAGGTTCTCTTCTTTAGGAAACCATTTAGTTTTCAATATTTTTTTTGTTGTTAAATCCCATATTCTTAATCCGCCAGTAATTACTGATACTAAATATTTCTCATCTTTTGATATATCCAAATATCCAATTTGTAAACTATCACTTTCTAAGGAATCAATCACTTGGTATGTTTTCGTATCAAATATTTCAATTTTTGTTGCCTGCTGATTACGTCTAATAAAGTTATTATCATTGTTAATAAAAAATATTTCTTTGTTGCCAAGTATTCTCTGAATCTCTTGCCCAGTCTTGGCATCAAAGAATAAGTCATAATCATATCCATGACCGACTATTAATGAATCTGTGTTTGAGAATTTAACCATATAAAATCCAGCACTTTGGTCTGTCTTTAAAGACCAAACTAAATCAGTACTGTCTTGTGGCACAGGTTGTGCCTGTGCGAATTGCAATAAAGCAAAAAATAAAACGAGCGAAAAGTAATGAATTGTTTCCATGTCATACCCCCAATGAATAATGAATAAAATTTTGTTCTATATTTCTAATCCCTGAATTGAGTGTTACTTTTACGAATATAACAACCGATTCGGAGGTTAGAAAATTGTAATAATTCATATTTAATGCTTCATCTAATTTTCTGCCGGGAGTTCCCCAACTCCAGCCACGTATAAAATTAGTGTCTGTAAAATTTTTATCATAAATTGCTGTATCGTTAAAATTAGTAGGTAGCTTCGGAGGGTCAATAATATCCTGCGAATAAGCTAATGTACTGCTCACAATTGCAACTAAGTAAATTAATAATGTTTTCATGTTTAATCCCCCTACTTATTGACAATTAATTTAAAAACTAAGGAGAGATGAGTATTTTCAATTTTAATAAAGTACGAACCACTTGGTATATCATGAGTATTAAAATCAATTTTTTTAATTCCCTCTTCAAGAAAATGATTTAATATCGGTTTAATAATTTGTCCATTCAACCCGCACATATAAATATTTGTAATTTCTGAAAACTTTTGTTGATACTGGATAGTTGCTACTCCTGTTGAAGGATTTGGATAAATAATTTGTGGCGTTATTTCGCTATCACCAGGAACAATTGATGGACCAAATTTTGCCTGATATAATAATAAATAAGGTAGAATGCTTGAAATAATATATTTTCCATTATGAGAAACATAAATATTGCCATAACCACCATCTTTATATTCATATTCTTTTTTTCCCGAATCTATGTTCCATATATAAATAGCATTAACATCAGGACCACTTGATGTAACCAAATATTTATCATCAGGTGAAAATTCAATTCCGGTCAGGCTGGGACCATTGATAGGCATTTTCCAAAGAAATTCTTTTGTATTGAAATCATAGACTTCGACTCCGTAGTCTGGGTCACCAGTTGCTGATGCAATATATTTACAACTGTTAGATATTATAAATCCTCTTGAGTTATTATAATTATCTATACTATCTAATGTATTATAATCATATACAATAAAATTTCCAATTTGATATTGGTTATATGGAGGATCTGGATTCTGATATGTTTTTACGTATTGCCCTATTAACCTGCTATTATCGCATAAGAATCTTATAAATGTGAATTCATAATTAATCAGATTTGGTTCATTTGGTTTCTCATAAATTTTTGTTTTAACAATTTGTTTCAATTGCACATCCCAAATTCGAAAACCATGAGGGATAGGTGCAACAAGATATTTTTCATCATTAGATATAACAATGCTGCCTGTTATTATATTACTATCATTTTCAAAAGTATCTATAACTTGAAAAGTTTCAGTATCGAAAATTTCAAGTCTCGTTCTTTGCTCATTAGAACGGATAAAATTATAATCATTATTAATAAAAACAACTTCATTGTTGCCAAGTATCCTTCTTATTTCCTGCCCAGTCTTAGCATCAAAGAATAAGTCATAATCATATCCATGACCGACTATTAATGAATCGGTATTTGAAAATTTAACCATCCAAAAACCAGCACTTTGGTCGGTTTTACGTGTCCATACGGTATCCTCGAAATAATCTGTAGGCACAGGCTGTGCCTGAACGAATTGCAATAAAGCAAAAAATAAAACGAGCGAAATTAAGATAAGCTTTTTCATATTGTTTCTCCTTTATTTATAAAGAATATTTTATTAATTCAACCTTGTTTCAAAAATAATGACACACTAAACCTATAAAAGTTTCAAAAAATATATTCAATTTATTTTTTTTCTTTTACTTTCTCGTTAATACACTCCCATCATACTTAAAAAATCTTTCAAATATTGATGTTTTGTATGATTCAATTATGTTCTCAATTTCCTTTATGGTGTTTGCATTCAGGATTTGCACTATGTGGCTGTCTAACATATTAATCGTATCCTGAGACACAACAACAGTTCTATTTTTCACATCCTGATTCAGTATTTGCATCGCATATCCGGTTGTAATCACAATATCATGGAAATGCCTCTCGTTGAAATTATCATTATTCGACAAACAGGCAGGGTCTCCTCCCTGCTGAACAGCCCTTCCATTATTTAACTTGAATCCAAAAGCAATACGAATGAAGAATTCCCAGTTTAATTTCAATTAATAACCTCAATTTCTTTTTGAATAAATGATGAATATGAATTCTTAAACCTTTCTATATTCCTTCACAGCACATTTACATATGTGTAAATGTCAATTTTATATTATAATATAAAGGAAAAACGCCTTTTTTTAATTACAAAAAATGAAGAATATTTCCAAATGTTATTTTCATATTTTAAAATAATTTTTCATATTATAATAATTCTGATTGAAGTTAATCTGTGACTGTTGCTAATAGTTCCATGTTTTCGGAGATTACAAAAATTATTTAAATTGATAATATTTTTAATTGCAATTAATACATCAAATTATATTTAATCCCACACTTTTCTCATTGCTTCTATTGCTTCCGATTGTGCGATTTTTACATATTTTTGGAAGGCTGCTCGACTTTTATGTCCGGAGATTTGCATTACCATTTCGGGAAGGACATTTTTCTTTAGTGAGACCGTTATATTGGTACGCCTTGCTGTATGACTTGAGATTAGTTGCCATTTTTCATAGGTTTCATCTACTCTCTTTTTACCGTATAATTTTTTAATGTCTATTATATATATCAGCTTATTTACTAACTATTAATTTAATAGTTAATAGACTCATAATACAATCACAATTCCAATTTCTCACTCAACGATCAATAGAATTTGATCAAAAATTGATAACAAGAGCAATCCGTTCGAGTTTGTAATTGCAAGCACTGAGCAGGACTTATGTAGCCCTGCTCTTTGTTCAATTATTGTGTTATTTATTTAGTATTATATTTCTGACAAATTTAATTTCACCATCTGCTAAGGCTCTTAGGAAATAAATTCCATTACT
>MHAY01000009.1 GCA_001804705.1 Ignavibacteria bacterium RIFOXYC2_FULL_35_21
AATAATGCTGCTTTTGCTTGCAAAATTAACACTTATTTTTCTCTTTATCTAATCTATTTATCAACAACTTATCCACTTTTTAAGGAACGACTACTTAATTAAATAACGGTGCAAATAACTATAAAACAATCCAGGAAACCATTGGCGATTGTAATAAATAAATCATAAAATAAATTATATCAAAATCTCTTTGTGTAAACGTGGCAATATGGAGTCTTGCCTGTCTTTTTATAATAATCCTGGTGGTAATCCTCAGCTTTCCAGAATGTACCGGCTTTAAGCAGTTTTGTAGCGACTTTAAAACCTTTATTCTTTAGAAGAGCAATTAGTTTTTCCACGGTTTTCTTTTCTTCATCGTTTTTATAAAACAAGACAGATAAGTATTGCCCGCCTATATCGGGTCCCTGTCCATTTGCCTGAGTCGGGTCATGGATTTCGAAAAAGTATTTGGCAACATCTTCATAAGAAACCTGTGCCGGATTGAAAACAATTTCAGCGGTTTCATAATGCCCGGTCTTGCCTGAGCAGATTTCCTCGTAGGTCGGATTTGAAGTTTTCCCACCCATATATCCGACTCGCACCGACTTGACACCTTTCAATTGCCGGTATAGGTATTCAACTCCCCAAAAACATCCCCCGGCAAAGTAACCGGTATCCAACAGGTCATTTTCTGCAGGCATAAAATTCATTGAAATGGAATTGACGCAATACCTCGTATCTTTCGCTGTAAACTTTTCTCCATAGAAAACATGTCCCAAATGAGCTCCGCACTTTGCACACTCTATTTCAGTCCTGATGCCGTCAGGGTCAGGGAGCTTTTTTACAGCACCCGGTATAGCATCATCGTAACTGGGCCATCCGCAATGTGAATCGAATTTATCCCCGGAATTAAAAAGGGAGGCTCCGCACTGTTTGCAGGTATATGAACCGTTTTCATGAAAATTCACATATTTGCCGCTGAACGGCAGTTCTGTGCCTTTATTTATAATGACATTCTTTTCTTCAGAAGTCAAGTTATTATATTCCATTTTTTTCTCCTTCGGCATTGCAGAAATTAAAACAACAAAAAAAGTTATAAGCAGTAACTCCGGGAACAACATTTTTATTAATTTTTTCTTATTCATTTTCAACACTTTCGAACATTCAACACAAATAATTATCTTATCTTACACAATAGCATACTTCAGTAATCCATTATGTTCAACTCCGATGGAGTTGGCTCCACATTGTGGTATTGTCTTTGTTACAGACGTTTAACTTCTATGAAGTTATTCACATTTTGTAATTACAATCACAGAGTGATTGAACGTTTGTAATAAAACATAACCAAAATTAATGACAACTCCAATAGGAGTTGAACGTCTATATTAAAGCCATGTAATTAATGTACAATCCCATTAGGTACAAATTTTATATATTTAGTATAATAATTTCTGCGTAACATGAGTTATAATCAATATTCCTCATAATTAGCCGACTCTAAATAATGAAAAATATTTTATTTATAAATAGAATTTTTATACAGGCAGTTAAATGAAAATATAATTATTTTTGCATGATGTATTACACAGGGCAAACTGAAAATGTTTAAAATGTATATTAGAGCATTCATTATTCTATCATTTTTACAACTATTCAATAACACCAATTTGATAGCAAAAACAGAAAACTACTGGGAAGGAAAAGTCAGAATAATAAATCCCGGACCACCTCTGAATTTGGATGATATTGATTATGCACCTTACATTACTCAGGATGGTAAGTATATGTTTTTTTCTACAGGAAGAGTGGGAAATTTTATAAATGAAGAAGGTTATTCACATGATATATGGTTAGCTATTAAATCAAAGTCTGAGGACTCTGCTTTTTCTCAGATATTTAATCTTTCACCACCTGATAAAGCAAACTCATTAATCAATACAATTAGAAATGAAGGTTCCGTTTGCATTTCTAACGATAATAAGATTTTATATTTTACAGGGTGTAACAGAAATGACAGTCATGGTTCTTGTGATATATTTATTGCATTACTACAATTTCAGGATAATACAATTTTTGTTGGAGATATTATTAATCTTGGGACACAAGTAAATACAAAAAATTTTGAATCTGCACCATCAATTACTCCTGATAATATGAAATTATTTTATACCAAGAGTGATATAAGAGGAAAGACTTATAATATTCTTGAATATGGAATTAGAAAATTAATAGATGAAAAGCCTACACAAGATATCTGGTACAGCGAATTCGATACTATTACAAAAATTTGGAAACCTGGAATTCCTTTATCAATAATTAATACTAAGAATGATGAAATGGCTCCATATATTTGTCCTGATAATAAAACTCTCATATTTTCATCAAATGGCAGAAAAGACGGATTTGGCGGTCTGGATTTTTATTTTACAGTATTGGACAGCAACGGAGAATGGTCTGAACCAAAAAATCTCGGAAAACCATTTAATACATCAGATGATGATTTAGGAATTTCTTTTAATGGAACAGGAGATATAGCTTACTTTTCATCAAAGAGAGATGATATTGAAGGCGAGCAGGGGGATTATGACATTTATATGGCTTACCTGAGCGAACCATTTTTCAAAGAAGCAAGAACAATCAGCTGGCAGCAGTTGTCAGATGCAACTGTACTGATTGATATTTATGATAACTCAGGTAATCCTGTTAATTCAATAAATATGGGATTTCAAAAGTCAGGCAGGCACTCATTCCAGTGGGATGGATTGGATAGTAAAGGAATTACTCTTCCAACGGGTGTTTATCAATTTGAAATTACAATTGGGAATGAGATGCCTGAACCGCCACGTGTGCTTAGGATTAAATGAAAAGCCCTCCTAATTGAGAAGGGCTTTGAAAATCAAATAAGAATTATCAGCTCAAAAATTGTTAATTAGGAAATTTAACTGTATCCGCTAGTGCCTTATATAAATTCTTCATTTCGTTTAATGTAATTGGCGTAGCTATCATTATTGAACCCAACTGCCCGAATTTAACTTTATGTTGTACTTCATTAGGTTTTGAACGTGTAAATTTACCTGCAGTCATACCTGCTGTGCCATCAAGGTCAGGAACTTGTTTGCCATCGGTGCCATGACATGCAGCACATTTTGTTGTATAAAAAGTATTACCAAGTGTTGCATCGCCATCTTTCCCATGGTTAGAATAGGTAACTTTTCCTGTCGGATAGGTGCCTGTATAAGATGCATCATATAATTGACTGACATCAAATGCTTCGGCTTTCAGAAATTTCACAATATCCCAGATTTGAGCATCAGTCAATAGTTGTGAATAGTTTGGCATCTGGTCACCAATTGTTGAATTAGTAGCAGGATCATAAGTAGATAAATCAGAAGAAATATCCCGACGTGTAACAGAACCTGTTTTTATGGCATCAAATAATGCTTGCGGTGTCGAACTCTGTGCAAATGTTCTTAAATTATTACCCGCTACATTTGGCCTGTTTGTTTTTGGTCCCCTGCCATTGTAAGAACCGTTAGTTCCCAATAAATCCCATGCATGACATTGTTTACATCTGAAAAAATCTCCTGATGCATTATACTTGGCAATATTCGGATTTGTCTGGTCATAGCCGCTTTCAGTGCTCCAGAATTTATCGTATAACATACCTCCCTTTATTCCATTAGCTGTTGTGTAAGCCTGTGGATCCGAAGGATTAGTTGTATTATCGCTGCTGCAACTTATCAAGACAAACGAAACTAAAACCAATAATTGAAATAAAAACTTCATAAAATAACTCCAAATTATGTGTGACAATCAGTTTTTGTTTACTTTTTGTAAACATTTTTTTCCTTTGTCAAAAAGTACAATCATTTTCATCATGCACTCAGGCATACTGTCAAACAAATTAAAACGCAAGATAGTTTGTCTTGCGGGGATATATATTGTCAAGTCTAATTTGTCACAGTTGTTAGGATATTCATTTGTTTTAGTAAGTAAAAATAGTGATATTAATTAATAAATCCTATAAAAATTTTACATCATAAAATATATTTAATTATTTAGATAACTATAATTAATTTATTAGGCTTAGATAATAATAGATAATTGATAAAAAATGCAGAAATCATCAATTTTAATGTTCCATTTGTATGATATTTCCTGAATAATTTCAGACTAATTAATTCTGATTTTGAGAGATGTAAAATTTACGCTTTCCATGTGGATTTTAGTAGGTCAATGATGACTTCTATTGCTTTTTCGAAAAGGCTTCCTATTTTGAAGTCGCTTGGGTTGATTTCGATTTTCAGGTCAGGCACAAACACGATAGCTGCGATAAAGACTGACGAAACAATTAATGTAAATATTAAGGTTCGTCTGTATGTCTGTTTCAGTTTCACCTTGATTTCCCGTGGAATTGCAATTACAAAAATATGTTAACGGAATTGTGTTTTGTTTATTGAAATAATTACTTATATATTTTAAAAATCATTTCAAAATCGTTTCAAAACCATTTTAAATTCCTTTTAAAATGCTTTTATTGCTCATAGCTGACGCCTGGGATATTTTCGCATCACAGATTTTGTTTCACTTATTTTTTTTGGAATGTATTATGTGGATTGAAATATTCAGGACAGGCTCTCACACTGACTCGTCAGGGAGAAGCGAAGACTACACAGAAGACACACTCGACCGCATGTCGGAAATCTACAACAGCAGAATCGCCGAATCAACAACCAATGAAGCACCTCTCGTGAAAGGACATCCCGGAACTGATGAACCTGCTTACGGGTGGATTGAACGCATTGCAAGACGCGGACAATCGCTGATGGCAAAGCTGAAGGATGTGGCACCGGAACTTATTGATGAAGTATCGAAAGGTATGTTCAAGAAAGTATCCTCTGCTTTTTATCCTGACCTTATGCTGAGGCATGTCGGTTTGCTTGGTGCTGTTCCACCTGCGTTGAAGGGATTGAGGATTGTGAGTTTTGCAGGTGCGGAGTTTAGTGAGAATGAGATTGAGACTGAAGGATTGGATGATTTTGAGGATGAGGATGTTTCAATTAAAGAGGAAGACCCTTCGACGGAGTTTATCCCGAACCT
Organism: Ignavibacteria bacterium RIFOXYC2_FULL_35_21; assembly: GCA_001804705.1. Classification (GTDB taxonomy): domain Bacteria; phylum Bacteroidota; class Ignavibacteria; order Kapaibacteriales; family UBA2268; genus XYC2-FULL-35-21. The sequence continues at coordinate 5,083 of MHAY01000009.1, forward strand.
GGTTTCGGGACTCAGGGTGACAAGTGAAGACATTTTGAAAAAGGGGGCTGAAACACACCCCTGTCCTTCGGACATCCCCTCTCAAGAGGGGAATTCAAACCCACAACTAGAAAAACTTATTGAGAAGTTGAATGAAGAGAACGGTAAATTGAAAACGGCTATTGAAGAGATGGAAAGGGAAGTCAGAAAGAGAGAATTCAAGGAATATGTGAATTCGTTGATAGACTATCCGGAAGGCTCTTTGATTAAGCCGTCACAGGCTGATTCTCTTATGGAACTGCTCGAATTGGCTTCTGAGATTGATAATAAGAAAAGTGATTTGACTGAATTCAGCGAGACTGACAGCCTTGTAAATAAGGTCAAGGTGTTTGTATCCGGATTCGAGCCTGTAATTCAGATGAAGGAATTTGCAGTTCGCAGGAATGAAGTCAAACATCAGACTGAAACTGATTTCCAGACGAAGAATGTTGCTCCTGAGAGATTGAAGTTGCATGAAAGAGCGAAAGAGATTCAGTCGGAGAATCCTTCTATATCTTATGAGGATGCGATAAGTGAAGTTCAGAAAGAACTTCAATTAATTAACAATTAAAAATTAACAATTCACAATTGGAAGAAGGATGAATGTCATGCTGAGCGAAGTCGAAGCATGAACTTGGTTCAGAATCCATAGGAGAGGGAAAAAACAAACCCCTAACCCCCTTTGATAAGGGGGAATTTTAAAAAGATAATAATTAATAATTGAGGAGAAAAAAATGGCGACAAGATTAGATGAATTAAGAATGGTTGACCCTGTGCTGACTACAATAGCACAGGGATACAGCAATGCATCAATGGTTGCTGAGTACCTGTTCCCTTCGGTGCAGGTGTCGAAGCTGAAAGGGAAAATTCCCATGTTCGGGAAAGAAGCATTTGTGTTGAGACAGACCGAAAGGGCAATCAGGGCAGCTTCGAACAGGATACCGCCTTCGGACTTAGAGCTGGTGAGCTTCGAGACTCATGAGGAGGATATCGAGATTGCATTGGATTATCTCGAAGAGGAAGAATCACCTGATTTTTACAGGTTAGAACAGAGAATAGCAAAAGAGTTGATGGATATTCTTTTGCTGGGTAAGGAAAAGGAAGCGGCTGATTTGGTACAGAATCCATCAAACTTTGAAGCAGGATTGAAAACAGTCGTCGAGGCAGGAACTGCCTGGGACGATTACACACTCACCGATGTTGACCCTATTCTTGTGATTAAGGAAGCAATGTCAAGTATCAGGAGCAGGATCGCGGTTTATCCGAATACGATGGTTATCGGAGATTCAACATACCAGGCACTGATGCAGCATCCCAAGCTTCTCGACAGAGTGAAATATGCCGGGGTATCGAAAGTAACAAGGCAGGTGCTTGCAGAAATCACCGAAATACCGAACATACATGTCGGGATGTCCGTATATTCGACCGATGGAAGCAGTTTCACTGATGTCTGGGGCGACAATGTTGTTCTTGCTTATGTTGACGCAAAGGATAGGAACAGCCGCTCTGAGTTCAATCCGAGCTACGGCTACACATTCCAAAGGGAGGGAAAACCGGAAGTTGACACATATTTTGAAAACGGCGGAAAGATAAAAGTCATCAGGAACACTGATAACTATTGCATCAAGGTAACGGCTTCCGATGCGGCTTTCCTGATTTCGAACACAAATCATTTATAATAACGAAGGAGAAAAAAAAGATGGCAATAAATGAAAAAACATATCAGCCTGTTCAGGCATTGACAGTGCAGGCAGTCGAGGATTTACCTGCATTCAGGTTCGTATCTCATCTCGGTTCCCTCTGCGATGACGGCACAAGGGCACTCGGTGTAACAGATGTTGACTGGGTAAACGGCGAGTATGCATCGGTTGTATCGCTTGGTACAATTGCAATCGAGACATCAACCACAATACCTGCAGGAGTCGATGTTACCGCAGCAGCAGAAGGCAAGGCAAGAACTGCAAGCGGTTCGGATGCTGTGAACGGCAGGTCGCTGGATGATGTTAGCGGTTCAGGTTTCGTGAGGATAAAAGTAGTTCCATAGTTTTTTAAAAAGTCACCCTGAGCGTATGCGAAGGATACAAATTTATTTTTTATATTTTTCAATCAGTATTCTTCGCATCGTTTGGGATGACAATAATTATGTTGAAAAAATTAAAATGAGATTTGTAAATGTCATTCTGAACTTGGTTCAGAATCCATTTAGGGGTAATGTAAATAGATTTTTTACACACCCCTTAATCCCCTCTCGAGAGGGGAAACAACCCCCTCCCCCCTTTGATAAGGGGGAACATAAAAATGTTTATTAAAATAATTGAGGATAAAAATATGGCGTATTCAACTAATGATGATTTGCTGAATGAATATTCGGAAAGCGAGCTTGCGGTTCTGACGGGGGACCCTACAGGACAGACAATCAACGAAGACAGGCTCGATTATGCAAGAGAGAATGCCGAAGCACTAATAAATGCTTATCTGTACGGCAGGTTTGATGTGCCTTTTACAGGTGAGATTAATCCAATCATAAAGAAGATTTCGGTTGATTTAACAGTTAACAATCTGTACGAAATAGCATACAGCCGTACAACAGTTCCTTCGACAATTACATGGAGGAAAATAAATGCGGTTAAAATGCTTAAAGATATGCAGGCTGGGATAGTTTCGCTGACAGGTTCTAATCCTACTGTAAATGCACCTCCTCCGATTATATCGAACAAAACAAAAAATGACAGGAAGTTTACTGATCAACAACTTTCATTATTTGATGATTAATAATATGGTGATAGAGATGTATGATTTAGAAAAAGTATTTGATACAATCAAAAGAAATGTAGTTTGGATTCTGCTAATCATTTTTGCAGTGATGCTTATTAATCTCGAAACAACTGAAATCAGGACATTCATTCTGATAGTGATTACTGAATGTATAGCTATGGCTCTGTCGGGTGTGGCACAGTTTGTTTATACGAGGATTGACTTCACAAAGGAATCTGCAAATAATAATCTTGGTTATATTTTTCTTGGTGTGCATATCTGTGTCGGGTTGATTATACTCGGTGTTTATATAGTTCAGTTTTCGAATTGAGGCAGAGATGAAAATATTATATTCAATATTTATATTAATTCTGATTAGTTATGTTCAGGTATTTCCTCAATCAAAATATGTGTTGAAATGTCGGAATAATATTCTGAAGATATCAGAATTAATCTCGCTGGCAGAAGTCGGAACTATTGAAAAAGGAAGGACTAATTCGGGCGATGCCGGGAAATATCTTAAATGCGTTGGATTGAAAAAAGGCGAGCCATACTGTGCTGCAGGGCAGTATTACTGCTTTGCGGAAGCTGTCAAGTTTCTTCACCTGACGGTTTTATCAATACCAATCAAAAGGACAGGTAATGCAAATTTAATGTTTGAAGATGCTATTCATAGAGGAATCAAATCCAGGTATGTAATAAATGAGCATGACCTGATAGTGTGGAGAAAAGGAAAGAGCAGGAGTGGGCATATAGAAAGAGTTATTATACCCGGGAAGGCAGGATGGGCTACCACAGTTGGTTTCAATGTCAGGAAGTATGATAATTTAAGTAAAAAATATGTCGAGGGAGTTTTTCTGATGAGAAGAAATATTTATGAGCCTCTTCAAAGAATGAGGGTGAGAGGAATAATAGGTTTTGCAGTAATAAAGGGGAGGAATTGAGATGCTCTCTGAAATTATCAGAAACCGGGGAATGAATGAGGATTTCGGGACTGAGTGGTTTCCTGTCCAGCCTGACCCATTCAAGGGACCTGAAATGAAGGTATCGGCAGTATCATTGCAAATTAGCTGGAAGGATGTTACAGGCACACCTGACGGTAAGATTGATGTGATTGCTTCCGATGACTTAGTTATGGAATCAATAGGAACGACTGTGAACATCAATTCAGCAAATAATGAAAGTGATTCGGAGATGCTATTGCTATTTCCATCTTTCAGGTTCATCAAACTGAAATACACGAAGAACGGGATTACAGGCGGTACAATGAATGCAGTAATTGAGTATGAATAATTCAATGTAGAATGAAAAATGCAAAATGAAAATTATAAGGGTTGAATATTTTCAGCCTAATTAAAAATTATAAAATTGAAAATTCTAAATTAGGAGAAGGTAATGCCAATCAGATTTTTTCCGCTTCCAGGTTCAGGTGAAGCAAAATGGGGGGACATAACAGGCGACATCGCTGACCAGGCGGATTTGCAGAATGAACTCGACGGGAAGGCTCCTGCGAGCCATGTTGACGATACAAACAATCCCCACCAGGTAACAAAAACCCAAGTCGGTTTGAGTGATGTTACAAACGATGCTCAATTGAAGCGGTCTGCAGGTGATATTGGCACATTCCAGCAAAAGACAACTCCTGCAGATAATGATATACTATTGATTGAGGATTCTGCTGATGACGGTAATAAGAAGAAGGTAACGATTTCAAGTGTGAATGCAGGTGCATCGGGAAACAAAGTGAAAGTGAGTGCCGATGATACAAACGCAGGATATTTGTACGATAAAGTTTCGGTTGCCGGCGGAATCAAGAAAACAGAAATTGGCGGCGGTGTTGATGAAACACTTGAAATCAGGCTCGATATAAATGGGACAAACGAAGTAACAAATATAGAAGGAAAAGATGAGCTGATTCTGTACGACACAAGCGGTTCGGTAAATAAGAAAGCAACAGTTGATGATTTGTTTCTTCGTATATGGGTGGACCTGAACGGCTCTTATCTTAACGGGAACACTTTTACATTTTCAGGAACAACAGTCGAAAGAAAGATGCTCGAAGGTTCGCTGTTTACATGCACCAATGCTGATGGAACGATAAGGAGAGTTGGGTATATAAGCAGTACATACGGTGATGCAGGTACGGTTACGGTAAGTGTAGTAACATTATCACAGCTTGAATCCGGCGACAAAGATTTCAAAGCGGCCCCTAACAGGAAATTCGGGGATTACATACACCAGATAAGTATTCCCGGAGAACTTGTCGCAGACAGCAATAATCCGCAGGGGACCTGGCTTCTTGATGTTCCTTACCTGGCATGGCTTCTTGCAGTTGATTTGAAAGTAAGAACAGCAGCGGCCGGGACAGGAGCGGCTTGTGCTGTGAATGTTTACAGGGAAACCACTGCTTTTTACTCACCTGCAATTGATTTGATGACTCAGAATGTAATGAGAAGTGTGCTTCCGAATAGCGGAACCTATCTTGGAAGCATCAATCAATATGACAATATCAGTATGAGAGTAACAAGTGTCGGTGGTGCTACGACAAAACCGGCAGACCTGCAACTCAAAGCATATATAGCTCCGCAGAATTTATTTGAAGGAGTGAAATAGTGGGACTGAAAAATTATTACACGGGTAAAAGAGCAAGCGGTACGACACTTTACGACCTTGCCGGAAGCAGTAATGGGACCTTGGGAGGAAGCAATCTTCCTTCAATTAATACGAACGGATATCTTTCATTCAGCGGCGGACATGGTAGTACAGCAGGGAACTGGCAGAGAGTGAATTTCGTAAACACTGATTTTCAGTATAGCTGGAATAGCTCATTTTCTTTTGCAATTCTGTTCAGAAGCCGTAAGAATGATTCGACAGCACATTATCTTTTCTGTATTGCTGAACATTCCCAGAATGGTATTGTTTCAATCAGGCTGGATGGCAGTAATGGGATTGATATTCTATTGCTTTCATCAAGCGGTGCATACAAAAGATACATGCCGGGGACAAATATTTGTGACGGGAATTGGCATTTGGTTGTAGCAGCATACTCGCAGAACAGCCTGAATGTTTACGTTGACGGGAAGCCCGTTTCTCTAACGACGGACAATGCGATTTCAAGCGGAAATTTTTATCCTGTTTCAAATGGGAAAGCCTTATTCGGAGCACTCTGGCAGCAGAGCAGCAGCAATTACATCTATGATTGCACGAGTGATATAGGCAGCTTTTATAATTTCAATCATAAGCTGAGTGCGGCTGAGGTTGTGAATTTGAATGCGTTTTTGAAGGGTATGTTTTGAAATTTTATCTCCCTTTATTAAAGGGAGATAAAAGAGGGATTATTTAATGGAAATATATCCGAATTGGTAGTTCTTTAAATTTTAAATAGAGTGTAGATGTTAAAGGAAATATTTAATTAATAATCCCCCTTAGTCCCCCTTTAGTAAAGGGGGAAATGAAAGGAAATTTATGGATAAGATAAGTTTATTAATAGCGGCGGTAACATTCATTGCATCGCTGCTGACATTCTTCCTTGCTTTGCAATCCGAATTGAAAAGGGACAGAACAGAATTAATTGATGCAATTCAAAATAATGAACAGAGGCACTCGGCTCACGAACAGGAGATTTCGGTTATGCAGGAGAGGCTTGCAAACGTCGAGCTAATCATCAGCTACAGGCTCGATGAAATAAGCAGCAAGTTAGAAAATATTTCCGATAAATTCTTTGAACATATACAGGAAACTCACAGATGAAAAAAGGCCAAATATTAATTGGAATTATAATAATTGCATCTCTTTTTATCGGATTATTCTTAGGCAGGAATTGTACAGATAAAGTGAGAATAGTAAAGGATAGGGAAGTTATAAGGGATACAGTAATCAAAGAAATAAAACTGCCTCCTGTGAGAATTGTGAAAGCTAAACCTGTAATCAAAATCATCAGAGATACAGTTATTGAAACAAAACCATTTGTAGCTTCACTCGATACAATTGCCAAAGATGATACGGTAAAAATGCAGTATGAATTCCCTGAGAATTATTTTTCATTGGAGGTGATGAGAAAACCCGATTCTGTAAAGTTTGAAAAGCTGACTGTAATCGAAAAGACAACACAAGACGGCAACTGGTGGGAAAAGCCGTCATACTTCACCGGAGGTGCATTAATTGGGATAATAATAGGATTAATCATTTCAAAATAGATGGAGAAAAATTATGGATACCAAAAAACTGACAACGGAACTTATTACACGGGAATCGTATAATGCCTTACTCGGCTATATTGGACTATTGCCGAATCCCGACAAGGTGCTGAGAAACACGGGTAAGACAATCGAGGCATATCGCGAATTGAAGAATGACCCTCACGTTTGGAGTTGTGTGCAATCAAGGAAAAGCGGATTGCTTTCCTGGGATTATTCGATTGTCCCTTATGGTGCATCATCAACGATAGCAAACGAACTGGAACAGTTCTTTGCAGATATTGACCTTCAACAGATTGAAAGGGACATTCTCGAAGCACCGCTTTTCGGCTACCAGCCTATGGAAATTGTGTGGAAGACTACTTCCGGAAATAAGCGTTATATAGTACCTGAAAAAATTGTAGCTAAGCCGCAGGAGTGGTTTTTCTACGACAACAATGGAAGCCTGAGATACAGGAAATCGGGAGAGCCGAAAGGAATTGAGCCGCCACCGATGAAAATATTGAATGTTCAGTATGAAGCTTCTTATATGAATCCTTATGGCAATGCACTTCTTGGGAAATGCTATTGGCCTGTAACTTTCAAGAATGGTGCTATCAGGTTCTGGGTGAATTTTATGGAGAAATACGGAATGCCACTGCTGTTGGGACAATTCACACGTGGAGCGACATTCGAGGAATCGAAGAAACTTGCGGATGACCTGGCAAATATGACTGAAGACAGTGTAATTGTAACTCCCGGGGATATTAAAATTGAAATGCACGAAGCGATGAGAAGCACTTCGATTGCCCTTTACAAGGAAATGATTAAGCATTGCAATTCGGAAATCTCTAAGGCAATTCTCTCGCAGACATTGACAACTGAAATGGAGATGGGTTCTTATGCGGCATCGCAGACTCACTTCAAAGTCAGGAGGGAAGTTATTCTATCGGATATGCGTCTTGTTGAATCGGTAATGAATACTGTGATTGGCTATATCGTTGACCTGAATTTCGGTGCAAGTGTTTATCCAAAATTTGAATTATTAATGAATGATGAAGTGAATATGGATAAAGTGGAGCGTGACCTGAAGCTGTCGCAGACAGGAAGCGTCAGATTCACAAAACAGTATTGGCTGAATAATTATGGATTCAAAGAAGAAGAGATTGAAACCAATTCTGAATGATGGCCCTTCGACTAAGCTCAGGGTGACATTATTCTGAATGCTGAATTGAAAATGTAAAATGCAGAATGCAAAATGTAGGGGCAGATTCTAAATCTGCCCTTTGGTTTTCGGGTTGAAACAAATTCTGAATTATGACCCTTCGACTAAGCTCAGGGTGACATTATTCTGAATGCTGCATTGAAAATGTGAAATGCAGAATGCAAAATGTAGGGGCAGATTCTAAATCTGCCCTTTGGTTTTCGGGTTGAAACCAATTCTGAATTATGGCCCTTCGACTAAGCTCAGGGTGACATTATTCTGAATGCTGAATTGAAAATGGGAATTGAGAAACGGGAAATAGACTTCCGCTTTTGGTTGTGATAAAACAATTCACAGAGGTACATGAAAATGAACCTCTATGAATAATAAAAAAATGACTTTTTTTATAAATGCATTATTCTGTTTTCTTCCCGATGCCCAAGATTAATGCAGCAACGCCACCCATACATGCTCCGAGGATTGTTGATGAAACGACATCAACTGCAAATCCGCTGAATGATTTGTACATATCCATCATAGCAAAAATGAATGAATCAAACCAGACTGTTAATAAAAAAGCAATAATTATTCCCTTAAGAAAACCTTGTCCGAATTTTGTTACATTCATCGTACGATACAACCACGCATATAGAATAGCAAGGCAAAGATTAGCAATTCCGATTGCCCAAATCACTGGTGGTTCCTTATAAACCCCTTCATGTTGAACCATGGAATTCTTCATGAAATCCATAAGAATTACACCATAAATCAGCCATCCGCCGAAGAAACCTGTTAAAGCAGATGCAATTGCAGAAAGTATAGTTTTACCCATAATTATTATTTAGAAGTTAGTGTAACAAAATAATTAAATTAGATTAATTAAAATATATACTAAAAATTAAATTTCCAAATTTTTTTTATGTTAAGGTTTGATTAGTTAAGGAAACAAGAATTTTTAAGAATGCATTGCATCTAAAACATGGTCAGCTCTTTTCTTATCAACTTTGCGTATCATAAGGCTGGCACTTCTTTGCATTCCAATCAATGCAGGGTCATCATGGGATACCCAGGCTTCGATATTATGAGTATGCAAATGTTCTGCAGCTATTTCGGCGTCAAGTTCATGAAAAAATGTTTTTATAACTATTATTTCTTTTTCAATTTCTTCTGTATAAAATTCATCATTATCCATGATTCCACCAATTTAAATAAATAAATAACAAATGGTATGAACTTCCTAAATATGTATTTATGAAGGAAGTCATAACTATCTTTTTTACTTCCATTTTATTTGAACAGAAATTAAGGAGAAAACAATGAATAGTCAAACTTTAATTAATTAATAATTACTAATGAGAAACATCTGAAAAATATTCTCTATATGTCATACCCGCGAAAGCGGGTATCCATAATGTTGCTCCGGAACTGGATTCCTGCTTTCGCAGGAATGACAATCTAGCATAATATTTCATTTTTTCAGAAGTTTCTAATAACTTACTCACTTTACACAATCACATAACCTCTGTAATCCATACGTTTAACTCCTACGGAGTTGGACTCTGATTATTTATTGTCTTTGTTACAGATGTTTAACTCCTATGGAGTCGGTTGGACAGAAAATTTTCTGTCCCTACAATTGGAATTTAATTACAATCACAGAGTGATTGAACGTTTGTAATAAAATATATCCTAAATTAGCGACGATTCCATAGAAGTTGAACGTTTGTATTAAAACATAACTGAAATTATCTATAAACCTATTGGGATTGAACGTTATAAGCCAAGGATAATAATAACTGCGTAACATGAATTATTAATTCACGTTACGCAATATTGAAAACTTTATTACTACTCATTAACTTTGTAATTTTAAAAACCTTATCAAGTACATTTAACCTTAGTAAAAAGTAAAGTAACCGGCTATATTAACCTTATTAGCT
>MHAY01000010.1 GCA_001804705.1 Ignavibacteria bacterium RIFOXYC2_FULL_35_21
GTTTACGGTTATGTTGGAATATAAATGAGAACAATAGTTTTGAATATTATAGAGAGATCTTTTTATCTATCTTTAGATAACACTCTCAATAATAATATTATATTTTCCTTGTAAATAAGAAAAAAAAGGCTTATTTTGTAAATGTAAAATCTATATTGAGTTTGTTCGTTATTTTTCGTAAGTTAAGAAAATTTTTAAGTGTTGGGTTGTTAAATAATTAATTGAAATATTTGTTGAGATAATTTATTTACTAAATCTATAATGCCTGTACTTTGAAAGTGGGACGCTTAAAATACATAATGCTACCCATAATGTTGCTTTTATGTACTCTCGTAACAAAAGGCAAAGATGGATTTGTATATGATTTCTACAGAGTCGAATACCCTTTACTTTGGGAACCTCAAACACCAACATTCGATGTTGACTCATTAGCTCCTGTACCAACATGGAAAATGAATTGCGACGGCTCAATCGAGAAAGCCAGAATAATTGATATGCCTGATAATGACGATGTCAGGTCAAATCTTGGTTATATTTTCATGCATTCTAATGGTTCATTCAATTATGATTTTGAGTATAATGAGAACGATTTTTTGAAATGCAAGACCCGTTCAGCAGAATGGGGTTTGAAAGTTCAAGAACCCAGATCTGACGCCAGGGCAGTTCTTGAATTTACGGATTGCATTGGAAATGATACAATAATTACTATTGAATATTTTGCTCCGAAGGTTATCATAAAACCGAAATTTGCATCATTTGGTATTGTTAAAAAGGGTGCAGTTGTTTTCAGTGATTTCTGGCTCGTTAACATGTCTTTCAAAGATACTGCAGTAGTAGAACAACTTGAACTGAAGGACAAAGACAAAGGTTTCGCCATAACCGATATAAATTTATCGGTTATTATTCTACCTATGGATACAGTTAAATTCAGGGTCGTATTTACAGCCACTGAAGAAGGTAAATTTATTGATTCAATCGGTTTTGGTAACGGTTGTGTATTCTTCAATGTTGCCCAGGTTGAAGCTGATGTAAGACAATCAATAATAAATGTATCAGATGCACTTTTTGAAGATTTGCCTATCAAGAAAACAGACACTATAACAGTAGAAATCAAGAATGACGGTAATGTTGATTTAATAATCACAGGTTATAAGGGTCCGACTAATCCGGCTTATAAAACTACGCTACCTGAAATATCAACAATAAATACACTAACTATTAAACCTGATAGCCCGCCTTATAAGTTTGATGTTGTATTCAGCCCGTTACTGGAACAGGTTTACAGGGATTCCATTATCTTTTTCAGCGATGCTGACCAAATTGACAGTGTCGCAATTTTAAACGGCAATGGAATCCAGCCAGGTATGATTTCCACATCTTTTGACTGGGGAAGAAAACGAATCGGGAATGAATATTCAGCCGGGAATGAATGTATTGTTATAGAAAATACCAGTGATGGGGATGTAACAATTTATGGCTTTGCTAAGAAGGTTAACAAGGGGGGAGAAGTATTTCAATTTGATGAGAAACTCTTAGATAATGTTACGATACAATCAGGAGATACAATATATATTCCTGTCAAATTCAAGCCACTGAATGTTGGAAAATATGAATTAGTGTTAGCTTATGACAACTCGATAAACTCCCAAACCGAAACAAGACTTTTTGGAATCGGTGTTGACCCGAAGCTGGTACCTCAGGATGTTGACTTTGATACATCGGTCGTTAATCGTAAACAATATCCTATTCATGATACAGTAAGATTTGAAAATGTTGATTGGGAATTTGGCGATATTATAAAGATTAATGATTTAAAAATCCTTCCCAACGGAGACGAGATTTCTACTGATATCGAGCAATATGGGAAATTAGGATTCAAATTCGATAAGAATTCACTTCATCTGCCTCGTATTCTTTTACCTGGAGAGGTACTTGAAATACCAATGATGTTTGTTGCCCAAGATACCGGGCACGTTTATACTTCAATCAGGACTTTGAGCGATATTGAACCTGAAGTAACATCAAACATACATGGCTACGGAATTTACCAGAAACTCTCGATTACACCTACTTATACTAAACCTCCAAGTATATGTATCGGGGACCAGGATACTATTACATATTTATATGAAAATTTAGGTAATGAAACCATTAATATAATGGATATATCAATAATTAACCAAGAAAATAACCCTGAGCATTTCCGTTTTGAAGATCCGGCCTACCAATTGGGATTCTATCTTGAACCCGGACGTAACGAAAAAGTTAAAATTTTGTATAAGCCAGATAGACGGGGACATTCAGAAGGTAATTTAAAGACTTTAACAGACATGTTGTATGACAAAGACAAATACAACAAGCTGGAAGGCGAAGGCATTCAGAAGAAAAGGAGCATCCGGGTAGATTTAATGCAGGAAAACAACCGGGTTCAAATCGGGAACATGTTCCAATGTAACATCATACTCGAACCGGGTGAGGATATTGATTTCATAGACATTAAACAATTGAGTGTTGAAATAAGATACAATGGCGGGATAATAAAACCATATCCCGAAGATATTCGATTAGGAGATTTACTCGAAGGAAGGTTCCAAATCAATGACCTAAGAATTACTGATATTCCCGGGATTATCAGATTGACACTGGACACTCTAAACGGGATACCTGGCCAAAAGCTATCAGGTGATGGCGAACTTCTTAAAATTATCTACCATACTTACCTTCCCACATCCAAGGATTCAAGCGACAGGTCAATTATTGACCCGTATGTTTCTCCTATTGCAACAGGCTGTGTTGACTTTTCAGATACAAAGACAGTTACTGTCCAAATTGAACCTGTTTGCATGAATGAAATCAGAACGATTGATATTAACACTTTAAACTATGGCCTTGGGGCAATAAATCCAAATCCTGTTGGTGCAGAAGGCAGTGAAGTATTTTATTCAATCGGCCTTGAAGGCACTACAAAATTTGAAATTCTGAACTCACAGGGAAATAGAATTTATTACTTTACATATCAAAACCAGAAACCGGGAGTTTATACATTTAATATACCAACCGAAATCCTCGAATCAGGTATTTACTGGTTCAGGATGGTGTCGGGGCCTTTCGCTTCCACAAAGGAATTCATTATAATCAAGTAAAAAAAACTCTAATATTTATTAATCCCAAATTATTCATTAGAAGTTTATCATTATCCAAAAGGCAAGTGTCTGACTGACATTCTGAGAAGTGTAACGACGAAGATTCTGAAACCCCCTTAATCCCCCTTTGAAAAAGGGGGAAAGATGCTTCGACTTCGCTCAGCATGACATTAAATTATACCATTTCAATTTCTATTGAATAATCTGGGTTAATCAAATTTTCTTCGATTCATATTCCTCTAAATAACAGAATCACAACAAACATTTAACTTTCTCGTTTTATTACTGCAATTTAATTTGATTTTAAAAAAATTATAAATACTTCTCAGGAGTAAAGCAATATGAAAAGAAGATTATTTGCAAGGACAAGCCTTATTGGAGGAGGAGTTCTTCTCAGTGCAATATTAGTTTTATTTGTTTTTTCTTCTATTGGCACTAAGTTATTTGCAGATGGGCCAACTATCGGAGCCAGCAAGCCTCCGGTCGTTGTAAGCGAGCAGGTTAAAGCATTAAATGATGCTTATGTAAACGTTAGTAATGCAGTAATACCGACAGTGGTATCTGTTAGTGTTGTTGTTGAGAATAAAGATACAGGCCAGATGAATGAACAATTCAGAGAGTTCTTCAAGTTTTTCGGACAACCTTTCGGTGATAACGAAAATCCCAACTTCCACAAATCCGAAGGAAGCGGCTCAGGTGTTATTATTTCAGATGACGGATATATCGTAACGAATAATCATGTCGTCGAGAATGCGACAGAAATTACAGTTACAACGAACGATAAGAAAGAACATAAAGCCAAGCTGATTGGCAGGGACCCCCTCACCGACCTTGCTGTAATCAAGATTGAAGGTAACAATTTTCAGGTTGCTCATTTCGGGGACATTGAGAATGTTAAAGTTGGAGAAATGGTTATTGCCGTTGGAAATCCTCTCGGATTGAATTCAACCGTTACAGGCGGCATAGTTAGCGCAATCGGAAGAGGAGGTTTGGCACTTGGAAATGACAGAAGCGGTTATTCCGTTGAGAATTTCATTCAGACAGATGCGGCGATTAATCCCGGCAATAGCGGCGGAGGCTTGTTTAACTTAGAAGGAAGTCTCGTTGGAATTAATTCAGCCATTGCCACCAGAACCGGCACATACATCGGTTATGGTTTTGCTATACCAATAGATTTAGTAAAAGCTGTGATTCTCGACCTGATTGATGACGGCAAAGTTAACAGGGGATACATTGGTGTCAGAATCAAAACCGTAGATGAGATTGAAGCAAAATCTTCGGGATTGGACAAAGTCGAAGGTGCTATGGTTCATGAGGTAATAAAAGACCAGGCGGCAGACAAAGCGGGACTTGAAATGGGTGACATCATACTTGAGATTGATGGTAAGGTGCTTAAAACATCTAATGAATTACAGAATCAAATTGTACTTCACAGGGCAGGAGATGTTGTTGATTTGACAATCTGGAGAGACGGAAAGAAAATCCATAAATCTGTAAAGCTCCTCGCACGCGATGAAGAAAAGGACGATGTGAAGACTGTTGCAGGTAAAGAGCCAAAAAAAGATGAGGAAAGCAATAAACCCATCACATTTGATAAGCTTGGTTTTAGCATAGGCCCTCTGACAAGTGAAATTAAAAAGAACAATGATGTCAGCAAGGGCGTAGTCGTTACCAAAGTTGACAGGTTTGGCAAAGCCGCAGAGCGGGGCCTTTCTCCGAATGGTGTTATTGTGAAGGCAGACAGAAAGGAATTAAATTCACCCGAACAATTAAAAAAACTCATTGATTCAAAGAAGCCGGGTGATGCAATATTATTGCAATTGAAATATCCCGATGCAAGCAGGATTGTTGCCCTGGAAATACCTGATTGATTTTCAAGCTTAATATTTAGCGGTAAAATTTCTTGTTAAATTTTACCGCTATTTTTTTTATCCCAAATTATTCATTAGAAGTTTATTATTATCCTAAAAGCAAGTGCCTGACTGACATTCTGAGAAGTGTAACGACGAAGATTCTGAAACCCCCTTAATCCCCCTTTGAAAAAGGGGGAAAGATGCTTCGACTTCGCTCAGGATGACATTAAATTATACCATATCAATTTCTATTGAATACTCTGGGTTTATTCATTTTCATCTTCACCATTAAATCCCACCCAGGTTTTCTCATCAATTCTGCAAATTGATTTATAATCACAGTATAAACATGCGCCGGGTTTCGGTTCGACAGGAAATTCACGATTATTAATCGAATTGATTATTGAAGTACAAATCTCGGTTGTTTCTTCGAGGATAAAATCCATTTCATTTTTTGTTACTATACTACCGGGTTTTCTGCCCTTAATTTGGAGTTTAAAGAAATCGTTATTTTTCAAATAAAAAATTCCAGGCTGTTCTTGAACATCTTTTGGATTTAATATATAGTAAACAGCGCCCGCGAGTTCAGGATGTATATCATAATATTGTTCTAATATATTTTTTGCCGCGAGCAAATACAAGGGCATTTGAAAGGATGTATTTTTCGTGCTTTGGGTGAATGTACCTATTGAACCTGACTTGCTTTTATAGTCTGCTACAAGCAAAAATATTTTATTATCCTGTTTAAGAAATTCAATCCTGTCAATTTTTCCTCTCAAATAAAAATCATCATTTATTTTCACAGGTTGCACCGTGGATGATTTACCGTGATAAAAAGACAATCCGAAACCAAATTCGAATAGTGAAGGTAAAAATTGCCAGCCCTCATTATATCTTTTCAACTCAGCTTTGAGCCATGCCTCCAAGACTCCATATTTTTTATCCGTTCCAATAATTTCTTCGGCTTCCAATTCGAAAAAAGGATGGGCATATTGGATTTTTTTTAATTCATCATCCGCTATTTCTTTGAGGAGTTTTATATAGTAAGGTTTTTTCTCGGGAAACAGACGAACACTTGCAAGTACGGGGATTCCGGCAGCTTTTGGGGTAATTAATATATCAGAATTTTCATTCTTAATTTGTTCATCCTGCAAAGTCGAATAAAATCTGTATAAAATATTATGGTAAATACTTCCTTTTTCTGTTGCCTCGAGCGCATAATCTTCAATTTTTTCTTCGACAGGTTTAATATGTTTTCTTACAAAATATTTGAACGGACAGGATGCATAAGTTTCCAAATCCGAAACAGAGAATGTGTTCTGTTTTTTTGCTTCTTTATCATCAATTATAATTTCAGATTCAATTTTACTCACATGCTCAATCTGAGCAATTTTATAATTTCTGAAATATTTTATATAATCGAGACTTTGAGTAAATGTCTGCATATTCGTTATTAAATTGTCAGGTATTTTTGATAAACCTTCTTTTGTATAATATTCAAGAAATTCGGATTCATTTGAGATTGAATAAAGCCATTCAAACTCATTATCGTCTTCTGTCCCCCGATGAATATTTTTTCTCATTTCAGAGAGATTAAATTCATAATCCTCTTTATGAGCACCGACTAATTTTAGCAGAGAATCAATAAAGGGAGATTTGACCAATTCTTCCCCTTCATTATACCTGGGATAAGTGATAAATATTTTTTTATTTCCGCTATTCAGACTTTCCGAATCATTCGCCAGAAATTGGAAAAACTGCATTCTCTCCGATAAAATATGTTTCTCCTCAGAATCAGGAAGTGGTTTGCCAAGAAAAATATCAGTCTGGTATGATAATGGAAATTCACCGTCCAATGCACCGCACAGAAACATAACTTTGTATGGTATTCCTCTCGTCTGCTCGATTGATGTTACGGTTACACCATAATTATGTTTTTCCCTGAGCTGATATTTAGCTGATGTAACCATTGTTTTAAACCTGTTTACAAGCTCTTCGAGACTGAACTTTTTCTTAGGGTATCTTTCCTCATAAATGAAAGCAAATTCACCTAATAAATTTATCATAGTTGAAAATGCCCTGCCGTCCCTTTCCACTTCCTCGAGGAGAATCGTTCTTTCAATAGATGATAACATTTTTGATGATTTTATAAAATCATAAAGTTTGAGAATGTTTTCCCTGACATTAAAATTTTTTAAAATTTTCTCTTTAATAGTATCCTCGAATTCGGATGGCAAATATTTGCCTGATGGCTTTGGCAACATCTTTTGTAGTGTTACAAAATCAGAAAAAGCTTTTTTAATATTCGATAATTCAGCTAAATCCTTTTCTATTTCCATATGGTCAGCGGAACTCAATTTTTTTAGTTTGTCAATTTTAATATTCAAAGCATCAATGTAACTTCTTAACCTTGTTTCCCAGAATTTAGCACCACCTCTTCTTGCACCACCTGTGATTCTGAGATTTATAGCTACAGAATATAAATTATCTCCGTCAATTGATTTATTATCTCCATTAGTATTCCTAAGGTATGAAAGGTAAGGGCTGAGGACAGCCCTGTGAATATCATCCCTGCGATAGCCTCGGGTTAGAATGTCAAGCAGCGAGAATACAGATATTGCGACAGGAGACCTGTCGAGTGGATACCTGTCCGATATATTTACAGGAATGTTATACAAAGAAAATATTTCTCTGAATAGTTCCGAATAATTATCAGGCTTTCTTGTGCAGATGCAGATTTCACCGGCAGTATAATTGTTATTTATAATTAAATATTTTACCAGCCTTGAAATTGAAACAACTTCATCCAACCTTGAATCTGCAGCAAATATTTTAACTATATTTTTAAAATCAGGGCCCTTTACTTTTGTTTCGGGAGTGAAAAGCCATTTGCTTATAAAATATTTCCGATTCTGCTCCTGAGCCTCTAATTTCTCTTCATTTACCTCATTTGATATAAGTTTGAAACCCTTGTTTGTCAGGGATAAAATCGTGTTTTCAAGAGTGGCACCCAATGGACCAAACAATGTTGAATAATCAATTACAATTGCAAGAGGAACCGGGATATCAGCAAAGAATGAAATAAAACATATTTCAGGTTGTTTGAATTCACTGAATCCATCGAATAAAATTCTGGATTGAGCAGTAAAAAGCCTAATTATAATATTAGTATCTGTTTCGATAATATTATTTGTAAGATTTAGCAATTCAGGATAGTCAAGATATTTATTCCCAAGTAAATTCTGATATGTTTCATACAAAGAAATTATATCAGATAGTTTTTCAGGTTCGATATCCTCGTCATATTCACCCGGAGAAATCAACTCATTTTTTAATTGCTCAACACTGATTCCATCTTCTTTTAATCCATAAATCAAATCCGAAAGTTTTTGTAGTATTACGGAAGAAAGCGGTTTATCAGATTGTTTATAAAATCTTAATTTAGCTTTTTCAGATGCTTCTTCAAATAATGCAAACCGGTAAGAATCTGAAATCAACCTGTAATCTTTTTGATTGGATATTTTCCAAAAAATTGATGTAACAAATGATTTCAAGGTTAAAATATTGAAATTGGTTACGGGCTTATTATATCTTTCAAAATATTTCCTGACTGCCTTAAGTTGAAGATGATTAACAAGTTTACCGGTAGGAACAATCAGGTTTGCTAATTCAGGATTATCGTTTTCAATGGCATAATTAATTAAGCTCTCCGAACCGGCGAGATTCAGGTTTTGTTCAAATGATTTATTAAATAATATCTGCGGCATAACTAATATGAATATTAGTGAAAACTTAGAGCCATTATTACTTTCGGCAAAATTTAATTTAACAAAAGTTTGGGAAATAAAGCAAAGGTATTACTATAATTTTAGTAGTTTTGTTTTCTAATTTTTTTCAAATTGTCAATAAAGAAAAAAAGATATTAAAATGAAAAAATTGTTGTTATTAGGTGACGAAGCAATAGCTCAGGGAGCAATTGATTCAGGTATATCAGGTATTTATGCTTACCCGGGAACACCCTCGACAGAAATCATGGAATATGTGCAACATTCAAAAGCAGGTAGAGAAGGACAAGTCCACTGCAAATGGTCAGCAAACGAAAAAACGGCTATGGAAACCGCTCTCGGAATGTCTTATGCGGGAAAAAGGGCTTTGGTATGTATGAAGCATGTGGGATTGAATGTAGCTGCTGACCCGTTTATGTGTTCAGCAATCACCGGAGCGAACGGCGGCTTAATTATAGCTTCTGCAGATGACCCATCAATGCACTCATCACAAAACGAGCAGGATTCAAGGTTCTATGGAAAGTTTGCTATGGTACCCATTCTTGAGCCATCCGACCAGCAGGAAGCTTACGATATGATGCATTATGGTTATGATTTATCCGAAAAATATCATGTGCCTGTTCTGCTTAGAATCACAACCAGATTAGCTCACTCGCGTTCAGCAGTTATTGTAAAAGAACCAAAAGCACAAAATTCAATTAACACACCACAAGATTCTATCCAATATGTTCTTCTTCCATCGAATGCAAGAAAGAGATATAAAACTTTGCTCGGAATACAATCCGCACTTGAAAAAGAATCGGAAAATTCAGGTTTTAATAAATATATTGAAGGAAAAGATAAATCTTTGGGGATAATAGTCAGCGGTATTGCTTATAATTATCTATTGGAAAATTATGATGGTGGTGAAATTCCTTTTCCCTTTATTAAGATAAGCCATTACCCGCTTCCCAAAAATATGTTTGAAAGACTCTGCGATGAATGTAATGAAATAATGGTGATTGAAGAAGGTTATCCATTGATTGAGGAATCGCTATCTGGCTTACTTGGAAGAGGTGTGAAAGTCAGAGGAAGGTTTGATGGTTCCATACCGAGAGATGGGGAATTGAATCCGAATATTGTTGCACAGGCACTTGGTTTAGAAAATAAGGCCATTAATCCGATATCTGATTATGTGGTAAGCAGGCCTCCATCATTATGTAACGGATGTCCTCACGCTGATACATTCATGGCTATTAATGAAGCTATGTCTGTTTATTCAAAAGGAAGAGTTTTGTCAGATATAGGATGTTATACACTTGGAGCTCTTCCTCCTTATCAATCAATTAACTCGTGCGTTGATATGGGTGCATCCATTACAATGGCAAAAGGTGCGGCTGATGCAGGTTTACTGCCTTCAATTTCTGTTATAGGGGATTCAACTTTCACCCATTCCGGAATTACAGGTTTGCTCGATGCTGTGAATGATAAATCTCCAATCACAGTATTCATTCTCGATAATTACACAACAGCTATGACCGGAGGACAGTTCTCCCCTGCTAACGGAAGAATCGAAGACATTTGCAAAGGTGTGGGTGTCGAAGAAGAACATATTAGAATCATTGAGCCGTTGAAGAAAAATCATAGTGAAAACGTAAGGATAATGAAAGAAGAAATTGCCTACCAGGGTGTTTCTGTTATTATACCGAGAAGAGAGTGCGTTGTTACTTTAACTCAGAAATCGAAAGAAAAGAAAAAAGCTAAATAGTAATAAATGTCATTTTGAACGAAGTGAAGAATCTTCTGGTTTTCGCACCAGCACTCAAATTAGATTCTTCTTTTCACTCAGAATGACAAAAAGAAAATTAAATTTGAATTACCAAAACAAGTTAATTAGAATTAGAGAATTTGCTCGTATGAAAAAAGATATTATAATAGCAGGTGTCGGCGGACAAGGGATTGTATCAATTGCTGCAGTTATCGGATACGCTTCGGTTGAAGCGGGTTTGTTTCTCAAGCAGAGTGAAGTTCATGGAATGAGCCAGAGGGGCGGAGAAGTATATTCGCACTTCAGGCTGTCCGACAAAGAAATAGCTTCAGACCTCATTCCACAGGGTAAAGCGGATTTGATTATCTCTATTGAACCAATGGAAGCTCTAAGGTATCTGCCAATGCTCAATTCAGAAGGCTGGGTAATTACAAACACAACTCCATTTATAAATATACCGAATTATCCCGATATTGAAAAAGTGCTCGCAGAGATAAAAAAGTATCCGAATAACATTACAATTGATGCAGACAAGATTGCAAAAAACCTCAAATCACCCAAATCGGCTAATATAGTTCTGCTGGGTGCGGCTTCCCAATTCCTCGCTCTCGATTATGAAAAACTTGAAAATGCAATTAAACTCCTTTTCGGAAGAAAAGGGGAAGATGTTGTAAATGCAAATCTGAATGCGTTAAAAGCTGGGAGAGAATTTGCGAGTAAAATAAATTGAGAAGATATTTATTATTTATTTTCATAAATTAGTACGGTTTAATCAATGTAAATGATATTTATGAAAACTAATAACACAGATTCAGAATGTGAGGACTTAAATAATTTGGTTGTCACAGATGATACTGAGTACTTGCTCTCGATTCCCGGTATGCGCGAATCAATAATCGAAGGTAATAATACACCTCTTGATGAATGTTTTGAGGAATTGGATTGGTAATGTAGATGATTTATAATCGCCTTGTTTATCAAATATTGGACAAAGAAAAAACTGTAAAAATAATTCGCATGTGGACACATTATTAATAGTATCATTGACAAAGAATGCAAATGTTGATATCGTTGTGTTTTCATTAAAATAATTATTCCCTTTTACGTTTATTATATTTGAAAATAATTACAGGAGAGATAAATGACAATAGATACGGCACTTGATACAGTCGAACAGCTCGATACCGAAGAGCAAAAACAACTATTGAATATTGTTGAGAAACGGCTAATCGAAAAAGAGAGACAGGAAATATATGATGAATATATTTCCACACTTGAATCTGCTAAAAGAAAAGAGCAGAAGCCTGAAACCGTTGATGAATTCCTGAAAAGAATGGATGAGTAAATGAAAGTCATTCCTTCTAAAAATAAAATCTGTATTCTAAAAATCTCACTTCCTCCTCTTATTCAAATTATCAATTAACCAATGCAGCATTTGAATATATTGGTTTGCTTTAAGAATTGCTATTGAATTCTTTGCTTTTTCAAAATATGTATCTGCAAAAGATATTGCATCATCAAACACATTCAATCTTGTGAATAAATCAATCATCTTAGGTAGTTCGCTTTCGTCTTTTAAACCGTTATTATTTAAAAAATCATTCAGCAATTTTTTATCATTTTCATTTTTTGCTTTTTCTAATGCTTTAATTATCAGAAATGTCTTTTTCCCTTCGAATAAGTCTTGTCCTATCTTTTTACCAAGTTCGGCTTGTTCGGCTGTTAGGTCGAGCAGGTCGTCCTGCACCTGGAATGCAATACCGAGACAATTAGCATAAGTTTGTAATGAATTTAAATCGTTTTCACTGCCCTTCCCGATATTCCCACCAATCAAAGCCGCAGTTTCAAGAAGTTTTGCAGTTTTTTTGTCTATCATGTTGAGATAATCATCAAGACTCACATCTTTTTTTTCATTGAAGTCCATGTCATAAGCCTGTCCTTCGCATACTTCAATCAAACCTCTCGTGAATGCTTTGTAGATTTCATCTGAACGAGGATGTTGGCTTGTTGTTGGCAAAAGACTATATGCAAAACCGACCATGACATCGCCTGTTAATATTGCAGTTGCTTCATTCCACTTCTCATGAACTGTCTGGCGGTTTCTTCTCAGAGGAGACCTGTCCATTATGTCATCATGCACGAGAGTAAAGTTATGCAAAAGTTCAATAGCCACACCGCAATCGAGAGCATCATCAGGATTCCCGCCAACTGCACCTGCACAAATCATAGTTAGCACAGGCCTGATACGTTTTCCTCCTCCGTTAATAAGATAATGAAAAGGAGAATACAAAGATTCAGGCTTTTTATATTTAACTATTTGCTCAAGTTGAGCTTCGACCTTTCTGAGATAATCATCGTATAACGCTTTATAATCTTCACCTGCATTCATAATTCACCATCTGATTAACTAATTTTTTCTGATATAATAATTACCCGGTAATTTCCTTATTATTTCTTTAAATTCCATTTCAAGCATAGCTACAAGAATTTCATTTATTTCATAATCTGTGCTTGAGGCAATTTCATCAATATGCAAAGGCTCATTGCTTAATAAATCATAAATCGCTTTTTCAATCACATTGAGTTTAAGCGAGGGTTTATTACCTTCGATAAGCATCGAATCCGGCTTTGCTAATCCTAGGTCAATAAGAACCTGCTCGGGGCTTAGTGCAGGAGCGGCAGCATTATTTTTGATTAACAGGTTTGTCCCCTTACTTTTTTCAGAATCTATTCTTCCGGGTACAGCAAATACTTCCCTTTGCTGGTCGAGAGCAAACTTAGCTGTAATCAAAGCACCGCTTTTAATCCCACATTCGACGATGATAGTTGCCAAAGAAATACCGCTTATAATCCTGTTTCTCTGTGGAAAGTAGCCAATTTGTGTCATAGTTCCGAATTTGTATTCCGAAACGATCGCTCCACCTGTATCTACAATTTTTTGCGAATTTCTTACTGACTCTTGGGGGTTAATTTTATCAATGCCAGCCGCAACAATTGTATAACTTATCCCATCTACCTTGATAGCAGAAAGGTGTGAAATTGTATCAATTCCTGAAGCGAGTCCGCTCGTTACAATTATACCCTGCCTTGCAAAATATTCCGCAAATTTCTCAGCACATAGCCTGCCATACATAGTACAATGCCTTGTCCCAACCATAGATATAGATACTGTACTCTTTAACTGTAATTTGCCTTTAACATACAAAATAATAGGTGGCAGAACTATGTCTCTTAAAAGCTCCGGATAATTCTCATCCCATAGTGTAACAATACTACAACTATTTTCTACGGCATAATCTATTTGTCTTTTCGCTTCTTCCCTTGCCGAAGCCCATACAGAAGATTTGATGTCATTGAATATCTCGTATTGGTTAATTTTATCAGCAAAAATCTTATCACCGGATTCAGATAGTTCCTGCAAATCACTGAAATTTTCGACAGCCTTTCTAAGCAATGATGAATTGACACCTTTTATATAAGAAAAGGTCAGAATATCTTCGAGATTCCATTTCACGGGATAAGACATTTTGTAAATTTCATTTCTGAAAAAAATTAATTTACAAAAGAATATTGAATTGTCATTCTGAACGAAGTGAAGAATCTCACATAACAATATCAACATTCAAATAAGATTCTTCGCTACGCTCAGAATGACATTATAACCTTTTCTTCCGTTCAAATATTTTTGATAATATCACTGCACTGCTTGATGCTACATTTATGGAATTTACTTGAGCAGTAATCGGAATATGAACTGTAAAATCACTTATTCCTAAAATCTCATTATTAATACCTCTGCCTTCGCTTCCAAAGACAATTGCACACTTATCAGGTATTTCAACCTGCGAGATTGGGATTGAATTATCATTTATTTCCGCTGAAAAAATTTTAAAGTTTGAATCCTTTAATTTCTGCAGGTCATCTGATAAATTCTCAGAAAAATGTATTTTCATATTCAAAACTGCTCCCATCGAAACTCTAACAGCCCTTCTTAAGTATGGACTGCTTGTCTGTTTATCCGTAATTATTGACTCAAATCCAAAAGCCGCACAATTTCGAATAATCGAACCGACATTCTCGGAATTTATAATTCCATTCATTACAACAACAGGTGATTCCAACTCTGATAAATTTACATCTACAGGTTGTTTCCCTATAGCCATCACTCCTGAATGGAGCTTGAATCCGACAATTTTGTTCATCAGTGATAAATCGGCATAGTATTGTTTATTGTAAGGAATTGATTTTTTTTAATTAATTCTTTATAGTCTTGAAAAAAATTCATTAAGGCAAAAACAGAGTCAATTTCAATATCGGATTTTAGCAATTGAATTGTAACTTTCTCACCTTCTGTTATAAAAAGTCTTTCTTTCAGGTGTGAAACAGGAGTAAATCGCAGACTTTTATAATTCGCAATTCTTGGGTCATTAATATCTGTGATTTCAACCATCAGCTAATTCTTTTTAAATATTATCTTTCCGGGTCACTCTCGGGTTCAGTATGTATGTGCACTTCACATTTTCTAAATTGGCTTTTTATTTTTGATTCGACAGTGTGGGATATTTCATGAGCCTGCTCAATTGAAAGAGAAGAATCAACATGGATATTCAGTTCAACGAAAGTTACTGAACCTGCGGTTCTCAGCTTAATATTGTGATAATGAGTAACTTCAGGAATTTGTGATACTTGCTCGGCAATTCTTAATTTCATTTCCACAGATGAACGGTCAAGTAAAGCATCAACAGACCTTTTTCCTATCCTGAAGGAAATCCATATTACAATCAATGCAACAATTAATGCAGCAATTGAGTCAGCAGTATGATAATCAAAGAATGAAGCACTAATCAATCCAATCAACACAACAATCGAACTTAGTATGTCAGTTGAAAAGTGAAGAGCATCAGCCTCCAATGCCTGGCTGTTATATTTCTTTGCTGTTTTCATCAATGCACGGGACCTTGAAATATCAATGATGATTGAAGCGATAATGACTGCAAAACTCCAAAATGTAACCTCGATTTGTGTCAATCCTGAAGAAAGCCTTTCATAAGCTTCATAAATTATCCAGATACAAGTTATTAGCAGAAGAAATGTTTCACCGAGTGCAGATAGATTTTCAACTTTACCATGTCCAAACTGGTGTTCATCATCAGCAGGTTTATCTGCTATTTTAACTGCAAAAAATGTCATACCTGCAGCAACTAAATCAAGCCCTGAATGCAAAGCTTCCGATAAAATACCGAGACTGCCCGTTAACAATCCTACGATAAGTTTCATACCGGTAAGTAAGACAGCCGCAAAGACAGAAGTCAACGCTACAAATCTTTTTTCCCTTGTTTCAGTATTACTCGAATAATGCATTAAATAAAATCACAAATAAAACTCTTATGCAAAGCCGAGAAACAATTGATTTTCTATTTAACTTTGACTTTACAAAGACTGACAAATAATTATTATCAAATATAAAATTATTTAACTTTTTCACTTACGGATTTACCTTGCATGAAAAGCAAGAGGTAATCGCGGCTTCCTGCTTTCGAATCTGTTCCACTCATATTGAATCCCCCAAAAGGATGTACATCAACAATAGCCCCGGTACATTTCCTGTTTATATACAAATTGCCGACATGAAACTCCTGTCTCGCTCTTTCGAGTTTCTGCCTGTTTTTTGAATAAACACTGCCGGTTAAACCGTAAATTGTGTTGTTAGCAATCTTCAAGCCATCATCAAAATTATTTGATTTGATGACGGCAAGAACCGGCCCGAATATTTCTTCTTGTGCCAGTCTTGCATTTGGCTTTATATCAACAAAAACCGTTGGCTCGATAAAATAACCGGGTAGTCCGGCTACTTTGTTTCCGCCGATTAGTAATTTACCTTCTTTTTTCCCAATATCAATATACTCCAAAACTTTTTGTTCGGAACTTGCATTAACTACTGGACCGCTGTATATATTCTCTTCAGGATTCCCGATTTTAAGTTTTGATACTGCTTCCTTAAGATTCTTCATAAAAAGAGTATATACTTTTTTATCAACGACTACCCTTGAACAAGCCGAACATTTCTGCCCCTGGAATCCAAATGCAGAAGCTACTGTACCTTGAACGGCAGAATCAATGTCAGCTTCTGAATCCACAACAATTGTGTCTTTGCCGCCCATTTCAGCAACAACCCTCTTAATCCAGATTTGCCCTTCCGAGGCTTTTGCGGCTACTTCGTTAATATGCAAACCTACTTCCATAGAACCTGTGAATGAAATAAACCGAATTTTTGGATGATGAACAAGGTAATCACCCGCTTCTGCACCGCTTGCAACAAAGAAGTTCAAAACACCTTTTGGGAGACCGGCTTCGTGCATAATTTCATAGTACAACCAAGCCATCATTGGAGCATCGGAGGATGGTTTTAGTATGATTGTATTTCCTGATACAATAGCCGCCGAACTAATCCCAGCCATTATTGCAAACGGGAAATTCCATGGTGGCACACAAAGACCAACACCGAGCGGAATATAAAAATATTGATTTTTTTCCCCGGGATATGGAGTCAAAGGCTGATTTTGAGCATATCTTAATGCTTCCCTCGCATAAAATTCCATAAAATCTATTGCTTCGCAAGTATCAGCATCCGCTTCTGCATAATTTTTACCAACTTCTTTAATCATCCATGCATTAATTTCTAAACGGCGTTGCTTTGCTATTTGTGCGGCTTTGAGAAGTATGTTTGCTCTATCTTTTGCCGGAGTGTATTTCCATGTTTCAAACGCTTTCAATGCAGTTTGCAATGCTGCTTCAGCCTGGTCTTGCCCCGATTTCTGGAAGATACCAACAATTTCTTTTGTATTAGCAGGATTGACAGATATGGTCTTCTTCTCAGATTTAACTTTCTTGCCTCCGATTATATTAGGATATTCCTTTCCTAATTGCTTATTCACTTTAGCAAGAGCTTCTTTCTGCTTATTTACATTTTCAACTTTTGTAAAATCCAAAGGTTTCTCATTCGCAAACGGTTTCATAACTTTTCCTTTAAATAATATTATTTTCAATTCAGTAAAAATTTAAACAGCAAAATTATAAACCCTTTTCAGTTTTTACAATTAAATATGATTAATAAATAAAAAAATGCCGGATACCCGAAAGCACCCGGCATTTAATTAATACATTGTCAATCTATTATTTGACAATATTCAGCAGTCCTGTCCTGGCAATATTACCACTCCTTAAGGTGTAGTAATATGCACCGCTTGACAGTTTGTTTGTGTTGAATACAACAACATGATTGCCTGAAATAATTGAATTATTATCGAAGACACGTGCAACTACACGTCCTGTCAAATCAGTTATCTCAAGTGACACATTAGTAAGGTCATGTTTAGCCATGAACTGGAATGTTACATTTCCTGCCGTTGGATTCGGATAGCAGTTAATTATAGCAAAATCACTATTTTGATTGTCATCATCCAAATCAATAACTGACGTAACAAGCGGGAATGACCCTTCGGTCATTTTCTCACCATTGTTATTATAGGTAACGAAGTCAATATTAACAGTTCCTGTACCTCTTAAGCTAACGTAAATAGGCTTAACGGCTTCACCGGGTAGAATTGAAGAAACTTCAGCACTTGCAGGCACTTGTGGTAATAACTGATTATCAGCACCCTGTATGCTGTAAGCATTCAATATAACCTGTTGCGGGTCAACAGTCGGACCCACAGCTAAGATATCTGCGCCGGTTGGTGTTTTCAGTTCAATGCTCCTGATACCTTCTTCATAAGAATTGGCATTTGTAATTGAAAGTGCATAAGTATAAAGGTTTTGCAGGTTTGCAGTATTATCAAGTGCTAACTGGTCACCTCCGCCGCCGGTAACTCTCGAATATATATTTTCATAAGTTACAGTTATTGTATCAATTGGTGAGTCTACATACAATAACTTAAGAGTAATAGTATTATTGAATAAACCTTTCTCTACAGCATTGTCATAGAATAATGCAATATCCGTTGATGAACCTGCACCAATATTGACATCTATTTTAGCTGTTCTGTCCTCCTTTACGGCATCGTTCCCCGATGTATTGTCATGCATCGAATCAATTTCGACTGGGTATTGAGGTAAGAGCCAGACACCTGTAATTGTTATTGCTTCTGCTCCGCCTGAAGTATTGGCTATATGCAATGTACCTGTCTGATAATCTGTCATTGTTATATAGATATCATTTTCAGCAGTTTGTCCTTGAACGACATCTTTACCTCCGGTTTTACCCTTTTCTGCCGAACCATGAGTGAGATTATCCGAATAAAACTTCCTGTCAATTACATATTCGACAAGTTTGTCGCATGTACAGCAGTTTGTGTCGGTAAATTCATACCTTACGATGAACTTGATTCTATCGCCTGTCCTGCTTGTTATTGGTGGAAATTCAATAAGCAATTCCATATTGGCATTGTTGAGTACAACGCTTGACAACACATGTCGGTAATCACCCCAAATCACCTCGCGGCTGTAGAATGGTTCAGACCTGAATGTACCGAACACACCCTCCAAACCATTCCATGGAGTAGTTCCGGGCCCGCCAAGAGGACAAGGTATAATCGAACCGGAAGGCACCCAATAAGGATGGAATGCCTTAGCACCAAGTATGTCGCTATATGTATGATAAGCAACAGTAGATGTCGGTGTCTGGATTTGAGCACTAACTATTGTTGCCGATGCCCTGATGATTGGACCGGGAGTAGCTGTTAGAAGATTCTGCAACCATATATATCTTCCCTGTCTGATTGGTAACTGCCTTATGTTCCTGAGTTTGATATCTATTGTGTCAAACTTGTCACAGCAATCCTTGCAACTTATCAAATGTTTAAATTTGCAGACAACATTACCATTCTGGTCAACAAATGTTATTATTACCGGGAAGGTGGTAACGCCGTCCTTCAACTCAAAGCATAACTTAAATGGACCATGATTGCCCGCTGTGAGCATACCCGGAGGTATTGGTACGTTCCAGGTTACGCCATTAGTGGGAGGAACCGGATTTGGACCTGCCCATCCTGACGGACCGACAGCACCGACAATAGTCGCTGATGGTGAATCAAAATGAACACTATAAATATTCGGGAAATCCGCCGTTGCAGTAAACATAAACGACTGACAACATTCTCCTTTTATCGGGTCATTTGGTGTCGGGCTATAAGGAATCGAATTCATCTTCAAATCCTTACATGTTCCTTCGCCTTCGCCGCATTTCACATCTACAGTATCGACACATATAACTTTTCCATCCCTGTCAGTCATCGTAACCAACATCTGGAATGTTCCGACATTAGCAGGAAGGTCAAAGCATATCCTGAAGTACTCATGAATACCTGCCGGAATACCATGTACGCCGGAAGGTAATCCGGGAGTAAGATATCTGACTCCATTCGGAGGATTCGGTGTGGAAGAACCCCATCCCGGAGCCATCGCAGGTGTCGATGCGTATGTTATTTGTACACCCGGATTCACTGGCATAAAGTTAAGGTAGAAAACACCCGGAAAATCAGTATGAGCAATAAGCTTATATACATAACAGCAATCTCCTAAATTGTTTGCCGTTGTTGCAGGAGTATTGACCTGAAGCCTTTCGCCGACAACTTCAAATTCACATCCCTTCTTTTCACAATCCATCAGAAGTGTATCTTTGCATATTACCTGGCCGTTTGCATCGGTAAACTGAACTTCAACCGGGAATGTAGTTACACCCGCAGGCAAATTGAAGCATAACCTGAAATACTTATGTACTCCGTTTGGCAGATTAGCACCTGCTGTATCGGGAGTATGGAATTTTACTCCATTAGGAGGTACTATAACTGCTGTTCCCCAACCGGCTGGTGAATAAGCAGGTAATGCAGTAGCAATTGTTACACCAGGATTTAAAGGTATGAAATTAACAAAAGCAACACCCGGAACTGCTGTCGGTACTATTAAAGCAACTGTGTAACAGCAATCACCTTTCAGATTCTTATTATCTGCAGGAACCCTTTCTGCTCTCCATTCGACATTACATTTAACTGCTTCACATACAAGCGGAACAGTGTCAATACATACTTCCTTTCCATCCCGATTCAGGTAAGCTATTTCCATGGGAAGTGTAGTAACACCTGATGGCATATCGAAACATAAACGGAAATGAGCATGTGTGCCTTGATGCAAAAATCCCGCAGGTGCAGTAAAGCTGACTTCCTGTCCCGGAGGAGTCGGTGTTGCACTTCCCCATCCTGCCGGAATTGACGGCGGCTGAGCTGATGCTATGAGGATTGATGATATTAACGATTTGAACCTGACATAAAGAACATCCGTCATGTCCATGCCTGCGTTCAGCTTAAATTGGTAACAGCAGTTCCCCTGGTCATTCGGAGTCGGTTCTACTTTTTCATAATCCATCTTCAATGTGTCACAATCGTTGGTCGTTTCACATTTTATATCGATTGTATCAATGCAAACAGGGCCCCCGGCAGGGTCAATATAAGTTACTTCCAATTGGAAATCACCTGTACCGCCTGTTATATCGTAACAGATTCTGAAAGAATCGTGTATTCCTGCATGTAAATAACTGCCCGGTGCCAGAAATGAAACCGATTGCCCCGGAGGTGTTGGTGTCGCACTTCCCCATCCTGTAGGACTCGATGGAGGTTGAGCCGATGAAATCTGAACAGCAGCACTTAATGATGTGAATTTGACATATTGAACAGTTGGAAAATCAATGCTTGTTGTAAGCCTGAATTGATAACAACAATCACCGATATCATTATCATTTGGAGTTACTTTCTCTTTTTCCATATTCAGGCTGTCGCATTTGTCTATTGTTTGACAATGAATCAAAGCTGTATCGAGGCATATTGTATTATTATTTGCATCGAGGTATTTGATAACAACGTCAAATGTAGATACACCGGCAGGTAAATTGAAACATAATTTAAATAGTTCATGCGCGCCTGAAGGCAAGCCGGGTCCCGCTCCTATAATGCCAGGTGTCGCGAATTTCACCGAGTTTGGTGGAATAGGACTTGCTGCCCCCCATCCTGTTGGTGATGAAGGAGGTAAAGCAGTGCCAATTGTTACAGCAGAATTTATTGGTGTAAACTGAACATGTGTAAGGCCGGGGTAATTCCTATCAGCCTGAAGTTTGAAAGTATAACAACAATCCCCCTGGTCGTTTGCATTTTTTGTTACTGATTGAGGATAAATAATCAATCCGGCACAAATATCGCATGTTAATGGAATTGTATCTGCACATATTATTCCACCATCCCTATTGGTATATGTTATTTCCATTGGGAAAGTCGTTACACCGGCAGGCATGAAAACGCATAGCCTGAAATTCTGATGGGTAGTTGGTGCTATTCCATTTGTCGGTGCCTGGAATTGTGCCCCATTTAACCAACTGCTTGCTGCTCCCCATCCTGCAGGTGATGATGGAGATATCTTTGTTCCTACACTTACACCCGTATTCAAAGGCTTGAATCTTACATAAAATATTGATGTAAATTCAGTTTTTGCAAGTAATGAGAAGTTATAACAGCAATCTCCTTGGTCGTTCGGTGTTGGATTTGAACTTGTTGCAGTCATAATGAGGTTATCGCAACATAAATCCATATTGGAACGTTCTGTCATGGTTGTACAAACAATCTGTTTGTTGCTCATTGCCCTGAACGTAAGATTCGGAGCACTTTGTAAATCACCCGAAAGGCAGAAATGGAAATTCCCCTTGGTTGAATTATTAGGAATCGGGGTTCCTCCTGCAAACGTAAGTGTTGTAACGTTTGGATTAAATGATGTCGGACTAAATGTCCAGCCATCCGAATTTGCTGTAGAAGATACTCCGGCCCAACTGAAATAAAAACTGCCACCGCTTACTAATACCTGAATTTCATCTACAGGAGAACCTGTATTATTGGTAAAAGTAAATTTGTAGCAGTTACCACATTCGTTCGTTAATTCAACACTGCATTGTTGTTGCGAGAATGCAGAATTAATGCTGATTACCAATATAAATGCAATTAGCAAATAGAAGATTTTCTTCATAAAACTATCTCCTTTAAAATATTAATGAAAAGAATTATAATGGCTCTTTTTAAAATCATGATAATTATTACAAACAGTAATAATACGGCCTCTTTTAGTTCATGTAAGTTTTTACATCCATGTTAATATAAGCATCCGGTACTTTGTGTAATTGACTTTTTAACCTAACTTTCCACAAATATAGAAAATTATATAGCTATTCGCTAAGACTAAAAATTTTATTATTAATGAACTACTCCGCCACAAGTAGCGGAGTATCTAAATTTGTAATTTATATTTTTCGCAGCAAACTGCTGAAAATTAAACCCACAATTGTGGGATTAAAATTTAACGTATATTTACTGCGATTGTGAATAATATATAAATATTTGTAATACCCGTATATCACAAGCTATACAAATTGTATATTCAATGTTTTTGAATTAATTTAATTTTTTTATGAGGAATAAGCACCTGTTTTTTACTTTTGTAAATAGTATTTTCATACAAACATAACCTTAAGTAAATATAACTATTTTTTTTCTTAACATAAAAGAAATTATTTTGGGGTTATAAACTTTGTGGAATTATTTTTGCTTCTAAGTGTTTACTCAAATTTTAAAATTGAATAAATAATTATGGTTATTAAATGAACAATGTATTAAAAAATTTCATAAATTATATAATAATAATAGTATTAACCCATAATAACAGGGGGTTGAAAAATGAAACTCAACTTAAAAATATTTATAATAGTAGTCCTTTGCATTGTTTTAAATATAACAAATGCTAATGCACAAGGCAGGCCGAATCCACCAACATTTCGAAATATAGCATTAGAAGGAACAGGCTCATACACACGTTTTAAGCTTGATTGGTCAATGCTATCAATGGATACGAGTCAAATAACAAAATTCAAAATTTACAAAGCTGGTTTTTTTACAAACAATCCAAACCTATTAAGTTATTTTGCTACTGTTCTTAGATACGGCACAGATACTACATGGACAACCAATGTAAATCCGATTTATATTGGTGATTATTCTTTTTATATCACATCAATCAGAACTATAAGCAGTGTAGATTATGAAAGTTTTCCTTCAAATATTTTACAGGCAAGGTTCAAACAAGGCCATGTCGATGTAAATTTCACCACTATTCCACCAACGATAGGCTCTGTTGGGACTCTGTACCAATATGATGCAGATGCATCATCGACTGACCCGGCACCGGTTAATTATGTGTTAACATCGGGTCCTCAGGCTATGTCGGTAGATCTAATGAGCGGACTTGTACAGTGGACTCCAAGTGTAACGGGCAGGTATAATATCATTTTAAATGCATTCTTGAATTTTAATCCGATTGGTTTGGCAGATAAAGGTAAATCGGATGGTGCCTTGTCCGATGAAATTCTTATTGACACATCTGACTGTGATGCAGACCAGTCATGGCTTCTTCTTATCAAATCATGCAACAATCCCACATATTTTTCAGGCAATGTTGTTGATGAAAACGGAGACACAATCAGAGAAGGATTAATTACTGCTTACAGTGTCAATAGTCTCGATATTGATAGTATTTATTATGGAACAATAGGTTCAGACGGGAGATACCAGGTCGAAGTTCTCGAAGGTGCTTATAAATTGTCGGCAGAAGGTGAAACATTTTTTACGGAATGGTACAATGATAAACCGGATATGAATCAGGCTGACTCTGCAATTGCACCTTGCGGACGCTCGACAACAGTAAACTGGGTGGTAACTAAAAAAGAAATCCCTCCCGATACCGTTTTATTCGCTTATGAACCCGTTACCGTTGACCTTCTTGGCAATCAATATATATATAATGGTTTTGCTATGGCTACAAGCGGAAGGGAAGTCAGGTATCACCTGGATGAAGCTCCGCAGGGTATGGAGGTTGACCTAATAACCGGCATTGTTATATGGACACCGTCACAAATCGGCAGATATTATGTTTCTCTAAAGGCTTACGTTTATGTCGATTCTGCAAAGTCGTATGCTTACAAGAATTTTTATATTCAAATCAGGTCTTGCTCTCAGGATTCTTATGTTAAGGGAACAGTAAAAGATAATGCAGACAATGCAATCAAGCAGGGAAACGTTACTATTCATAGTGATGGTGGTATTGACTCAACCGGGATTTACTATGGAACAATTAATCAAGATGGTGCTTTTTTAGTTAAAATTGATGAAGGAAACTGTAAAACTTATGTAGATGGTGAAGGTTTCATTAGTCAATGGTATGACAACGAACCATCGAAAGACAGTGCCACTGCAGTTCCTTGCCCATGCGGCGATACAACCGAAATTAATCTAAGTGTAACGAGAACTGCTCCACTAAATCTGTCTATCATTTCTTCGCCATCAAATTCAACTCTTGTTGGCAGTTTATATAGTTATAATCCGATTGTAACTGGAAACGCAGAAAGAGAAGTGAGATACATGTTTATTGATAAACCGCAAGGTATGACGATTAATAATCTGACAGGAGCGGTGCAATGGTCTCCATCGAATATCGGGGGGTACAGGATAATCCTCAAGGCTTATTTATATACCGATTCGGCTAACTCCTTCGCCTTGCAGGAATGGTGGCTCAAGGTCAGGTCCTGCACAGATGATACATATATGAGTGGAACTGTTAGGGATGAGAACAATAATCCAATTCCTACAGGAAGTGTGAGAATAGTAACCGAAAGTGGTATTGATTCACTTGGTTACTACATAGGAACAATTGAAAATGGAAATTACAGGGTATTGGTTGACGAAGGAAGATGCAAGGTTTATGCTGAGGGGCCAACGTTCAGGGGAGAATGGTATGAAGACAAAACTTCCGAACAAACAGCCACAGCCATAGATGTACCATGCGGTTCAACATCGACCGCTAATTTCACAGTGCATATATTTACGAATTATACAGTCAGCGGAAGAGTTATTGATGAAATGACAGGGAATCCCATCGAAAATGCAAGTGTATATTTCCAGGGTTCTGATTTCATGGACAGTATTAATACAAATCAAACAGGTGATTATTCAATCTCATTATATGAAAAGAACAGTTACATAGCTTGGGCAAATGTACCACAAAATCCAATGAATATTACTCAATATTATAGTCTGACGGGTAATATCACCGAAGCAACACCTGTTGAATTTTCAAATGATATTAATAATATTAACTTTGCATTAAAAATCGCACCACCTACAGATAACAGGATGTATGGCATAGTTGAAAGTGAGGATGGTGAACCAATTAAATCAATTGTACTGAATCTTACTGTATTTCCTGCTGATACAAGCATTGCTTCGATGTTTGATGCAAGAACTTATTTAACCGGTAATAACGGAACTTATGAATTCCTGAATTTAGCCGAAGGAGATTACCTGTTGCTAGCAATACCATATTCGGATAAAGCTGTACCCGGTTACTTCAAACAGGATTCAACTGCTGTACCGTCATGGCTGGATGCAACAATAATTAAAATTGTATCTGGTGAACTCAGTGGGCCCCATATTATTTCTTTGCCATTTACTTTACCAACAACAGGAAATGGCAGGATTTCCGGTATTATAACCGGAGACATGCTTCCTGCGTTTTTGAAGCCTGACGACAGCCCGCTTGCTAAGGAAGCTGTCTCAGGTGCTGTGGTTATTTGTGTGGACGAAGGAAAAAATGAAAGAAAGTATAATTTGTCCAATTCAAAAGGTGTGTATAAACTCGACAGCCTCGAGGCAGGAGATTACCAAGTCAATGTTGATAAATTTGGCTATGGGCAATACACATTCGATGTTACAATTGATAATGATAATCAATCTCATAATGTAGATGCCGAACTTTCCTTGCAAATTCCTGTTGGCATTTTTGATGATAAAGAATATTATTATAATATAATAAGGATTTATCCGAATCCTTCAGAAGGACAATTTATTATACAAAGTGATATTGATATGAATAGTAAAGATATTTCACTGACTAATTTATACGGACAACCAATAATACTTGAATACTATGGTATGGTAAATAATACAAATTCTATAATTATTAAGGCTGAAAATGTTTCACAGGGTTTATACTTTTTAAAGATTGAAAAAAAAGGAAATTCGTATATTCAACCTGTAGTAATTGTGAAATAGTTTTCTTATAGAATTAAACTTCTCAATAAAATTT
Source organism: Ignavibacteria bacterium RIFOXYC2_FULL_35_21 (assembly GCA_001804705.1). GTDB lineage: Bacteria > Bacteroidota > Ignavibacteria > Kapaibacteriales > UBA2268 > XYC2-FULL-35-21. The sequence continues at coordinate 26,753 of MHAY01000010.1, forward strand.
TCTTAAAGTGATAGAAATTTAATAATTATTTTCTATCACTAAGAATTCTTTTATATGCTCAATCCATAAGATAACTTTCTAAAATAAATAATTAATAACCGAAATATTTTTCTGTGTATTTTTGCTGATGTTGTTATTACTCATTAGCTTAATAGATGACTAGAGCAAAAATAATAATATTTCTGTTAATCATTTTCACTTTACTATCATACAAAAGCTCTTTCAGCCAGGACTGGAGAATTCAAGTTGATAGTTTGGATTACTATTTTAATAAAAACGATTTCGATAAAGCAAAAATATTTGCAGATAAAGCTCTTATTAATATTGAAAATTCCTCACAAAAAAATGATACAATCCACATAAATATTATTGAAAAAACAATAGATGTTTACCTTAATCTCGAGAACTTTGCTCAAGCTCTTGAATTATCAAAAAAGGACAGTTCGCTCACACTCGAAAAATATAAGAGAGTAAGTGAAAGACATGCCCAGGCGATTACAAGATTAGCTGTAACATACAACATGCTGCAAAAGAATAAGGAAGCCGAGTCATCCTTTATGGATGCATTGAATATCAGGCGGCTAATTTACAAAACCGATGAACCGGCACTTGCACAGTGCATGAATAAAACTGCTGAATTTTTGGATGAAATCGATAAAGTCTCAGAAGCCGAAAAGTTAAATACAGAAGCCATGGAAATGAGGCGGAGACTATATAAAACCAACCATCCCGATTTGGCAGAGAGTATTAACAATGAGGCTTATTATCTTCAAAAACTCGGAAGATATAGCGAGGCTGAACCTTTTTTAATAGAAGCATTAAGTATTTATCGAAAATTAATGCATGAGGACATCCCGCTATGTATAACAAACCTTGCTTATCTTTATGAACGACTCGGGAAATATGACAAAGCAGAAACTTATTATCAGGAAGCGCTCACTATCAGAAGGGAAAAATATAAAAATACATTCCATCCTTCACTTGCAAATAGTATAAACAACATGGCAAGAATTTGCCGCCTTGTAGGAAAATATCAACAAGCTGAAACACTTTTCAAGGAAGCGCTGAATATGTACAGGCAAATAGTCAAAAGCGACCATCCTATTCTGGCTTTACTGATGAATAACATTGCAGAACTTTACTCTACAACTGGAAAATTCCCTGAAGCGGAACCATATTATAAGTTATCTCTTGAAATGAACAGGAGATTGTTTTCGCTGGATAATGCCTCTCTTGCAAATAGTCTGAATAATGTAGCCTCCTTTTATATGGAGATGCTCGGAAGATACAGCGATGCTGAACCATTGTTCAAAGAAGCCCTTGAAATGAACCGAAGATTATATAATGAAGACCACCCGGAATTAATAAAGACTATAAATAATCTTGCAAGATGCAACCAATTGCAAGGTAAACTTCGTGAAGCCGAGCCACTTTATCAGGAAGCTCTTGATATGGCTCACAGGCTTTACAGCGGAGACAGCCCTGATTTAGCTAATTATATAACTAACACAGCATCATTTTATAAATTAAGAGGTAATTACAAGAAGGCTGAAACTCTTTATAAAGAATCACTCGATATGGCACGAAGAATTTTTAAAGGAGACAATCCGGAATTAGCAATCAGCATTAATAATATGGCATTTTTCTATTTGGATGCCGGAAACCCTGAAAAAGCAGAACCTTTGTACATAGAAGCTTATGAAATGAAAAAAAGGATATATAATGCGGACCATCCAAGTATCGCAATCAGTCTATGCAACTTAGCTTCTTTCTACGAGACTATAGGAATTAACGATAAGGCTGAAAAGTTTTATATAGAAGCACTCGAAATGAGAAAAAGAATTTTTAAGACCGGCCATCCTGACCTTGCGAACAGCTTAAGCAATCTTGCTTTTTTATATGTTAACGAGAATAAATACGATTTGGCAGAACCATTGCTCAAAGAAGCACTTGATATAAACAGAAGACTATACAAAATTGAAACACCTTTGCTTGTTAATAACATTTATAATCTTGCAAAATTATACGAAGATAAAAAAATGTATGCAGAAGCCGAGCCTTTATACAACGAAGCCTGTAACGACGTTCAAAAAATAGTAAATTCTTACTTCCCTTCTCTCAGTGAACGCGAAAAGGGACAATTTTGGAATACATTGAAAGGGTATTATGATTCCTACAATTCTTTCGCTTTAAAAAGAGTAAAAGATAATCCTGATATTACAGGCAATATGTATGACAATCAATTAGCCACCAAAGCATTGCTGTTCACTTCTATCAGTAAAGTGAAAAGGAGGATTCTGAACTCGAGAGATTCTTCATTGATTGAAAATTATAAGAACTGGGTTGCATTAAAAGAATATTTGGTCAGCCTCTACACATATACAAAAGATAGACTCAATAAAGAAAATATTAACCTCGATTCAATCGAAAATGTGGCAAACGTTCTTGAAAAACAGATTTCTTTAAAATCCGAATTGTTTGCAGATTCTTATGAAAAAAAGAAAATAAGCTGGAGGACAATCCAGGCATTCCTTAAACCGGACGAAGCCGCAATCGAGATTATCAGATTCAGGTACCGCGAGAAAAACTTGACTGATACTATAATCTATGCCGCATTAATTGTCACAGAACAAACAACCGAACATCCCGAATTAGTCGTTATGGAAAACGGCAATAAACTAGAAGGGTGGCTCTATAACTTTTACCGTGAAAACCTGAAATCAGTCAAGCATGATAAAGAATCTTTCAATTTATTCTGGTCAAAAATTTATGGCCACATCAAAGGTATTAAGAAAATTTATTTATCCACTGATGGGATTTATAATAAAATGAATCCTCTCACTTTCATTGGGCCAAATGACAAGTACCTGCTTGAAGAACAGGACATACAGATTTGCAACAGCACCAAAGACATTATCGTAAGCTATTACAAAACGCAGAAGGAAAGCAACCTGCTGAACAGCGCCGAGCTTTTCGGCAATCCCGATTTCATTTTATCATCCGAAGAAAAAAAAGATTCTCCCAAAAAAAGTAAAACAAAACAATCCGAAGATTATTCATTCATTAGCATTGATTCGGTATCGGGATTTAAGCTAAAGAGCCTCCCAGCTTCCGAAGACGAGATATTAAATATCGCAAAATTTCTTCATAGCAAAAACTGGATTGTTCACACACATCTCAGGGAAGATGCCTTAAAATCAGAAGTCAAATCGGTTTCGAATCCACGTGTTCTGCACATAGCCACTCACGGTATTTTTCTTCCTGATATAAAATCCGAGAGCGGGAATATTTTCGGTTTTGAAAATAAAAGATTATTGGAAAATCCATTGCTCCGTTCAGGCTTGTTCTTTGCCGGTGCATCCGACTTTATCAATGACACAAGTTCCCGTTTAGCAGAAGATAAAAACGGGGTACTTACATCTTATGAGGCTATGGACCTCGACCTCGACCATACAGAGCTTGTTGTTTTATCCGCATGTGAAACTGGCTTGGGAGAAATCAAGAATGGTGAAGGTGTTTATGGACTACAAAGGGCATTTCAGACTGCAGGAGCCAAAACTGTTTTGATGAGTCTATGGTCTGTCGGCGACGAATCCACAAATGAACTGATGACCATGTTCTACGACAACTGGGTATCAGGCATGACCAAGCGCGAAGCCTTCCGAGAGGCACAGCTCGCAATCTTCAACAAATTCAAACAACCCTACATCTGGGGAGCATTTGTCATGGTAGGAGAGTAATTCACAATTAATAATTAACAATTAACAATTAGGCTTTAGGTATTTAGCCTGTTAGACTGTTAGGTAAAATAAATATAATATAACAATTTTATCACGTAGTGATTAAATATTAGTAGAAAACAAATTTCCGCCACCACACTTATCCCGTAGGGATTATATAGCTAATTTTAACACAAAGTACACAAAGTTTTTCTCAAAGCACACAAAGAAACATGGTTATATGGAGCCAAAAGTGGAAGAAATGGAAAATATGGAAGAAATGGACAGGTTTTTAAGTGTGGATTTTTTCCACTTTTTTTACCTCAAACTAAATCCCTCTCCGAAGGCGAGGGAATTTCTGGTTATAGAGAGACAAAATTGAGCAGATTTGGGCATTTTGAGCAGGTTTGACACGATTTTTTATTTGCTCAAAAACATTATTTAAATCTTTGTGGATTAATTGATTAAAAGTGATCACTCATCACTGATTTCATTGACATAAAAGTTATTACCTGCTCAATTATCAAATTTAAATTTAAAATTTTCAATGAATTAACAATGATTTAATATGAAATTTTTAATTGGCAGTAAAAACCCCCTTAATCCCCACTTCGACAAGCTCAGTGCAGGCTCTTAGAAAAAAGGGGGCAATCATAATTATTAAGTGGCAGAGCATCCCGGTTTCGGCTGATACAGCCCGACATTATTTAGCAAAGAATAAGCGGTGCAAAAATAAGGATGTGGGAGTGATATGTCAAGAAAACGGTTTTAAAAGGATTTTAAAATGGTTTAAAAAAAAATTTAAAACAATATTAATAAATTTTTTCGGCAATTGCACTTATAAAATTCTTTAAATCAATTCTTTTATTTTCTAGAAGATCTAAATTGTCAAATAGCTTAGAGTATTTTATTAAATAACGGTCAGATGTAATTAATTTTTTATTGGATGGGTCATTAAAAGAACTCAACGCTTTATTATATATATTATCGGGTATTACTATATATATAGGTATTCTAAGATGTGGTAATTTTTCAGTAAGATTTGCAAGCCTAGGGATGCAATTGATTAATCTTGTTGAGTTTTCTATTTCAAATAATAAATATTCGCCTTTATCAGGATTGAACCAAATTAGGTCTATTTGATTTATTCTACTTTCTTTTATTGCTTTATCGCTAACACCAGCTATTGATAATTGATTAATCGAAATTTTACGAAGTTCTATAGATTTTCTCTTTTCATTTTCACCAATCCAAATACAATAGTCTTGTTTTAAACCAACTTTTGCTAATTGATAAATTATAGCATTATGCTCATTCTCAATTTTAATTATTTCTTGTGGGTCTGTATAATCTTTGGTAAATAAATCAGTTTTGAATAATTTTTGCTGTAAACGTGGTAACCATTTTCCATTTTTTTCAAATGCTTTTTCTTCGAGAATTTCTTTTATTTCTTTAGTATCTGGTGTACGCCCGTTTTTATATCTTGTAAATATAGGAACAAGAAAATCATCAAGTTCAAAGCCACTTGATTTGTTTTTTGATAAAACGCTGTCAATAACAGCACTTATGCGTGTGTTAAGGGGAATATATTCGATAAGTTTTGCATCCTTATTTTCTCTAAGATTCCAAACTCCTAGATCATTATCAAAGTCAAATTTATCAGCGAGTATATCAGTAATCTTTAAATCAATAACTTTTTCAAACAAATTATGTTTAGAAAGACTCATTAATATACCTCTGGCTAATTGATCAGTAGTGGCTTTTCCACCTCTTTCAATAATAACCTTTTCACTTTCAATATAGATTTGTTTAATCACAACTTGTAAATCAGGTGTATGTTGATTTATTTTTGACTTTGGTTTTCTGAAATTTATATAAATGTCTCCTGTCATGCTTCCACCTTTTCTTAAAAGTTGATTAGAGGACTTTCTTCCTGTCAAAACATAACAGTCATTCTCATAAATAAAACCTGAATTTTGAGCAGATGATATTAAAGCATTCCAAACTTCAAGATGACTATTATGAAAAGTAACAGTCAACCAACAATTTTGTTTTAATACTCGATATAATTCTTCAAAAGTAAGTTTTAATAATTGTTTATAATTTATAATATCCTTGTTGCGTTCTTTTGAATCACTTATTACTATTTCATTTTCAAAGTCCAAAGATTGTTTTAACCAACTTGCCCATAGAATTTGATATTCTAAATAAGGAACTGAATCACCATAAGGTGGATCAGTGAAAATATAGTCAATAGAGTTAGATACAATTTTTTTTAATGAAAACGCAGATTCCGTATGCCATTTTATATTTTTATAATGATTAAATTGTTTTTCCTTTCCTCTTTTGATTTTTTTTGATCTTTCAATAAAGCAATTAAGAGCATTTACTTCACAATATTTCTTAGGTATCCAAAAACCAGGAATTGTCCAACCACCAACTTGATTCTCTCTGCCTTTTTTTGAATAGACAGGTACTAATTTGCTTGCTTGAGCTAAAGATGACGTAAAAGTAAATTCCAGCACATCCTTTTCGGGAGAATTTGAAAGAGATTCTATTGCTTTCCAAATTTTACTAAGTACATGCAAAGCCCTTTTATTAAATAAGTCAGATACTTTCATACCTTCTTTTACAAGCAATCTTCCATTTGGTATCATTAATTCATTAGGATACCATTCCTTAATTTTTTCCGTTTCTGCAAGTTTAAAAGCTTTTATATCGGCTTCAGTAGGTGTTCTTTCTACCTTATTATTGCATGAAGGGCAGGCTATTTTTACTAGCAGCATTTTTTCTTTATTACTTTTTTCTTCATGTAACCAAATTGTATGAGTTATTTTAGCAACGCTATTACAATTCGAGCAAATAGTTGAAAAAAATTTTTCAGTTTCTTTTAAAACTTTATTATGGATTTTAATTAAGAGAGATTGATATTTTGTTTTGTCAATATTTTTGCATGTGTTTTCAGCTATAAATTCTGCTGTAGGTGATAAATCGTTATAAATAGCTTTTCGATTTAATTTAGCTGCTTCAATTGCAGTAACACCACTACCACAAAATGGATCTAATACAATGTCATCTTCATTAGTGAAATATTTTATATATTCTGATACAACGTTAGAAGGTTTTCTTGCCCAATATTTGTGCATTAAATAATTAGATTCATGCGTTGATGCAACAACTGCATTTTCAAAAGGTATTTCAATTTCTTTCATATTTCCAAATAATTATTCTATTATTGAGCTTGAAAAAATCATTACCAAATAGAAATTTAAAAAATTTAATAGATATCCAACTAAAGAAAATTGATGAAAATTAATTAATCTATGATTTTTAATTATAATCATTTTATAATATAAATGAATTTAAAAAAAATTAAAAAGGTATATCATCATCATTATTTTGGTTACCAATATTTTCAAAAGGAATTTGATTAACAAGGAAATAAGCCCTTTTAAATAATTCATCATAAGTTAAGATTTCTATATCTCTTGAATTACATCTAAATAATTCAAATGTTTTAGATTTTATTTCAATTTCTTTTTCAGTACCTTTGAATTGATCTGTATTCCCAATAATAAGAATTGTTTTGGGATTAATTGTTCTCTGTTTAATTCTACTTCCATTTCTTAAATAATTTTCTTTTTCAGCTTTGATATTCCACTCTGCTTTTTGTGTTAAAATTTGAGAAATTGAATCAATAAATTCATCTGACAATTTCCATGACTCTGAGCGGTTTTTCTTAACTCCAAATAATGGGGTATCTGGTCTTTTAATTTCTACAATGTGTATAAAATGTTCATCAGCAACAATGAAATCAGTAATTACTGAATTTTCTCCGCCAATATCAACATTTGAAACATAAGCTTCTCCTTGAAGAATCCCTAAAAATCTATAATCAAGTCCATAACCAAAAATCCATGTATTTTTCTCAAAGAAAATTTGCCATTCTTTTTCATTCCAATCGGTTTCTTGATAGAGTTTATTGAAAAATATGTCTATTCCTTCTCTTCTACCTGTTAGAATGTCAAGATCTTCTTTTGTTAAATTTTGATTCCTTATTTTTTCAATAATATATTTTCTATCACCACCTTCTAAATTTTTGAAAGCTTCCAATAATTCTTTCTCAGAAGCATCAACAAAAACTTTATTAACATCTATTGATGAATCCTCTAAGCTATATCTTTCTTCATCAGTAAAATCTAAAAATTTAATTGAATTTAGAATAGTAATTAAATTTTTAAATTCATGTCTATAAAATGAAAAAGATTCTGGTTGAGGATTATTATTTATAAACTTTTGTAAAACAATTGAAATGATTTTATTGTTTTTTTCAAGTGCGACAATCTTAACTTGATGTCTAGCATTTTTTGAACTTCGTAAAATGTATTCTTTTTCAATATCATAATAATCAAAAGTTAAATCTTCTTCTTTTTCAAAAACTTTATTGATAATTCGTTTCCTATCTTTATCAAGAGGATTCATAAAAGATTTACTTACATAAATCTTGTCGGGATTTCTTAGTTCAAAATAGTCTAATTCTGTTTTTTCTATTCTGCCAAAACTCATATAGACACCATAACAAATTATAGATTTACACAAATTTACTTAAAAATTAAGGTAGTTACAATATATTGTATCTAATCATTTAATTAAAATATTTTTAAAAAAAAATTATCAATGGTGTTATTATACTCCTTAGATTCTTCGACTTCGCTCAGAATGACAACAACAACTCAAAATTCAACACTCAAAATTATTTTATGTTTAGTTCTCCGAAGAGGAAAATCCATTCTCTTGAAATGTTTTCGATTTGCTGTTCGATTGACTGTCCGGAACCATGCCCGCTTTCGAAATCAACATATAGTAGAATCGGATTTGTCTGCCCGGGATTATTCTGCAATGCGGCAACAAACTTTTTTGCATGAAGAGGGTCAACACGGGTGTCATTCTCCCCTGCCTTGATGTATGATGTCGGATAATTAAATCCTTCCTTAATGTTTTGATACGGAGAGTAATTCAAAATATTCAGAAAATCTTCTTTCTTTTCCGGGTCGCCATATTCGGGAATCCAATAGCGGGCAATCAGGAATTTGTGATACCTCAGCATATCGAGCAATGGCACAGCACAAATCACAGCCTTGAACAAATCGGGCCTTTGAATCATTGCGGCACCTACGAGTAAGCCCCCATTGCTCCCGCCCTTGATTGCAAGCTTTCCGGGATTTGTATATTTTTCATTTATGAGATATTCAGCGGCTGAAATGAAATCATCGAAGGTATGCTGTTTTTTGAATAACATTCCGTCTTTATGCCAGTTCTCGCCGTATTCATCGCCGCCGCGAAGACAGGCAATTGCATAGACACCGCCCCTGTTTATGAAGGAAGCAGTGAGTCCCACATAACCGGGAGACATTGAAATGTTGAAGCCGCCATACCCGTAAAGCAGGGCAGGATTACTTCCGTCAAGCTTAGTTCCTTTTTTATAGACAAGGAACATCGGAACTCTCGTACTGTCCGTGGAATAATAAAATACCTGTTTGGCTTCGATATCCTTAGTGTCAATCGGGGGTTTGTCCTGGTAGAAGAAAGTCCATTGCAAAGTTTTTCCATCCAGTTTGTATAAAACACCTGGTGCATCAAAAGTTGAAAGAGAAACAAACACAGTGTTCGATTCCTTGTGATAACTCATTCCGCTCACGTTTCCTGTTTCGGGCAGCTCAAGTTCTTTGATATATTTTCCGTTCAAATCATAAGCTGTAAGTCGGCTGAGAGCATCTTTTTTATCCTGAGTGATTATAAAATCAGAAGTAATAGTATATCCTTCCAGCACAGTCTCCTTCTCAGGGAGCAGAACTTTGGCTTTTTCAAATTCTGGTTCATTCAGGTCAGCAACGAGTAATTTATAATTTGGTGCAGTATGATTTGTGAAATAGTAAAGCTTTCCGTTTTTAGCGAAAGCATCGGCTTTGAATTTGACACTTGAATAAATCACTTTCGGTTCGTCAAGCGTACCTGCTTTTCTGATTTTAAGAGTATTGGAATAAAAATCACCTTCGGTGATTAGGGTAACATCATCATCTTCGGCATCCCAAATACCTGCAAAGTTTTTTGCATCCTTAGGAGCAATAAGAAAAATATCTTTTTTATTGTCATCACCAAGCTTGTGCAGGTAAGTTTTTACAGGAATTTGGCTGTCAATCATCCCTCTTGTGCGAATAGACAAATAACAATGTTTTTCATCTTTTGTCCATCCAAAGCCATAGCCGTTTTTAATAACATCTCCAATTACTTTCCCGTTCTTAGTATTGATTATTCTGTACTCATTGATTTCATCGCCTTTGTATTGAGTGCCTACAGCAGCCTTGTTGCCATCTTTTGTTAAAAAGAATCCGGACATAGCGGTTTTGCCGGTTTTATCATAAACCAGTGGGTCAAATATTAAAATTTCTTTACCTTTGATTCTTGTGAAAAGTTGATACTGCTGTTCGCCTTTTTTCTTAGCATAGAAAAATTCCCTGTCGGCTTTGAAGAAAGGAGCGCCGATGTAGTCCCTGTCAATATATGCACGAATCTCATCCTTCAATCCGGCGACTTCAGGATAATTTTTCTTAATATAATCTATCGTATAATCGGTTTGTTCGTGAGACCATTTCTTTACTTCGGTGTTGGATTTATCTTCGAGCCACCTGTAATTGTCTGTCATCTGAAAGCCGTGGACAGTGTCCTTGCCAGGTAATACTTTTGTCGAAGGAGGATTATAAGGAGTCTGAGCCTTCATAAATGAGATTGTTAAAATTATTATAAATACAAAAAATAATGTCTTCATAATTATTCCTGAAAATTTCTATAATATTTATTTTCAATTTTTATTTAATAAATTTCTTGATTCACTTTTAATCAATTCCCAAGTTTCGGAAACATGTTTTTCGTTTACATTAGTTTGTCCAATCATAAATCTTATAACATATTTCTCATTCAGTTTAGTATGAGTGAGGAAGAGCTTACCTGTTTCATTAAGTTTTGATAAAAGTTTTTCATTTATTTTATTTATTTCTTCTTCATGAACAACACCTGCAGGTTTGTATCTGAAACATATCGTATTGAATGGAACAGGTGCAAGAATTTCAAAATCATTTTCAGATTCAATATTTTTAACAAGGTCCTGTGCAAGTTTAATATGGAGACGTAATTTTTCCTGCAATCCGCTTACACCAAAGCTACGGATGACGAACCATAATTTGAGTGCACGGAACCGCCTTCCAAGCTGTATTCCCCAATCTTTATAATTGTTCACGTGAGCTTCAGCAGATTTAAGATATTCGGGAATCATCTGGAAAGTTCTTACAAGAGCTTCTTTATCTCGAACAAAATATGCAGAGCAGTCAAAATTAGTAAAGAGCCATTTATGCGGATTGAAAACAAAGGTATCTGCATATTCGATACCATCGAGTAAATGTCTGTATTCGGGCAGAATCAATGCAGAGCCTGCAAATGCGGCATCTACGTGAAGCCATATATTATTTTCTTTGCAAATTACTCCGATTTCTTTAAGCGGGTCAATTGCCGTCGAACCTGTTGTTCCGAGTGCAGAGACAACACAAAGTGGTTTGTATCCATTGATTGTGTCAACCTCTAACACTTTTTCAAGTTCATCGGGGAGCATAGCAAAATTTTCATCAACAGGTATTTTCACAAGATTTTCTTTCCCGATACCTGCTATTTTTACGGCTTTTTCAATTGATGAATGAGCTTCCGAAGAACAATAAACTCTGAATTGTTCATCACCGGAAAAACCTTTTGCATTTATATCAAATGATGAATATTTCTCTCTTGCAGTTAATATGGAACAAAGAGTTGCTGTTGAGGCAGTGTCCTGAATCACACCGGTAAAATCATTTGGTAAACCAATCATCTGCCTAAGCCAGTCCATAGTCAATTCTTCAAGTTCTGCTGCTGCAGGTGAGGTTTGCCACATCATACATTGAGCCGCCAAAGCAGAAGTTAAAAATTCCGCAGCTATAGAAGGGAAACTGGTGTTTGCAGGAAAATATCCGAAGAACTTAGGATGCTGCCAGTGAGTCATTCCCGGTACAATTATTTTTTTAAAATCATCAATAATATTTTCAAATTTCTCGGAGTTCTCAGGAGGGGTTTGCGGTAATTGATTGATGACATACCCGGGTTCGATATTCGGCTTGACATCATATTTTTCTATATTATTAAAATAATCTGCAATCCAATCTACAATTTCGTAGCCCCAACGTTTGAATTCGTCAGCATCCATTTAATACATCAATTTATTGATAATCTTCAAAAACATTCTTTGTCTTTTCTCGTTTAACAACTTTATAAACTCTATGAAATCTTCGTTCATCTTCGGGTAATAGTGCTATATATTGTTGTCTTAAAATCTCTACTGCCCTGAGCCGTTCTTCGAGAGGACGGCTAAGCCAGTAATCGAGGTCATTAGTATCATCTTTTTTATTTACGATTTTTACGACCTTTTCCATTTAATATTATTTGATGTAATCCAATAAGAAATAAAATGTAAATTACGATTATTCATAATAAAATTCAAGAGTTTGATGTTGTGAAATTACGATAAAATAATAATTTGGAAATAAGGAAAATATTTCGTAGGTAGTAAAGGATTTATGACCAAGAACTAAGAAACTCATATTTTTTAATATAAATTTTAAGGAGTTTCAATTATGAAAAAGAATTTTTTGTTTGTCACGCTACTGCTATCAATAGCTGCTATTGATTTATGTGCACAGGTTCAACCTTATTATATCAACAATAGAGGCGATACGGTTTATTATGATTACCCCCCCCCCGACTCGACTTACATTCATAATGAATTAATTATCAAATTCAAGCCTGAAAGTTTAAATCTTAACTTGCTATGTTTTAATTATCCTATCTCAGATTCAGAATTATCTATTATAATGGCACAGCGATTTTATGTTGATGATCTTATCGCAGATACAACTTTATTATCTGATATTAAATCATTCGGTGGAGATACTTTAAGAAGAATAACTTATGCTAATCCATGTTCAGACACTTTATCAATAACAAGACATGGAGATACATTATTAATAAATGATTATCTGTGGATGACTCTTCATATTAATAATGATACAAGTGTAATCATTGGAAAAGCCATATTGGACAGTGCCTATTTTGATAAAATCGAAATGACAGAACCAAATTATATATATAATGAATATGATATAGATGTCACTGATCCCTATTTTTTTGAACAAAAAAGCTTACAAATTAATTTGATTCATGTACAAAGAGCATGGGATTATACAATGAGTAATTGGGGAATTAGAGTCGGCATAATAGATGATGGTATTTTCTACTGTCATGAGGATTTTGGCTCTGGTTACGGTGATAATTATAAAGTTGCAGGTGGCTGGAATTTCGTTGAAAATATTAAGGATATTAGTTTTGATGCAACCCATGGTACTCCAGTTGCCGGAATCATAGGAGCTATAACTGATAATGAAAAAGGCGTTGCAGGAATAGCAGGAGGATGGGATCCATATAACATAGGATGTAGATTATACGGTTATAGAGTTCACCTAACAACCGAAAGTATTGTTGCAGCAATAAGAAGAGCAAGTTCTGGTGCAATTTTCTATACTGTACCTGATCCAAATGGAATACACAAGATTGTATCTTTTGGTGATTCAGTTCATATTATTAATATTTCACTTGGCGGACCATATTCCCAAATTTTAGAAGCTGCTGTTAATTATGCTTACGAACATGGAGTATCATTGGTAGCAGCAAGAGGAAATGAAGGAATAGAGCAAGATTATATGGGATGGAGATGTATTTATTACCCTGCATGTTTTGAAAATGAATGGGTTACAAGTGTAGGAGCAGGTAACCATGATAAAATTAGAACGGAATACTCTAATCACGGTAATGGAATGGATTTAATAGCCCCTGGTGGCTATTGTAGTGATTGGGTAAAAGAACATTTTCCTCAGTCAATTATAATAAAAACAACATTATCTTTTTGGGAAAGAGGTAGATTTGATGATTATGATTGCTTTGCTGGAACGTCAGCATCTTCTCCTCATGTTGCAGGAGTTATAGCATTATTACGATCTTATGCTATAGAATATCAATGGCTAGGTGCAATTGAACCAGTTGATTTTGAAGGAATTATAAAGGCATCTTGTTTGCAAAATCCTTATTATGGTGAATTTTATGAAGAAGAAACAGGTTGGGGGCATTTACAAGCAGATAATTTGTTTAATATGATTGCAGATGGTTATATTATGACCCTAATTCATGATGAAAATCCAAATTATATGAACTATGGAGATTGGAGTAATTGGGAATGGAGAGCTTTTATAAAAGATGCTGATTTAAAAAATTTCCCTAAACCTTTAAGAACTGGTTTTTATTATGTAAGGCATAGGGATATTACTTCAACAATACATTTACCTGAAAATGTTTGGACAATTGATAATGATCATAATCTATATGTTTGGGGGAGAAAAGAGTTTGGTTTAAATAGTGGTTGGAGTATTTTAGGTCCATATAATTATCAAACAAGATATACTCAGGTTACTTCAGGTACCGGTGGAAATGGATTAGTTGATGGTATTATTCATAATCATAGTCTTGATGTTTCTGTCCGAAATTATCAATATGATGTTTTTTGGTTTAATCCTCGAACATGGGAACTAATTTATATGGGTCATTATCCTCCCTATAATCAATTAGGTTTTAATATAGGTGTTTTCGGGAAACAAGGACCAAATAATAAAAAATCATCAGTTGAAAAGCAATCAAATAAAAATTCTTATTTATATTCTTCCATTTCTCCAAATCCAGTCAAAGATAAAACAAAAATATTTTTTACATTGTCAAAATCAACTTTTGTTAGTATTGATATTTATGATATATTTGGTAATAATATTTATAAATCATATCCAATGTTTTTAAATACCGGCTCATTTTCCAAAGAAATTGATTTAAGTACAATTGATAACGGAATATATTTTTGCAAAATATCCCAGGGTGAATTAATTAAAACTATAAAAATTATAAAAATTAAATAATAGGAGAGTATTTATGAAATCAATTATAATATTAATTTCAATTTTAATTTCTGTTATATTGATAGGATGTAATAATGGTATTGAGCCAAATTCAGATTGTAATTTTCCCTTGGATACTGGTTGGCAAAATCCACCTAATCCAATTCCTTTTCATGGGTTTCAAAAGTTATCAACTGATGGTGAAAAATTATCATTTATATTAAATGAATCTGTATTAGGAATTTTATTTTTAAGAACGGGAAAAGTTATTCATATTAATATTTCCGACAAGTTACCACAAAATATGTATTGTACTGCTATTTATAATGCAGAATGGTGCCCTTATAATAGTAATAGATTGCTTATTTCTGCTGTTACATATACCGATACTGTTGGTGATGGTAAAAATTGGATTTGGGGTGTAAATTTATATATTATTTCGTTAGATGGAAATGAATTTAATAAAATCACACCTTTACAATTTCCAAAATCCGGAGGTGATTTATTTTCCAATATAATATGGTTAAAAGAATCTTCTACAAATAATGATTTTATATCCGGCTTTTTCAGTTCAACAAATAAAAATTATATTGGAAATAAAATTATTAAGGGTATATATGTTCCTCAATCAGATGAATTTATATTACCAAATCCATATCATGCATTAATAAGGGAATCAAAAGTAGGATATCATTATAGCTATGATGATTATTACACACCTACTGAATTTCCTAATAAAATTTATATAAATGACAATGAAATTTCTATTTTTGAAAAGGAAAAGATTTTACGTTTAACATATGCAAGTTGGTCTCCTAATTCAAAGTTATTTGCATTAACTATTGCGCACAAACGACCTGATTCTATTGATTTAAATAAACAAGGTTTTCAAGAAATCTGGATTTTTGATTATGAAAAATATTTAAATGAAAAACCTGAATTAATTCCTTATAAAAAAATAAATCTTATAGAACAATTTTGTATGTACGGTTATGGAATTTATGCTGAATTTATTACTGATTCAACACTAGTTGTTTCAATGGGAGGTCCTAAAGCTGATTTCTTTTATCTTTATGAAATCACAACTGATGGAAAATTAGTAAGGCAGTTGACTTTTGAGCCGTAATATTTTATTATAAAATTATTTAGTCAAAAATGAAATTAGTCAATTAAATTGATTAATTTCTTTATTACAACCTTTCCGCAACTCTCATTTTTGCACTCCTTGCCCTTGGATTCGAGAGCAGTTCCTGCTCCGTAGGAATAACAGGTTTTTTTGTTAAGATTTTTAAAACTGGCATTGAGTTTGCTATTTTATTATCTGTTCGTTCTTTCGAATAATCTTTAAAGAAGGTTTTAACTATTCGGTCTTCGAGGGAGTGGTAGGAAATAATAACAAGCCTGCCACCGGCAGAGAGGATGTTCACAGAATCTTTCATGGTTTTTTCGAGCGTGTCAAGTTCATTATTAACAGCTATCCTAAGAGCCTGAAATACCCTTGAAAGAGATTTATTGCGGATGTGATAGGGTACTGATTGTTCAACAAGAGCCCGAAGGCCGAAAGTTGTGCTTATAGGGTGGGCAGTGCGGCGAGTTTCAATAATCCGCCGTGCTATAATACGTGAAAAAGGTTCTTCGCCCAAAAGGCGAAGAACCCTTTCCAGTTCTTCCTCAGTTGCGGCATGCAAAATATCTGCTGCCGATTTTCCATGCGAACCGAATCTCATGTCAAGATTGGAATTTGTGCGGTAACTGAAACCGCGGCAGCTATTGTCGAGCTGCCGCGATGATACACCGAGATCGAGCAGGAAGCCGTTGATGTTCCCCCTCATACCTTCTATGCTGCACGCCTTGTCGTAAGGCTCGTTGTGGATGACAAGTCTGCTGTCGCTGCCCTTTGAGAGTTCCCCCCAGAACTTTTTTTGGCAGTGGACGGCAGCCTCCTCGTCAATATCAAAAGAATGAATTCTTCCTCTTTCACTCAGTCTGTTGAGTATTTCTTCAGTATGGCCGCCACCGCCTAATGTCCCGTCAATATAGACACCATCAGGGTTGGTTACCAGAAAATCAATACTCTCTTTTAAAAGAACGGGCAGATGATAATCGAATTCAACTGCAAAAGCTTTATTTATCTTGTGATATCTTTTACTTTTTTTTTTCTTCTTCTTTTTCATTGCCTTTTGGACATCACTTTAGCGGCAATAACCTCAAATGATTCTCCACTTCCATCAATGTATTTGTCAAAGACATCGGGATTCCATATTTCGATGTGGTCTCCAACGCCAATGATTACTACTCTATTATCAATTTCGGCATATTCCATTAGCTTTTTCGGGAGCATAATCCTTTGCTGCCCGTCGAGGTCAACCTCTTCGCTCCACATTAAAAGTTTACGGAGAAAATACCTGCTTTCAGGCTCATACTGGTCAAGTTCTTCAAACCTGGCTTCTTTGAATTTCCATATATCAGCAGGATAAACTTCAATGCATTTGTCCAAGCCGCGGATGACAGTAAATGTATCATTGGCTTCGGGTGATACGATCTTCCTCATTTTGGAGGGAAGATTAACCCTGCCTTTACTGTCCACAGAATGTATTTCTTTACCCTTGAAAAAAGCCATATTTTATATTATTTTAAGACCTACTTATATTAAAAATGAAAAGATTAAACTACTTTTCCCACTTTCTCCCACTTTCACACACACAAATAAAGTAAATTTCAATGAATAAGTCAACAGTTTTTTTTCCACTATAGCAAAATAATTTGAAAATATTACATAAGTATTATATTAACAATGGATTAGATATAATTAAAAAATTGAAAAACAATAATTTGATTTGTAGTTGGGACAGATGTGGAGACCGATGTTGTGCATATGTAGAGACAGATCTAAGATCTGTCTCTACATTTATACATACTATCATAAATCTGACAACTTTTATAATTAGCAGAAAAATATTAATTTGATAATTGTTGAACCAGCACTTATCATAAGGGTTATAATAGAAAGGTGGAGGATTGGAAAGGATTATACTTTTACTAATTATTTTAAATTTAGTCTCTATTAACTTATTGCATTCAAAATGGACGAATGCCCGTGACCCGGGAGTTTTTGAAGATTTGTATGCTTTGAAATTTGTAGATAAAGACACAGGTTTTGCAGCAGGATGGTCAAGATATGGTACAATATTGAAGACCACAAATGGTGGAGAAGATTGGGTAAAGAGGGATTCACTACCCTACCAAATTTTTTCATTGAATACACTCGACGGAGTAAGAATTTATGCGGCAGGTTCTTCATTAATAAATGAATGTGGACTACTTCTATTAAGCACCGACCAGGGAAAAAACTGGATACCGGATTTGTTCGATGGGAAAGACAGACCTTATTCTTATGGATTTTATACGATTGAATTACTTAACAGCCAGACTTATCTTATGTCAGGTTTAAATGGCATCATTGTAAAAACAACTAATGGCGGTGTGAAATGGGATACGGTACATACGGGAGTAAATAATGAAGTTTTTACCATTATGGACTTTGTAGATGAGAACATAGGTTATGCTGCATCGGGTGCAGAATCCGATTATGAAAATATTAATAAAATTTATAAAACAACGGACGGCGGTAATAATTGGTTTGTAATTAAAGAAAGAGACTCATTACTAAGAATAGGAACAATAGAATTCGTTAATGCAGATGTAGGTTATTTATTCGGAAAATTGAATTCGAGGGCAGTTGTCCTAAAAACTGTTGACGGGGGACAAAACTGGTTAACAAATTATAATGGAAGAGATAATTATATGCTGGCAGCAGCAGATATAGTAAACGAAAATTTTATTTTAACTGCCGGAGAAAAGAATTATGTAATTAGAACAACAGACGGAGGGCAAACCTGGGTTGAAGAAAATACAGGCGGCGTAGGTGAAGGTTATATATCTGTTGATTGTGTTGATGAATATTACGGATATATAGGCGCAACAAGAGGATTGATAATGAAATACGATTTGTTTCTTGATGTTGAAGAAAATGCTTATGATATGACCGATGTGAAACTTTATCCGAATCCTATAGATGATATTGGATTTATTCAACTGGATGAAACAAATTTTCAAAGTTATCAATTAAAAATCTTTGATGTTATCGGATATGATGCTCTAACACTTTCAGGTATAACTGGAAACAAGATAGAGCTTAATCTTAGAAACCTCAAACCTGGAATATACTTTTATTCATTAATTTTAGACAACAAAAAAACAATTACAGGTAAGTTAATCAAGTTATAACGAGGTGAAAAATGTCACTTGGACCAAAACAAATGGAAGAAGCAATATTCAGAAATCTTCATAAAAATACAGGCAAAACATTAGAAGAATGGATAAAAAATCTTGAAAAATCTAAAGTCAAGGGAATCAAAGAACAAATTGCATGGCTTAAAACCCAGGGCTTAGGAACTAACCAGGCGACTTTCATTGTTTTTAAAGTCAATAAGGTCGAAAATATATATGAAGACGGCGATAAGCTTGTTGATGAATTGTTTTCGGGAGATTTTAAGAAATACAGAAAGGATTATGATAAACTCATATCAAAGGTAAAGAAACTTGGAAATGATGTCAGTGTCAGACCCTGTAAAACATATATACCATTATACCGGAATAAACAATTCGTTACAATCAAGCCCATCAAGAAGGGCCTGGCATTAGGACTGGCTTTAAAAACAGAACCAAAAAGCAGAAGAATTGTTCCATCAGCAAAAAACATCGGCTCAGAACGAATTAAATATATGATTGTCATTAATAATTCAAATGAAATTGATGATGAATTAATTAAAATTATCGGAGAATCGTATAAAGAGAATTAATGATAATTATATTATATACACAACGGAATATAATGTAAAGATATAATTCCATTTTATCCCACCTAATAAATGGGTAAAGAAATAGAATTCTGAATTATTTTTAACTAAATAAGAAAATCAAGTTTGTTAATTTTGCAGTTCAGATAAAATATTTGAAACTCAGATAAATCTTTGAATGAGGATTGAATGATTATAAATTATTATAAGAGTTTAAGGTTATTTCTAATTGTAATATTCCTTTTATCAGTACAGAACTTATACTGTGGCTATTCTCCTCTAACGGCAGAAGAAATTTATTCGTTAATTCCCTCACCGACAAGATATGTAGCAAGCCTGTATGGGAAATGGGAATCATCCGTAAATGAAAAAGACTGGGTTTCGGTTACTATACCTTATTCAGGAAAAAACAAAGATGCCATCATATATAAAAGGACAATAAGAATAGATGACAGATTGCTTTCAAAACTTGTATGGCACTTGTATTTCCTCGGCGTTGACGACCAGGTCGAGGTATATTTCAATAATCAGTATATCGGGAAATACTTAAGTACAATGACGCCATTTTCAATCAGGATTCCTGAAAGAATGCTGACCAATGAAAGCAATACGATTAAGCTTGTTGTACTCCCTGCATCCTCTGCGTCTAAGCAGATGAAAGAACAAAATATTTATACAAAAAAAATTACCGCCGGAATACCGAGGGAAGTTCTATTAATCGGAACACCGCAAATCTGGGCCAGTCAGATAAAACAAAAAATGAGACACAATGACAATTTTTCTTTTTTCCAGGTATTTGCTGATGTAAATATATCCTCTGCTAATATTCAGAAACTTGGACCTGCATTGCTGAATGATTCCGTTCAAAAAAAATTCAACATCAAGGGGGATGTTTTAGTTGATGTGGCAATCAAAAGAAAAGAAACAGGTGAAATCATATCAAGAGCATCTTCACAAAGAGTTGAGATAGCAAAAGAAAGAACAGTAACATTGAGTTATGGCTTACCAGTCAATAAACCTGTTTTATGGACTCCTTCAAATCCTGAACTTTATGAAATTGAAGTAAGAATTACGAAGAATGGGCAATTAATTGACCAATACAGCCATGATATTGGATTCAGGAATATTTCAACAGCATTTGTAAACAACAGAGCCGGTATATATCTTAATGATTCACTTCTCGATATTAAAGGATTAGATTATATCGAAGACTATTATGCAACGGGCAATACAATAACTACTAAGAGAATGGAACGTGATATTCTGATGATGAAAACGCTTGGGGCAAATCTGATATGTGTAAAATATGCACTTCCCCACCCTTATTTCCTAAAACTGTGCGACCAATACGGCATGATGGTTATGGTAGAATTACCCGTTTGCAATGTACCTCATCAACTTGTCGGATTAAATGAAATAAGAGTAAAAATAAAAAATATTACCGACCTTATGCTGACCGAATATTCCAATCACCCATCAATTATAGCCTGGGGAATTTCCGAGGGTTTATATGATGATGAAAAAGATGTTCGTGATTTTACTGATATGATGACAGGCATAATAAAAAAATGGTCTTCGAATTTAATCTACAAGACAATGAATTTTGGAGTAGATTCAATATACAGGAATAATATAGATTTTGTCATTTTTAAAGATAATCACGATTACAATGACTTTGAAAAAATAAATAATGAGATATTCAGGTTAAAACTTATATCAAAAGATATGCCGTCACTAATTGATTACGGATTGCAGATACAACCATTTAATCATAATGGATTTTCTGACCCGGCATCTTTAGAATCGCAGGCAAATTATATAAGTAACTTTTACAGGATAATAAAAGCACAGAGGTTTGCCGGTAGTCTATTCAGGTCCTTCAACGATTATGAGTTAAATCATCCGTTACTGATTCTGAACAATAATAATTTATTTGTTGGAACCAACGGACTGGTTGACATGAAAAGACAGGAAAGACTTGCATTTCTCACATTGCAGTCATTGTTTAATAACGAGAAAGAACCATTACTGAACGCAGGCAGTTATAACGAAAAGAACCCATTATTTTTTATGTTCCTGAGCCTGTTTCTCGTTGGTGTATTAATTTTTCTTATCAAAAGATTCCGCAGATTCAGAGAATATGTGTCAAGGTCTTTTCTAAGGCCCTTCAATTTCTATGCAGACATCAGAGACCAGAGAATAATGTCATCGGTACAGACTTTTATACTTGGATTTGTGTTATCAATTACACTTGCTATTTTTTTAGTTACAATACTCTATTATTACAAGACAAACGATAAAGCAGAGTACTTGTTAATGCTTCTTATTCCATCCAATGGCTTATTGGAGATAATTTTCCGCGGTATTTGGATGCCTGAAATTTTGACTCTGATTCTTTCACTGATTTTTTTCGGATTTATCTTTTTAATAGCGGGCATCATAAAGTTATTTTCCTTAATAGTAAAGGGGAGAATTTATTACAGTGATACATATACGATAACAATATGGTCGGGTGTACCGATACTTGCTTTACTGCCTCCGGATATAATATTAAGCAGGCTGTTATTTTTAACACCGGTGATTACATGGATAATTTTAGTATTGGCAGTGATTTTAATAATATGGGTGTTGCTGAGAACACTTAAAGCAACAGCCATCGTATTTGATATACCCATATATAGGTCTTATATAATTGGAATTGGTATAACAGGCATTGCAGGAGCCGCTTTTTTTGCTATTTATCAATATCAATATTCATTTATATCATATATTATGTATTTTTTTAGATTAATAGTAAACAGTTGATACAAAAATATAAGGAGAGCTAATGGCAATAGTTTATAAAACTGATTTCCGTGGTGTTACAGAGCCGAGGAGAGGTAAAGTGAGAGATATATTTGAGACGGAAAAATATATATTGATAGTGGCAACAGACCGCATATCGGCATTTGATGTCATAATGAATGAACCTATTCCTGAAAAAGGGAAAATTTTATCACAAATTTCTACCTCATGGTTCAACAGAACAAAAAATATCATCCGAAATCATTTTTTATCAAACTATGTTGCCGATTATCCTTACGAGTTTCATAAATACAGTGAACAGCTTGAAGGCAGGTCAATGCTTGTCAAAAAATGCAAGCCTCTTCCGATTGAATGTATTGTCAGAGGATATGTTGCAGGTTCGGGATGGAAAGAATATAAGTCTAACAAATCCATTTGCGGAATCTCCCTTCCCGAAGGATTACTTGAGTTTTCGAGACTGCCGGAACCGATTTTTACTCCATCAACAAAAGCAGAAGTCGGACATGATGAAAACATTTCCCCTGAACAGGCTGGCGATATGATAGGCAAGGAATTAGCAGCTCAAATAGCCGATGTTTCAATCAAGCTTTATAAATTTGGTGCCGAATACCTTGAAAAAAATAATATCATACTTGCAGATACCAAGTTTGAGTTTGGCACAGATGAAGATGGTGAGTTATTCCTTATTGACGAAGCATTAACACCCGATTCATCCCGATTCTGGCTTAAGGAAGAGTACTCTCCGGGGAAGCCTCAGATAAATTTTGACAAGCAAGTTTTGCGTGATTACCTTGAATCGCTTGACTGGAACAAACAGCCGCCGCCACCTAAACTACCTCAGGAAATCATTGATAAAACATTAGAAAAATACAAAGAAGCATTCAGAAGAATTGTGGGGCATATTTACCCCGGCTCAGAATAGTTATCATTTGTCACTCTGAGTTAATCGAAGAGTGAAAATTTCAAGCAGACATAAGAAATGGCAGATGTACAAAATATATTTGAATTAAGAAAGCAACCGGTTGAGTATTTCGACTGGCAGACATTTCTTATAACGGCCTTGTCCATAACGATGGGATTAATTTCCATATACAGTGCCACTTATGATGCCGGGATGAGTACCTATTTTTTCAAGCAGCTAATATACGCAGGTGTAGGAATAGGGGTTATGCTTGTATTGATGGTTATGCCGGAACGCTGGCTTCAGGCATATTCACTTGCTTTTTACATTTTTATCATTTTGCTGTTAATTACTGTATTAATATTTGGTAAAACGATATATGGCACCAGGGGTTGGTTCCAAATAGGAAGCTTCAGTATTCAGCCATCTGAATTTGCGAAATTGGCTGCTCTGAATCTTATTGCAACTCACATATCAAGAAAAGGAACCGATATAAAAACCTTCAGAGATTTCGGAATTGTACTAACAATAATACTTGCACCTTTTGTTTTGATTTTAATGGAACCCGACTTCGGGACTGCAACAGTAATGCTTGCCTTATTAATTGGAATACTATTTTGGACAGGATTCGATTTACTCGTACTTTTCTTTGTTATCAGTCTGCCGATTGTAATTCTGATGTCTCTCGTAAGCCCTGTGCATTTTGTAGCGGCTGTGGCTGTTTATTCGATTGCAGCGGCTTTGATGAGAAAAAAAGTATTGCTGACTTTCGCCACTATTCTAATCATCTTTGTTGCTGGCTATACAAGTCCGATGATTATTGATAACCTAATGCCGCATCAGAAAAACAGGATTGATACTTTCCTAAATCCGGATAAAGACCCGCTTGGAAAGGGATATAATGTTATTCAATCAAAATTGGCTGTTGGAAGCGGAGGTTTAACAGGCAAGGGATTTTTGCATGGCACTCAGACTCAATTAAGGTATATTCCAAAACAATGGACTGATTTTATATACTGTGTGCCATCTGAAGAATTTGGATTTGTCGGAGGAGTATTGGTGATCGTGCTTTTATCGAGTGTAATTTTAAAAGCAACTAAAGCGGCTTTTGAATCAGAGAATAAATATTTTAGTTTGCTGTCATTCGGAATAGCAACGGTATTTTTTTATCATACAATAATTAATATAGGCATGGTACTCGGTTTGATGCCTGTGATGGGAATACCACTTCCATTCATGAGCTATGGAGGTTCAGCATTAATAGTAAATTGTGCATTTATCGGCTTGCTATTAAATGCATACAGGTCTCAGAAAATAAAAATTCAAAATAAATAACCGGTATAACCGATATTTCATAGAAACCTATGAGATTAATAATAACAATCGGCGATTGCAATGGTATAGGACTTGAGGCCCTGATAAAAGCTATTGATAAATTAATTAAACTTGAATCAATATTTGACTTGAAGTTTGATATTGCAGGAAACAAGCAAACCATAAAAGAGTATTGCGATTTGATGGAATTGCCCGTTCAATTCGAGGGGAATGGCTTATGGACAGGCAGTATTTTTTCTGAAATTATTGATTGCAATACTTATGCAAAAGTTGAATTGGGCAAAAGTTCGCATGATGCCGGGAAATTAGCGATAGAAGCACTCGATACCGCCCTGGATAAAATTCTTGAAAAACATTATGATGCATTAGTAACTTTGCCAATATCAAAATATTCAATGTATAATGCCGGCTGGATGTTCACAGGGCATACCGAATATCTTTCTTATAGATGCAATGTAGCAAAACCATTGATGATATTATGCTCAAATAAAATTCGTGTAGCTCTCGCAACTGTACATGTACCGTTTAAAATAGTTCCGGAGCTTATAAACTCACATCATATTATTGAGATGATAGAAGCCTTAAATATAAGTTTAATTAATGATTTTAATATCGAAAATCCTAAAATAGCAGTTTTAAGTTTAAACCCGCACGCGGGTGAAAATGCTACAATAGGTACAGAAGAAACCGACATTTTAATTCCGGCTATTCACAAATGTTTGGTGAAAGGCATTTATACAGAAGGCCCATTTTCTTCAGACGGTTTCTTCGGTTTTGGACTTTACAAACAATTTGATGGGATATTAGCGATGTATCATGACCAGGGGTTAATTCCTTTAAAATTACTTTCCGAAGGTGCCGGGGTGAATTTCACAGCGGGTCTGCCGATAGTCAGAACCTCCCCGGACCATGGAACGGCTTATGAACTTGCCGGAAAAAACATTGCAGACTGCACGAGTACATTTCAAGCAATTATTATGGCTGCCCAAATAGTAACAAACAGGTTAAGGCTTTAACACCTAAAAATCTTAATAAAATATTCATACAATAAAATTTGTCAATTAGTTAAAGAATCAGTAATTTTGTGTTCTTTAATATTTGTTGAATGAGAAAAAGGAAGTGTTTCGTGGAAACTTCTGCAAAAATTACGAAATCCCTGAGGAAAGAAGATATTGATAAAAAATGGTGGGTGGTTGACGCTGCGGGCCAGGTTTTAGGAAGATTAGCTTCTCAGGTTGCTGCCGTACTAAGAGGCAAGCATAAACCTGACTTTACCCCACACAACGACTGTGGAGATTTTGTCATTATCCTGAATGCCGATAAGATAAAATTAACAGGTAAAAGGCCAGATAAAAAAGAATATAAACATCACACTTTATATCCCGGCGGACAAAAGATTGAAAAATATAAAATGGTTTTAGATAAAAAACCATCGTTCATACTTGAACATGCAATCAAAGGCATGCTCCCAAAAAACAGGCTTGGAAGAAAAATCGGCAAAAACCTTAAGGTGTATGCAGGGGAATCGCACCCGCATACAGCACAGATGCCTGAAATAATGCAGTTTAAATATAATTAATGAATCCCGCTAACAAAATAAAAATTGATGGAGAATAAATGAAAGCCGCTTTTGGAACCGGAAGACGTAAAACAGCAGTTGCACAGGCAAAATTAATACCCGGCAACGGTAAAATTATCGTCAATAAATTAGCATTGGAACTATATTTTCCGATTGAAGTTTACAGGACACATGCATTAGCTCCTCTGTATTCAACGAATAACGAAGGTAAATTCGATATAAACATTACTGTCAGGGGGGGCGGCAAAAGCGGTCAAACCGGAGCAATTCAATTAGCAATAGCCCGTGCATTATTTGCTTATGACACAGAACTACATAAGACTTTGAGAGAAGCAGGCCTGTTAACACGCGACCCAAGAATGGTCGAACGAAAAAAATACGGGCAGAAGAAAGCAAGGAAGAGATTCCAGTTCTCTAAGCGTTAATATTTGGAAGAATATAATAATTAATAAATTAATAAATTAATAATCATGTTTCCGGATTACCTGTGTGTGATAGAATTCTATTGAGCAGGTGTAGGGGCAGAAAATCTTCTGCCAAAACAAGAACGAAACAGTAGTTTAAACACAAAGGAGTTACAATGAATCATTATGCAGAAATCGAGCACCTGCTCGAAAGCGGCGCCCATTTCGGACATCTCACACGCCGCTGGAATCCCAAGATGGAAAAATATATTTTCGGTGAACGCAATGGTATCCACATCATTGATTTGCGTAAGACACAAATCCTGATAGATTTGGCAAGAAACGCAGTAAATGATGCTGCTTCCAGGGGCAAAATAGTCCTGTTTGTCGGTACAAAAACACAGGCTCAGGAAGTTGTCAAAGAGCATGCAAAAAGATGCGGTAGTAACTATGTTACAGAGCGTTGGCTTGGTGGTATGCTAACAAACTTTTCTACTATCCGTAAAAGCATAAAAAGGCTTGCGTCAATTGATAAGATGGAAGTTGACGGAACTTTTGAAAAAATAACAAAAAAAGAAAAACTTATGCTTTCCCGCGAAAGAGACAGGCTCAGAAAAGTATTTGGCGGTATTGAAGAGATGACACGCCTGCCAGGCGCTATCTTCGTGGTTGATATTAAAAAAGAACACATTGCAGTTAAAGAAGCGAAAATACTCGATATACCTGTCATAGCTATGGTTGATACAAACTGCGACCCCGAGGATGCAGATTTTCCCATACCGGCTAATGACGACTCAATTAAAACGATTGAGATTGTAACTAAAATTTTGGCTGATGCTGTGCTAGAAGGCTCGGAATTAGCTAAGATGAGACATGCTGAATTATCATCCGAATCGGAAAGAGTTACAAGGGAATCCGAAGCAGGCTCAGAAGACAAACCAAAGGTTCAGAGAAGGATGAGAGAAAGGAGAACCGGCAGAGGCGGCCAAAAAACTCAAAGGGGTGATAAACCAAGAACCACTGAAGCAAAAGAACCAACAGAAATAGTTGAAGAACAAACAAGTTCTGAGACGACAGTGGAAACAACACAAGAAAGCATTGAATCATAAATTTCAGTATTAATAATCTGACAGAAAGAAAAAAATGGCAAATATAACACCACAGATGGTAAAAGAACTTAGAGATAAAACCGGTGCGGGCATGGGTGATTGCAAAAATGCCCTGACCGATGCAGATGGAGATATGAAGAAAGCGATAGAAATACTCAGGAAAAAAGGGGCGGCTTCGGCGGCAAAACGTTCCGACCGTTCAGCTAATGAAGGCTTGATTGCATCGAAAGTTTCAGTAGATAATAAAACAGCAGTTATTGTCGAGATAAATTGTGAAACAGATTTTGTTGCAAGGAATGCTGAATTCGTTAACTATGTTGATAAAGTTGCTGAAGCCCTTATTAATAATGATGCCGCAAATGTTGATGAACTGAAAAAAGTTTCGCTTGGTTCAATGACCGTTCTCGATTTGCACAATGAGATATTAGCGAAATTCAGCGAAAAAATTGAAATCCGCAGATTTGAAAAATTTTCGACTCAGGGATTTTTTGCAGATTATATCCATGCCGGCAGCAAGCTTGCTGTATTGGTTGAGTGTAATTTACCTGAGCTTAATCCAAAAGCATTTGCTTTACTCAGGGATGTGGCAATGCAGATTGCGGCAATGAATCCCCAGTACATTTCGAGAAATGATGTCAGCCAGGCAACGGTTGAAAAAGAAATTGAGATTTATAAGGAATATGCTATTACCGAAGGGAAGAAACCCGATATAGCAGATAAAATCGCAATTGGAAAACTTGAGAAATTTTATCAGGAACAATGTCTGCTGGAACAAACCTTCGTTAAAGACCCCGGTAAAGTTGTTAATGATGTCCTTAAGGAAATATCTCAGGAGGCGGGTGCTGAAGCTAAGATACTGAAATTCAGAAGGTATTACCTCGGCGAAGAACTATAAAAATGAAGAAACTCAAAAACGCCATTATGAAACAAATTGTAAAACTCGTAATGGCGTTTTCTTTAAATGGATAATACAATTTTGCTTTGGAGATAAAAAGTTTATAATTTTGAGAATGTAAGAATTAACATCATTTTAAAAGCTAAATATGGCACCTCAATACAAAAGAATATTACTTAAACTCAGCGGAGAAGCTCTGATGGGAGAGCAGAATTTCGGAATTGAGCCATCCGTGTTAAAATTCTTTGCTGCAGAAGTTCATGAGATTTATCAATTAGGTGTTGAAATTGGAATTGTCATTGGCGGTGGTAACATTTTCAGAGGAGTGGAAGCCGCAGCTCATGGAATCCATAAAGTATCGGGCGACCATATGGGTATGCTTGCAACTGTGATAAACTCGATTGCTCTTCAAAATGCACTCGAAGCACGCGGAATTCCTACTCGAATGCAGACGGCAATAAAAATGGAAGAAATTGCCGAACCTTTTATCAGGCGAAGGGCAATCCGTCATCTCGAAAAAGGGAGAGTCGTTCTCTTCGGTGCAGGAACTGGCAATCCCTACTTTACGACAGACACTGCCGCTGTACTGAGAGCTATCGAAATCGAAGCCCAGGTTATTATCAAAGGGACAAGAGTTAATGGTGTTTATGATTCTGACCCTGAAAAAAATCCAAATGCTGTCCGATTCAATAATATTTCTTACAGGGATGTGATGGAGAAGAATCTCAGAGTTATGGACCAGACTGCTATCACATTATGTTATGAGAATCATCTTCCTATAATAGTATTTAATATGAATGAAAAAAATAATTTATTGAAAGTTGTACTTGGTGAGGAAATAGGAACGATAGTTAAATAATGCAAAATGCAAAATGTAAAATGTTGAATTTGGATGGAAACGATATTTTATATTTTTATAAAAATATGATGTCGAATAATCACTTGGATAAATTATGGATGTGAAGGAAATATTAAGCAAGACAAGAGATGCCATGAGCAAGTCAGTTGAATTTTTTAAAAGCCAGCTTGCTAAGGTAAGGACGGGAAGGGCATCGTCAACACTTGTGGATAATGTCAAAGCGGATTACTATGGTGCCGCTACTCCAATTCCACAGATGGCAACCATATCAGTCCCTGACGCAAGAACTATTGTCATTCAACCTTGGGACCGTTCCACTTTAACTGCAATTGAAAAAGCTATACAATCAGCCGACCTTGGGTTCAATCCTCAGAATGACGGAACTATAATCAGAATTCCTGTTCCTCCCCTGACCGAGGAAAGAAGAAAGGAATTTGTTAAGGTATGCAAAAAATATGCTGAAGAAGGAAAGATTGCTTTACGGAACATACGAAGAGAGCAGAATGATGTTTTGAAGAAAGCAGAAAAAGACAAACAGATGTCCGAAGATGACTCCAAATGGGGCGAAGAAGAAATTCAAAAAATAATCACTGAATACACAAAGAAAATTGACGAATCGCTCGATAAGAAAGAAAAAGAATTAATGGAGGGGTAGGGGCATAAGATTTTATCTCCTTTCATGATAATTTTATTAAGACACAGGTATTTGTTAATTTTGCAGTTTTAAAAATCAGGGCTCATAGCTCAGTTTGGTCTAGAGCGCTTCCTTGACACGGAAGAGGTCACAGGTTCGAATCCCGTTGGGCCCACGAAAATTCTACAAAGAACTATCCTATATGTATTTGACAGAAAACAAAAATATATGTGATTTTTTTAATAAATTTTTGGAAAACCAAAACAAATTGAATATTATTGAATATTATTGAATATTATTTTTGAATTAATATAATATGGTTCCAGATGTTTTTAAGAAGTATAATTTAATAAATGAATTTTTTTGAACCCACCAATTATTAAACCAACTCCCGTAAAGTGGAGGGGTGAGAAAGTAGTTATTTCCAAACATATATATTATTAATAAATATTTCGCTTTCGTATGAGATATCCCATACTGCAATATCTATATATTTAGCATAAGTATCAACTTTACATCTATAATTTCTATATCTTTCATCATTTATTTTATTACTTGGCGGCCAAATACCAATATATTGATATGGGTCTTTACCTATATATTTAGGATTGCCATTAATATATATAAAACCGGATGAACCCCAATTACCACCAACTTCAACCCACTTAAAAGTAATATAAGATATATAAGTATCTTTTGTAAAACTTATCCTTAAAATACACAAATAATTTTGTTTATCATAAGTTGAGCCCAATAGAAAACAATCCCCAGTACAGCGCGACTTCCCAAATCCAAAAGCTAAACCATCTAAAATTCTGCAAGTTTTTATTCCAGGTTGGACATCAAATGAATCCTTAATAAATATTGGTTTTAATTCAATTCCTTGAACAAGATATGAACTATTTTTCCTAAAAACATTTCCAATCTCATTAAAATTTGCTTTAAATAATAAAGGTCTTGCCGGAATTTTTAAGCTATCGTAACCTTTTTCATTAAATTGATGAAGATTAAAATATTCCGGATTATATAAATTATTTATTATGCTTTGATACTCAGTTTCGCTTTTATTATGTATTAGGGATAATTTATCATATTCATTTTTTAAAGAAGCATTGTCTTTACTTAAATTATTAATAATAAAAATTAGATAAATTATTATCAAACAACTAATTATTAAGCCTAATATAACGAGTAATTTCTGAATCTTTTTATTATATACTTTTGATTGATTATTCCTTTCATCTTCCTGTTTTCCTATCATAATAGATTTGTCTGAATTTGTCTCACTGTTTTGAGGTATTTCTTCGGGATTTGCGCCATTACTTATACTACTAATACCTTCTTTTCCATTATCTTCAGTTTTATTATCAGTTGCTGTTTGGGTGGTCTCTTCTTTCGCTATTTCTATGCGTAATTTTTTTTCGAGTTGTTTTGACCAGGGTTTGTTATATAAGTAAAAGCAAATAATGCTAAATACTTTTTTGTTTATTGATGTTTTATTAATTCTATATTCAAATGTATTCCATAGATAATTATTACTGCATATATTTTGTACATCTTTGATAACGAACTGTTTTATTCCATCTAGTGTTGATATCTCAAATTTTAACCCTGCTTCCTGCAAAGATTCCAGCATCTTATATAATTCATTTCTTAAAACTTCATCCCAGGAAGCTTTTGAGTTTAAGGAATCTAAATTAGAACTAGCATTAATTTTATTAAGTAAATCGGATTTGATTTGTTTTTTTACATTTAAATCAATTGAATAATTTTTATCCTCAAAAGTAATGGTCTTAGATTCATCCATAAGTTTAAAATTTTAATAAAATGTAAATACAAAACCAATTTGAACCAGTTTAAAACCAGCATTAAACCAGTTAAATACTTGTTAAATATAGAACTTAGTTTGCATTATGATAATTTTTTCCATAATTTTGTAACGAATTATTTTTTTATAGTGTTCGATGTTTTCTGAATTTTAAATATAAGAAAAATAATTTAATAAATTATTAATTATAAACAAATAAATAAATTTTTGAAAGGGTTGAGATACCAATTAATTCATAAAAAAGGTAACCGATGTAATGCTTCAAATGAAAATGGGATTTCATTAACTAATGTAGTTGAAAATTAATTTATTATTCTTAATAAAATAAGGAATTGTTTATTAAAAAAAGTTTTAACTAATGTTACACATATTTTCGGAGGTTTTATGATTCGATTTTTTCTCATAATGATTTTCTGCTCGTCTTATCTTTTTGCACAGCAGGAAGCATCTATCCACATTATGCAACAAGGAGGAAAAGACACGACGTTTTCTATTTTCGATATTAACAAAATTACTTTCACCCCCTGCACTCCTTCGGCAATTTTTGATAATGGAAATCAGACTGTTCTCCCTCAAAAAATTACATTTACAAAGAGCTATCCAAATCCTTTTAATGAAAATATCACTATTGAATACGATTTGGAAAAGTCAGGAAATGTTTCAATAAGCATTTTTGATTCGCAAGGAAATATTATTACGGATTTAAGCAATAGTTTCAGGGAAAAAGGAAACCATTCATTCTTATGGAACGGAAAAAATAATCATGGTAATAGCGTATTGAGCGGAATATACTTTTATCAAATCAAATTTGATAATGAAATCTTAATAAAAAATATTATTCATATTAAATAATCAGGGAGTAAAAAAATGAAAAAAATATTTTCAATTCTTGCTTTATTTATAACAATTTCTTTGGTATCCTTTGCACAACAAGCAAAGATGAACGTTCATACCAATGACGGTAAAATTACAACCTACGAACTTGATAAAATTGATAGCTTGACGTTTACACCATGTAATACTCCGCAAGACACTACAGTTTCAATCTGCGATCAAGTATGGATGAAGAAAAATCTTGATGTTGACCATTACCGCAACGGTGACCCAATACCACAGGTTACTGATCCTACGCAATGGGCAAATTTGACTACAGGTGCCTGGTGCTATTACAACAATGACCCGGCAAATCGTACAACTTATGGAAAGATATACAATTGGTATGCAGTAAATGACTCACGTGGCTTGGCTCCTGTAGGCTGGCACATACCAACGGATGCAGAATGGACTGAATTAGAAAATTGTCTTGGGGGTGAAAGTGTAGCAGGTGGCAAAATGAAAGAAACAGGCACAACACATTGGTTAAGCCCTAACACAGGAGCGACTAATGAAAGTGGGTTTACAGCTCTTCCGGGTGGTTCCCGTAGTTATATGAATGGTTTATATTATGAAATTGGACAAAGCGGTGCCTGGTGGTCTTCTACAGAGTTTACACCTTTCGCATATGGCAGGTACATTGTTTATAATAGCGCTAATTTTAATAGGGACCAATACTATAGGACAAATGGATTTCCAGTTCGTTGTGTAAAGGATTAATTGACAATTATACTTCATATAAAAAAAATGATACAAACTCCATTTTTCTTATGAAAATTGGAGTTTTTTTTATCTGAAAAATTTATTAAGCGAAAAGTGCAATTATTTTTCACACCACCCTAATCCCATTCTTCAATATTTCTTTGACGAATGGATTGTCTTCTGTGAAGTCTTCAGGGCGGAATGGATGAGTATCTAGGTCGTAGCTGCTTCTTAAGACGGGTCTGTCAAGCTTAATATTATCAAATAATCTTATACCTTCAAACTCATCAGAAATAACCGCCAAGTCAATATCACTATATTTGTTATAATTACCTGTTGCATAGCTTCCAAAAAGAATTGCCTGCTGAATATGAATTTTTTCCTTTTCGGCTTCTTCAATAAAGTGATGTATGATATCCATTATTTGAGCTGGGACTTGAACCATTGGTATCTTTCTTTAATTTTATTAAAATTATCTAAACAATACTCTTTTGTTACTATTTTATGAAATTCTTTTTTATAATCAGGATAACGGTTTTCAAGATGGAAATTATTTACAAGTCTCAAAAAAGCTAATTCATCTTCAGTTTGGTTTAAAATTGTTTCTTTAGCAAGATTCAAAAGGTTATGAATCTTTGGATGATTAACATCCTTATTAAACTTCACCCAATGTGCTTTCAGGATTTTTTCAAGAACTAAATGACCGAGAAACAAACACCAATCATAATGACCGCTATTATAGAGAGATTCTGCAGTTTCCAAATCATTTTCTGCCGTTTCAATCCAGTATTGTATGGTTTCGTCAATTGTCATAACCGTCTAAACGAAAAAATAATTTATAAATTTTAATATTTCTTTATAAACTACCAAGAATCTATTCTACAATCTCTTCCCTTCTCAAATCAAAGACGAACTGACTGAATTCGGCACTGAACATTATAATCAGTACGAAGTAATATACCCATAATGCAATTGATGCGAGTATAGCATAAGTGCCATAGAACAATCCATAAGTTGTAACACCGCTGATATACCATGCAAAAAGGAAGCGTGAAATTTCTATAAAAACTACACTGATACCAATGCTCAAAAACCTGATGAAACGTTTTGTCTTCTTGTTCGGTACAAACCTGAACAAAAGATAAAACAATAGAAAGGATGAAACGATTGAAAAAACTGTTGAATAAATTAATGAAAAAATACTTTGAACGTTCGAAGGTAATGAATTAGCCATCAATTCCTCTGCGATTGTTGTCAATGGAAAAATAAATGAAGCAACAAGAACAAGTAATGCAAGAGCTATTATAAGAAAAATATCCTTTATTTTATATACAAAGAAAATGTGAGGTGAAGGAATTCTGAAAATTCTGTTTAAAGCTGTCCTGAGCGAACTCAACAATGTTGATGAAAGCCATAAAAGTGATATTATACCAATCCACCCGGCAATGGAACTGCCAGATAAAATACTATTCACTTCTTCAATAGTATTTTTAAGAAAATCGAAAGTCTTGTTATGAGGAGGCAAAACTCCTTCGAGAGCTGTCGTTAAAAATGAAGATACAGAGCCAATTTCGAAAATTACATTTACGAGATAAATTGCAATCAGCAGTAATGGTATAAGATACAAAAGAATATTGAATGCAATTCCTGCCGATAAGAGAAAAAGATGGTGCTGTTCGACACGTTCGAAGAAAGATTCAATTCCGGCTACTACTCTTCTGAATTTCTTATTTTTTAAATTAAGTAAATTCAGGAGTTTTAATATATCCCTGTCCTTGATTTCGAGTTCGAGCATTTTCAATTTTACACTATATATAATAAAACTGTGTCAGGTGAAACACCTGACACGGATTAAATGAGTTACTCCTGACACGGAATAATAATGCAATATAGAAAATGAAAATGAAAAATATTGCCGATATTTGAAAATAATGAAAAATGAAAAATGAAAAATTAATAATGACAAGTATAGTTGATATAAAGAACATTATAATTAGATTTCTTATCCTGATTTTGATTATTGCAGGTTGTGCAAATCCGATTCCTCCTTCGGGTGGACCGCCGGACAAGACACCACCTGAGATATTAAGCTATGAACCTGCTAACGGGACACTCAATTTCAATGGAAATTATATTACTCTTGAATTCAATAAATATATGAATAAAAACGAAGTAAACGATAATGTTTTTATTTCACCTACTGTACCTTTTACTTTGGATTGGAGCGGTAAGGAGCTTGAAATTGAATTTACAGAAGAGCTTGCATCAAACACAACCTATGCCCTGACTCTTGGAACAGAATATACAGACTCGAAGCAGAATAAACCGGCAGAAGCATTTTCATTAATATTTTCTACAGGTAGTTTTATTGACAGCGGTATTGTCAATGGGCGACTTTATGATAAAGAGCCGGCGGGTGTTTTTATTTTTTGTTATAAGATAGATAGTATTAATGCAGATACATTGGATCCATCCCATACAAGGCCTTATTCAAGAATACAAGCAGGTACTAACGGTAATTTTGAATTTCGTGCATTAAAGAATGGATTATACAGATTCTTTGCAGTTAGGGATAAATTCAAGGATGGGATATATGATAACGGCATGGACGATTTTGGAGCGGCTCCTAACGACGTTTCCGTTAAACAAGATTCAGCTTCAAATATAAACTTGAAAATCGGGCCTGCAATTGACAAAGTGGGACCAATTTTGAGTATTGCAGAAGCATTAAGCAGCAGAAGAATAGAACTGGAATTCAGCGAGGATGTCGATACTTTATCGGTTGATACTTCACTATTTGAAATTTCCGATTCTTCGAATAAGATTAATTATGGAATTATATCCGCCAATATAAGTAAGGCAGGAGCCAACAAAATTGAACTTTTTACAGTAAACGAACTGGATACAAGCATAAAATGGTTTGTAACTATTAAAGGTGGTTTAAAGGATTCAGTTGGAAATGTCATTTCCGATACAAATAACAGAACTTATTTCTATTCGATTCCTGAAAAAGATACAATTGAACCAAAAATAATCAAACTACCATTTAAAGACAGCACTTTCAGCGTTAGTCCCGAACAAAGTTTTGATTTTATTTTTAATATAGCAATGCAACAAAACATAAATGATGAAATTAAATTCCGTATGCCTGAAGGCAGCAAAGAAATACCATTCGATGCACACTGGAAGGACGGAAATCATCTATCTATAAAACCAAAACAATTATTGCAAAGCGATAATTGGTATTCATTGTCTTTAGACCTTAAAGCTTGGAAAGCGACAAATGGTTTAAGCATGACTGATACAATTGTAAGCATAAGATTCAAAACCAAGGATATTAGAAGTTATGGAGGGCTCTCCGGTACTTTGAAAGGGAATTATGAAACGGGTGAAAAATACATAATTACACTGATTTCAAAAGATAAAAGCCAAACTTTTACTACAAAATCCGATAATGCGGGTAGATGGGAATTTAGCCAAATACCGCCGGGATTTTACACTTTAGAAGTCTATAACGATAAAGACGGTAATAGCAAATACAGTTATGGAGAACCATATCCATACAAATATTCTGAAATATTCTACGTTTTTGATAAGGAATTTGAGATTAAGCCCAGATGGAAGGTAGAAGATATGCTCATAACTCTACCTTAACCAAATAAAGTGTTTAATTAACTCATGTTACGCAAGATATAATTATCTATAAAAGAACAAAATTTTCAATTTTCATTTTTTAATTTTCATTGAATTTTCAATGAACAAACTTTTTAAAATAGTCTTTAAATTCAATAATTCTTGAACTCTAAATATATAAATTGAGAAAATGTTTTAAAACTCATTTTTATTTTAACATTAAATATTGATAAATTGATTGAAAATTGTAAATTGAAAATTAATAATTATTGGATATAGTAATAATAATTTATGCGTAACGTTAATGATTAATTTGTTAATTACTCTAAAAATCATAATATTTGCTATTGAATCCTATTTAAAAGCTTAAAACAAGCAGGACGTCATTTCCTAAGAGGTTAGGTAAAAATATTTTATGGCAGAGATTACTCGGAAAGACAGGATTATTTCTTTTTTTGTAGATGCATTAGATAAGACATTTTCTAATTACAGTAAAAGATATAAAAGCTGTATAAAAAATTTTTCTGATGATTCCGTACATGATATACGCGTATCAATCAGGCGGTTTATTGCCTTGCTTAAACTGTTTGAATCATTATATCCGAATGAGTATATCAGCCAACTGAAAAGAGTGATTAAGCAGCAATTAAAGTCCTTTTCTAAGCTTAGAGACACAGATGTGCAGATTGGAAATATGAAAGAAGTGATTCATAAAGAACCCGTACTTTATACATTCTATAATGACCTGTTAAAGAATGAATCAAGGCTTATTGAAAATATACAGGAGTCACTGCCTGATTATAATATTATCGAAATCGAAGGCCTGGTTCTGTTTATTAAGATGGAACTCAAAAAAGCAATTACTGCAAACCTTATAACGGAGAATCAAATAATAATGATAGCAAAACAAGCTTTCATAAGGGTTATGGATTTGTATGAAGAAGCTAATTCCAAAGATTTGGATTCAATCCATAAAGTGCGGCTTGCATTTAAAAATTATCGGTATTTAATGGAAATATTACAAACTCTGGAACCTGATTCCAAATACAATTTTGATGCGATGAAACAATTCCAGACAATATTAGGAAATATTCAGGATAACGTTTCTTTGTTAAGAGATTTGCAATCATTTATAACAATACAAACAGTAATTCCCGATGATGCTTATACCCCTGCAATTAATGAAATATTGAAACAAAGAGAAGAATTGGTTAAGGAATTTTTAAATTACAAGGACAAATTACCGGCATTATGGAATGACAACTATTATAAAAAATCCGAATAATCCTATTTCAATATCAATAAAAATTTTAAATTGGAAATTATTAATGGTGCATTATAGAACTTTATGATTAAAGCAGAGACTTCTAAAATAATAAAGAAATATCTCGATATTTTATTAAGTGGTATTGGCTTATTATCAGTAATTCTTTTAATTTTTGTAATAGGTTTCAGACTGCCTACCTGGCAATTTAATTTAATTAATGAACTCATTGATTTTTTAATCGTAATATACATCCTTCAGGAATTCATCAGGTTGCTATTTGTATCGAAATTATTCAGGTATTTAAAAGACCGGTGGTTTGACAATACTTTAGCTTTGCTATTACTTGTGACTTTGATTTTCCCTTCTACAATGATTGATATTGTAAGGATAATAATGCCTCAATTCTCAATTAAAGAATTGACCATACTATACATAGGAATAATACAATCCACAATAATTTTTACAATAATCCTGAAGACACTCAGATATAATTACATGTTTTCAAAAATAAAACTACATCCGGGAGCAATATTTGCACTGAGTTTTGCTTTTCTCATCATATCCGGGAGCCTTTTACTGATGCTGCCAAGAGCAACACCCCCGGGAAATCCCATAAGGTATATAGATGCCCTTTTCACCTCGACAAGTGCAGTATGCGTTACAGGATTGATTGTCGTTGATACAGCAAAGGATTTCGCTCCCCTTGGCAAGGTTATTATTTTATTTTTGATTCAGGTCGGAGGGCTTGGCGTAATGACACTCACTACCTTCTTCGCATCTTACCTTGCAGGAGGTGTCAGCATACATTTCAGGTTGTTAATGAAAGATATGTTGAGTTCGGATAACATAGGACAGGTAACGGGGCTGCTTTTAAAAATCGTATTTTTTACTTTTTCGATAGAATTCGCAGGTACTGTATTTTTGTATTTTTTCCAAGGGGGAACAATTAATCATTTCAATTGGGATTACTTGTATTCCGGAGTATTTCATTCTGTATCGGCGTTTTGCAATGCCGGATTTTCACTTTATTCGGAAAACCTGGCAAATGTAAACTTCTACTTCGGAACTGTTATAATGGCACTAATAGTAATTGGTGGCCTTGGTTTTACAGTATTAGCTAACCTAACAGACTTATTACCCTGGCGAAAAGAAAAACAAAAGCTAATACATCGCTTATCTGCTTCATCTAAATTGGTTTTAATCACAACGGGAATATTAATTATTTCAGGGGCATTGTTAATCTATTTTGGTGACCCCTTTTCTTTCGATAAAAATTTAACATCAGCAGAGAAATTCTTTCATTCTTTATTTTGTTCAATAACTGCAAGAACTACCGGATATAATACCATCCCAATTGAAAAACTTGCAGTTCCATCTGCTCTCGTTTTGATAGTATTAATGTGGATTGGTGCCTCACCGGGTAGTACGGGAGGAGGTATTAAAACCACAACTATTTCAATAACATTAATTACTTTGTTTAAAGCAATAAGAGGTAAAGACAGAGTCGAACTGTTCAGAAGAAGAATAGCAACGGCAAGTATTCAAAAGGCTTTTCTCGTACTATTAGCATCAATCGTAGTGTTATGTATTGGAAGTATAATATTAATATTTATCGAGCCGGACAAAGACCCGATTAATCTTATTTTTGAGTTAACTTCGGCTTTTGGTACTGTTGGTTTGTCCAGAGATGTTACCTGTCATTTGGGTGTGGGAGGAAAATTATTAATTATCCTGACAATGTATATTGGCAGAATTGGAGTGTTAACATTTTTCTCGTCACT
The DNA here is from genome assembly GCA_001804705.1 of Ignavibacteria bacterium RIFOXYC2_FULL_35_21. Taxonomy (GTDB): domain Bacteria; phylum Bacteroidota; class Ignavibacteria; order Kapaibacteriales; family UBA2268; genus XYC2-FULL-35-21. Next base: position 67,005 of record MHAY01000010.1, read on the forward strand.
TGTAGCACCTAAATATGAAGCGCGGTATTCTTTACCAAATGAAGGTATAATGGTAGGATAATTTTATATTAATTTTGAATTGATTAATTTTCATAAAATATTTGAAATGATATGACAAACAAAAAATTTTGTGTAATTGGCCTCGGTTATTTCGGTTTAAACCTTGCTATGAGGCTGACGGAAGCAGGAGCAGAAGTTCTGGCTATTGACAATCAACAAGAAAAAATTGATGACATAGCAGACAAGGTAACACACGCCGTATGTATGGATACAACCGACATTAGGGCATTACAAAGCTTTGGCCTTCAGGATATGGACGCCGTCATTGTTGCAATCGGCGAAGGATTCGAAAGTTCAATAATGACGACAGCACATTTGCAGGAAATCGGAGTAAAGAGAATTTTGAATCGAGTTACTTCGACTGTACACGAAAGACTGCTGAAATTGATGAACATCGAAGAGCTTCTCGTTCCTGAAGCAGAAGCGGCTTCTCACCTTGCCCACAGGTTAATGATACCGGGCATTATAGAATCATTCGAAATCACTCAGGATTATAGTATTTTCGAAATTGAAGCTCCCAAAAGAACAGTTGGAAAAACATTACTCGAGCTTAACATGAGAAAAGATTATTCCTTGAATCTCGTTACCATTAAGAGATTGAAACAGAAAAGGGGCCTTCTGACAAAGGGCGAAAAGGAAGAATATGACGTAATCGGTGTTCCTTCACCGGAAACAAGAATCAACAAAGCTGATATTTTAATTTTATTTGGCAAAGAAGACAAATTGAAAAATTTCCTTGAAGAAAAGTAGTGAAAAATACATTCTTTAAAATATTATTAATAATAATATCATTTAATCTGATGGCTCAGACTAAAAACTACAAATGGCCTGAACCTGTTAATTTATCCGAATTAAACACAGAAGAAAATGATTTTGCTCCATCGTGGAACAAATATGATAATGTATTGTATTACAACTCCGATATTTCAAAATATTCAAAATTTTATTCATCAAAAATTAATGAAAATGGAAAATTTTCAGAACCAAAACCGGTTGCGGGAGATATAAACCAATCGAGAAACAATCAGTCATACATAACATTTAATTCAAGAGATGTTGCATATATTTCAACATTCAGGCTGACTGATAGCCGTTCTTATTTGAATATTTACCAGACAAAATACCGCAGGATGAGTTGGAATAAACCTGTGATTGCCGATAGCCTGCAATTCGACTCCTTCACATCTCATCCTACTGTTTCACCTGATGGTACAATCATGATTTTTTCATCTGACAGAAACTCTGACAATAAAGATACGGACTTGTGGATGGCATTCAAACAGGACAACGGAAGCTGGGGAGCTATAATAAATATATCCGAATTAAATTCACCCGGAAATGAAATTACACCTTACCTTGTATCAAAAGATACTTTGTATTTCGCTTCTGACGGACAGGAAGGACCCGGAGGATTCGATATGTTTATGTCTGTTTATGAAGATGGTGCCTGGGGCAGGCCATTCCCTCTTAACGAACTTAATACAAGTAATAATGAATCTGACATAACTCTTTTACCGACAAGAGAAATAATTTTCGCTTCGGATAGGCCCGGTGGAAAGGGTAAACTCGACTTATATATTTCAAAACCTGAAGAAGCAAAAGTACCAGTTGATACAATTATTGAAAACATTGAAATCAGTTTAGCCGCACAGGTATTGTCCATTCAGTCAAAAAAAGTAAATTCGATACAAACATTTTTTATTCCAAATTTTATTTTGAATAATTCTATTGATTTTAATAAAGAATTAAATTTATTTAACAACCCTGATTCAATAATAAATGAAATACCGATAATTATCGGAAAGAGAATGAGGGATAATCCATTTGCCAACTTGTATATTAATTGCCATCAAGATTCTGTTGAATTGGCAGAAAAATTTATAAAATATTTGAAAAAAGAATATAATATTACTGACGGTCGAATAGGTATAAAATCAATCATGGTTCGGACTAATAATCAACAATATATATCTGAACCAATATATTTAACTTCAAATAATGAAAATATTTTTAAATCTGTTGATGCTATTTCAGAAAATATTACTCTCAGCCCTCCTGTACTTGAGTTATCTGTTGATGCGAGGCCCCGCAAAGAGATTCGCAAATGGCACTTTAGTTTAATTACAAAAAAAGATATTATTAAAAACGTCCAAAATGGCGATACTTTCCCCGCTGAATTTTCATTCAATCTCTATGACTATAAAAAAAGCATTGATGAGTCTGATTCTGTTGTCATCAGGATTGATGCCGAAGACAACTTTGGAAAAATTCATTCAAATGAATTAACATTGAATATTAATCATTCTTCGATCAAAGAATCAAATTCAATTAAAATAAATGGTAAGATATATCAACAGTACATTTTCTTTGCTTATGGCAGACAATCAATTTTAAGTTATAATAACTCTTATAAGAATCTGATAGCCAAACTGAAAGAAAATTCGGTCAGGAAAGTTATTATTCAATTTAGCGTTCAAAACAATGGCACAGTTGCCACAGCTGATGCAATAACATCAGAACTGAAAAAAGAACATATTAGTGCAAAAGCAGAATTCATGAATAACACATCACAACAGGTTTCTGATTCAATCAAACCATATCTGTTCAGGATATTGATTGAACAATAGTAATTATCATTTTAATATAATCACAGGTTTTGATATTAACTTAAAACCAATTTGAGCAGTCAAATAATACATCCCTGAAGGCAAAGAATAAATGTTAATTGGTATTATTTGTTTTCCTGATTCACTATTTACTTTTATTGGTTGAATTACTTCTATGCCAAGGCAATCATATAATCGTAAAACAATTTTTTGATATTCTGAATTTATCCTGACATTAATCATATCTTTTGCCGGTTGTGGATAAATAGAAATATCATCTTGTTCAAGTGGATTTTCTTCAACTCCAACTGTGCCAAGCATACATTCCTTCATTGTCTGTGCAAGTGTAACCTCATCCTCACCTGCTCCAATGCACACAGTACACTTTTTCGTTTCACCTGGCTGCATTTCACCGGGGAATTTCATACCGATAACCATCTTGACATCACCAATCTCGTCATACTGCATAGTTGTCCCATTTGTCAATGCCTGTATTTGCAATTCCTCAGTAACAGATGATGCCGGTGTATTAAAACCGGCGGCTTGTGCTTCATAAGTTATATTAGGTGAATAGCATGCCGCAGCAACTACTGGATAATCACCCTCATACCTAGCAAGTTCTGCAGCAGCAGATATAGCGGCAAATGTTTCAGGAATAGCTTCAGGGAAAAGCCTGACACGATTTTGAGCCTCATCAGGGCCAATATCCCAATCAAGAAAATAACCAATTGCAACATCATTAAGTACTGTATTAGAAACATTTTTTACAGATAATAATATTTTCGTTGCAGGAAGAGTGTCAGAAACAAAATGGAAGCTTTGTTCAATTTCCAGACCAATTCTGTTATTAATTGAAACCGGAGAATCGTTAATTACTCCCCTATACATTATAGGATTAGTGAATGGTTTCACTACAGCGAAATCATTTCCATTTGCAGACGTACCAAATATTGAACTAATAGCTTTAGAGTTATTTTCAACAGCCATAATACCGGCATTTGTATAAATTTGATTTCCATAATTTTTATAAATAAATCCTACCCCTTGTTTGTTATCTTCATCATTTCCGCCAAAGCCAAAATTACCTCTGTCGGCTACAGAGAATTTTATTGATTTATTAACAAAAGTTGTTACTTCCGACGATGGGATAAATGGTAACAGGAAGAAATCATGATAGCCGTTATCGGCATAAATGTCAATTCTGAAAAACATCCTGTTTTCGTTCCTACTATTAATTATAAATTTGAATGTCTGAATTATATCCGGAGAATTGCTGAGCCATTCTGAAATATTTACAACGGAATCAATCACTTCAATTGAATAATTGGGATCGTTGACAGGGGATAAAACAAACCTCAGATTAGAGACTGAACCGAGGTAGTTATAAGCATTTATTTTGAGTTTAAGACTATCACCAACATTACCTCTTTCAACCAGAATATCATTATTGGTAAATAATTCAAAGGAAATTGGACGGATTGATGGAATAGACATGGGTTCAATCTGAGTTGCTTTTAATAGGTTTAATCTTCCAGGTAAAATATCTTTATATGAAGGATTTTTGTTAGTTATATCATCAGTACATTGACGGATAAATTCGAGAGATTGCAATGCATTTAATTCGGGGTATTTTGCCCTGACAAGTGCCACTGAGGCAGCAACAACGGGTGAAGCGAGAGATGTACCACCATCTGAATTTGCATATATATCAAAACCATTCGTTGTATAATAATTTCCTCTGCCTGGTGCCATAATATCAATATGATATCCTAATGTTGTAATATCACTAACAAAATCATTTTGGTCAACTTCACCAACTCCGAGTACATTATTATATCCGGCAGGATAATAAGGTGTTGTTTTAGCTTCCTGAAGTTTTTTGTTACCACCTGCAACAATAACTGCAACATCATTTGCCACAGCATAATTAATTCTAGACTGGTCAATATCCGAAGGCATTTTTGATACCCCCCAACTACAATTAAGAACTTTAAGCTTCCTTTCTGCTGCATATTTAATAGATTCATATCCAAATGATAGATATGTGTCTCCGTCAGATTTCTGGGCTGATTTAATTGGAAATATACGACATTTATTTGCTACACCTGCTATACCAATATTATTATTTACGGTAGCTCCTGCTATTCCAGCTACATTAGTCCCATGGTCACTAGCAGAGAAATATGTATTATCAGGCTCTTCATTATCAATTGAATAAGATAAATTATAACCCATAAAATCATCAGTATAATTATTTGAATCATCATCAAAATCATTTCCGGGGATTTCCCCCCAATTAGGTGCAATCGAATTTATCAGGTCTTCGTGGTTTTGTTTAATTCCATTATCACTAATTCCAATTACAACAGATGAATCCCCAGATAATCCCGAATCCCAGGCTTCGACTGCATGAATTGTTTTGAGCATTGTTTGGCTATTGTAATAAGGGTCATTTGGAGTCCCCTGAATCTCGTCAAGGCAGTATGGCTCGGCTATTTCAACATCAGGATTAGATTTTAGAAGTTGTTTTGCATATTTTTCCGGAGCTATATCCGAATTATAATGAATTATATAAGTTCTGAGCAAAGGCTCTTCCGCACGAATAATTTTTTCAAGATTTTCAGGTTTTTCAGTAAGAATTCTGTTTTTATTATTCTTAATGCTTTGTTTTTTTTCTAGTATAGGGTGGACAAGCTGTAAATCACTTCCTGCAATCGAAGCATTAGCCTTTTCATAAGAATCAATAGTTTTCTTAAATCTAATGATTAGTGTATTGGAATATACTTTGCAGGTTCTTCCAAGAGTTTTATCAGGCTGTAAAATTGCCTGATTATAATTTTGAGAATATAAATCATCATTAAAATTAAAAGCAAATAATCCTGCTATGCAAAATGAGAATAAAAAAAACTTCATATAAAAACTCGAAAATTTGAAAAAAAACAATTAATTTGAATATTCAATCAAATATATTCTGATTTTAAAATTTCAAAATAATAAAAACTATTAGTTTTAATCAAATAAATACTATATGACAAAAGACAATCAAATACAAGAATATATTGTAACTGCCCGAAAATGGCGTCCTTTAAAGTTTAATGACGTAATCGGACAGGAACATATCACAATGACACTTAAAAACGCTATACGCCTCAACAGGAACCACCACGCTTACCTGTTCAGCGGTCCAAGAGGTATAGGAAAAACGACAACGGCAAGAATTTTGGCAAGGGCATTAAATTGTTCAAATTTAATTGATTACGAGCCTTGTAACGAGTGTGAGTCTTGCGTTTCAATACTCGAAGGCAGGTCAATGGATGTTATCGAAATTGATGGTGCCTCAAATAACAGTGTGGAAGATGTTAAGAAAATTCGTGAATATGCAAAATTCACACCTGTTGCAGGAAAATATAAAATTTACATTATTGACGAAGTGCACATGCTTTCCACATCAGCATTTAATGCACTTCTGAAAACACTCGAAGAGCCGCCCCCACATATGATTTTCATTTTTGCCACTACAGAACAGCATAAAGTACCTGCAACAATACTCAGCAGATGCCAAAGACATAATTTTAAGAGAATAGGAATTGAAAGGATAAGTTCTCATCTATCAAATATTGCAAAAGCAGAGAATATTACTATTGATGAAGAATCCCTGATTACGATAGCAAAAAAAGGCGACGGCTCGATGCGCGATGCTCAAAGCATTTTCGACCAGGTTGTGGCATTTTGTGGAAATAATATAGTATATACAGAAGTTTCGGATGCACTGCACCTGATTGACTATGAATTCTTTTTCAGAATCAGCCGGGCAATCAGGAAAAAAAATGTTAAGGAGATGTTTGGTATTGCAGATGAAGTAATTTCCAAAGGATATGATATTATGGAATGTCTGGGCGGATTGCTGGAGCATTTCAGGAATATGCTGGTAATTAAGGTATCAGAAAATACGCGGATAATCGAACGTTCAAATGCCGCAGTAGAAAAATTAAAGGATGAAGCTTCGTACTTCAGCAAGGCTGATATTTTGAGGATTTTGAGCCATATTGCAAGTGCAGAGCAATCACTAAGGTATTCTCCCCAACCGAGAATCAAGTTTGAACTGGCTCTTTCCCAGCTTGCATCCTTAGATACAGCAGTGGAAATATCAACCATACTTGATTTTATTAATAAGAATAAAAGTGATTCGGGGATATTGTCATCCAGAGTACAAAAAAGTTACCCGATATTGGAAACAGCTTCTGCTAAAGTTGAAAAAAAAATTATTAATGAACCAGTTGAAAAATATTCAAAGGAAAAGGATAATAAAACAACTGAACAGATAAGACAAGTGCCTGCTTCAGGTAATATTATATCAAGTGAAAATCTTGAAGCGGGATGGAATGAATTTGTATCGAAATACGGGAACAAAGATACAGGTTTTTACCTGTTGAATCACATGGAGATGATTTCACCTGTGTTCTTCAATGGCGAGGTTATTCTCGAAACGAATGAGAAATTTATTTACGATTTATTAAGTAAAAAAACACTCAACCTCGAGAAGTTAATGAAAGAGTTTTATGGCAGTGAAGTCAATGCTAAGTTCTCTCTTGGTGCATCTCAAAAGATTACTGTTGATAAGGACATAAAAGATAATCAGAAATTAAATGAAGAAGGCAATGCGGGTATCGAAATATTAGGAAAACCAAATTCAAAAGGGATGGCTAAACCAAACAACGAAGACAATAACGATAATAGTGATAAGTCTCCGATTGAAAAGGCTATAATTGATATGTTTAATGCTAAAGAAATTTAAACTAACTTAAAACGTTAAATGATTTTATGATTTGTTAATTGCTTGTTAAATATTCTAAAGTAAGATAAATATGGCATTAGAAGCCTTGAACAAAGCACCAAACTTCACAGCATTGACCGATGAAGGTAAAGAGGCCGGACTATCAAAATATTTAGGTAAATGGGTTGTTCTGTACTTTTATCCAAAGGATAATACTTCAGGCTGTACAACAGAAGCTTGTGATTTCAGGGATAATATGGCTCGCATAACAAGAGCTGGTGCTGTCGTTCTAGGAGTCAGCCCCGACAGTGTGAAATCACATGATGGTTTTAAGGATAAATTTAATCTGAATTTCAGTTTAATAAGCGATACCGATAAATCCATTTGCAAAGCTTATGATGTTTTGGGTGAGAAAAGTATGTATGGCAAGAAATTTATTGGTGTAATCAGAACGACTTATATAATTGATGATAAAGGCCTAATAAGATATGTTGACCCGAAAGTAAGTGTTGAAGGGCATGTTGATGATATCATTAATAAATTAAAAGAATTAAAGAAGAAATAAAAATAATTAGAACAGATGATAGATACTCATGCACATTTAAACTTTGAAGCATTTAAAGATGATATAGATGAGGTTATTCAGAGAGCAAAATCAGGCGGAGTTGAATATATAATTGTTCCGGGAGTAGAGCCGAATAATCTGATTTCTTTGCTTGAATTTGCAAAATCGAGAGAAGAAATTTACTGTGGTATGGGAATTCATCCACACAATACAAAAGAAGCAGGAATGGAAGAATTACAACTTGTTGTGAAAAACAGTGATGATGAGAAGGTTGTTGCAATCGGTGAGATAGGACTTGATTATCATTATGATTTCGCAACACATGATGAGCAAAAGAAAATTTTTAGGGAACAAATTAAGATAGCAAAGAATAAAAATCTACCTATTATCGTTCATAATAGGGAGGCAGATGAGGATATTTTTCATATTTTGAATGAAGAACAGGACGGAAATCTTAAAGGAGTGTTACATTGCTTCTCAAGTAATGTTGATTTTTTGGAGAAAGCAATTAATTTAGGATTTCATGTTTCGTTTACAGGAAATATTACTTTTAAAAAGGTTAATTTGGATGAGGCTGTAAAAAAAGCACCAATAGAAAGAATTTTATTGGAAACAGATTCGCCGTTTATGGCCCCTGTTCCTTTCAGAGGTAAAAGAAATGAGCCTTTATACGTCAAATATATTGCGGAAAAAATTGCAGAAATAAAAAATATAACAATTGATGAGGTAATCTCGATGACAACGTCAAATGCAAAAAAACTTTTCGGGTTAATAACAATGTTATTGTTTTTATTTGTTAGTTCCGGGGTATTATATTCACAGGACTCAGAAACACCAGATGAAGAAGTTGCAACCGAAGAATATGAAAACCCATATAATAAATTTATTGGCGTAGGGCCTATGTTTGGCTCAAACACTATTGTTGAAACTTATACCCTAAAAACATCAGGGGGTGAGCAGAACGAATCACACGACGGATTGTTCATTTATGGCGGCTCACTATATTTTGGATTATTAGATTATTGCATTTTGGAAGCTACCTACCTTTATTCTATTAACAAAAAAATATCAGAAGAGGCTAATGGCCTTATTGCACCATTTACTTATGATATAGTAGAATTAAGTTCAAACTGGATTATCAATCCATACTCAAGGGTAAATTTCTATGGTATTGGTGGTTATACGGCAATCCTCAGCTCTTTGAATAAACAGAAGAACAACTCAAGCTATCTGAATATAGGCTTAGGATTTTATATTAATTTAGAAACCAAATACGGATTATTAAATTTTGTAGCAGAGTGGAAGCTTAATTTTCTTTTAAATAACATAAGTACTCGTTGGTATCCACCGGGGAAACCCGAATCTCCAATTACTGCTGATTTGACTAACTTTTTCTCAATACCAAGGTTTGGTATTGTCTTTTATCCCAAGCTCAATTTTTAAATTATATTACTCATATATTGTTATTTCTATTGGAAATAATTTATAATTTTCAATTTTGCTATTTTAAATCAATTTTTAAATTTTAAATGTTAAAATAGAAATTACCTTAACTCCATTTTACAAACATATTACTTCGAATAAGCAAAAATTTTAGAATAAATAAATATTTTGAAAATTTTCTCATTGATAATTCAATGAAAATTAAAAAATTAGAAATTGAAAATTTAATTCTTTTGTAAATACTCTTATGTTGCGTAATATGATTTACCTAAGATAGCCGAGAGGATTTAATCTGCTGCTCCCCTGCCAAAGTTCAAAATGCAGGGAAGCACCGTCAACAGTCTTGCCGGTTTTTCCTATCACAGCACCCTGCTTGACCGATTGGTCTTTCTTTACATTTACCGTTGATAGATTAGCATAAACAGTTCTTACACCAGCACCATGATTTATAATTATTAGAGTACCATACCCGGGAAGCCAGTGGATTAAAGAAACGACACCAGTTGCCGAGGCAATTACTGGAGAACCAACACTTGCAGATATATCTATTCCGGGATTATCGAAGACTGTATTGGTTTCTGGATTCTTGCTCTCCCCATAGTATTTGGAGATAGACCTGTTATTTGTGGGCCAGATTAGCCTTCCTATTGCTGTACGCTTTGATTCTGAAGGAATTACAACTCCGGCATATTTTTCATTTGAATGTTTTATTTCGTCCTTACCCTTTGTGTCTTTTGAAGTTGTCCTGGATGTAATTGATTCTTTTTTCTTTTTTTCTTTTGCAAGTTCATTTTGAATAAGCTGATTTACAATTCCCTTAAGTTTCCGGGCGCTACTCTGCATGTCTGCAAGTTGTTTGGCAAGAAGATTTTTATCTTTTCGGATTTTACCAATTTTGACTTTCTGTCCTGCAATTGTCTTTTGAACTTTATTATTCTCAATTTCTTTCTTATTTTTTATTACAAACTGCTCATTAGTTATAACTTCGTAAGCCTCTTCACGAAGATTTATGGAATCGTTTGTTTTAATAATTTCACGAACAAGCTGCTCCATCTTCTTAGTCACCTTTTTCATATATATTTCTTTTTTTATATCAGCTAACGGTGATGATGCGGAAGAAATAAGCTGTTCCACTGGAGTATTACTATTAAAATAATATTCTTTCAACAATGAAGCGTAATCTTTCTGTAATCGTTTAAGCCTGGTTTTAAGAGTTCCCTTTTGATATTTTAAGACACCAATGGTATCCTGGTATTCATCAATCTTTTTTCTAAGTTTTGTTATGTCTTTCTTAAATACTGTACTTTTTTGCTTATGTTTATTCAGTTTTGATACTTCGGCCTTTTCTTTTTTTTGAAGTGTATTTAATTTCTTCTTTGTTTGTGTGATTGATTTTATAAGTTTGTCCAAGTCTATCTGATGCTGCTTTAAATTACCTTTTTCATTATAATATTGATTTTTGGAAGTTGATTTATTTTTATTTGATTTACTGCTACTTGACTTTTTGGAATTTTTATTTTTACTCTTATTTGATGTACTTTTCTTCTTTGATAAAGTAGTTTTTTTGGTTTTTTGTTTTGCATATGCAGTACCAAAATCACCGGCATTACTGCAAATGATAAAACAGCACAAAAACAATATGAAAAATCTTTTAGTCATTTTTAAATCAAATCAGTTTTTACTCTTTTAACAGAAGCACCAATAGAATTTAATTTGTCTTCTATATTCTCATATCCTCTGTCAATATGATAAATCCTTAGTATTTCACTCTCACCTTCGGCAACGAGTGCGGCCAAAATTAAAGATGCACTTGCCCTTAGGTCCGATGACATAACTACTGCTCCGGTAAGTTTCTTTCCCCCCTGAATTATAGCCGAATTTTCAATAACATTAACATCAGCACCAAGCCTGTGCAGTTCAGGTATGTGCATAAACCTGTCATGGTAAATCGTATCGGTTACTTTCGATACTCCATCCGCAAGCAGCATATATGCTGTCCATTGAGCCTGAATATCTGTAGGAATTCCCGGATATACCGATGTAATCAAGTCAACTGGTTTTGGTAAATCATCCATCTTTAGATATACTGATTCTTTATCGACTTGAAGCTGGCAACCTGTTTCCTCAAGTTTTGAAAATATGACCGGCAAATGGGCAGGAATAATATTTTCAAGAGTGATTTCACCTTGTGTCATTGCTGCTGCAATTAAATAAGTTGCCGCTTCAATTCTGTCGGGTATTGTTGTTTCATCAACCGGGAATAATTCATCAACACCTTCAATTTCAAGTGTTGTGGTTCCGACACCGTTGATTTTAGCACCCATTTTAACGAGCATTTCTTCGAGAGCAGTGATTTCGGGTTCAATAGCTGCATTTGTTAACAAAGTCGTACCTTTTGCCAGAGTTGCAGCCATCAGTACATTACCTGTAGCACCGACGCTTGATATATCAAAATGAAAGTTTGCTCCTATGAGTTTCTTTGCCTGGGCATTAACATAACCACCTTCAATATTTATTTCCGCTCCAAGCTTTTCGAGTCCCTTAAGATGTAAATCAACCGGACGTGGTCCCCATGCACAACCACCGGGTAATGACACTCTTGCCTTCCCAAATCTTGAAACAAGAGGACCCAAAACATAAAACGAAGCCCTCATTTTCTTAACATGCTCATAAGGTGCATCGAAGCTTGTAATTTCCCTGGAATCAATAGTAAGTGTATTATTATCAAAATCACAATTAACACCCATCGAACTTATTAGCCTGGACATTGTCCAGATATCATTAAGGTTAGGAGTATTATAAAGATGATAAAATCCCGGAGCTAGCAGGGAAGCAGGCATTAATGCCAGAGAACCATTCTTGGCTCCCGACACACTCAATCTGCCCGAAAGTCTTCTACCACCTTCAATAACAAACTTGTCCATAAGCGACGTAAAATATTTGGATAATATGCTGCAATTGCAAAAGTAATATAATTTAATAAAAAATCAAAGGCATTAATGCTTGCCTGATAAAAATAAATTTTGGACAATCGAAGAAAAATATTTAATTTTAATTTATCGTTGGAGGTGCTTCGCCAGGAGAAAATTGCGGGGCTGAGATTAAACTCAATGAACCTGATCCGGATAATACCGGCGTAGGGATAACGATATCTCAACTTTCACAAAACCAACAAAAATTTCTCCTAATTAAGCTTTCAACGTGGCATTTAATTTTTTTTTCATTTTTGGAGATTTGCCATGAGAAAGGTTTTCTTAATGACGATAATCATAATGATTGTCTCACATATCTCAATCTTATCGGATGATAAGACAGACACAACAAGAGTGTACAGAACACCGAGCATTACAGTTACTACAACAAGAGCTATTACAGGAATAACTCCTGTACCATTTTCAGAAATGTCAAAAGATGTTTTGAGAAACATCTACACCGTTAGAGACATACCTGATATAATCAGTGAAATGCCCTCTATTCATTCATATTCTCAAAACGGTAATTCTATCGGCTATACCAATCTTACAATGAGAGGGTTTGACCAAAGAAGAATTTCTGTGATGATTAACGGTATCCCCCAGAATGACCCTGAAGACCACCAGGTATATTGGATTGATTTCCCCGACATAGGGTCAAACCTCGATAATATTCAGGTGCAGAGAGGTGCCGGCCTGATAAACTACGGAGCCGCTGCAATCGGCGGAAGTATAAACCTTACTACATCCAATTTCACTAAGGAAAAAGGTATTACTTTATATTCAGGAATAGGTTTTCAGGAATATACAAGCGGAACAGAACCGGTCTATCAGCCAACAATAAGCAAATACTCGCTTGAAGTATCATCAGGCTTGGTTGATAATTATGCTTTTTATGGCAGGCTTTCAAAAATAAACTCCGAAGGATACCGCGACCGCTCATGGGCATACCTTAACAGTTATTTTCTTAGCGGTGCAAGATTCGATAAAAATTTCAGCACTCAAATTAATATATTCGGCGGTCCTATCAACGATGGACTTGCTTATACAGGACTCCCCAAAAGTTATGTTAATGATGCCGGATTAAGAAGGAGTAATCCCAATTACTGGAATTATGATTCGACAGGTGCAAATGTCGAATACATTCAGGATAGGCGGAAACAGGAGTCCGAAGGATTTTCCCAGCCGCATTATGAATTGCTTAATGATTGGTATATTAATGAATCCTTAACATTCAAATCTGCTTTGTTTTATTATACAGGTGAGGGTTACTATGACTATGACGGAACATGGGCAGACCAAACACTCACAGATTGGGTCTCTAAAGATTCTATTATATTCAGGCAGGGACAGTCATTTATTAATACATTAATTCGGGCAACTGTTGTGAACAAACATGGCGGCTGGATACCTCGCCTTTTATGGAATCATGGCTCAGGTATTTTAACGGTTGGTGCTGAATTAAGAATTCACCGTTCAGAGCATTGGAGCAATATAATTTTTTCCGAAAACCTGCCGGAGAATTTTAATCCGGATTATAGAATTTATACCAATAAAGGCATAAGAGATATTTATTCATTTTTTGCAAGGGAGAGTTACGATATTAATGACAAACTGAATCTGAGTGGCGAGGTTCAGATTGTAAGCCAGTCTTATGCGATGGATGGTGAAAAAGCCGGAAACAGCTTCACAAAGTACATTTCAACTAACGGTGATACTATCGGAAATGGAAATACTTTATTCAATATTAATCATATCTTTATTAATCCAAGATTAGGATTAAATTATGTATTGGATGAAAATTCAAATATTTATTTCATGGCGGCATATACGAGCCGTGAACCAAGAATGAGAAATTTCTATCCTGCCGATGATATTTATTTCGGCAGAACTCCCCTATTTGAAGGTGATACACTTGGACGTTACGATTTTACAAAACCTATTGTAAAACCTGAGTCAATGCTTGACTTTGAACTTGGTTTTAATCAAAATAGTAAAGGCTATTCTTTCAGTCTAAATTTTTATTGGATGGAATATTTTGATGAGCTTGTTAAAAGCGGGAAGGTAGATATTTTCGGCAGTCCGGTGGACGGGAATGCCCCGAGAACAAGGCATTACGGAATTGAATTTGATGGCTGGTATAATATCATGGAGAAGAGTTTTGGAAAGTTCGTTATATCAGGTAATTTTTCATTCAGCAAGAATCAGATTATTGAATATGATTATATAACATCCCTGAATGAAATAATATCATTAGCAAATAATCCAATTGCAGGCTACCCTGATTTTATCGGTAATATAAGATTGACATATTCATATAAGGATTTCTATTTTTCATTGCTGGCAAAATCTGTAGGTGGATTCTTTGGTGAAAAGCTTGGAGAATTTCGCTCAGATAATTTCGGAGGCCTTCTAATAAGTGACCAAAGATTAAAAACTCAACTTATCAGTGATTATAATTATTACATTGACAATGCAATTGATAATTATTATACTTTGAACTTTGATTTATCATATACTTTTAAAGATATACTCTCACTCCAAAGAATTAAAATACAGGCACAGGTAGTTAATCTCTTAAACAGGCTATATGCCGGAGGTGCAGAAGGAAAGGATTTCTTCCCGGCAGCAGAGAGAAGCTTTTTCTTTGGAATGGAATTGGGTATATAATAAATATATTCAAAATGCACTGAAGAATCAATGAAACCCCCTTAATCCCCCTTTGAAAAAGGGGGATATTTTTTTTTATATTCAGGAAAATCTTACCCTACTTATTCAAATATTTTTTCTTATCCAACGTTTGATTTGCCAAGCGGACTTTTTTTATTATTAATTGAAATGGATAATAAAGTTGTAACAAAGCCATTGTTAATAAAGAAATAATATGTTTAAAAATTCACAAAAATATTGTTTATTAATCATCATAGTATTTTCTCTATTATATATTTCAACAGCAAGAAAATATACAAGGGAAAGTGATTCATTAGAGTTAGTAAAATTCTATCAAAGTACAAATGGCGATAATTGGGAAGAAATCCATAACTGGTTAACACCTGTTCCTATTAATCAATGGGATGGAGTTGTGGTTAAAGAGAATTTGATAGGAGATGACACGGTTATTGTCGTAAATTCGATTTATTTGATCGATAATAATTTGACAGGAAACTTACCTGAATTGAATTTACCTGACCTTGAAATTTTATATCTTGCTATGGGAAATTTGTCTGGAACCATACCTTCATTTAATCTTCCTTCTCTTAAAGAATTGACGCTCTTAGAATTAAATTTAACAGGAGAAATACCTGTATTAAACTTACCAAACTTGCAATTATTGAATCTCAGATTAAACAAATTATCCGGGAAAATTCCTGATTTTAATTTACCCAAATTACGTTCCCTGTATCTTACAGAAAATAAATTATCAGGTGAATTACCAATATTTAACTTACCTGTATTAAATTACTTTGATATTCAGGTGAATAGAAAATTATCCGGTGCTGTACCTGTATTTAATACACCCAAATTGGATACTCTGTTAATCGGCGGTTGTAGTTTCAGTGAAATTCCTAACTTAAGTGTTTATCCGTATCTTAATAAAATTTCAGTTGCAGGAAATAAATTAATATTCAAATATCTTGAAAAAGTAGCTGAATATAATAATAGTGAATACGAATTTCAGGATACAATTATACCCATTATAATTGAGAAGAGCGGCAATGGCTATTTATTGACAGTAAACACAGAAGGTACTTCTAATGTATATCAATGGATGTTGGACAATGTTGAAATACCCAATGCTAATGGTATTTCATATTTTGCAGACAGTACCGGAAATTACAAATGCAGAATTTCAAATACAATTGCTGAATTAGAAACCCTTTTTACTGAAAATGTTTATATAAAAATATCACCTGTTGATGAACTCAGAGAACAATCTCAACTAAATCTTAAAATTTTTTATGAACCAAACAATAATTTTGTTATTTTTAAGTATTATTTAAATCAGCCATCACACATTAATCTTACCATATATGATATGCTTGGCAATGTAGTATCACAGCCATTGAATGAGGATAAATCCGAAGGGAATTACTCTATTAATTATAATTATATAGGGATTGCGAAGGGTATATATATTTATTCATTTCAGACAATTCAAAATGTTGAAACAGGTTTGCTTTACATTCAATAAAAATTAAAATTAAACCAATTATTTTTTTTCACTCTTATAAACTACCCCACAGCAAGCAGAGTGGAATTATACCCATAATCTTATGATAAAAATAAATTTTGAAAAAAAGAATAAATCCATTATATTGCATAGCTCTATACAGATTATTTTGTTTTTTTGCTATATAATTAACGCCATAGCTGGCAAAATTTTAAATTATTATTTTTTTTTGGAGCTTTAATGTCTGAAACAGAATCAATCATTAATGAAGAGGAAGTCATAGTTAATGAAGAAACACAGTTAGAAACCGAAACACACATAACACATATTCCCATAACACCTAACATACCTTTAGGTTCACTCATTGAATATAGTTTCGATAATCTTGAAATGGATGCTCAATCTTTTGAATCCTTATTTGATAAAACTATAACAAAAATCAAAGAAGATGAGCTTGTAAGCGGGAAAATCCAAAGCATATCAAAAGATGAGATACAAGTTGATATTGGATTTAAATCATTCGGTGTCATACCAAGGGCAGAATTATTAAATGCCGAGACTCTCCAGGTTGGCGACAGAATTGACGTCTTTATCGAAAAGATGGAAGATGCCGAAGGCAAATTAATTCTATCCCGCCGCAGAGCCGACTTCATGAGAATATGGGATGATATCATCAAGTTATATGATAAACAGGAAATCGTCCCTGTCAGAATTTTAAGAAGAATTAAGGGTGGTATGGTAGTTGACCTTCTTGGTATAGAAGCATTTTTACCGGGTTCACAAATTGATGTACGCCCCGTACGTGATTTTGATAGCTGGGTAAGTAAAACCATTGACGTAAAAGTCGTAAAAGTCAACCATCCAAGTGAAAACGTTGTCGTGAGCCATAAGGTACTTCTTGAAGAACAACTCAGCGAGCAAAGAAATGAAATCGTATCGCGTCTTGAGAAAGGACTTGTTCTCGAGGGCACAGTCAAAGCAATATCCGACTTCGGTGTCTTCGTTGACCTTGGCGGTGTTGACGGATTAGTCCATATTACAGATTTATCATGGGGAAGAGTTACTCATCCAAGTGAGATTGTAAAACTCGACCAGATTGTAAAAATCGTCGTACTCGACTTTGATGATGATAAGAAGAGAATATCACTCGGAATGAAACAATTGACTCCGCATCCATGGGATACAATCGGTGAAAAATACGAATATAATACCAGAGTCAGTGGTAAGGTTGTAAGTCTTACCGACTATGGTGCATTCATCGAAATCGAGAAGGGTATCGAGGGATTAATTCACATCAGCGAAATGTCATGGACTCAGCATGTGAAACATCCTTCACAGATTGTTTCGATGGGACAAATTGTTGAAGCTGTTGTTCTGAATATTGACAAAACAGATAAGAAACTCGCTCTTGGTATGAAACAGCTTGAACCAGACCCATGGGCTGATTTAATGCAGAAATATCCGGTTAATTCAATGCACAAAGGTATTGTCAGAAACCTTACAAACTTTGGTGTATTTATCGAGCTTGAGCCCGGCGTTGACGGATTAGTCCATATCAGCGACTTATCCTGGACAAAGAAAATTCGTCATCCGGGAGAATTTGTTAAGAAGGGCGATGAAATCGAAGTTACAGTTCTAAGTATTGACCCTGAACAAAGAAGGATTGCTTTAGGCCATAAACAAATTAAAGATAATCCATGGGAATTCTTCCAGGATAGATATAAAGTCGGTGCTGAAACAGAAGCAAAAATTGAGCGGATTATCGAAAAGGGCGTAATCGTTGAACTGCCGGAAGGCGTTGATGGATTCATACCTGTTTCACAGCTAGCTTTTGCACCCGTCAGAACAATAAGCGAATATTTTAATATCGGGGATAAACTTCCGATGAAAGTTGTTGAATTCGACAAGGAAGCCAAGAAGATTGTCTTGTCTGTTGTTGAATACCTGAGAGGCAGGGATAAAGCAATCATTGACGAATACATTGCACTTCATCCCGTACCAAATTCCGAAAAGTTTGCAAACGACCCACATTATAAGCCTGAATATCACAGCGAAGAAGCTAAAGCTGCCGTCTTTGATTTCCCTGAATTTGAGGAAATGAAACGCGAAGCTTATCCTGAGGAATTAATAACAGTATCAACACCTACTGAAGAAATAATTGAAACATCTGCAGTTGAAGCTGCAGTTGAAGCTGTTAAGGAAACTATTGAAGATACAATTGAAGATACTATTGAAGATACTATTGAAGAAACTGTTGAAGAAACTGTTGAAGATACTATTGAAGAAACTGTTGAAGAAACTGTTGAAGAAACTGTTGAAGAAACTGTTGAAGAAACAAAAACTGATATTACATAATAATACTATTCGACTATAAGTAAAAAAGGCAGGCTTATTAGCCTGCCTTTTTTTATTTTTGCTGATTAATTTTAATTATCATTTGTTTAAAAGATATAATATGATAAAAGTTTCAATAATGACAATTGGAGATGAAATCTGCATTGGGCAGATTGTGAATACCAACGCTTCATGGATAGCATCTCAATGCACAGCAGTTGGTGCAAAAATCATCAATCACTTTGCCGTTCCGGATGAAAGGGATGCAATGATTAATGGCTTAGATATGTTAATAAATAACTCCGACTTTGTACTCATTACCGGAGGATTAGGACCCACTCATGATGATATAACAAAACCTGTATTAACCAAATATTTTAATGATACACTTGTTCTTCATGAACCAACATTCAAGAGACTTAAAGAAATGTATAAAAAGAGAGGTTCTGAGTTTTTGGAAAGGAACAAATGCCTTGCTTACTTACCTTCAAAATGCAGGGTTCTAAGCAATAATGCAGGAGCTGCTCCCGGTATGCTTTTTGAGCAGAATGGAAAATATATTATTGCAATGCCGGGGGTTCCATCCGAAATGAAGGAGATATTGCTCAATCATGTTTTGCCTTTTATAAAAAATGAAATAATAAATAAAAAATCTGATGTTGTTTTATACAAAACATTGAATACGATTGGAATACCCGAATCACACCTTGCAGATTTGCTCGGCAATCCCGATGAATTTCTTAATAGCGGTTCTTTGGCTTTTCTTCCATCTTATAAGGGTGTTAAACTAAGAATTGGTTTCGCCTCCGAAAATTCAGAAACTGCACAAGAAGAAATCAGCAAAATTGAAAAATATATACGAAGCAGAGCCGGAAGATTTATATCGGGAATTGGCGAGGAAGTAATCGCTGATACGGTAGGAAAATTATTGAAAGAAAAAAGTAAAACTGTGTCGGTTGCAGAATCATGTACAGGCGGGCTTCTCGGCGGTGCCTTTACGGATATACCGGGAAGCTCTGATTACTTTATCGGAGGTGTGATAGTTTATAGCAACGCTGCTAAGTTAAATATCTTAGGTGTACCAAAAGAAATCATTGATAAATTTGGTGCCGTGAGCGAAGAAACAGCCATTGAACTTGCAAAGAATGTCAGAGAAAAATTCAATACAGATTACGGAATTAGTGTAACCGGTATAGCAGGTCCCGGTGGAGGCACGCAGGAAAAGCCGGTCGGAACTGTCTGGATTGGTATAAGCGACTCAAAAATTTCTGTGGCAAATAAATTCGTTTTTGCTGATGACAGGACAGTCAACCGTGAGTTGTTTGTCGGCAGAGCCTTAGGATTGCTTTACATGAAACTGATGGACAGACTATGAAAAAATATTCAAATAATATCTGCCAAAAATCTTCTCTGTAATTAAATTATTTTGAATTCGGAAAAAAGTATGAAACATTTGACAATTATAATTCTATTGGTTTTTAGTAATTACATTCAATTATTATTTTCTCAGGGTATTGATAGCACTCAAAAAGCAAATGAGTTGTATCTTGAAGCTATCCAGAGCATAAATTCAGGTAAGTACAATGACGCCATATCTAAATGCGATAGTGCTATGCTGTTCAATCCGAAACCAATTGCTTATCCTTATGAGAAGGCACTTGCTTTATATAAAAAGAACCAATTTGACGATGTAATTAAAATTCTCGATTCACTGACTAATCATCGAGAAGTAAATCCGCAAGTATTTCAACTACTCGGTAATAGTTATGACGCCTTAGACAATGCTGAAAAATCCCTCGAAGTATATAAAAACGGCCTAATCAAATTCCCCAAATCAGGCAGACTCTATTATGAAATCGGAATAAATTACATTGCACATAATGAAGCCAGAAAAGCCCTCAGTTACTGGGAAAACGGAATCATCAACGAGCCTCAATACTCGAATAATTATTTTATTTTATCAAAATATTATAATCTATCCGGTTTTACAGCATGGTCGGTTATATTCGGAGAGATTTTTTCAAACCTGACCGAAAGTGATTTCAAGGCAAAAGAGATGTCGCATCTTCTCTATCAATTTTATAAAAATTCTTTTTACTTTTTGAAAGATTCGACATTAACAATACAGTTCACAACAAGCATGATTACCAGCCCTATCAAAAGGCCTAACAAGGATTTACCGTTTGACATGGCATATCAAAGCGTTATGCAGGATGCAGCAAAAGGCATATTACCTGCTGATTCTTTAAATTTTTCCATTGATATTCTCTATCAACTCAGAAAAAAATTTATCGAATTGTGGTTTGCCGAGAATTTGGATAAAACTTTTCCAAGCGTACTTTTCGACTGGCAAAAGAAATTAATCGAGGAAGATATTTTTGAAGTTTATAATTATTTTCTTTTTAATGACGGTGCTCCTGAAGAAACAAAATCATGGGTGAGCCGGAATCAATTAAAGATAAAAAGATTTCAATCTCTAATCCGGGAAAACTTTTTAAAGATTGATGAAAACCATTTCGTAAACAAGCATCAGTATTGATGTGTTTGGTATTTCTGCCGAAGTAACCACATTATATTAAAAAATGATTTTACTGGTAATTTATTATTTCTATAATTAATAATTTTCAGTTTTGCAATTTTCAATTAATTTTTAATTTAAAATGTTAAAATGATTTAAAATATAATATAACCATTAAACGGTAAAAAATAAAAAGTTAAAAGGTAATAGAAAAAATTGAATATTTTGAAAATTATCTTATTGAAAATTCAATGAAAAATGAAAATTGATAAATTGAAAATTCTAATTCTGTTATAATGAAATATAATATCAAATAATAATTAAAATATTCTCTTGTTCATAGATGATAAATAATTATTTTTGATTTTATTTGAACGGGAAGGTTTATAACCTTCCCCTATATGATAATTCAAATTAATAGGAATTGCCGATGAGAAAATGGAGAGTCGAGGATTCTGCAGAGCAGTACAATATCAGTGGCTGGGGTGCGGAATATTTTAATATAAATGACGAAGGCAACGTTACTGTTTCACCGAAAAGAAATGGTGCAAGGATTGATTTAAAGCAGTTGATTGACGAGCTTCAGCTTCGTGATGTTTCTTTACCTGTTCTATTGAGATTTCCCGATATTTTGGATGACCGCCTTGAATCTATCACAAAATGTTTTGACACAGCCGCCAAAGAATATGAATTCAAGGGGAAATATTATACTATTTATCCAATCAAGGTAAACCAGGTAAGGCCCGTTGTCGAGGAAATTGTAAGGCATGGCATCAGGTATAATATAGGCCTGGAAGCCGGCTCAAAGCCTGAACTGCACGCAGTTCTCGCTATTACCTCAAACCCTGATGCTTTAATAATATGCAACGGATATAAGGACGAAGATTTCATCGAGTTGGCATTGCTGGCTCAAAAAATGGGCAAGCAGATTTTTCTTGTAGTCGAAAAATTGAATGAATTTAAGCTCATTATTTCGATTGCTAAGAAGCTAAAAGTAAAACCAAACATCGGCATCAGGATAAAACTTTCGACTGCCGGCAGCGGAAAATGGGAAGACTCAGGCGGTGACCAAAGCAAATTCGGATTGAATGCTAGCGAACTGCTCGAAGCAATTTCAATCGCAGAACATCACAATCTACTTAAGCAAGTTAAAATGGTTCATTTCCACATTGGGAGCCAGGTAACAAAGATTAGAAAAATAAAAAATGCTCTCAGGGAAGCCGCACAATTTTATGTTGAACTAAAAAAAATGGGGTGCAATATCGAGTTTGTTGATATTGGCGGCGGGCTTGGTGTGGATTATGACGGAACCCGTTCAACGAATCCCAGCAGTATTAATTACTCGATTCAGGAGTATGCTAACGATGCGATTTACATGATTCAGGACGCCAGCGATAAGAATCATTTACCTCATCCGAATATAATAACCGAATCGGGGCGTTCACTCACTGCACATCATTCTGTGCTTGTGTTTGATGTTCTCGAGACAACCAACCTTCCCGAATGGGACGACGAAACACCCGTAACAGAAAAAGACCACGAACTTGTGCAGGAGCTTCATTCAATTCTCGAATCATTAATAAATACCAACATGCTGGAGTCATGGCATGATGCACTTCAAATCAGGGAGGAGGCTCTCGACTTATTCAGCCTGGGTTTGCTCGACCTGAAAACAAGAGCATTAATCGAAAGGCTTTTCTGGACTATTACCCGTGATGTTTATGAACTCAGCCTCGAAGCAAAACATGAAACCGATGAGTTAAAGCCATTGTCGAGAATGTTAGCCGATAAATATTTCTGCAATTTTTCATTGTTTCAGTCTCTGCCTGATTCCTGGGCTATTGACCAGGTTTTTCCTGTTATGCCGATTCACAGGCTGAATGAAAAGCCGACAATTTACGCTACCATTCAGGATATAACCTGCGATTCGGATGGTAAGATTGATAATTTCATCGGCGAAAGAAACTATACCCACTATCTTCCACTGCATAAGTTCAAACCCGATGAGCCTTACTATCTCGGTGTTTTTCTTATCGGTGCTTACCAGGAAATTCTCGGTGATTTGCATAATTTGTTCGGCGATACAAATGCAGTGCATGTCGTGCTGACTGAAGACGGATATGAAATTGACCAAATCATAGACGGCGAGACTATTGCCGACGTACTCGATTATGTCCAGTACAATGCCAAGAAGCTTGTGAGAACAATGGAAACATGGGTTACTACTTCCGTCAAGGAAGGCAAAATCACAACGCAGGAAGGCAAGGAATTTCTTTCAAACTACCGCTCCGGCTTGTATGGATATACCTACCTCGAATAATTAAAAATTAACAATTCACAATTCACAATTGGGGTTGGGGTTTGGGGAATAGGGATTGGGGAAATAATATTAATATTACAATTCTATCGCATAGCGATTATATGTCAGTAGCATTTGAATAGCCACAACCATCCTTTTCCCGTAGGGAATAAATAGCTAATTTTTACCACAGGGTCGCACCGAGTTTTGCACAGAGTTTCTCAGAGAAATTGTCTGAACTTGGATTAAGCTGATTAATCAGATTTCTCTGATTTGCTTAACCCCACTTTTTAAAGTGGGGGTTGGGTTGAGGCGGTATGTCCCCTCTCTTGTCCCCCCATGCTGAAGCATGGGGTTACTCTCACGCAGAGGGGCGGAGAGGCAAAGTGTCTGAACTTTGATTTTTGTGATTAATGTGATTATGATGATTTGTTTAACCCCACTTTTTAAAGTGGGCGCTGAGATGAAGCTGTGGAGCTCGACTCTTGTCCCCCCATGCTGAAGCATGGGGTTACTCTCACGCAGAGGGGCGGAGAGGTAAAGAAAAAGGGTGTGCGGAGGATTAAAAAGATGTGGGGAAAGTTAAATTATTCTTTCATATTATAAAGAGTATTAATTTCGCAATCTGTTAAAGCACGGTTGTATATTCTTATGTCATCAAGAATACCAGTAACCCAATATGGATAGGAATTATCATCTTGTCTACCAATCATTAATTTTTTGTTATTACTTTGTCTGTCACCAACGATTTTATATGTATTTTCCAAAATACTATTAACATATAATTTCATATTAGTACCATCATAGGTGCCAACAACAAAGTACCAACTATTTAAATCTATTTTTGATATACTTCCTATACCAACACGTCCAACATTTCGAAAGTTTAATTGAAATGTGAAAACTTCTACGGGTGTAAAAACTGAATTATCATCATCATAATCTTCATATCTTAAAATGTATGCACCTTGGTCATCATCAGTATATCCTTTATAAATAATATCATTTGCTTGATTTCTATCTTTATTAAAATCCATGGGATATACCCATGCACATAACGATATTTCACTTTGTGGTTGAATGTTCGATGTATGCGGAACTTCCAGATAATTATCTTTACCATGAAAATAATATGCTTTATTTGTGTCTCCAAATCTATTTGTAGTAAGGGTAGCACCATGAACAATTGCATTATTAATGTAAATACTTTCATCATTTGCATTTCCATTGAAAGGATAATAAGCAACTAAACTATCTTGTAATACTTCATATATTTTAACATCTAAATTGTTATAATTGAATTCTTCATTGCATTGAATAAAAATGAAGCCAAAAAATATTATAATTAAAATGTTAATTCTTTTCATAATTCACCAACTATTATAAATGATACAATAACCCGATATTAAGAGAATAGAAAAACAATAATGACTCTTTCGGATCATCATTTTGATTAATTAACGATTCCGAATCAGTGTCAGGATTGCTTTTTTCTTGTCTTAGGATAAGGTTCGTTAATTGCCCTTTTAAAAAAGCATCCAAAGAAAACTGCCTTAAGATGTGATACTCATAGCCGGCAGACAATCCTGTCCCGATTCTGAAATAATTTTTAGAGAAATCAAGAACTCCCCGTTTTGAGTTTTCTGATGCTTTAGCACCAAAGACATTAAAACTTATTTCTGCTGTTACATAAAAATCCTTCCAGAAAAAATATTGTGGTACAATGGAAAATTGCAGCAATGACATAGAGTTTGTATTAATACCAAAATCCTCAGTCCCGCAATAACAATGATACGAACCTTTCCAGCCAGTATAAGAAATATTTAAACCTAATAAAACATTAGGCTCTAAAGTATATTTGCCATATATACCTGTACCATAAGTTCTGCCATAACCAAGTGCATCATAACCATTCATTAAAGATTTTTGAACATATCTTGAAGTTGTCATTGGCAATTCTGAGAATACACCGCTTGGAAATAGTTCCATAACCAAACCCGAAAAAATTCCAAATTGAATAGATTGTATTTTTTCAGCCGGGTTTAGTGGAGTATCCAAAGATTTTTCCTGGCAATTTAGCGGAAGAGGTTTGCACAGTATTAAAATAAGCAGTATTAACAAAAGAAAGATTTTGGAATTCATTTATCACCTCGATAATAATTAAAATAATATGAATAGCCATTGCAGTGGAGTTCCCTGAATTGAAGGAGGCAGTTGCCGGAATAGAGTGTGTTCATTGAATCGCTACGATTGTTTATGAATATAAAAAGGAAATTTAAGAAGAAAAGTTTAGAAATGCAAAATGTAAAATGCAAAATGTAGAATATAGAATGCAAAATGCAAAATGTAGAATGCAAAATGATGTGGTTTTAGGCTATGGATTCCTACTTTCGCAGGAATGACAGTCAGGATTTAAGAATAAAGATTAACGATTTATGATTTAAGAAGACCCTTCGACTACGCTCAGGGTGACAAAATCAATTACGAATTATGAAATACGAATTACGATTGAAAAAGAAATCCCCCTGAATCCCCCTTTTACAAAGGGGGAAAGATTCTTCAACAACGCTCAGGGTGACAATCATAATTCTTATCCAAACGAGGACTGGGAATAGTAGCCCTGCTTCATCCGGCGTTTGTTTCGGATTATTGAATAGATAATATATACGATTGCACCGACTATCAGAATAGTGAAAAAGAGTTTTCCCCAATCGAATGTCGGAGGATAGACTGATACGGTTCCATCGGGATTATCTGCATAATAGGGCTTAGTGTAATAGAATGCAGGATGGAAAGGCATGAGCCACATCCAGGAAGTATGTCCGAGCATGTAACCCATCATCAAGCCGTTGCCATAGCCGCCGTAATTATGAATGGCGTAGTTCTGAGGCAAGCCCTGTGCATTTGTTCTTGCAAAGGTTTGAGACCTCCGTGGAACTCCGTACTTTGCAGTATAGTCTCCCGAAGAATTGAGGCGTCTTCCGCCAAAACTGGTTGCTGCTCTTTGGGAAGGTGTATTTCTCACAGGTGAAGAAGTCATGCTTCTTTGCCTTCCGAATGATGAACGAGAGCGGCTTGGTGCAGAACGGCCGAAACTTCTTCTTCCGAAACTACGTCCAAAACCACGTCCGCCAAAGCTGCCCCTTGCTTCTGCAATATCAGGTGCTAATAACAAGATAGTAAAAGCAAACAATATAATTATTGCCCGTAAATGCAATATTCTTTTTGTCGTTTTCATTAAAATATCTCCTCCGTTTCTAATGTATCGTCTTCATTTCTGAATGTTATTTCCGCTTTAAATTCCATATGTGCAGGAATTTTATCTTTCGAGAAAAAAGCACTTATTCCGTTTTTATTCTCTGCCGATTTTATATGGACAAACATACTTACTATTCCGTCAAGCTCTTCATCATCAATCGAAACGATTGTATCTTCAATATCGCCATCGCTGTCAACAGTTAGCAAATGAAGCTCGGCGGCTTCTTCTTCGGTGAATGACGGCTCGACAATTTTCAGATTTTCAAGATACTCATCGAAAATTTGCTTTGTTTTTATTTGCTTATCCGTTCCTTCATATTGCAGAATCGCATCAAAGGTACCGTCTTCGTCAAGATTCAAGAATACTTCCTTAATTCCACCGAGTTGCTGGCCGTTGTAATATACAACAGTTTTCTCTAATCTACCGTTACTTTCGATTGCAAAAGTTGCCATAAACCAAATACGAAATAATTGCTAAAAAGTTATTGATTAATGTTACGAATAAATTATTGCTCTTAGTAATAACAATTTATAATTTTCAATTTTTCAATTTTCAATAAATTTAACAATTTTCAATGTTAAAAATAGATATAAACTTTACCATTTTTTTCCAATTTATCAAGATTAAGAAATAAATTTTTTGAATTATTTACATGTTTAAAAATTAATCTATTGAAAATTCATTGAAAATTGAAAATTTTAAATTGAAAATTTATTTTTATTAATACAAAATTTACTTTGTTTTGAAAGCATCAATCAGACGGTTACCGACACCATAATATGCCCTCGTTGATGAATCATAGATGTAAGGTCTAATTTTATCTATCATCAAAGTCCCGTCGGTATTTATCACATCCTCATCAACGAGAACATCCATTATTTCACCGATAAATTGAGTATGGACACCGATTTCGACAGTTTTCAAAAGATTGCAATGAAGTGAAACAGGAAATTCCTTCACATAAGGAGCTTTCACGATTTCGCTGTCAAGCGGCGTCAGTCCTGTTTTCTGAAATTTATTTATAAATTTCCCGGAATAAATCCCGATATAGTCAACCTGCTGAACATAGTCCTGGGTTGGTATGTTCACGGTGAAAGCCTTGTTATACATTATATTGTCATAAGTATATCTCGACTTTCGGAGAGATACGGCAATGCAAGGCGGTTCGCTGCAGCATATTCCCGACCATGAGGCTGTCATGATGTTCGGCAGTCCGTCAACATCATAAGAACCTATCACGAAAACCGGATGAGGATAGACGATAGTCTTCTTGCTGATTGATTGTTTCATTCAATTCTATATATTTTGTTTAACAGATTAATGTCCTTTCGGAAATTTTGTAAAATCTATTTCAGAGCCGAGAAGGCTGTGAGGAATAAAGAATACAATGAGCATTACAATAGATGCAACAATTCCCCATACCCATGCCTGCGGATTTTTCTTTATTCTCCATAGTGCTATTATCCATACGATTAGAGCTACTGCTGTTTTGTTGTCCGTCAGGTCCTGACCGAAGGGCCAGCCAGTCCACAAAGCACCAAAAGCATATTCCTGCATAATGGGACCAATTATTAATCCACCGATAAATAGAGTTATACTTGTCATCATAGCAAAAGAGAATAATCTTTCACCTTTGTAAATAGCTTCAAAACCTGCTCTGATAGATAATGTAATAGCACTGAAAAGGAAGAACAGATGCAATATTATTACTAATGCAGGAACATGCCCTTTGTAGCGAACAATGACAGGTTCTTTAGTTACGGGAGTTGATTTTGCATACTGAGAAATAAGATTAACATGATAAATCATTTTTCCGGCAGGTATCAGATGAGGAAGCTCATACTTCAGTGTATCACCTGCTCTCTTCATAGTATCGGTAGTCCATTCATCATAACTCTTAAAGCGGCGATATGTTATTTCCCCGGAAATATTCTTATCCCTGACCACTAACTGAATCAATGCACCACCTTTGCCGCCATGGCTCCGCGGAAATTCATATATATATGTATTTGAGTTAAACTCAACCTCACCGTTAACGGGATAAGTCGGCCCTGTTGTTCTCTGGAATATTACAATACCACCCATAAGAAGAATTGATATGCTCCACAGCCAAAATGATTTCCTAGCTTCTGGGGACAATCCCGGGTAAATAAAAATGAAAAATATTAATATTGATGGAATAATCCCATAAGCTACAAATTCAATTAATCCTAATGATTTTGATGCAAAGAGATATATTATTATTATAAGATTTACAGTTATTACTGGTAACCATATAATTAATGATTTCTGTTTCGACATAATTTATCCTTAATTTAATTTTTAGCATGATTAATTATCTTCAAAATTATTATTTGATATTACACATTATATTAGCATTTAAATAAATTTAGAATTTTCAATTTCAAATTTTCATTGAATTTTCAATAAACAAATTATTAATATATTCATTTTTTTTTATTGCCTCGTACCTCATCGTATTACAATTCATTCTGATATTTAAAATTAAAAATTGATTGAAAATTTGAAATTGAAAATTATTAATTTACTTCAGTTAATTTGGCTTTCCTTTTTGCAAGAAATTAACAATATCCTGTGCCAATGTTCCGCCGTTTTCCTGCAACTTTTTAATATAAATATCAGCAAGGTCGGGCCTGCCAACTCTCAGGTAATACCTGACAAGGTTCTGGCAAGCATCAAAACTTTTACCATCGAGTTCAATAGCTTTTTGCCAACTCGACACAGCTTCCTGTTCTTTTCCCAACTTAGCAAATGCCGCTCCCATATTAGAATAAGCAAGGGCAAAATTAGGTGCCATCTTTAATGCTTTTTGATAAGATTCGACAGCCTTTTCCAATAAACCATTATGATAGTAAGCAACACCTATATCGAGGAACCATTGCGGAAATCCCGGATTACGGACTATCGCTATTTCATAAGGTTTAAGTGAGGCTTCGTGTTTTCCCTGCATCTGGAGGGCTTTCCCGTAATTGTAATTAGCAAGTGCATCATCCGGGTCAATTTCAACGGCTTTACGTGCATAATCCTCGGCTTTTTGAAGCTGGTTCCATCTCAGGTAAATTACGGATACATCAATATAAAGATTTTTATTTCGCGGATTAAGTTCTATTCCTCTTAAATATTTTGATTCTGCCGTTTTCAAATCGTTTTCTGCAAAGTAAGCCTTGCCGAGGTCAAGATAGCCTCGGGGCTTCAAAGGATAAATGTCAGTCATGTGGCTCCAGAAAGCTTTCCTGTTCTCGAAATTCTGTGAATATACATACGACCGTACAGAAAGAACAATCAGTATGATAAAAGCGGGAACTAAGAACTTTGGCTTTTTAAAATCAACCTTTAGGTCTTTAAGAATTTCAATCAGAATAATAATTATACCCACCATTGGTAAAAATGCACGATGCTCGGCATAATCGAAAAAGTCCTCGACATAAATTATTCTTACCAAAAACGTAGGTAAAAGGAACATGGCAAACCAGAGAACACCAAATAATACTTTATTCTTTTCAAGCTTTTTTGATTTTATTAAATAAATTGCTATGGCAATCATTAAAATTATACCCGTAATAATAGAAAACATTTCGAAACTTGCCAGTGCAATCATTTTGACAGGCAGAAAAATTTTTCCAATCATTGCAGGAAGTGTTGGTAAGTTTGTAAGTATAGGACCCAAGCCTATTTCATCAGGATTCTTCATGTTTTCAATTGCTTTCAAACGCATGAAGAACCAAATGATTCCTACCACCATCCAGCCGGTTGCGGCAATTATATATTTTGTCCTGAACAGGTTTTTTTCTTTTCTGAAGAAATACACATAAGAAATGCAGACTAATGGAAATACAAATGCAATCTCTTTTGTAAAAATACTGCCCGCGAAGAACAGGAGATGTAGAGGGAGTATTATAAATTTCCATTGCAGGTTCGCTTCTAAATATAAAAGGAACATTATAAATGACAACGCAACAAATATTGTTATCATAGAATCAT
Organism: Ignavibacteria bacterium RIFOXYC2_FULL_35_21; assembly: GCA_001804705.1. Taxonomy (GTDB): domain Bacteria; phylum Bacteroidota; class Ignavibacteria; order Kapaibacteriales; family UBA2268; genus XYC2-FULL-35-21. Next base: position 98,008 of record MHAY01000010.1, read on the forward strand.
TCCTGCCTGAAATCCATGCCGCCGAAGGTGTAACAATCGGATGTATAAGAATAAATAAGCCAAAGAGAAATGAAGGTATCAATGGATACTTCAACTTTATTAACAAAAGAAAAACAAGTGCTGATGCCAAAAGATGAAGTATTAGATTTGTAGAGTGATAAACCGCCGGGTCTGTTCCTCCACGAACTGCATCAATAATAAATGATACATTCAACATGGGGCGGTAATAGGATGTCCCTACTGTTTTTTCAAAAGAGGTCTTAATATTATTTATATCGCTGTTGAACTTGTTGAAATTAAGTACAAAAATATTATCATCACAAAAAACCAGGTCATATTTTAGTACGCTGGAATACAAGGCATAACCTGCGATTATTATCAGTATCGTTGCGCCAATAACTGTAAAAACATTTTTCCAGTCGGTTTCTTTTTTAACTGCCTTTTGTTTCTTTAAATGTTTTGATGTTCCAACAGAAAATTTTTTTCTGCCGTCATTCTTAGCAGAGTCAATAGTCTGCTTAAAATCCGACTTCTGATTGCTTTTCTTTTTATTACCCATATTAATTGAGATGATAATCTAATAAATCAAGCAAAATTAAATATTATTTTCCAAATAGTGTTAATGAAATTAGAAATGAGATTTAGAAGCATTAAAATTTGTGCTGATAATAATTTTGATTAATTTTGCCGATTGTTATTTTAGATTAGAATGAGTAACTAAATTGAATCTGACATTTATTTTCTTTGTAATACTTGGAATTTTAGCAATAGCAAGCGCTGTCGTTACAATCAGCAGCAGGCATCCCGTTACTTCTGCCATTTCACTCGTATTTCATTTTTTCATGCTTGCAGGTTTGTACCTCGTACTTCAGGCACAATTAATAGCTGTAATACAAGTGCTTGTGTATGCAGGTGCTATTATGGTTCTTGTTGTGTTTGTAATCATGCTCCTCAATCTCGGAGATGAGGAGAAATTGAAGGAAAAATTTAATGTGCGAAAGGGAGCGGGATTTTTACTCGGTTCGGTTTTGCTGATGCTGATTATTATAGTTTTTATGGCTCAGAGGTTTGGTGTGAAAAAAGCTCCGGGAACTGTTAACCAGGGGACAATTGAATTCATAGGCAGGGAACTATTCAGCAATTATTTATTTCCTTTCGAGGCAATATCATTATTACTGCTTGCAGCAATAATCGGAGCAGTTATTTTAGCAAAAAGAAAAATTGATTAACGGTGAAACGATGGAAACAATACCTTTGGAATATTTTCTCGGACTGTCGGCAATACTTTTCATAATCGGTACAATCGGCGTACTTACACGCAGGAATGCAATAATAATATTTATGTCAATCGAGTTGATGCTTAATGCAGTGAATGTAACACTCGTTGCATTTTCAAGATATATGAATGACCCTGCAGGACAAATCTTTGTATTCTTCGTGATGACAGTTGCGGCGGCAGAAGCGGCTGTAGGACTTGCTATCGTCCTCTCGCTATTCAGGAACAAACAGACAGTTTATGTTGATGAAGTCAACATAATGAAATGGTAAACTCTGAGTTTTGAGTGTTGAGTTTTGAGTGTTGAATTATTGATTTATCTTATATTATTTAAAGTATTTTCGCTTCCCACTGTAACATTTTCCTATTTTTTTTGTTATTACAGTAAATAATAGTTAAATTTTCTGAGACTTTTTTGGGTTTCATGTGTCATTGTATATATAATTGATGCAAATTTGATTTTTGTTAGTAAGGTTGGCAATTCGGTATTGGTTATTTGTAGGGGCAATTCACGAATTGCCCTATTTGAAGGTAATCGCATCAAAGAACAAAGCAAAGAACATATTTAAAAATAGATAAATATTTTAAATAAAATATCAAGGTGAGTCAATGAAAAAGATTGTTTTGTTATTCTTTGTTTATGCTTTTCTGACAAGTATTTCTTATTCACAGGAAAAAAATGTTACCGTATCAGGTTCGGTTGTTTTAAGCAATGTATCTGATTATTCAGGTGTTACTGTTACATTTAACCGTACTGCTCCTTCTAATCTACAGTACAATCTTGAAACAGAAAGTTCAGGAGAATTTCAACTTGAAATCAAGGAAGGTATGTATAATATCATTTTTAATAAAGAATATTACAAGGATACTGTACTTTATGATGTGAATTTGTTCGATAATAAAGACCTTGGTACAATTCCCATAACTTATCTGGGAATATTTCTGAAAGGTGAATTATCAGGTGTTCTTAAATCAGGAGTATATGAAGTCAGAGACACAATTTTTGTTCCCAAATCTAAGAGTCTGACAATTGAAAAAGGAACAACTTTAAAATTTCACAAAGATGCTTATTTTCTTGTTGAGGGAGATTTTACTGCAGAAGGAACAGAAAATGAAAGAATTTTATTTACAAGTTTTAAAACTGATGAATATTGGCGAGGAATAAAGTTTATTAAATACAATGAAAAAGATAATACCTTTGCTTCAATCAAATATTTAACCTTTGAAAATGCAGGAGGAGGAAAAGAAATATGTGCTTTGGATTTACAGCTTATTGATTTTAATATTGATAATTTCATTTATCAAAATAATAAGTCAAATATTATACTATTCGGCACACCTAAATGGTCATATATTAGAAATTCCTCAATTGTAAATAATACTGACACAATTGATGCTGCTATCGTAATTGGTTCAGAAATAATAATGGAAAATTGTCTAATTGCAAATAATATTGTAAATAAAATTGTTGACAATCCATATTTATATAATTCTGATTCTGAAGCAGGAGGTATAAGAGTAATTACTATAAATACATTTTATCCTATAATTAAAAATACAATAATTATTAATAATAAAAGCAACTTTAATGGCGGAATATTAACAGGATTAGGAACAAAGATAATTAATTGTGTTATATTAAATAATAAAGCCAAATGGAATGGTTCTGCAATTGGATATTCGTCTTGTGATTCAAATGCAGAAGTAATAAATACAATAATTGCAAACAATCAATGTGAAAATTTTGATGATGCAAAAAAATACGGCTATCAGATATCAGGAGGAGGAAGTCGTAAATTATCTATTAAAAATAATTTAATTTATTCGCCGGGTGAGAGAAATTGGTCCTCACCGCCAACATATTTCGGAAAATATGTCAGAACAAACTTCAATGGCGATTCAACTGATGCTTATGGTAATATATTCAGGATACCTAATTTCGATGATGAAGCTAATGGTAATTTTAGGCTAATGCCTGGAAGTCCTGCTATTGATGCAGGATTTAATTCTGATAGTTTACCTGAAAAGGATTTTGATGGCAATGTAAGGTTGTGGGATGGTAATAATGACAACTTTGCAATTGTAGATATTGGTGCTTTTGAATATGATGCCCCTGAATTTTTCATGATTAAATCTATTCTTTCAAATGACTATGAATCCGGTAGTGACGATTTCACAAGTCCCGATGAAAATACTTACAAAAAAACAAACGAAGATGCTCATTCAGGTACTTATTCACTTATGCTTGACAATAGTAACGGGGGGAATGGCAATAGTTGGTTATTATCGAAGAAATTCAAAACCTTATCAAAAAAGAAATATTATTTAAGTCTTTGGCTGAAATTGTCAGGTGCTGAATTTGGTAATGAAGATAAAATGCAGCTCCATTTCTGTAGTGATAATGGAGATATTTCTAATGGAAATTATAAAATTAAAGAAATTCAAAATTTTGAAAAACTTTGGCAAAAAATTATGATTGAAGTTGAGGGTGATGGTTCAGAATATGCTCAATTTGCTGTATCAACAACTATAAATAGTAACCTTAAACTCTATGTTGATGATATTAAGGTCGAGTCTGACCAACCGACTTCAGTAGATGAACCAATAAAGCCGGGTGATATTATTCAGGTTTATCCGAATCCCTCAAATGGAGTAATTACTATCGCAGTAATAAAAGAATTAATCCATTCCCCATTTAATTTTGAAATATTTAATGTTGATGGAAGGATGATTCAAAATACTGTTTCTAGAGATATTGTAACAAGAATTGAAGGATTTAATTCAGGAACATATTATTTGAGATTTAATAATAAAGATTATACAATAATAAAAAAGTTTGTCGTTGTGAAATAAAGTGTTAATAAGGTTGTGCAACCTTGTTAAGTTTTTTTACTAAGGTTCATAGTATATAATAATGTTTTTTATTTACTAAAAATTTATTTCTTTATGAAGAAGTGAAGCAGATTACATCATCATAACTTCATTATAGATTTCGCTGACGATATCTTCTTCTTTGATTTTTTTGTAGGTTTCCCCTTTTTTATAGAGCATAGCAACGCCTTTTCCTGCGGCTATACCAATATCGGCTTCCCTTGCTTCGCCGGGACCATTTACGACACATCCGAGAAGTGCAATTTTGACATTCTTTTTAATGCCTTTCAATGCTTCGTCGAGTTCTCTTGAAATTTTGAACAGGTCAACATCTAATCTGCCGCAAGTAGGACATGAAATAATTTCGATACCACTCTGAGTCAAACCAAGTGAACGGAGTATTGCTTTCCCAACTTCGACTTCATCTTCGGGTTGTGCTGTGAGCGACACCCTGATTGTATCGCCAATGCCTTCAGCAAGCAAAGTACCAATGCCTACTGCCGATTTGATTGTACCGACTTTAATTGCTCCTGCTTCAGTTACACCAAGATGTAATGGAAAATCAGTTCTTTGCGAAAGCATTCTGTATGCCGCAATCATCAAAGGAACGCTGGTGGATTTTACTGAAATGATAATATTGTCAAAACCGAAATCAGCCGCTATCTCCACGTGTCTCATGGCACTTTCAAATAATGCTTCAGCTGTCGGGAATCTGTGCTTTTCGAGTAAATCTTTTTCAAGCGAGCCTGAATTTACTCCAATACGAATCGGAATACCTCTTTCTTTTGCGGCAGTCAAAACCTGTTTGATTCTGTCTTTTGAACCAATATTACCGGGATTAATTCTCACTTTTGCAACACCTGCTTCGATGGCTTTCAGGGCAAAAACGTGGTTGAAATGAATATCGGAGACAATAGGAATATCCACGCTTTTGACTATTTCACCGATTGCATCTGCGGCTTCCTGTTCATTCACAGTTACACGAATGATGTCAGCACCTAATTCCTGGCATCTTTTAATTTGTTCAACTGTGCCTTTTACATCCGCAGTTTTGGTTTTGGTCATGGTTTGAACGGCAATCGGGGAATCGCCTCCTACAGGTATATTACCAACCATCACCTTGCGAGTTTTTCTGCGTTCTATATTTATAATTGAACTTGAATTATCCATAATTCAAAATTAAATGTTATTAACAAATACAATTATTTAATCTTTTGGCTCAATTCAAAAAGAATATGTTTTTCTCTGTCTGTAAGGTTCTGGTATCCGTTTGCTGAGATTTTATCGAGAATCTCATCTATTTTAGCTTGTGTGATTTCTTCACCGCTTATAATAATTTTCGACTGTGGTTCGGTTTTGACCACAGGCTCTTTTTTAAACCAATTTGATTTATAAACTTTTGGCTCTTCAGGAGAATAATTACCATACACATCCTGCCTTGGCTTTTTAGCAAACATTTTTTCCGACAATTTGAATATACCTGCAGCATCACCGAACTTAATGAGTAAGAAACCTGTAGCCGCACCGCCGAGATGTGCAAAATGGGCAACACTATCCCCGCTGGATGAGAATCCCATCAGCAAAGCTATTCCGGCATAAAGCAGAACAAAATACTTTGCCGGTATCGGTATAAAAAACGGGAACATAAAAATAGGCCTGTTTGGAAAAGTTAATCCGAATGCCAGCAGAATTCCATAAATCGCACCTGAAGCACCAATCGTAGGTGCAGCCGAGGCAAATATGGGGCTGATAAATAATTGAACAAGCCCGGCACCGACTCCGCAGAGCAGATAGAACATAAGGAATTTCCTGGCACCCCACATCTGTTCAAGCTCTATACCGAACATCCATAATGCAAGAAGATTAAAGAATATGTGCCACAAATTGCCATGCATGAACTGATAAGTTATTAACTGCCATAAGTAAAAATTAGTATGTTCCCCAATCGGAAATAATGCAAAATAGTAGAAAAACATATCACCAAGAGAGTATTCGCCAATCTTGAACATGCTGAAAAAGAATGTTTGAAGAAGGAAAACAATAACATTTATTATTATCAGGGCTTTTATTACGGGAGTCAATGCTGTTCCACCAAAACCTCTAAATTGATAGTTACCTGCCATTTTTTAATATAATTTTTGAATTTAAATGTTCTTATAAAAACTACAACTGTATTTGACGTTACTAAATTATAAGAATTGCTTTTTATCAGGATATTCAGTAAGGATTTTTATAAAAAGAAATAATTTCGGATTTTCATAATCGTAATAAATAAAATAATAAGAATTGACCTGTTTAAATATAGACATAGAGAATAAACAGACTAATATAAATAATTTTGCTATTGTAAGAAATTAAATAATAATTTAATTTGTTTTTTTCTCATTTAACATAAATTATAAAAGCATAATTTTGTAATGATAACTGACAAGAATAATTTTAAAGAAGATTTTACTACGATAAGCGCCCTCGATAGTGCCGTTACAGAGACTTCCGAGAAATTATCAAAAAGCTTGAAATCACATTATGAAGATGCTTTAGCTTATATTAAGAGAGAAAAATTTTCTGAAGCTATTAAATTACTCGAATCTGTTATTTCATCTTTGCCGGATTTTGATAATGCTTATTTTTATCTCGGTTTATCAAAATTTAAGACAGGTAAATATACTGAAGGACTTGAAACCTGCAAAAAATTACTCAACCGTGGTTTCAGAAATTATAACATATACAGCCTCGTTGGTTCTATTTACGAGGCAATGAGGGATTACAACAAAGCAATTGATGCTTTTAAACAGTCAATATCATATAATCCCGATTCATTTGATTCCCATTTTAATCTCGGTGTGATTTATTCATATAAGCAAATCTATACGAGTTCCATTAATTCATTAATAGAATGTATAAGATTAAAACCAAAACATGCACTTTCATATTTTAACCTTGGATGTAGTTATTTGCATCTGGAGGACTATACCAAATCAATTGAAGCATTCAATAAAACAATCCAGCTTCAATCCGATATGTATGATGCTTATCACAATTTAGGAATTATTTATTATAATCAGGAAAATTTTGAAAAATCTGCAGAGAACTTCAGAACCTTATATACTCTATCTCCCAATTATGAAAATGTAGTCGTTCATTTAGGTGCCGCTTTGTTTAAGGCAAAGAGATTCAGAGAAGCTATAGATATTCTGGAAAACGAGATTAAAAGAAATCCCGACGATAAAACTCTATTCCTGATTTTGGGGAAATGTTACTATAAAGATAAGCAATATGAAAAAGGAATCGAAACAATCAGTAATTTCCTTGATGCGAATCCAAATTCGGGGGAAGGTTATCTTGAAATAGGTATATGTTATTGGTATTCCGGTATGCACGACAAAGCTATTGATGCTTTCACTCATGCAGTCAGGCTTCAATATGAACCATATGTGTCATATATCTGGCTTGGATTAGTTAATTCAAGCCTTAAAAAAATAAAGGAAGCTTATGAGGCATTCAATCTTGCTAAATATTTAAATGACAAACTGCCTGACAGTTTTATTGGTTTGGGTATGCTGGAAATGATGAATGAGAATTATATTGATGCTATACAGTCATTTCAACATGCCGCAGCACTTAAACCCAATATGCCTCTTGCATATTTTGGTATCGGGGAATGTCAAATCAGGATGTCTGATGTTACTAATTCAAAATTTCATCTTTCTTCAGCTATTCTTGCTTTCGAAGAAGTATTGAGGATTGAGCCGCTAAATGAGCGTGCATATATTAAACTTGGTGTGGTCTATGACAGGATGGAAAATTATAAAAAATCAATCGAGTGTTATGCAAAGGCAAAAAGTTTAAACAAACAATCAGCCGAAGCCGACCTTTATCTTGGCCTGACACTCGTCCATAGCGCCCGTTATCAGGATGCTTTGAAAGCACTGCGTTCGTCAGTCGAAATTCAGCCAAACCTTGCTCCTGCAAGATTTCACTTAGGATTGCTTTATGCTTTTCTCGACAGGCACAAAAATGCTATACAGGAGTTTGAAAAAACAATCGAATTGCTCCCCAATTTTGCAGAAGGCTACAAAAATCTCGGTTTGATGTACCATTCAAACGAGGATTATGAGCAGGCAATAACTTCACTTGAAAAAGCACTCGAACTCGAGCCTTACTTAGCCGATGCACAGCTCAACCTCGGTATAGCCTATGTCGAATCGGGCAATCTTGATGGTGCCGACAAATTATACAAAGAACTTAAAAAGCTTGACGAATCTAAAGCGGATTCACTTTTGTTCAGGATAAATAAGATAAAAGTGAAGAAGTAATATAAGTTCCAAGTTGAAAGTTCATAAAGTTATAATGTCTTGTCCTGAAATACGTTGACCATTATTTAATTGAATAAAGGTTGTTGAACATAATATTTATTAGGTTCTGAATAAAGCATCATAACATTTCT